>DATDGF010000033.1:0-98299 GCA_036522195.1 Candidatus Acidiferrum sp. | reverse complement strand
GCAGCGCACATGGTACGGATTGGCGGCGGAAACTGGGTTGCGAGCTGGTGAGCTATGCGGACTGACTGTGGATGACATAGACATAGAGCGGGGAATGCTTCAAGTGCGGCAGAGTGCATGGCGGGGAAAACTGGGCGATCCGAAGACAGACGACTCCATCAGGGTTGTCGAGCTTTCACCTCAAGCCTGCGCACATTTGAGGACCTTCTTAAAGTCGTGGCATCCGAATCAGCGTCGCTTGCTTTTCGCCACTCGGAACGGAACGCCGTGGGATCAGAACTTGTTGCTTAGTCGTAAGTTCAGACCATTGCTTCGGTCACTAGGCATTCAGGTGCCACGCGGCAACGGCTTCCACGCATTCCGTCATGCGAATGCAACTCTGATGAACAGTTTCGGAGCATCGCAGAAATTGCGTCAGCAGAGACTCGGTCACGCAGAAGGATCACCAGTCACGGAGACAATCTATACTCATGTGATTAGCGAGGATGGAAAGCGGATCGCGGCGCAACTTGGCAAGGCAATTTGGGGAGTTTTGGACCCCAGTTGGACCCTGAAAGAAAACGGCTCAGGAGTGGAGGCTCCTAAGCCGTTGTATCTAAACTAGAAGATGGTTGCGGGGGTTGGATTTGAACCAACGACCTTCGGGTTATGAGCCCGACGAGCTACCAGGCTGCTCCACCCCGCACAACCACTATATCGGACGCGCGTGCTTCCGTCAAACTCGGGCAAACTTCTGCAGGCTGCGAACAAATCAGGCGTGGTGAAAATTATTTGTGCGAGCGGGAAAAGACTACCACTGATTGTAAGGTGTGTTTTCGAACGGTGAGGTCAGAGGGGAGTTCGAATGAACATCCACCATGCCGGAACCGGCCTGATCGGGGCTCAGCACCACACTATCAAACTGTGGCACCCAGTCTGTTTGATCGGTGATTGGATCCTTGGGAACTTGCCTGAGATATCCTGCCTGCACGATATCTTCGAGTGACTGCGGGGCAGATTGCTTATCGAGGGTGTAATTATCGATCGCTTGCCGTATGACCTGTAGGTCGTGATGTAACGTCGCTTCTCGCGCGCGCAACACGGACTTTTGGTAGTTTTGCGCCGCCATGCCGATGAGGATCAGGATGATTGTAATCACAATCATCAGCTCCATCAGCGTAAATCCAGATTGCATCACGCCAGCACGGCGATTGCGCGGCGAACTCGAATGTCCGCGATCTTGCGACATCAGTTTCAATTCAGTCCCTCGTTCGAACTACCAATCCGAATATTTCGTCCCGTCGAGCGCCGTGCCGATCGATTTCGAGTATACGTCGAATACGTTTTTTCCGCCCCAGCTTGTGGAGTCCGGATCATCCTGAACAGCCCGCAGGCCCCATTCGGCTTTGCCGGTCATCGGGTCAACTGGAATCTTTCGCAGGAAACGGATTTTCCGGTCGCTCCCAGCGCCCAGTTGCACGCCTTTCACCAGTGTCTCGAGGTCCGGCGGATAACCTTCACTGCCAATCTCCACACGAATCTGGTTACGATCCGCGGTGTCTTTATAACGGTCAATCGCGTCGCGCATCTCGCGCAGGTCACGATGAAGCTCCGCTTCCTTCTGACGAATGACGGTGTATTTGAAAATGGGAAGCGCCGCGGAAGAAAGGATCATCAGGATAGAGCATGCGATGATCAATTCGAGAAGCGTCATTCCCGCTTCGCGGCAAAGCCGTCTCCGAGTGCTCCGACTTGGAACCTGCCTGGTGGATTGGATCATGCTCAACATCCCTGCATCGATTCCGCTACGGCTGGACCTGCAGCGTCGCCTCGCTGGTGACCAGCGGTATCAGTTTTTGCTGCGAATCTTTCGCGTTGACCTGCACAATCGACAGGTTCGAAGTGCCCGGCGCGAGTGCCTTCACCACAATGCCGATCAAAGTACCGGTCCCACTTACACCAGGAGTGTTGGGCTGGCGCGTCGCGCTGACGATGGTCTGGCCATGCTCCTTGTCGTTGCGCTGCACCAGTGCGATCTCCTGCGTGCCGCCCGAGAGGAACCCTCCATGTTGTACTTCCTCCACGCTGATGACCGCGGGATTGTATTGCAGCAAGAGGGGAATGGAGAACAAGTCGGTCACATTTTCGACCACAACTCCAATGGTGGCTGTCTGCCCGACTTTTAAGGAGAGTGCGTGCGGTTCGAAATGAATCTTACCCGGCTGTGTTCCAGCGGCAACTGTCGGAGGAAGCGCCGCAGCTCCGGGCGCAACCGCCAGCGGACCCGCTGGTTGCGGATTTTGATTCATCGGTTGTTGCTGTGGTGTGGGCGGTGCCACGGCTGGTGTGCGAATGTCGCTCTCACGCTTCACTTGGACATTCGTCTCGGAACCGGAATAGAGTGGACGCAAATTCGCCTTCGACCACTCCGGCATTCGCACAATACGCGGAGTCATCACGATGAGAACTTCATTTTCCTCGTGATCGATCTTGTCCTCGGAGAACAAGTAGCGGAACACAGGAATCTTGGCGAAACCGGGCCAGCCATTCAGAGTTCGCGCTTCCGTCCTTTCAAATAGTCCGCCGAGAATGCTGACCTCGCCTTCCTTCAGCCGGATGTCTTGCTCAATTTTGCGCTGGCTGATGATGGGCTGCTGGATTCCGCCGATCGTGGCCGTGCCCGTCTGCGAGGAGACTTCGATGACCACCTTGAGACTGATTTCGTGATTCGGATGGATGCGAGGCGTGATGTCCACGTTGACGCCGACGTCGAGATAAGTAAACTGTGTATTCACCAGGGGATTCACGAAGCCGGAGGTACCGGTGGATCCTACGCCAACGCCGGCCTGGAAGCTTCCCGTAGCCACGGGAATGCGATCGCCGACTTTCAGCTTTGCCGTTTGTCCTTCAACGGAGCGAATTTCCGGATTCTGAATAATCTTTGTAAAAGTGTCGGTCAAGACCGCGTTCGCTGTCGCACCCGGCAGGGTAATGCTGTAGTCGGCAGTACTGAGGTGCTTCAATTCGTTCAATGGCAGTGAATTGCTAGGCGTCGTGTTTGTGCCGCCCGTAGTCGAGGAACTTGTGCCGTTTGGCGTGAACGTCACCGTGGCCTGCTGGCCGGGGAGCACACCGAGGTCCCGCAAGCGGTCCGTCCGGGCCTGCAAGACTTCGACCTGCACGACGACCTCTGGCTTGGCCTTGTCAATGTCGCGAATCATTTTTTCCGCGAGCATCAGCTTGTCCGGCGTATCCCGCACGATGATGGCGTTCTGCGAATTGACCTGCGAAATGCGCTTCAGGTCCAGCAATTGCCGCAGCCCGGTCACGATTTCGGTAAGATCCTGCGGCTGCACGGTGTTCGAAAGATAGATCGTCTTGATCAGCTGCTCTTCGTAATCGCGACGCTTCTGTGGCTGGTCGGGAAAAATAAAGATGCTGTTTTCCGTCACCGGCTTCCAGACCGCCTTACTCTCCAGCGAAACGATATCCAGCGCCTGCTCCAGTGTCACATTGTTAAGATCCACGGTGATCCGGCGAGCTGGGAAGTCCGGATCGTAAATTACCGTCAGCCCGGCCAGCTTTCCGATGGTGTCGAAGACGATCTTCGCGTCTTGCGAGGCCTTATAGGTGATGGGAGCGTGCGAAAGCGGTTTGATCTCCGGAGGCATGGATGCCAGGAGTGGCTGGCCCGACTCGCTGGTGGTCTCCGCGGCAGCGTTGGCCTCGCGGTTTTTCTCCGCGATCATCTCCACAGTGATGCGCAGTTCCTGATCGGCGATGGAGCTTGAGGGATCGATAGCCTGGGCCCTTTGGAATTCAGCCGCAGCGCCCGTAAGATCCCCCTTTTTCCTCAGCGCCACGCCCGCCTTGAGGTGTTGTTCGCCCGCTTCGAAACGAATCTGATCCAGTCTGATTTTGTAGTTGGCGTTGTAGGGATCCGCCTTGAGGGCCTTCTGGTAATGACTTAACGCCGCGTCGTAGTCTTGGAGGGTCTCTGCTTTCTTGCCTAGATCATAGTCCTTGCCGCCCTTCGGGCAGCCTGCGGCCAACAGCCCTAAGCCGACGCATAGACACAAGTATCCCCAACGGCGCATGCACTCTCCGAGGCCTCGACACGAAGCCTTTGCAGTCTAACACCCGGTTTAGAGGCCGGGCAAGGATGGTAAGGTTGGCTGCCCTACATCAGGTAATACGGGGTAGTTAAGATTTCACACAACAGATTTCACACAACAGTTATGATAGGGAATTGTGGCCAAGCCAGCGAAAAAGCCAGAGAAAGACGCAAAGTCTGGAGAGCAGATCGTCGCGCAGAATCGCGCGGCTGGGTATAACTACCATATTTTAGAGAAGCATGAGGCTGGCTTGGTGCTTCACGGTACGGAGGTAAAGGCGCTTAGGGAGGGTAAGGCCAACATCCGCGATGCCTATGTGGACTTCAAGTCCAACGGCGCATGGCTGGTTAATGCGCACATTGCACAGTACTTACCAGGAGGCCCGTGGAACCATGAGCCGCTTGGCACGCGCAAGCTCCTGCTCCATAAGCGCGAAATCCACAAGCTTTCCGGCCGCACCGAATCCAAGGGTCTGACGGTTATCCCCTTGAGGATTTACTTTCGTAACGGCATTGCCAAAGTCGAAATCGCTTTGGCGCAAGGCAAGAAGTCTTGGGACCGCCGCCAAGACGAACGCACCAAGGAAGCTCGCAGGGAAGTCGAAGAATCCATGTATCGCAATCGGAGGCGATAAAGGACCATGCAGATTACGCTTGTAACCCAGCCGTTCGCAAGGATCGAAACCGAGGCTCTGGTTTCGTATGTCTTTGAGGAAACCGATCCCGTTCAGGGACGCATCGGGGAAATCGATCAAGCGGCTACAGGATTGCTGCGCAAGCTTGCGAAGAGTGGCGAGCTGACCGGCAAGACTCTGGAGTTCACGCTGATCCATGCGCCGGCGGGGCTTAAAGCCGCGAGGCTGCTCCTTGTGGGGGCAGGGAAGCGCGAACAGTTCAACGGTGCCGCGCTGCGAAAAATTGCCGGGGCCGCACTGCGTTACCTGAAATCTCGCTCCGTAAAGAATCTCGCGTTTCTCGTCCGCGAAAGCGATACCACCGAAGAAACTGCGCAAGCTGTCGTGGAAGGTGCTATCGCTGCCAATTTTGAAACGGACAAATACAAAACCGACAAGAAGAACGACAAGAATGTCGAAACAATCTTGGTTGCTGGATATTCGGACTCCGAACGCGCTGCGGGAGAAAAAGGGCTTTCGAAAGGCCGCATCATCGCGGAAGCGCAGAATTTCACGCGCGACCTGGTCAATGAGCCTTCGAACAAACTCACGCCGCGCATCCTCGCTGAAAAAGCTGAAGCGATGGCGAGAGAAGCCGGGCTATCAGTTGATATTCTCGACGAAAAGAAAATCGCTGATCTCAAGATGGGCGCGCTCCTCAGCGTCTCCCAAGGTGGTCCCGAGCCCCCGCGCATGATCGTGGTCACTTACAATCCGCCAAGCGCCAAGCCTGGTGCCCCGGTGATTGGACTCATCGGTAAGGCCGTCACGTTTGATACTGGCGGCATCTCCATCAAGCCCGCCGATGGCATGGAAAAAATGAAGTACGACATGGCCGGCGGCGCGACCATGCTCGGCGTCATGCGCGCGCTCGCCGCATTAGAGCCCAACGTCAAAGTGATCTGTGTCGTGCCTTCAACGGAAAACATGCCAGGCGGCACCGCGCAAAAGCCCGGCGACATTCAAACCGCCATGTCCGGCAAGACCATTGAAGTCCTCAACACCGATGCCGAAGGCCGCCTCATCCTTGCGGACGGCGTGCACTACGCCAAGCAACTCGGCGCCACGCATCTCGTCGATGCCGCCACTCTCACCGGCGCTATCGTCGTCGCGCTCGCCAACATCAACGTCGGCGTCTTCGGCTCCGACCAGGCTTGGACCGACAAGCTTCTGGCCAGCGCGAAAGCCGTCGGCGAAAAAATGTGGCAACTTCCGATGGACGACGAATATCGCGAATTCATCAAGGGCAGCTTTGCCGATATTCAAAATATCGGTAGCGGCAAAGGCGGCGGCTCGATCACCGGCGCTTGGTTCATTCGCGAATTTGCTGGCGACTCCCCGTGGATCCACCTGGACATCGCCGGCACCGCCTGGAACGACGACGCCAAGCCCTGGCTCGCCAAAGGCCCCACCGGCGTCGCCCTTCGTACCCTGGTCCACCTCGTCCTGTCGTATTGAGTGTTTCTCTCGGTTTGTAAAGGCGCAGCATTGCTGCGCCCTCGATCGTGCGCCAGGCTACATTTTCTCTGGAGGTTCGATTCCGAGTAACAACAGCGCCTTCACCAGCTGCGCCTCTACCAGCTCCGTAAGCCGCAATAGAAACGCCCGCTTTTGCTCGTCCGCTTCCGACAAAATGTGGTGCTTGTGATAAAAATTATTGAATTCCTGCGCGAGCTGAAATGCATATTTCGCCACGAACGCCGGTTCTTGCGTCCCAATCGCCGCGTCCACCGCGTAATCCAGCGATCCTGCCGCCACCAGTAATTCCCACAACCCATTGCCCTCCGCGCCTGCAAGCATTTGATTGACGGATTCCTTCGTCACCTCCACATTGGTTGCGCCCGCTTCGATGCCCTTGCGCCGAATCCCCCGGATTCGAACCACCGCGTACTGGCAATACGGCCCCGTTTCTCCCTCAAAACTCAACGCATCCTTGAAATCAAATGCAATGATCGCTGTCCGCGTAAATTTCAGCAGAAAAAATCGCAGCGCCCCCACCGCAATCGCATGCGCCGTGCGCTGATGCTCTTCCGCGCTCATCTCCGCATGCCGCTGCTGCACTTCCGCAATCGTCGCGGCTTCCAGCCGGTTCAGCAGATCGTCTGCCTTCACTCCGAATCCCTTTCGCCCGCTCACCTCAACGTAAGGCTTCTTCGCTTCTTCCGGAATTAGCTCGTAGCCCATCTCTGCGGCGCATCGCGGCGTCAGCGCCACAATCTCATACGACAAATGAATCGACTGCTCCGCCGCTTTCGCATGCCCCAGCGCGAGGAGCCCCGCAGCCACCACTTTCTGCAAATACGCCTGTCGCGCATCAATCACGTTGTAAACTCGGGCTGCGGCCTCGCCAAAGTGCGGTGCGCTCGAATCACCCACATCACTCGTCGTGGCCCACACCGTCTGCCCCTCTGGCGCATTCGGCCACTTCCGGTAATGAAAATCTTTCCCCAGCAACCCAAATTTCCAAAGCTGGTAAGCGATGTCTTTTCCGACATACGTAACCGTCCCATTCGAACGCACAATAATCTTGTCCTGCGAATTTTCCTCCTCTTCATTCTTCTCTGTGTCCTCCGTGTTCTCGGAGCTCTCTGTGTTATTTCCTGTCTTTTCTTCCTCCTCCCACGGCAAGATCCAGCACCCCGCCATCTTCCCGCTCGTCGCTAAGTGGATCGCCCCGGATTTTTTCAACATCTCAAACGCCGCCTCCCAGAACTTCAGGTGCAGAATCTCGCTCTCTCGCGCCAGCAGGTCATAGCGGATATCCAGTCGTGCCATCGTACGCAGATGGCACCCCACAATCGCATCTCCCACCACCTGTGCAACTTCCGCGTCTTCGCCTTTGCCTTCCTCAATCGACTTCAGCGTCGCCCCGCGCAGCTTCGCCGCTCGCGCTTTATCTGCGGCAAAAAAACTTGTGGCTTTCGCATACAAGTCCCAGCAGTAATAATCAAACTTCGGTTCCATCGCACGGTTCTTCACCCAAACCGGCGTGACTTTTTCCATATGCAATAAGCCGATAACCACGTCGGCCACTTGCACCCCGGTGTTATCAATATAGTTCTGAATCTGCACGCGGTTTCCCGCATGCCGCAGTACCCGCACCATCGTATCGCCCAGCACCGCGTTCCGTACGTGCCCGATGTGCGCCGCCTTGTTCGGGTTGATGCTCGTATGCTCGACGATGATTTTCTCGCCGCTCGCTACTCGCCGCTCGTCACTTTGTTCCGCGCGCACACTCGCCCAAAATGCCGCCCGATCGAAGTACGCATTCAAATACCCGCCGCCAGCCACTTCCAACTTCACAATCCCGTCGACCTCGCCGAAATTATTCGCAATTTCCTGCGCAATCTGGCGCGGTGCACGTTTCAGCCGCTTCGCCAGCTCAAAACACACCGGAGACGCCGCCTCGCCCATCTCAATTTTCGGCGGCCGCTCCAGCACAATTGCCAGCTCCACGCCGTACTGCTCGCGGATGTGCCCCGCCAGCGCTTCCCGCAACCGGTTTGTCAGTGTCTGATACACGTGTCCTCAGTGAGCGTAAGTCTTAAGAATGAATCCCGTCAGTATAGGAGATGCTGCTGACAAGGGTCAAAGAAAGGACAAGCCATCTCTTAACCCAGATCGCGAAATGCAACTTGCCCCCATAGCCCATGGGGGATTGTGCTTCAACCGCGTTTCAGTGCTGGTGCTATAACTTACTAATAAGTAATAAGTTAACACAGCCATGCTATCATCGGTCGTGAATTCTCGACATTATCGCCGCCGCCCCATCCATCCGCTTCAACTTCATCGCCGTGGCGTAGAACCTGTCACTGCCAGTCCCATAAAATTCGCTTTTACAAACTGCCACCCCCGCAACCTCTTTAGAATCAGCTCTTACGTAAAATGGCGGATGGCAACCTCATCTCTTACTCACCAGCTTCGCGTGACCATTCACCTCCTTCGTTTGACACCTTCGGCCTCCGCCGATAGTATCAATCTGCATCCGGCGGACAGGTATTTCAGGCGGCAATCTCAACCGCGCGGCGGCGGCATCCCATGAAACTTGCTTATTTTGATTGTTTTTCGGGCATTAGCGGTGACATGACCCTCGGCGCTCTGGTCGACGCCGGATGCTCCGTGGAGCACCTCCGCGTCGAACTTCGCGGCCTGCAAGTCTCTGGCTGGGAACTCAGCGCCGAAAAAGTATGGAAAAGCAGCATGGCCGCCACCTTCGTCACTGTCAAGACCGAGGATCAGCAAAAGCACCGCTCGCTCAGCGCGATCCTGGAGATATTGCAAGAATCGCAGCTCTCCCCGCAGGTGCGCGAACGTGCGACGGCGATCTTCACCAAACTTGGTGAAGCCGAAGCCGGCGTCCACGACGTGCCTCTCGAAAAAATTCACTTTCACGAAGTCGGCGCCGTTGACGCCATCGTGGACATTGTTGGCGCCTGTATCGGCTTCCATGCGCTTGGCATTGAAAAGTTTGCCTGCTCGGCGTTGAACGTCGGCGGTGGAACTGCAAAAATGGCGCACGGCATCTTGCCCGTGCCTGCACCGGCCACCGCAAATCTGTTACAGGGCAAGCCGACGTACTCCAACGGCGTGCAGAAAGAACTCGTTACGCCAACGGGTGCGGCCATCGTCGCGACGCTTTGTGATTCTTTCGGTCCACAGCCGGCGATGAGTGTTTCTGCGATCGGGTATGGTGCGGGAACAGCCGACCTGGAGGGCCAGCCCAACGTCGTGCGCATCATGATCGGCGAGGCCGCGGAAAAAACGGTCGCCGGCTTCGACGAAGAGATCGCCGTCATCGAAGCGAATCTCGACGACATGAATCCGCAAATTTACGGCTATTTTCTCGAAAAAGCCTTGGACGCTGGAGCGCTCGACGTGTACACCACGCCTGTGCAAATGAAAAAGAATCGCCCCGGCACCTTGCTCACGGTTTTGTGCAAGCCACAGGACACCAACGCGCTGATGTCTCTCATTTTTGCGGAGACCACCACATTTGGCGCGCGCACCTATCGCGCGCAGCGCCGTACGCTCCCGCGTGAATTCTTGAATGTCGCCACGGTTTTCGGGGATGTGCGCATCAAGATTTCCCGTGTGAACGGACGCATTCTGCACGTCGCGCCAGAATACGACGACTGCCGCAAGCTGGCCGTCGAGAAAAACGTGCCGTTGCAGCGCGTCATCAGCGAAGCCCTCCGCGTGTACGAAACGAGCGGGAAAACTCACTAGACATGCCAGCTAACAAGCCCAAGTTCTATATCACCACGCCGATCTACTACACGAACGGCTTGCCGCACATTGGGCACACCTATTCGACCATCGTGTGCGACACCATCCGGCGCTATAAGCGCATGCGCGGCTACGACGTGGTCATGACGACCGGCACGGATGAGCACGGCGTAAACGTCGAACGCTCCGCGAAAAAAGCCGGCGTCCCGGAATCTGAATTCGTTGCAAAAATGGCCGCGGAATGGCGCGCGCTTTGGGATGAGTTAGGAGTGCAGGGCGATGAATTTATTCGCACCACCGACCTGAAGCACGCGCACACGGTGCAGTGGCTCTTCAAACTATTCCGCGAAAACGGCTTCGTCTATCCCGGGCACTACACCGGCCAATACTGCATTTACGACAATGCGTACGTGGACGTGAAAGCGGGCGAGAACTGTCCCGACTGCGGCCGGCCCACGGAAACCGTCACCGAACCAAACTATTTCTTCAAGCTCTCCGCGTTTCAAAAACCGCTGCTCGATTGGTACTCCAAACATCCGGATTTCATCCAGCCAGAAGCGCGACGCAACGAAGTTCTCAGCTTCGTCGAGGGCGGCCTTCGTGATCTCAGCATTACGCGCACCACGGTTCGCTGGGGCATTCCCGTGCCCGGTGAAGAGCCGCACGTGTTCTACGTCTGGTTCGATGCGCTCACCGCATATCTCAGCGCCGTCGGCGGCCCGCAATATGAGAAAACTGGTTTTTGGCCCGCGGATGTTCATCTCGTCGGCAAGGAAATCATCCGTTTCCATGCCGTGTATTGGCCCGCGTTCTTGATGGCCGCCGGACTTCCATTACCGAAACAGATTTGGGCGCACGGCTGGCTGCTGATGGACAGCACCAAGATGAGCAAGTCGCTGGGCAATGTCGTTCGACCCAGGCCGATTGTGCATGTCCTGGGCATGGACGCGCTTCGCTACTATCTTCTGCGTGAAACGGTCTTCGGCCAGGACGGCAATTTCAGTTACGACGCGCTCGTCCAACGCTACAACAGCGACCTCGCCAATGGACTCGGCAATCTCGCCAGCCGTACCGCGGCGATGATCGAGAAAAACAGCGTCGGAAAAATTCCCAAGCCTGGCGATCCTCAGCCGCAGGACACCGCCTTGGCAACGAAAGCTCAGGAGGTGATTGGTGAAGTCCTGGAGCAGTTCGACAAGCTGGGCTTTTCTTTGGCCCTGGAAGAAATTTGGTCACTGATCGCCGCGACAGACAAATATCTGACAACCGAGCATCCGTGGTCGCTCAGCGAAAGCGACTCCGACAAGGAGCGCCGCGCAACAATTCTTTGGACCACGGCGGAAGTTCTGCGAATTGTAACGGTGTTGACGCATCCCGTTTTGCCGGAGAGCACCACAAAAGTGTGGGGGCTGCTCGGCCAACAGGGACAGCCCGGGTCTATTGCATTGGACGGGCTGCGCTGGGGACAACTTACGCCGGGCACGACTCTTGGCAAGTCACAAGCGCTTTTCCCACGCATTGAAAAAACAGAAGCAATTGAGAGGATGGAAGCCATGGAAAACGAGGCACAAGAGCAGCCCTCGCCCGTGACAGCGCCAACGCCAGCGAGCACTCCAGCCGCAGGCGCCGCCGCAGCAGCTGCAGCTCCGCAAGCCGCGCCGGAGAAAATCGGCATCGAGGACTTCGCCAAGGTCGAGATGCGCGTCGGGCAGATCAAAACCGCCGAACGCATCGTCGGCGCGGACAAACTGCTGAAACTCACCGTGGACATCGGCACAGAGATTCGTCAGATTTGCGCTGGTATCGCGCAATATTACGAACCCGAAGCGCTCGTCGGTCGCAAAGTCGCCGTAGTCGTGAATCTCGCGCCGCGCAAACTCCGCGGAGTTGAATCCAACGGCATGATCGTCGCCGCCTCCGTCGGCCCCGAAGGCCGTCCCGTCCTAGCCGGCTTCCTCGAGGAAGTCGAAGTCGGAGCACGCTTGAAATGAGTTTTCATACTTAACAAGGGGATCGAGATGCAACGCGAGGGGACGTGGCGGCCAGACGAATTCTTGAAGCACCCTCGCTCCGTTCTTACTGAGAACTGATCACTGTTTACTGCTCTCTTTTAACAAATGGACCTGATCGACTCACACGCGCACATTGACTTCCCGCAGTTCGCGGAGGACCGCGAAGCCATGCTTGATCGCGCCCGTGTGGCCGGAGTCTCTGCATTGCTCGCCATTGGCACCGGTCCAGGCCCCGAGAAACTGGATTCCGCCATCCCCTTTGCTGACCAACATGATTGGATCTACGCCACCGTCGGCATTCACCCGCACGAAGCGGAACAAGTCACACCAAAACATCTCGAACAACTCGCCACACTCGCCAGGCATGAAAAGGTCATCGCCTGGGGTGAAATTGGTCTCGACTATTTCTACGACCACTCGCCTCGCCACGTGCAACAGCGCGTTTTTCGCGAGCAGATGGCGCTTGCGCAGCAGGCCAAGTTGCCGATCATCATTCATTGCCGCGATGCGTGGCCCGACTGTTTGAATCTTCTGGAAGAGGTCTGGAAACCTACTGGCCTAGGCGGAATCTTGCACTGTTTTACAAGCACTCTTGAGGACGCGCGGCGAGGAATTGAAATGGGCTTCCTGGTTTCTTTTGCAGGGAATTCGACCTATCCGAAAACGCAGAACATTCGCGACGTTGCGAAAGAGTTGCCCCTGGAGAATATTTTGATTGAGACGGACGCTCCGTATCTCGCGCCGCAGCCTTTTCGCGGCAAGCGCAATGAACCTGCCTATGTGGCGGAAGTGGCGCGTACACTTGGGAGTGTGAGAAACTTGTCGCCGGACGAAGTTGCCGCCACGACCTCCGAAAATTTTCGGCGCTTCTTCGGCCTTTCCCGGCCGGCGCGTCTCGCGGCCTTAGGTCACAACGAAAAGAGTTAGTTCAGGAGACACGCTATCGCGCTGCTGACGGTCAAAGAGATTTTTGATCTTGTCCGTGACGACCTCGTTCTGGTCGAGGAGGAGCTTGCACGCCAAAGCGATACGGCTTTCCCGCCCGTGTCTGAAATTACCGCCTACCTTTTGGGAGGAGGAGGGAAGCGCCTTCGCCCGGCTCTACTGCTGCTTTCGGCGAGCATGGCGGGCCGAAAGGATCGCAGCGCCATTCGCCTCGCCGCCGTGGTTGAACTTCTCCACAGCGCGACGTTGATTCACGACGACGTCATCGACAGTGCGGACACGCGCCGCGGCCGCCCCTCTGCCAATTCCCGATGGGGTAATCACCGCAGCGTGCTCACTGGTGACTGGCTGTACATGCAATCGTTTCAAATGGCCCTGGAAGAGCGCAATTTTCGCATCCTCGATATCCTCATCGATCTGACGCAGAAAATGGTGGAAGGGGAATTGATCCAGCTTTCCAAAATCGGCCGCATTGACGTAACGGAAGATGATGCGCTGCGGCTGGCCACCTACAAGACCGCATGTCTCTTCAGCGGCTGCGCGCGTCTTGGCGCGGTGCTTGGGGGCCTCGAGGGTAAAGAGGAGCAGGCGCTTGCAGATTACGGCAGGTACGCCGGCCTTGCGTTTCAACTCGTGGACGATCTGCTGGATTTTACGGCGTCGGCGCAGCAACTGGGAAAGCCGGTCCTGAGCGATCTGAAAGAAGGCAAAGTCACGTTGCCTCTCATTTACGCGATGGAAAACGGACACCGCGACGCGCGCGAAATGGTCGCGCGAGTGCTCGCGGAAAAAGAGTTTATTTCCGTCCGTCCGGAGACAATCGTCGCGCTGGTGAACGAATCCGGCGCGCTCGATCGGGCGCGAAATCTCGCGCAAGATTACGCGCAACGTGCCAAGGGGTGCCTGAACGGCGGCCGCGATTCCGAGTACCACCGGGCGCTTGCCACGCTGCCGGATTTCATCCTCGAACGCGAGAACTAATCGCGCCACGCGTCATGCTGCCGTTCAAAATTGTCTATCATGAACGCTACGATTTGAATCTTGGCCCGCACGTTTTTCCCTCGCAAAAATTCAGGCTGATTTGCGAAATGCTTTTGCGCGAAAAAATCGCAACAAAAAATGATTTTCTTATCCCCAATCCCGCGAGCGACGAAGACATTCTGCGCGTGCACACTGCGGACTGGGTGCGCAAACTGAAGACCGGCACGCTCACGGCCAGCGACGTGATGAAACTCGAGGTTCCATACTCGCCGGAACTCGTCGAGGCGGTGTGGCTGGCGGCGGGTGGAACCATTCTCGCGGGGCAATCGGCGCTGCGCGACGGGTTCGGTTCGAATCTCAGCGGCGGATTTCATCACGCTTATCCGGGCCACGGTGAAGGATTCTGCGCGATTCATGATGTAGCCGTTGCGATTCGAAAACTGCAGGCGGACGGCCTGGTGAAAAAGGCGATGGTCGTAGATACGGACGTACATCATGGAAACGGCACGGCGGCTATCTTTCGAAACGACGCGACGGTCTTTACCATCTCCATTCATCAGGAAAACAATTATCCGGCGCACAAGCCGCCTTCGAGCATCGATCTGAATTTGGATGATCGCGCCGATGACAGTGAATATTTAGGTGCGCTGATTCCTGCAATCCAGAAAGCGTTCGATGAGTTTCAGCCGGAGATTTTGTTCTACGTTGGCGGTGCCGACCCGTATTGCGAGGATCAGCTCGGCGGATTGTCGCTAACGAAGGAAGGACTGAAGGAGCGCGACCGCAAGGTATTTGAAGAAGCGTGCTGCAGAAGGATTCCTGTGGCGACCGTTCTGGCCGGCGGCTACGCGCGGCGGGTCGAAGACACGGTGCGCATACACGTCAATACGATTCTTGCTGCGCGGGACGTCGCCGAAAAATATCCGCAGTCTTCCTCAACGCACGGTTAGCGAGCGGGATCGTTAGCGGGGACCGTAGCATCTGTTCGAACAAGCGTGCGCCGCACCGCGGCTGCGAGATCCTGCTCAAAGGTTTCCGGACTGAACCCATCGGAGCGATATGCAATTGTGCCGTCGCGATCGATGACCAAGACAGTAGGGTAAGATTTGACGGCAAAGAGCCGGTCGAGGCCGTCGGCGAAAACGACCGCGGTGTGGGGTTTGTCCTCCTCCAGGTAGGGAGCCACCAGAGTTTCGTCTTCGTCGCAATTCGCGGCCAGAAAGAGCACATCCGGAGAGCCCTGAAACTCCATGGCGACGCGCGCGAATTGCGGCTCCAGGGCGTGACAGGGACCGCACCAGGTGGCCCAGAAATTCAGAACAAGAACTTTGCCTTTCGTGTCGCGCAAAGGAAACGTAGTGCCTTCGGGCGCCTTCCGAACAGTGAATTCCGAAATTTCGCGAGCTTGCGCGTTTTTCTTCGGCTTTGCTGTGCCGGAAAGTTGCGAGACTTCGTCGTAAGTGCGGAGCAGATAGTCTCCCAATCCATCATCAGAGCGGTGCGCCATGCGCCAGACATTTCCGAGTTTCTGGCGGATTTCCTTGCGGCTGACGTTGCCACTCTTTCCTTCCGCGAGGGCGAAGGCGCGCGCGTATTCGGTGATGGCGGTATTCCAATCTTTTTTAAGCTCGGCAATTTCTCCCAGTCTTTCAGCGGCGCCGGCGCCCGGAAGAAGCTGATAACTGGTCTGAAAATCCTGCTGTGCGGCGGCGAAGTCCTTCAATTTCAAATAAATATCTCCGCGCAAGAAAAGCGTGGACGCCTGGTCAGTCTTTTTCTCGAGATTCCATTGTTCTTCGGAGACTCTCGGGGAACGCTCGGAAGAAGCCGTGCTATTGACGTAGTCCAGGACGCGAGTTGCATACGTGACGGCGCGGCGAAGGCTGGCTTCATTGCTCTGGCGTTCCAACAGTTGAATGGTCAGCAACGTAATCGAGATGTCGTTGGGGTTTAAAGCGACAATGCGCTCGGCGTAATCGGCGGCGCGCGCGTTATCGCGCAATTGCAGGCTCGCTTCCACTAGGGCGCGATAGATCTGAACTCTGTTCGGTGCTTCCGGATACTCTTTTAAGAATGCTTCCAGATTGCGGACGAGAGTCGCGCGATCGCTTCCGGCGGAGCCAATGGCCAGCTGTAACTCCTTTTCTGACGTGGGCTCCTTGACAGGGGCGGGTTGTTTTGGAACGGTGCTTTTGGGAGGTGTCTGTGAATTGCTTTGACTTTTCTCCGTCGACGCGCCGGCCTGGCCGCAGACGAGCATTGGCGTAGCGTAGAAAAAAGTCAGAGCCAACACCCCGGCTTTAAAAGTTGAAAAAGACATACGCCAGAATTCTAAAGGCAAGCAGGAGAATTGTCGCTATGCGATCGTTGTTTCTTTCACGTGGAGAAGCGCCGGGTTCCGCGCCTAGTTCGAACCGCTCACCCGGATTTCGCCGGAGACAGTCTGCACGTCCACACGGGCGCCACCATTGCCCATGCGCGCGCGAAGGGAGTGCTTGCCCTGTTCTTCAATCATGATCGGGACGTCCGTTCGAATCTCGCCGGAGAGCGCTTGCGCGGAAAGATTGAAATTCGCGGCAGCGGGGACGTTCAATTGGATGCCGCCCGATGCCGTCTTCAGTTCCCAGTAGCTGTTTGCTGCGGGATTTCCCCGGACGGCTACGCGGCCGGAAACGGCGTGAGCTTTCAGGTCATTCGAAGCGCCCTGGATTTCGACTGTGCCGCTCGCGGTCTCGGCTTCAACGCGTCCTCCCGGCGCAGCGATCTGGATGTCTCCCGAAATGGCGGTGACGCGCACATCACCTTTGGTATTCGAGACATTTGTGGATCCCGTGGCGCTGTTGATCTGTACGTCGTCGCCCACATCCGTCGCGGAGACGGAACCGCTCGCAGTAGTTAGCTGGGTGTCGCGGTCGATTTTCTCGACGCGGATGGAACCCGAAGCAGCCTGCACCTTTACGGGGCCACGCACGTCGCGAATGATCTGTGAACCGGAAGCGACGTTGGCACTGACCTCGGTGTCATGGGGGACTTGAATGGTGTAGGTGATGGAAATATTGCGCATGCTTGAGATTTCTTTCCCAATTCGAATGGTGTCGCCCTTTTGTTCGATGGGAGGGTTTGCGACGGTATCATCCAAGCGCTTTTGCGTGTTGGCGAATCCCATTCCAGAGGCACGTGCTTCGCCATGGACGTGCACCTTGCCGTCGGCGCCCCCGGTGATGCTCACATCGCCCGAAGCATTGTTGAGCTCGAGACGAATGGGGCCAGAGACGCTGTAGTCGCGGTCGAACTTGCCGCTAACCGACGGACCGGTGTCACAAGCCGCCAGACCAGCAATGGTCGTGGTCAGCAGAAGCAGAAAAAAAAGATTGCGATCGCGGCCCATTCATCCTCCGGAAGACTTCAAAGTTTCGCTCTGTGATGCTCCATGGATAGATACGCAACGGCGCAGAATTATGTTCCTGATGTGGCTTTTAGAGAACTATGGCCGGGTGGCAAAAGAGTTTCATTCAGCGAGCCTTGCCGGTAGCCTTCGAGATCGAGAGAAACGTAGGTGAAGCCAACGGCCTTCAGGCGCGCGGCGATCGTGGCGGCCATTGGCGGCGCGAAAGCGCGCGGCATTTCCTCCGGGGAGATTTCCACGCGAGCAAGATTGTCATGGAGACGCACGCGGAATTGACGGAAGCCCAGTTCGCGGAGTGCGGCCTCGCCACGTTCCACCAGGCCGAGGCGCTCCGGGGTGACTTCGGTACCGTAAGGCAGTCGCGACGCGAGGCATGCGGAGGCCGGGCGGTCCCACGTGGGCAGACCTGCGCGATGAGACAGCGTGCGAATCTCAGCTTTGCGCAAACCGGCATCCAGGAGCGGAGCCAGAACCTGGTGCTCCGTTGCGGCACGATGGCCGGGGCGAAAATCGAGCGTGTCGTCCGCGTTTACGCCATAGGCCACGGCGGCAAATCCGCGTGCGCGGGCCAATTCATCCAGCACTGAAAACAACTCGTCTTTGCAGAAATAGCAGCGGTCAGCGGCATTGGCGCGGTAGGCGGAGTTTTCCAGTTCACGCGTTTCGATGAATTCGTGGTGCACGCCGAGCTTGCTGACGAAATTGTCCGTCATGGCTCGATCGTGCGCGGAGAAACTCGGTGAGAGCGCCGTGACAGACAACGAGCGGCTCCCCAGCGATTGGTGAACGGCCCACGCGAGGTAAGCGGAGTCCGTTCCCCCTGAAAGCGCAACGATGAGCGACGGAAGCTGGGCCAAGTGCGAAAGTAGAAGAGTTTCTTTTTCTTCCGGTGAAGCTGATACTCCGTCGGCGGAACGAATATGGACGAGTTCTTTCATCTCAGCGGTGAGTATATCCCAGAGTGCCCCACGGATTGCAGTCTGGTAGGCGGCGGATCACTTGAAATCCAGAAGGACATCCACGGTGCCCTTTGCCGGATCCGTTTGCAAAAAATGTCCCACGGTTTCGTAATGCACGGGCAACTCTCCGAAAACCTGCTCGTGATGGGACTGCAGTTTAAGGAGAAGCTCTTCGAACTTTGTTTTATCGAACACGTTGGTCGTAGCAATGGGCCACGCCGCGTAGAGCTTGCGTTCGCCGGCCAGAGAGAGTCCCGTCAGGACCATCTTGCCGAAATGAAATTGAACGCCCTCTTGCACGCTCACGGCGTAGAAGACGGTTTGGGCGTGGTCATCGTAGGTGACGACAGGATCAAGCTTTGCCTCGAGATAGCCGAGATGGCCATACTCTTCACGGATGCGGTCCCATCCTTCTTCCAGCTGCATGCCATTCGCGACATCACCGGTTTTTTCGCCCAGCAAATTGGTTAACGTGAATTCCGAGATGACAGTGTTCCCGGTCCATTTGACTCCCTTCCACCGAAAGACCGGGCCGGGCACAATCGGAACGTACACAGGGATCCTATCGGGGAGCTTCTGATTTGGATTGCCGGTCAAGCGCACTTCTGGTGGCCCAAGTTTTACGCGCAGATAGCCCTGCTGCAAATAAATCGGCCGAACCGCTTCCGTGAGAAAAAGATCGATGGCCATCCGGGAATAGGCTTTCCCCTGGATTTCAGAGAGATGTTGCTGCAGGGTTTTGGATTCGTTCAGAGCGGGATCGCCGAATTCCAGTTTCGAGATCTGCAGGGCCGCGCCTTCGATCTGAAACTCCTGAACATTGCCTTCGCCGATGGGATTAGCGAGAACGGTGTGCGCGAGCGAGGCCTGCAAGCCGCGGGATGAGAGCAGATCTTTGACGGCGGTGGCGGCTTGCTCCACGGCAGCGCCGGCTTCGGGGAGGGTGCCATCGAAAAACGGGATGGTCTTGCGAATGGCGTCGCCCAACTCTGAATCGGAGTACCAGGGAATGTTGTCAAAGTAGACGGGAATACGGGGCGATTCTTCGACGTGGTAGGTGACTACCACACCTCCATTGCGAGTTTGAAAGCTGAAATTCACTTTCGAGAACAGGCCTGTTTGTATCAGGAGGTCAGCAGCGGACTGCAAGTTGTTCTTGCCCACCTGCAAGCCGGGCTGGAGCCCCGTCAGCGAGACGACCTGAGCTTCGGTGAGGATCTTGGCGCCCTCGGCGTGCACTTCACGGAGGGGTGCAGTGGCTGCGTCAGGAGTTTGCGCGAAAGTGGGGACTACAGCTGCCAAAAGGAGAGACGGGCATAGGCACAGAATTGCCCGGAGGGTTCGAAACATGCCTTCATTTTAGCGAAAACGACCGGACTACTCCACTGTGACGGATTTCGCGAGATTGCGCGGCTGGTCGACATCGCAGCCGCGGCGAACGGCAATGTGATACGCGAGCAGTTGCAGGGGAATGATCTCCAGAAGCGGCACGAGCAATTCCGGTGCCGGGGGCAGCTCGACGATGTGGTCGGAGGCTTCCCGTGCGAGATGGTCTCCATTGGTGACGATAGAGATTACGATGCCGTCGCGCGCTTTGACTTCCTTGATGTTCGAAACACTTTTTTCGTAACGAGTCATGGCTTCGGGGTCGGATTCGTCGCGGGTGGCGAGCACGACGACAGGCAGATTCTCGTCGATCAACGCGTTGGGGCCGTGCTTCATTTCGCCGGCAGGGTAGCCTTCGGCGTGGATGTACGAGATTTCCTTCAGCTTCAGAGCGCCTTCAAGAGCGATGGGATAGTGGATGCCCCTGCCGAGGTAGAGGAAGTCGGTAAAGCGAAAGAATTGCCGGGCCAGATTTTCGTAGAATCCCGATTCGTCGGCCTGCAAAACAGTTTCGATCTTGTGAGGCATGCGGGTGAATTCCTGCATCAACGTTCTCGCTGCTTCCTCCGTCATTTTTCCGCGGACCTGTCCAAGATAGGAAGCCAGCAGAAGCAGCGCAGTCAATTGCGAGGTGAAGGCTTTGGTTGAGGCGACGCCGATCTCCGGCCCGGCGTGCGTGGGAATTGTGCCGGCGGCTTCGCGGGTGATCATGGAGCCAATGACGTTGCAGATGGCCAGAGTGGGCGAACCTTTGGATTTTGCTTCGCGCTGCGCGGCGAGAGTGTCCGCCGTTTCGCCGGACTGACTGATGCACACGGTGAGGGTGTTCGAATCGATGATGGGGTCGCGGTAGCGAAATTCGCTGCCGTAATCCACCTCGACGGGCAGGCGCGCGAGGCGCTCGATCATGAATTTTGCGGCCAGGGCGGCGTGCCAGCTGGTGCCACAGGCTACGATGCGTACGTTGTGGAACTCGCGGAACTGTTTCTCGGTGATTTTCATTTCATCGAGGAAAACTTTTCCGGTGTCCTGGGAGATGCGGCCGAGCAGCGTGTCGCGCACGGCGCGCGGCTGCTCAAAGATTTCCTTCTGCATGAAATGCTTGTAGCCGCCCTTTTCCGCCATGATGGGATCCCACGCCACACGGTGCGAGGGACGCTCGACGGGGCTGCCGTCGTGGTCCATTACATGCACACCCTTGGTGGTGAGAACGGCGATGTCGCCATCGGCCAGGAAAAACATCTGGCGGGTGTGTTCGAGCAGCGCCGGGATGTCGCTGGCGACGAAGTATTCTCCCTCGCCCAGACCGATGACTGAAGGAGGGCCGAGGCGGGCGGCCACGATTTTTTGCGGATCCTTGGCGGAGAGGAAAACCAGCGCGTAGATGCCGCGCAATTCCTTGAGCGAACGGCGCACCGCTTCCTCCAGCGGAACACCGCCTTGCGAATTCTTTTCCACCAGGTGCGCCACGATCTCCGTGTCGGTCTCCGTAACGAACTTGTGGCCTTCACTCTGGAGTTTTTCTTTCAGCTCTAGGTAGTTTTCGATGATTCCGTTGTGCACCACAACGATCTGCCCGGTACAGTCGCGGTGCGGATGAGCGTTTTCTTCCGTGGGACGGCCATGAGTGGCCCAGCGAGTGTGGCCGATGCCATAGGTGCCTTCGATGGGGGACTTGACGATGGCTTCTTCGAGGTTGCGCAGTTTTCCGGGGGCGCGGCGAATCTCCAACTTGCCGTCTTTTGTAACCACGGCGATCCCGGCGGAATCGTAGCCGCGGTATTCGAGCTTGCGCAGACCCTCAATGATGACTGGCACAACTTTCTTAGGGCCAATGTAGCCGACAATTCCGCACATTAGCGGCGTCTCCTGGAAGCGATTTAAGAGCGTAGCATGCCCGCCAATTTGCCACGGCGAAATCAGGCGACGGTGTCGCGAATGAGGTTACGGCTGTGGGGGAGCGTCGGGGGCCGGGGAGAGCTCGTAAGTCGTGAGCTTGCCGCTGGCATCAAAATGAAAAGTTACCCGGGCCGTGGCAGGTTGAAGCGTGTTTGTGTCGACATGGCGGACGACCGCCACGACTACTTTCGCGTCGCCAGAATTCTCCAACGGGAACGCTTGCGTGTTGAGGAAAAAGATGACGCGCGACTTCGGTGTGCCTTGTGGCAGTTGCGTGTTGAGCATCTCATCGATCTGCCGCAGATGGGGGTCGGAGGTGTGCGAGCTGGTATTGCACCCCGCAAGCGCCAGCACCAGAAAAAGGCCAAGCAAGCAAGAGCCCAGGCAGAGCGAAAATGAGTACCTGGAGCGTCGGCTCATTTTGATCATGGAGTCGGCCGTTCAGTCGACGATCTCGAACCGGTATTCCTCAATGACGGGATTGGTGAGCACTTCTTTCGAAATGTGCTCGAGCTGCTTCTGCGCTTCCTCGCGGTTCCAGCCATCAAGATGCAGCACGAAGAATTTTCCCTGACGGACATCTTTCACGGCGGCGTAACCGAGCCCGGACAGGGCGTGCTGAATGGTTTGGCCCTGCGGATCGAGCACCGTGCGTTTTGGCATCACCCAGACGTGTGCTTTCATGTGTTCAGTATAACATTGGCCTCGGCTGGTTCATGCTCTTCAGGTTTCACCGATCTGTGAAAATGCGTGCTGGAATCCCATTTCGACGATACGGGCGAGTTCGACTTCCTGCAGCCCCATGCGAGCAGCGTTTCCGTATTCCATTTGCAGGGTGGTATGGAACATGGCGGGATCATCCGTGGAGAGAACGATGGGGATCCCGTGGCGCAAGAGTGCTGGCAACGGGTGCTCTTCGATTGTCGCTGCGTTGCGGCCGAGTTGCAGGGCGAGGGCGCCCGTTTTCACGTTGCTGCCGGGACAGACTTCGAGCGGAATCTGGCGCTCCGCGAGCAAGTCCATCAAATCTGGATCGTTGATCGCGGCGATACCGTGTCCAATCCGCTCGGCGCCCAGTAGCTCTATCGCTTCGCGGATTTTTTCCGGGCCACCCATCTCTCCCGCATGCATCAATCGGTGTAAGCCGGTCTCCCCGGCCTTTTCGTAGACAGTTTGAAAAGCCTCGGTCGGAACGCTGAGTTCGTCGCCGCCAATCCCAAATGCCACGATAGCTTTTGAGCCGCAGCGCTTTGCGGAGCGAACGACTTCCATCGCGGCGTCAGCGCCAAATTGGCGCGCGGCGTCGAACACCCAGCGGATTCGCAGGCCGCGGCGTTCGAAGGGCTCGGTGGCGCGGAGCAGGGCTTCGAAATTGGCTTCGGGCTGCTGTTTTCGCAAGAGCATAACTCCAACTGACAACGTGACCTCGGTGTAGACCACGCGCTCAGTGAGCAAATGTTCGGCAAGATCGCGAACGATGAAGCCGTAATCTTCTGGCTCGCGCAAGAAAGAGGTGACCCACTTGAAAGTTTCGATGAACTCAGGAAAGTCGCGGTAGGCGTAACGCTGGCGAACTTCGTCTTCGGTGATGATGACGCCGTGCCGTGCAGTCAGCGCGCAGACGGTGGCTGGCTGGATGGACCCTTCAAGATGGAGGTGCAGCTCGGCTTTGGGAAGGGAAGCAATACGAGGAGTAAGCAGAGGCGGCGGCATCCTGGAGCAGTCACTTAGGAAGTTGGGGCCGGCCGGCGTTGATCCAAGCCGTGAGCCAGTAGGAGCCAACGTCGGTGGCAGCATCGGAGAGCTCGCGGATGAGTATGGCGGCAGCTTGATTGTAGAAGCGATCGTAATAGTCGTCGTTGTATGAATTTTCGCCGCGGCGCGCATTGCGATCGGCAAGAAGAACGGTTTCCAGCCAGCTATGAGCGCTCAAGCAGGCTTCAAACGCGTGATCCGTGGGGTCCTCGATGAAGACGGCGTCGTTTGGCCGCATGGGGAAAAAAGAGGAATAGCGGTCGATCAGTCCTGCTCCGAAGCGTTCGTTGACGCCGATCTGGCCGCTCAGGTGCCCATCGAAATTGTCTGTGGTGTTGAACGGGTCATGCGCGTCGGCCACGTAATTTGCAAGGATGGCAGCGTCGAGCTTTGCCTCCTCCCACTTTCCAGCTTTCATTGCGTCGGTCAGCTTCTCGCTATACACGCCGATCTGCCAGGGGAGGAGCCCGTTCGCATCCAGCTTCGCTTTGCCATATTTCGCCAAAGCGAGTTTATAAACGCGCGGCAGGGTGTCGTAGGGGAATCTCCCGTACTTGTCGAGCGCGATGAAGTGATGGTGGCGTTCGGCAGGCGTCTTTCCGATCGCCTCCAGGGGATCGGTCACGTGCTCCAGCAGAAAGCCGCGGTTATTTTCGAAATATTCCCGCAGACCCTGCGGAAGGGTCTCAATGGCCTTGTTGACGACGAGCTTCGATCCGCTCTTGCCCCACGCCCGCGAATCCGGCGGAAGGGATAGCGCAAGGACGAGCGAAACGAGCGCGACGATGGCTTGCTTCCAAGAGCCGCATTTCGACCATCTCTGCATCCGGCGATTCCTCTTATGCGCGATTTGCTGCTCTAAGAGTGCTGTGCTTCCGGCCATAAGAATAATAAAGAACCAACCCGAGGATCATCCACACAAAGAAGCGAATCCAGTTCATGATCGGAAGCCCGGCCATCAACAGCAAGCAGGTGATAATCGTGACGACAGGCGCGATCGGTCCACCGGGTGCGCGGAAAGCTCGCGGGCGGTCCGGTTCGCGGTAACGAAGAATGAGTACGCCACCCGCGACGAGCGCAAAAGCGAAGAGCGTGCCGATGTTCGAAAGATCGGCGAGCGTTCCGATGTCGAGAAGTCCGGCTGGAATACCAACGACGAAGCCCGCCATCCATGTGGAGAAATCCGGCGTTTGGAAACGAGGATGCACACGCCCAAAAATTCTGGGGAAGAGCCCGTCGCGAGACATCGCAAACCAGACGCGGGCCTGTCCGAGCTGGAAGACCAGCAGGGAAGAGATCATTCCCATGAGTGCGCCGATGAGCACGACGAGGCGAACACCGGTGAAATGAAGTTTCTTGAGCGTATTGACGACGGGGGCGGCGTCGTCCACCAGCGTGTCCCAGCGAACCAGTCCGGTAAGCACCACGACCACGGCAATATAGAGAAGCGTGCAGATTACCAGTGTGGCGATGATGCCGATGGGCAAGTCGCGCTGCGGATTCTTACACTCTTCGGCGGCCGTCGAGACGGAATCAAATCCGATGTAGGTGAAGAAGACGATTGAACCGCCGGTCAGAATTCCGGGCCAGCCATTTGGCGCAAAGGGATGATAGTTCGCGGGATGGATGAGCTTCGACGCGAACCCTACGAATACAAGGATGGCTACGATTTTCAGCATCACCATGATGTTATTGGTGCGCGCGGACTCTTTAATGCCGCGAACCAGAATCACCGTCAGCAACATCACGATAATGAATGCGGGCCAGTTAAAACCAAAATGCCAGCCGGGACCGTAAAGCATGTTTCCTTGCAAGTCGCTCAGGCCGCTGGGGAGATAGGCCGGTGAAATCCAGCGAGGATTCGGATTCACGCCGAACCAGTCCAGCAAATTGACCATGTGCTGTGAAAAACCGACGCTAACGGCCATATTGCTGACGGCGTACTCGAGGATCAGGTCCCAGCCGATAATCCAGGCGATGAGTTCGCCCATCGTGGCGTACGTGTAGGTATACGCGCTCCCGGCGATGGGAATCATAGCGGCAAGCTCCGCGTAACACACGGAGGCGAATCCACAAGCAATCGCAACGAGGATAAAAGAAAGAGCAATCGCCGGTCCGGCACCAGGCCTGCCAAACGAAGCCGAGTGGTGGATCAAGTATTCAAGGAGCGGGGCATTCAGGATGGAAGAAGCTCGAAACTTTTGGCCGGCAATCGCCGTGCCGACGATGGTAAAGATGCCGGAGCCAATCACCGCGCCGATGCCAAGCGACGTCAGGCTCAGCCATCCAAGAGACTTTTTTAATCGGACTTCAGCGTTTTCCGAATCCGACAGCAGTTGGTCGATACTCTTGCAGCGGAAGAGTTCTGATCCCACTCATGCTCTCCGATCGCATCCGGGAAAACTGGAAGCCGGATATTAGCTGTCACGCCTAGGTGAATGATTGCGTGCCTCAATGTACCCTGAGAAACGCTGCCGCGCAACCTGCGTGGAAGCTCATTTTTAGGCGATCGTTTCAATGCTGCTACGCCTGTTCGAGCTGCGCGTAGCGCTCGACAAACTTTTTCGTGCCGCGCCCGGGAAAGCTCACGGAGACGCGCCGGTCTTCGTCATCGCCTTCCACTCCAACGATCGTTCCGACGCCGTAGCTGGGATGCCGAACCTTTCGTCCCAGCATGGGATGTGCATTGTCACCGCGCTTCGTCGCGGGCCGTCCGAGCGAGCTCGGGGACGCCTGCTTGCGCGGAGCCGCCACAGCCGATTTTGACCCTGCGCGTAGGCGCCTCGCGAATTCCTCAGGAGAATAAGAATATTCCGGATCGGGCTCGTACCGGCGCTTCTCGCCAATCTCTGCCATGGAGCCACGAGCCGTGTCCACCAGCTCGCTGGGAATCTCCGCCAGGAAGCGCGAAGGAAGGGAAGCGCGAAGTTGCTGCTCGTTGCCGAAAATACGACGATAGACAGCGCGCGTCATGGTCAAGGACTGGCGCGCTCGAGTCATTCCCACGTAGACCAGCCGCCGTTCCTCTTGGATCCCTTTTTCTTCGTTTAATGAACGGCTGTGCGGGCAGATGCCTTCCTCCATGCCCGTCAGAAAAACATGATCGAATTCCAGCCCTTTGGTGCTGTGCAGAGTAATGAGTGTCACGCCGGGCTTGCCTTCGAATTGATCGGCGTCGCTGACAAGCGCTGCGGCATCCAGAAAATCGGTAAACGTCTCTCCGGCTTCCATGCTTTCGGCCACGGCACGCGTCAATTCCTCGAGGTTTTCTATGCGCGCGACATCTTCGGGGGTGTTGCGGTCCTTCAACATTTCCATGTAGCCGGATTCTTCCAATACCACGCGCAGAAATTCTGCGGGCTCCTTCTCTGCCAGGGCGACCTGGAGTTTGGCAATTATTTCACGGAACGTCCGCAAAGGAGTTACTGCGCGGCCTGCGGATGCGCCGGAAATAAACTTTTCGATGGCTGTCCAAAGTGGTGTGCCGTCCACGCGCGCCGTTTCTCGCAGTGCGTCTACGGTGGTTTTGCCGATGCCGCGGGGAGGCGCGTTCATTACGCGCAAGAGCGAAATGTCATCTTCTGGATGCATGGCCAGCCGCACGTAGGCCAGGGCATCCTTCACTTCCGCGCGATTATAAAAGCTGAAACCGCCAACCAGTTTGTAGCGCAAGCCGCGGCGGCGAAAGACTTCTTCGAACGCGCGCGACTGAAAGTTTGTGCGGTATTCGACGGCGCAGGTCTGGTCCGAATCATCGTTGAGGATGCGTTCCAGTTCACCGGCGACAAATTCCGCTTCCGTCTGCGCGTCGCGTGCTTCGAAATACTTGAGGTTGGCCCCGCCGCCTTTTTCCGCGTTGAGTGATTTTCCCAAGCGCTCCGGATTATTGGCGACGACCGCGCCAGCGGCATCGAGGATATTTTGCGTCGAGCGGTAGTTGCGCTCGAGCTTGACAATCCGAGCAGCAGGAAAATCGCGAGAAAAACTCAGCAGGATGGAAACGTCCGCTCCGCGCCAGCGGTAGATGGATTGGTCCTCGTCGCCCACCACGCAAACATTTTGTTGCGGCCCGGTGAGCAGGCGCATCAATTCATATTGAACGCGGTTGGTGTCCTGGTATTCGTCAACGTGGATGTACTGGAAGCGTTCCTGCCACTTCAATCGCGTAGGCGTGGATTCCCGAAGCACACGGGCCGAGCGCAGCAGAAGGTCGTCAAAATCGAGCGCTTTGCTGTCGTGTAGGAGTCTTTCGTAAGCGGTGAAAATATCTGCTATTCGGCGCCCATTCTGATCAAAGGCTTCCGCCCGCAACTGTTCCGAAGTCTGTCCATGATTTTTGGCATAGCTGATCTGGCTGAGAATATTTCGCGGGGTCAGGGAATCGTCTTCGATCTGCAATTTGCTCATCGCCAGTTTGACCGCCGCGATCTGGTCGTCGTCATCATAGATGGCGAAATCGCGCGGAAGCGCGGCAGCCGCTGCCTCGCGGCGCAGCAGCCTTGCGCAGAGCGAATGAAAGGTCGAGAGCCAGGGCTGGGCTGGGGGTATCCCAGCGCGCAACAAAAGGTCTGAGACGCGATTGCGCATCTCTTCTGCCGCTTTGTTGGTGAAGGTCACGGCGAGGATCGCTTCGGCAGGCACTCCATTTGCGATCAAGTTTGCCATTCGAAAGGTAATGGCCCGCGTTTTGCCGGTCCCCGCGCCCGCGAGGATTAGCACCGGGCCCTCGATCGTTTCCACGGCGAGGCGTTGTTCCGGATTCAATTCATCGAGAAGGGTGAGCATTTGTCCGCGGTGTTGGATGAAAGATTGCACAGGTCATGTTAGCCGACCGCAAGGAACGGCGCAAACTGGCTCATTTTTCTTGCGTTAGTTACTGCCGGGCCGGCTCAAATCGATTTCAAAAAAAGTCAGAGAGCGATTTTTCTCCATCACCATGAGATCCGGGACGTAAAGATGCGCGGTGCTCAAGAGGTCGAATTGTCCCTGCAAATCGAAGTACAGCAGTCCTTGCACGGTGCTGTGCGGCGCAACGACGCTTGTCGGAACGCCCGCGTTCTCCGCTTGCTTCTGGATTTCAAACCAATTCTTGTCGGGACTGGACTTCGGCGGACCCGTAGGAAAAGGGAAAGTCTTTCTTTTCGATGTGGGATCTTTCCTTGTGGGAGCAAGCGTTCCATAGGCGACCTGGTCGGCGGTAAGAGGCGCGATTTGCTGGCGATTTTCCTCATCGAGTTGCAGCGACAGGCGGATGCGATCGAGGCCTAGTTTCACGCTCTCGTCAGAATCGTTTCGAAATACGACCATCACCGCCAGGATTCCCGCAGTGAACGGGGACTTTTTTGGAAACTTGGCTTTGTACAGCGCGGGATCCATCCAAGGCACCGCGGAGATGGTCATGGCCTCATGCGATTGCAGGGAAGCCGTTTTCAGGGAATCCGGCTGCTGGGTGGTTCCCGGCATGGCCGCCAGAAGCGATAGAGCGAGAAGGGGAATTGAGATGGATAGTTTTGGCATCAGGTTATAATAGACTTTTCTCATCTCGAGGCCTTCGATTCCTGGGGGACATGCAGGGTTGCCCTGCGTCGCGCGCCGCCAGTTGCTGGCGGTGCGGGGACAGACCGGAGCCACACTTAGTGTATTTCATTTATAGCCTGCTCATGGGCTTCACGGCCCTTTTGCTTTTGCCCTACTGGCTTGTGCAGGGCTTACGCCAGGGCAAGTACTTGTCCAATCTTGGCCAGCGGCTCGGTTTTTCGTTTCCGTCGCTTGCGAATCTTCCCGCGGACCGTCCGGGGACGATCTGGATTCATGCCGTCTCCGTGGGCGAAGCGCTCTCGGGGGTGACGCTTGCACGCCGGTTGAAGGAAGCCTACCCCGACCGGCCTCTGATTGTTTCCACCACAACCATCACCGGTCAGTTGCTCGCGCGGGAACGCATGCCATTTGCCGATGCCGTAATCTACTTCCCGCTCGACTGGGCCTTTTGCGTTCGGCGGGCTCTGGACGCCGTGCGGCCTTCGCTCGTACTCGTTCTCGAGACGGAAATCTGGCCGAATTTTCTGCGGGAAGCGGAGAAGATAAAGATTCCGGTACTTTTTATCAGCGGGCGAATCTCCGACCGGTCCTTCGAGCGGTATCAGCGTTTTATGAGACTCCTCGGTTTCTTTCTTCGGCCGTTCCTGAAGGATACGCTTTCCAAGGCCAGCGGCTTCCTCATGCAGAGCGAAAAAGATGCGGAGCGCATTCGCGCGCTTGGGACGCCGGCGGACCGTGTGCGCGTCAGCGGCAACTTGAAATATGACTTCGAGCTTCCGGCTGCTACGCCGCTGTCGATTTGGCTGGAGGAAGAAGCGAAACGCCGGGGGCGCTCGCCGGTCATTGTTGCGGGGAGCGTAGTAGCAACGGAAGAGCCGCACGTCCTCATCGCTTTTGGAACCTTGCAAGGCGAGTATCCCAAGGCGCTGCTGGTCCTCGCGCCGCGCAAGCCGGAGCGCTTTGATTCCGCGGCTGAGTTCATTGATGAATCGCATCGAAAATTTATCCGGCGTTCGAAGCTGGCGATACCGGGGCCGTACCGCGCCGCCGGCGGCTCGGAGAACGGCACGATATCCGAGGATGTTACGGTCGTGCTGGTGGACAGTATCGGCGAACTCGCGTCCCTTTATCGCGTTGCTGATGGAGTGTTCGTCGGAGGCTCGCTGGTCCCTTCGGGCGGACACAACATACTCGAACCTGCGGCCTTCGGTAAAATTCCAGTGTTCGGGCCTTCCATGGAGAATTTCGCGGAGATTGCTTCGCGCTTCGTCGCGGCAGGAGCGGCAGTGCAAGTCGAAAGCCCGGAGGATGTTGGCGTCGCGTGGATTGGATTTTTTCGCAACCCCGAACGCATGAACAAAATGGGAGAGACCGCGCGGAATCTCGTCGAAGGCAGCCGCGGAGCTGCGGACCGTGCCTTCGCGGAAATCGGGAAACTTTTGGACGGAGCTGCTCGATGAATTTTTCGTTGCCAGTGCGAATTCTGTTCTGGCCGCTGTCCTTGCTCTATGGCGTCGTCGTTCGAATTCGCGCTTGGCTGTATTCGCGCGGCTGGCTGAAGCGAAAGAAACTGAAGGGAGCGGTGATCAGTGTGGGCAACCTCACTGTTGGAGGTACGGGCAAAACTCCCATGGTGATCTGGCTGGCCGAAAGGTTTCTCGCTGAGGGGAAACGAGTCGCCGTTTTGACTCGCGGCTACCATGGCAGAAATGGCACAAGCGATGAAATTGAACTGATGAAATTCCGCCTTCAGAATCGCGTGCTATTTGGAGTAGGCAAAAATCGCTACGCGGAGGGGCAACGCCTCGAATCGCGGCAATCCATCGACATCTTTATCCTCGATGACGGTTTTCAACACGTGCAACTCGCTCGCGATGTCGATATTCTCTTGGTTGATTCGTCGCGCCCACTGCGAAGCGAATCCCTGCTGCCCAGCGGCCGCCTGCGCGAGCCCCTTTCCGCGATTCATCGCGCGGACCTAGTCGTTTTCACCAGAGTGACTGACCAGCTTCCCGTGAAGCGTGCCATTCAAGAGTTCCCCGAGTTTCCCATTTTTCCAGCAACGACTCGTTTAGTTCGTTATAGACGACTGACGACCTCCCAAGTTGAGACCGCCTCCGACATTGAGCTGCCTCCTCAGCCCGTATTCGTATTCTGTGGGATCGGCAACCCGGAGGCCTTTCTCGCCGATGTGGACCGATGGGGAAATTATGTTGCCGATCGCGCTATCTATCGGGACCATCATTCCTATAACATGCACGACTTGCGGCGGTTGGAAGACTCTGCGAAGAGCTCTGGCGCACGCGCGTTGCTTACGACCGAAAAAGATGCACAGAATCTTGGTGACTTGAGGTTTTCTTCCTTGCCACTCTACTACTGCGAGATTGAGGTCAAGATCGCGGATACGGAGGAGTTTCAAAGGACGTTGAAGCGCAAACTTGAGGCGCACAATGGGGTCGCCGCGTGAAAATCCTGATTCGCGCGACGAACTGGGTCGGGGATGCCATCATGGCGCTGCCTGCGCTGCGGGCGGTGCGCAGGCGATTCCCGGATGCGGAAATCGCGATTGTCGCGCGGCCTTACGTTGCCGATATCTACCGCGACCAGCAAATCTGTGATCAATTCATCCATTATGACCCGCAAGGCGTCCACACCGGATTTTCCGGCCGCGAGCGACTTGCTGCGGAACTTCGCGCGCAGAAATTTGAGGTTGCTCTTCTTTTGCAAAATGCGTTTGATGCGGCTTGGCTTGCGTGGCGCGCAAAGATTCCCAAACGTATTGGCTATGCTCGGGATGGACGCAGTTTTCTGCTTACAAAGGCAATCCCTGTTCCCAAGCCCGGCGAAATTCCCGTGCACGAAAAGTTTTACTATCTGGAACTCCTTCGCCGCGCGGGATGGGTTGAGTCACTATCAGACGAATTATTCATTAGCATGAATGTTCCCGAACGGAAGCAACGGCAAGCCGCCGAGTTCCTGGCTCGATCCGGAGCGCGTCCGCACGCCCCGCGAATCGCTGTAGGTGCGGGCGCCTCCTACGGTTCCGCGAAATGCTGGCCGCCTTCTCGATTCGCGGAAGTGGCCAGTCGTCTGCAGTCGCAAATCGGCGCGGACCTCATTCTCTTCGGCACGGCGGCAGAAACTCCCGTTTCGAACGCCATTGCCGCCGAACTGCGCCAGCTGCCCATTGATCTCACCGGCAAAACTGCGATTGCCGATCTACCCGCGCTGCTCTCGCAATGCCATCTTTTCATCGGCAATGATTCCGGCGCGATGCACGTTGCAGCAGCAGTGGGCTTGCCGGTTGTTGCCATTTTCGGCCCTACGGATCCGCACGGCACGGCGCCCGTCACTCTGCGCTGCACCGTCGTCCAGGAAAAACCGTACTGCAGCCCTTGTTTTCTCCGGCGCTGCCCGACCGATCATCGGTGCATGACCAAAGTCTCCGCGGATATGGTGGAGGCTGCCGTGAAACCGTGGTTGTCTTCAATCGAGGTGCAGCGTGCGTGAGCAAACGATGCTTCGCCCGGCTGTATTCCTCGATCGCGATGGAACCCTCGCGGAGGAAGTCGGCTACTTGAATCATGCCAGCCGTTTTCGTATGTTCCCCTTTGTCGCCGCGGCCATTCGCAGGCTCAACGATGCGGGACTGCCGGTTGTGGTTGTGTCCAATCAGTCTGGAGTAGGGCGCGGATACTTCCCGGAGTCGCTCGTTCGAACGGTGAATGAACTCATGACGCAGCAACTCGCAGCGGCCGAGGCGCGTATTGACGCGATCTATTATTGTCCGCACACTTCCGCCGATAACTGCGATTGTCGCAAGCCTAAAACCGGCATGTTGGAGCGTGCGGCACGTGAACATTCGCTGGACCTGTGCCGCTCGTTCGTCGTTGGCGACCGGTACGGCGACGTCCAGCTCGCACGCAACGCACAGGCTCGCAGCATCCTCGTTCGAACGGGATACGGCGAGGGTGAATTGGCCTGGCATTCGGCAAAGTGGAGCGTGCAACCTGATCTTGTCGCGGAAGATCTAAGAGACGCGACGGACTGGATCCTGAGGCAAACGAAATGAAGCGAGCGGCCGCGCAAAAACCAACGTCAAGGTCTGTTGATCTCGTAGCTCTCGCCGAGTGCGTGGAACAGTTCTCTTCGAAGGCCATCGTCCTGTTCGGGGACTTTGTTGCGGACGAATTTCAGTATGGCGAGATTTCCCGCGTTTCCCGCGAGGCGCCGGTGCTAATCCTCAAACATCGCGAGACGCAACTTGTTCCCGGTGGCGGAGCCAATGCGGCGAATAATCTCGCCTCTCTCGGGGCGCGGGTCTTGCCCGTAACTGCAGTGGGCGATGACCCAGCGGGCGATGCGCTGATTGCGTATTTTCGCCGTAAGCGGATTGATGTCTCCGGGATTCAGCGCGTCAAGGGATGGATTACACCTACGAAAACCCGTTTTCTCGCTGGCTGGGCGCACACTACAGCGCAGCAAGTACTCCGCGTCGACACGGACCCCCAATCGAATTTGCCGGATGCTGTGCGGGAAAAACTGGGAAAATCGCTGGCCGCCAAGTTGAGCCGTGCGCACGCACTCGCGGTGTCGGATTATGGATTTGGCGTTGCCTCTCCGCGCCTTTTGCAAAAAGCCATGGCTAAGCGCAAAGGGACAATTCCTGTCACGCTTGACGCACGCTATGATCTGCACGCTTATTCGAAAGCAGGCATTACCGCCGCGACTCCCAACGAAGCCGAACTCGAGGCTCAACATCGCATCGCCATCGGCCAAAACATAGATGAGCTCGCTCGCGCGGGACGCGAGACACTGGTCACGATGAGACTTCGATCGCTCCTCGTCACTCGCGGTAGGCACGGTGTCGCGCTACTCGAAGCCGGTGATCGGCTCACGCACATTCCTGTTCACGGAGGTGATCAAGCTGTCGATGTGACTGGCGCAGGCGACACTGTTCTGGCGGCGTGCACCCTCGCTCTCGCCTGCGGCGCCTCTCCCCTTGAAGCCGCGCACATCGCCAACATCGCGGGAGGCCTCGTGGTCATGAAAAGGGGCACCGCCACCATCTCGCGTGAAGAACTTCTGGAAGCGATTCGCGGCGAAGTTTCCGGAGCAACTTCCTAAATCATGCGCACTGTCGCATCGAAGATTGTCACTCGTGATGTGCTGCGCGAAAGATTGGCGGAGCATCGGCGACGCGGCCAGCGAATCGTCTTTGCCAACGGCTGCTTCGATACTTTGCACGTCGGGCACGTCCGTTATCTCGAAGGCGCTAGAGGAGAAGGAGACATTCTCGTCGTCGGCGTGAATGCGGATTCGAGCGTATGCGCCCTGAAGGGCCCCGGTCGACCCATCCTCAATGAGAATGCGCGCACCCAGCTCGTCGCCGCGCTCAAAAGCGTAGACTACGTCATCCTCTTCGCCGAACCCAACGTGGAAGTTCTATTGGAAACTCTGCGGCCAGACGTGCACGCCAAAGGTACCGACTACACGGCGGACACGGTGCCCGAGGGCGCCGTCGCAGCGCGGCTCGGTATTCGCGTTGCCATTGTCGGGGATCCGAAGGACCACTCCACGCGGGAGCTTCTGGAATCCATCCGCAAGGCGCCGCATGAGTGAACCGCGGCTTCTGGTCGTGCGCCTCAGCTCTCTGGGAGACATTGTGCACACGTTTCCGGCAGTTGCGGCCCTGCGCGAATCATTTCCAAACGCGGAGATGATCTGGCTGGCGCATCCGCGATGGAAACTTCTTGTGGAGAGCAGCGGACTCGCTTCGGAGGTCTGGGCCACGGAGACGCGGTCCCTGAAATCGCTCCAATCGATCGTGAGCGGTATTCGCGAGAAATATTTTGGCACCGCTATCGACTATCAGGGATTGTGGAAGTCGGCGGCGCTCCCGTTCTTAGGAAAAGTTCCGCGCAGGATCGGTTTTTCTTCGGTAACGATCCGCGAATATGGCGTTCCACTGCTTTACACTGACCCGGTCCGATGCACCCAGACGCACATAGCAGAGCAAAATGGAGAACTATCGCAGCGGGCTGGTGCGCGCTGCACAACGGCAGCTGTGAAGCTGAACGTGCCACCGTCGGATGAGTCGATATTTCGTGATTACCTGCGTGGAGCCGGCGTCGAGCACTACGTGGCCCTCAGTCCGGGAGGAGGATGGCGTTCCAAGTGCTGGCCGGCCGATCGTTTTGGTGCCCTGTGCAAAGAAATACGTGATTCGCTGAATCTGAGATGCATCGTTAATTACGGCCCGGGGGAAGAGAGTTTAGCCTCTGCCGTGCGGGACGCGAGTAGCAATGCAGATCCGCTTCTCTGGTCGGGAGAGCTTGGACAGCTCATGGCCCTCCTACGCAACGCGATTTGCATTGTCGGTGGCGACACCGGGCCGTTGCATCTTGCGGTCGCGCTCGGAACTCCGGCGGTTGGACTCTTTGGGCCTACCGACCCGGCGCGTAACGGACCGTATCGTTCTGTGACTGCCGTCGGAAACGCCTCTCCCATCGACATCGTTTTACGCCGCTCTCGCGCAGTCACCAGCTACAAACGCGGTGACCAACCTGACCCTTCCATGCTGGAAATCGAAGTAGATGCGGTCTTCGATGTGGTGCGCCGTCAAGTCCAGGTCCGCTCATGAGTGCTCCGGGAACATTCTTTGTCCGCTGGCGCGTTCGTCTCGGCTACCCCTTGGCGATTGCCGTTCTTTGGTTTGCCCGGCCCACACCGCGCAGCGTTCTGTGCGGTGCGCTGATTGGCTTGCTTGGATTATGGATTCGCGCTTACGCGGCGGGGTATCTTCACAAGCAGGAAGTGCTCACCGTCACCGGGCCGTATGCCCACACACGCAATCCGTTGTATCTCGGTAGCGCAATCCTGGCTCTAGGTGCGGGGATTGCCACGCGCTCCTGGATCTCTGTGTTCATTCTTTGCTTTTATTTCGCACTCTTTTATTCCATTGTGATGCGGCGTGAAGAGAAGGAGCTACATCTGCGCCACGGCGCAGCCTTTCAGAATTATGCTCACGCGGTCCCTCTTTTTCTCCCGCGGTTGACGCCTGCAAGATTACCTGGGGATTCCGCGGGCGCGTTTTCCTTCGCGCAGTACAAAAGGAACCACGAGTGGCAGGCTGCCGTCGGTTTTTTATTGCTTCTCGTCGCGTTGCTGGTGATCTGGTACGTCCGCACTCATTGAAGGTGTTGTCATCGCCGCATCGGGGCACGCAGTAAAGCAATTGATTTCCAGCCGAGTCCCATCCGTCAAGACATGTATGGCGCCATCGCGGTCCGTCCTCAAGATGCGCACGCCGGCATTCGCCAATTGATCTATCAGTTCGGAGTTCGGAGGCGGACGCGCTCGATCAACTCCGGCGCTCTGAGCGTCGCCACCAGATCTATATTCTGCTGCGCCAGGTAAGCGCGCCGGTCGAATGCGCCCTCATCCCTGAATACCTGGGGCTGCCGGGCTTCCGGCAGAACGGAGACTTCATCGCCCGCATGAAGCGGTGCCGGCAGCCCACCCTGCGGACGAGGGGCGAAGCTCAAGCGCAAGCCTCCTCTTGCCGGCCACAACGCGCCTTCGAACTCAACTCCAGAAAGCTCGATTTCATATCCGGTGCCCCATGGAATGGGTGCGGGCTCATCGCGAAGGTGTCCGTGCCAGCGCAGCGGCGTGCTCAAACCAATGCCCCGGTGCTCGAGGAGAGAAGTGATGTGATCCGCAGAGAGCGATTGTTCGGCGATGCAAGCCCGGAGAAAACCAAGTAAGACCCAGCTCAGCAGGGAAGCGGCGAGAGCGGGGAACAGGCGATCGAACCTCACCAGGAGGATTCCAACGAACACGAACAGCGCGGTCAAAGAGAAAGAAGAGAGAAGAAAAGTTGCCGACGAGGCATGATGAACAGCCACCGGTTGCAGGCCGAGAACGATACCACAGGCAAACGCCGCGGCAATCGTTACGGTCGGCAGCCTCATGGGATCCTTCTCAACCTGACAAACGTTTCGATGTGAAAGGTTTGGGGAAACAGGTCGAACAGATGCACCTCCGTGATCTCGTAATGAACACTTGGCTCGGAGATTTCCTTCGGCATACGCGGTGAGCCTGTCAGCACTGCAAGATCTCTCGCAAGCGTGGAAGGATTGCACGACAGATACACGATTTCTGCAACACCAAGTTCCGCCAGCATTCGCGCGGCTTCCGCGCCCAAGCCCGCGCGTGGCGGATCCAAAACCACAAGGTCAGCTTTTTCTCGCGTTTTTTTCAGGAAGTCTTCCACGTGTTCGTTGTGTGTCGTGACCTCGACGCTCGCTGCCTCCGCATTGGCATAAAGGTCGCGCGTCGCTGCAAGGTTCGCGTCCACGCTGACAACCTTTTCGAATGTCTTGGCCAGCGGCAATGTAAAGAACCCCACCCCAGAGTATAGATCGAGCGCCAGCCCGCCCTTGGCATTCGCAGTCACCGTTTTCAACAAGTCTTCGATCAGGAAGCGGTTCACCTGAAAGAACGATAGGTGGCTGACGCGGAATTTGTATCCGCCGGCCTCATGTATCAAATAGCCCGGCCCCGTTAGTTCGAAGCGATCCTTTGTTTTGTCCAGCAACAGCAAGCCTTCAAGTTGGGGCACATGAGCATTAAAGGCTGCAGCAAGCTCCGCTGCCGGCTTCGGGAATTTGTCAAACGCCACGTTCAACGCAATCTTTTCGTCATTCGAATCGGCAAATGCTTCGATCTCCTGGATCCCAACGGGAAGCACTCCAGAACGCGCCATTTCCTGCAGCTGCAAAAACGTCTGCGTAAGCCGGGGTGAAAGCACCGGGCATTCGTCAATGGGCACAATCACGGAACTCTCCGGCAAAAAATATCCCAGCGCCCGCGGCATCCCGCTGCGGACCGCCCATTGTGCCCGGTTTCTGTAACCATATGGTTCCGCGAAGTGTTCGAGGATCGCGCCGTCCCACGCGATGCCCCCAAGCCGCGAGAGCGTTTCTCGCAGGATCTCTTTCTTCAGTCGAAGCTGTTCCGCCGCCGGAATATGCTGATAGTGGCACCCGCCGCACTTCTGAAAATGCGGGCACTTCGCTTTGCCGCGCTCTTTTGCTGCTGCTGTCACTTCCAGCAGTTCGGCCCAGATCAGTTTCTTCTTTTTTGTTTTCGTCGCGGCGCGCACCTCTTCTCCCGGCAGCACGTAGGGCACAAACACCGTGTTTCCGTCGGCGTGCGCCAAGCCATCTCCTCCGTACACAAGCTTCTCAATCTTTAAGCTTAACTCATCAGCCATTATCGTATTCTCATTCTGCGACTCTTCGCGTGGAAAAGAAAGTTGCGTCTTGCTCGAACCAGCTTCAGGAAAAATAGTAGAGGCTCAACCGCGGCAAACCGTATTCCTCCAGCAGCCTCTTGTGGACGTACTGTTTCTCGACCATTGCCAGTTGCTCCGCCTTCATTTTCCGGCGGTACATTGCCAGTTGCCCGTCCACCTCGCGCCGGATTTTCAGCATTACTTCCTCCGTCGCGTATGTGGTGAGAACGGCATGCAGCTTTTCGTCCAAAATGGTCAGCCGCCGCTCCAAATCCTCCAAGTCCAGCGCGCCAGGCGAATCCAGCAAAGTGACGCTTGACTCGAGCGATTCCGCAATTTCTCTCAACCTGTCACTCATCCCTGGCTGCCGCGAAACATTCAGCGCCGTCGCTTTCTTCAACGCTTCTGTGTTCTTCGCGAAATACGCTTTCAATTCCTCTCTCGAAAAAACATCCTTGGTCGCTGCCCGTGCGCTTTTCGGCCCGCTGCCCGCGGCAGCCTCGAGTTGCTCTTCCGCTGCTTCCAGCACCGCGTCCGTGCAGTACGCCAGGCTCTTTAGTGGTTTATTCGCACCGCGCCGCGATCGCTGGTAGCTCTCAAATGCGTTGTCGATCCCCTTCAACACCGCTTCCAGCGGCACGCCGGCCTTCTGCCATGCCTCCATGATGGCCCAATCCAGCGGCGACACCAGCAGATGCGCCCCGCGCTTCTTCCAGAAATATGCTTCGATTTCCGTGAAGTAATTGAAGTAGTTCCAGCCGTCCATTTCGATGGTTACCGCAGCACGGCTCTATTATGGCCTAAGTGACGGCTTATGTTTCTTAATGAGGGCTATCGCTGTAGTCTCTTGGTGGCTTCCGCCGCCGCGCTTTTCCCATGTTCCGCGCCCTGATTTTTCTCCCAGATCAAGCGCAGCCCCGTCAGCGTAAGAAACTCATCTGTGTGCTGAATGTGCTTCGAACCTTTCGCCACCAGCTTTGCCTGTCCACCCGTCGCCACTACTTTGGAATCCTCGCCCAGTTCCTTTTTCATGCGCGTAAGCATTCCGTCCACCATGTCTACAGCGCCGTAGTACAGCCCCGCCTGCATGTGACTGACGGTGTTTGTGCCGATCACTTTTCCCGGATCCTTGATTTCCACGCGAGGCAGCCGCGCCGTCCGCGCGAACAGCGCTTCCGAGGAGATCCCCAGCCCCGGCGCAATCACCCCGCCAAGATATTCTCCCTTCGCCGAGATCGCATCAAACGTAATTGCTGTCCCGAAATCCACGACGATGCACGGTCCGCCGAACTTGTGATACGCCGCCACTCCGTTCACGATGCGATCCGCGCCAACTTCCGATGGGTTGTCCACCAGCACGGACATCCCGGTCTTCACGCCGAGCTCCACAAATAGCGCCTTCTTTCCGAAATAAACCCTCGACATCTCGCCGAGAGTCCAGTTCACCGGAGGCACCACGGAGCTGATAATCACTCCGGTAATCGCATCGCGATCGAGCCCCCCCAGCGTAAAAAGATTCCGCGTCAGCACGCCATACTCGTCGACCGTCTGTTCGCGAGCCGTTGTCAGCCGCCAATTCGCGATCAGCTCTTCGCCGCGGAATACTCCCAGCACCGTATTGGTGTTGCCCACGTCAATCGTCAGAAGCATCTATCGTGCCTCCGTCACGTCGCCGGCAATGACGGTCATGACTTTTCCATCGTCGCGCTCGACTTGCAACAAACCTTCAGGCCCGAGCCCCGCCGTTGTGCCAACGTAACTCTCCATGCCATTCGTCACGCGCACGCGTTTGCCCTTTGCGTAAGTCGATACCTCTTCGAACCGCGCTACCACGCTCTCCACGCCTTCACGCAGAAATCGATTGTAGTCGTTCTCGAATTCACGCAGCAACCGCACCAGCAGTTCCATGCGAGACTGGGATTTGCCCGTCTCAACTCGCAGCGAAGTCGCCGTATCTGCAAGCGCTCCCGGAAGTTTCTCTTGATTCACGTTCATCCCGATTCCTACAATCACGAAGCGGATCTGACCCGGCTCGGCGTGCATCTCCGTCAAAATTCCACCGGTCTTTTTTCCATTTAGTAGCAAATCGTTTGGCCATTTCAAGTCTACCGTGAGACCCGTCACCGCCTGCACCGCCGAACGCGCCGAAAGCCCCGCCATCATCGTCAATAGCGGAGCCTGCACCGGGGCCAGCCGTGGCCGTAACAGGACCGTCACATAAATTCCGACCGCACGATCCGAATGCCAAACGCGTCCGGCCCGCCCGCGCCCGGCCGTCTGCTCCTCTGCCAGCACGACGGCGCCTTCTGGCTCTCCGGCATGTCCCAATTCCAGCGCCACGCGATTCGTCGAATCCGTTTTGAAAAAATGATAGATGCGCTTCCCGAAAAGGCTGCCTTTCAGCCGCTGCCGCAGCATTTCCGGCGTAAGAATATCCGCTGTTTGTTCCAGAAAATACCCGGTGGCGGGCTGGCCTTTCACTTTCACGCCCAATGCTCTCAGCCGCTGCACCCAGCGCCACACCGTCGATCGTGAAACACCAATCTCTTTCGCGATCCGCGCGCCGCTGATCACAATCATGGAATTTTCCGCCAGCAGCGCGAGCAGTCCCCCCAGCCGCCGGTCGGTTGTTCCTGGAAGAGTGTCTTGGGCCATGAGAATGGAATGGAGCGCCCTTGCGCCGCCCTAGCTTACTTTTCCTCGCTGCCGTCCACAAGCAGACTCGTCAAGAACCCTTTTCAAGCTGCGCTAATCGTTCTTGCAATTTCTGTAGCTCAATCCGCTGTTCGGCAAGCGTCGTTTCCAACCCTTTGATGATTTTTTCCGGCGCCCGGCTGCGAAAGGTCTCATCACCTAGTTGCCGCTCTTTCGAAGCGATGGCTTTTTGTAATCCCTCAATTTCTTTCCTCAGCCGAGCTATTTCAACCTGCGGATTGGCTATTTCCGTAAAAGGAATACGAAGGTCAAACGCCGAGGTGCTACGAGTCATTCCATCCCCCTGTAGCCGTTCGGAGGTCACGCGCAATCCGGATAGTATTGCGAATCTCTCGATCGCAGCTTGGTTTGCCTCGATCAAATCACGAGCGACCGCATCCCCTGCAGAGAACTCTGCTTGCACTTTCTTTTTCGGATCGAGTTTCAATTCCGCGCGAATTGTCCGCAGCGCTGTAACCACTTCCTGGATCAAAGCGACATCACTCAAGGCCTTTGCGTTCTTCCAATCCACTCTCGTTTCTGGAAAAAGGTCCAGCGCTATCGATTTCGCCCCCACCTTCTGTGGCAATTGGTGCCAGAGTTCTTCCGTCAGGAATGGCATGAAAGGATGCAGCAACCGCAACGCCGCATCGAATGCCGTAAATAAATTCTTCCACGCTGCGATCGCCCGCTCGCGGTCCGTATTCTGCAGCTCCGGCTTCACCCACTCGATATACCAGTCGCAAAAATCCCCCCAGAAGAATTGATACACACCTTGCGCGGCTTCATGGAACCGGTAATTCTTTAGCGCTTCGTTCACCAATTCAATCGCCCCGGCCAGCCGCGCAAACAGCCAGACATCCACCAATGGCACTTTCCCGCTCACCGCGTACGGCGCCTTCGCGCGTACTTCCGGTGCCGCCAACTCCTCCAGTTTCGTCCCGTTTTCCTCAAACTTCTCCAGATTCACAAACAGGAAGCGCGCCGCATTCCAGATCTTGTTCGCAAAATTCCGCGCTCCCGCCAGCCGGTCATCCGATAAAATAATGTCCGTCCCCGGCGCCGCCATCGACGCCAGGCAGAAACGCATGGCATCTGTCCCATACTGCTGATTGAGCGCCACTGGGTCGAGGCCCGTCCCCTTGGACTTGGACATCTTCTCGCCGCTCGCCGTGCGCACCAGCGAGTGCAGATAAACTGCCGCAAAGGGGACCTTGCGGGTAAAGTGGATTCCCAGCATGATCATCCGCGCTACCCAGAAAAACAGGATGTCGTACCCCGTGATCAAAAGTGTCGTCGGATAATACTTCTTGAAGTCCGCGGTCTCCTCCGGCCAGCCCAGTGTCGAAAACGGCCACAGCCCCGAACTAAACCACGTATCCAGAACATCGGGATCCTGCTCCAGATTTGCCGAGCCGCATGTCGCACACTTTGCTGGCGCCTCTCGTGCAACCGTGATATGCCCGTGTTCCTTGCAGTACCATGCCGGAATCCGGTGTCCCCACCACAATTGCCGCGACAGCGTCCAGTCCCGGATATTCCGCATCCAATTGAAATATTCTTCGCGCCGGTTGTCCGGCACCATGCGAATTTCTCCGCGCTCCACCGCCGCAATCGCCGGTTCTGCCAGCGGCTTCATCTTGCAGAACCATTGCGTAGAGATGCGCGGCTCCACGATCGTCTTGCTCCGCTCGCAAATTCCGATCGCTGTCGTGTGCTCCGTTATTTTCTCGAGCAAATTCTGTGCCTTCAGGTCTTCCACAACTCTCTTGCGTGCCTCAAACCGATCCAATCCCGCATAGCTTCCGGCGTTGGCATTCATGTGCCCGTCGTCCGTCATCACGTCGATCTCAGCCAAGTGATGCCGCCGTCCCACCTCGAAGTCGTTCGGATCGTGCGCCGGCGTAATCTTCACCGCCCCCGTTCCAAACTCGCGGTCCGCCATCTCATCCGCGATGAGCGGAATTTCACGGTTCATCAGCGGCAGCAAAACTCTCTTGCCGACTAGGTGCTTGTACCGCTCATCCTCTGGATGGACCGCCACAGCCGTGTCACCCAGCATGGTCTCCGGGCGCGTCGTTGCGACCACCACAAACTCCTTGGTCCCCCCCACCGGATACTTGATGTGCCACAAATGACCCTGGCGTTCCTCGTGATTCACTTCCAGATCGCTCAGAACCGTCAAGCACACCGGGCACCAGTTCACCAGTCGCGTTTCCCGGTAGATCAGTTTTTCTTCATACAGCCGCACAAAAACTTCGCGCACTACGCGTGACATTTCCGGAGAAAGCGTGAATCTCTCCCTCGACCAGTCGCAGCTTTCCCCGATGCCCTTCATCTGCTGCGTAATTTGGCTGCCCGCTTCTGCTTTCCACTTCCAAACCTGTTTCTCAAACTCCTCGCGTCCGAGTTTCTTGTAGTCGATCCCCTGATCCATCAGGTGTTTGACCACCACGCGTTGCGTGGAAATTCCCGCGTGGTCCGTGCCAGGCAGGTACAACGTGTTATACCCCCGCATGCGGTGCCACCGCGTCAGGATGTCGATCTCTGTGTGCTCCAGCATGTGCCCGATGTGCAGCGAACCGGTCACGTTCGGCGGCGGAATCACGATGGAAAACACCGGTCCCGGCGCGTTCGAATCGGCCTTGAACAGCGCTTCTTTCACCCAGTACTCGGCCCAGCGCGGCTCAATCTGCTGCGGTTCGTATGCTTTGGCGATCTCGCGAGCCATCTCTTGCAGTTCTCCTGGAAAAACTTCCGGCGCGGCCTGCACACACCCGCCATTTCTTGTTCAGAGTAATCTTTGACTATACGAGGTGCAAAGCAAGCGCGTCAATTCGGCGCTATCTAATGGTGGATGGTAAGTATGGGAGCAGACGAGCAGGGAACTACGACTTCTTCGAATTCATCTCTTCCTTGACCATGGATTCGATCACCGGCTTCAGGATTTCTCGCGTCACTGCTTGCAAGACATCCGGACTCAACTTTGCCAGCACTTTTGCGACGAGTTCGTCCATGCTTGGCGCCACTGCCTCGGTGGCTTGGGGGCGCAATTCCGCAGCAGTTTCGCTGGAGCCCGAGTGGATCGGCGCGAGTGTGGCGTCTTCTGCAACCTGTGCCGCTTCTTCTCGAATCGCTTCGACCGCCGCCGCAGGCAGCACCGTTTCTTCGATCACAGCCTGGACCGCTTCACTGGAGACCGGCAGTTCCGCCGTTTTTCCCGTCCCGTTGGTCGACTCGTAAGCGGGTGTAACCGGTGCCGCCGAAGAATCCCAAGTGGACGCCAAGCGGTTGGCCTTCTGAATTTCTGAATCCCACGGACTGGACGCCGAAGAAAACCAGGTACTCCCGGAAGACTTCTGTTGCGGCTCGATGGGAGTCGCTTCGTACGGACTGACCACTGCAGGCTCAGGAGATGATTGCTCAGGGCTCTCCGCACGCACTTCTTCCAGTGAACTCACAGTTTCCTCAGCGGATTTCTTCTCGCCGCTGGATGCAATCACAGCTGCCCACGCGTCCGAAGCAAAAGGCGCCGCCGGGATCTCCGTTCTAGTTTCGGGTAAGGACGCCGCTGCCGCGGGTGCTTCTTGCACGCGTGCGCTTACTTCATGGAGCTCGGGTTTTTCTTCTGCGGGTTCCCAGGCGTCAACCTGAGTTATCCCGGACTGGACCGGCTCGAATCCACCCGTCGAGCGCCAGGTCTTCTTGGGTGAGTCCGATTCTCCATCGGCGAACGTTTCAGTTTCCTCGTGCCGCCATGCTCCCGTTGGCTCTTCTTCCTCTTCTTCGTCCTCTTCTTTTGCTGCGGGCTCGCGCCAATCCCGTTCCGTTGCCAATTCCGAATGTACCGGAGGCAGGAACGCCGTCTCGTCCTCCGGCTCGCTCGCCGGCGTGTCCAGCAGGCTTCCGAAAGCCACGGTATTCGAACCGGCGTCGATCCTGACTGGCTCGGGACCAGCAGGAACCTCGTCAACAAAACTTTCGCTTTCCAGCGCTGCAATGGGCGCTTCTGGCGCTGCTGTCGGCGCTGGGCCGCTGCCAGACGCCGCCACCGACGGCACTCGAGGCGCCAGGAAATCCGTTGCTTTTACTGGAGCAGGTTCCGGAGTCTTGGCAGCGTTCGCTGCTGCAAGAACCACACCTGCGCGCGCCAAGGCGGACTTCACCATGGAAATCAAGGGGTCCGGCGGAACAAATGGCTTTTTCAATACGCCGTCAGCGCCAACTCGCTGCGCCTCTTGCTCGTCCAGAGGATCGAACGCTCCCACCAGGAGAATGACCGGAATGTGAGAGAGCGTGGAGTCCGTCTTTACGTACTCGCAAACCTCATACCCGTTTCGCACCGGCATAAATACATCGGCCAGCACGAGGTCGGGATGTATATCCGAAATTTTCCGCACGGCGGCCTCGCCGTTGCCCACGGCAACGACTTCGATGCCCTGATCCTTCAAGGCAAGTCCCACCATCTTCTGGATGTTGCTGTTGTCGTCCGCAACCAGAATCTTGGCCACCAAACGTCCTCCGACGATTCCACACCGCTGCGCGCCACACCAGATCTCGCGTGGCAACACTGAACCGTCTTCTTCGATATATTGGAGCACTCGAATAGGTAGGCGTCAACGCTTACGGGTCAAGGATGTGTCGGAAGTGAATATGGTGCTTTCGCGCCCTGCCAACCCCTGCCAGGGACGTCAAAAAGTACTAGGGGTGCGGAAATGACCGCACCCCTGTTCCACTGCAAATTCGCTCCCTGATCAACTTCTACCAGGGCACGAGCTTCTTCAGCCCCTTCTTTTTCTTGCTGGTTGACTCTTTCGAATTGTCGGCATTTTGCGTTTGCGTGCCGTCGGTTTTGGCGGCATCCGCACTGGGTTGCGCACCGGTTGCTGGATCTGTCTTCGCGGCATCGTCTCCTGCTGCCGCCGTGCCGTCCGTCTTGGCTGGAGCGTCCGCCGTTGCAGCGGGGGCCGTCCCCGCGCCGCTGGCTGCTTCGCTCGTGGCAGGTTTGTTCGGATCAGCCGCTGGCGTCAGGCTGTTCGGATCGGTCTGTGTCCCGGACTTGTCGGTACTCCCGTCCGCAGGGGGCGCTACCTCTTCCGCTGTACCCGTCCCTCCACCATTGCCGCCTACAGCTAACGTACTGACGATTCCCGTCGTACTCCCTGCTTTCCGTGTTTGGTCTCCGCCCGTCAAAGTTTCAACTCCCGCTGAACTTTCTGGTTCCGGTTCGAGAGGAGGCTTTCCAGCACGGGACGCCACTTGTAGCTCCTGTCCGGGCCCCGAATGGAGAATTGTCAGTGGTTTCATCACGAGGCTGGTATGTGGCCTCGGCGCATTCTGTTCTGCCGTCATCCATGCCACTGCTTTCGGATCAGGCTGCGGTATAGGCGCGCCCATGGCCTTCAGCCGTGCCTTTGCATCCGGAACCAAGGGCGACAGCGGGTAGTTGCGCACAATCTGCCCGTAGTAATTCGCGGCGAACTCTTTCTTTTCCGTCCCTTCCCAGAGATTCCCCAGCATCCACAGCGCTTGATCCGACTTGCTGTAGAGCGGATACCGTGTCGACACACTCTTGAGTCTCGATTCCGCAGCCTTTTTGTCGCCCTTAACGTAATAGTAGTAGCCGATGCGGAAGTCCCCCTCCGCCAGTACTTCCTGCACTTCTCGCAGGTGCTGTTCCGCCTTTCCTTCCAGCGGATCATTCGGATACTTTTTCAAATAGGTCTGAAACTCATCCTCCGCCGCGCGCGCCTCGGATCGGTCGCGGTCCGGTTTTTCCATCTGTTTGTAGTGCGCCATTGCCACTTGCAATTGCGCGTAGGCCGCTTCCTGCATGAACGGGAAAAACACGATGAAATCCTTATAGGCCTGGATTGCCTGGGTCATGTTCGCTTTGCCCCCTTCCTTAAAGTAGGAATCGGCAATCGAGAGTTTGGCTTTGGCGAGATATTCGCTGTCGGGATAGGTGTTGATCAGCGTCTGCAGGTTCAGCCGGCCGACCTCTTGTCTCCCGTGCTTGATGTCATCCATTGCCTTGTCATACAGGATCTTGTCGGGCGCGGCGGTATTGTCCGCGCTGGTCGATTTGTTGACCTTTTTCTTGTGAAAGATTTGGGCTTCGCACCGGCTAGCGCTTAAGAGAAACAGGCCGGTCATCAAAACTAGGATCAACCGCATCGCAGTTGTTTCTGACAAAGTTCGGTGCAAACGTCACCTCTCGCAAATCTAGAGTTCCTCGACGCACTCTGCCAGGCCGCCGCCGGGAGCTTGCTGATTCAACGCCGCTTGGAACGTCCCAGTATACCCTGAACGAAAGGTCAGGCCGAACAAACTTTGCCCCTTCGGACAGGTCTCCTTCCATGTCACTAGTGTCTGATGCCGCCTCGCTCCACAAAAGGTTGCCTCCCATGGGCCGTGGGCCTTCCCCGACGGTGCCAATTCGCTCAGAACAAGACAGCGAGATTGTCAAAATCAAGCATTCCCGGCACTCAGAATGGATCTCCAGAACTGAGAGTACCGAACCTGTCGATTTCGCGGCTCCTCGCGCGACGTATAAGTAAGGGCAAAGAACATGTCATTCAGGAGGCACTCATGACACGGCAGCTCATACTCTCTCGAGGCCCCAAATCCATCGCGGGAACGGCCCTTATTGGTCTTGGGCTCCGGATTCTGTTCGGGAACGTGGATCGAGCTACAGCCCAGTTGAGCTGTCCCCTGGGGAATACTGCGGGAGAGGCCTTGGGAGTACTCCCTTCGATCATCCTGGCTGCAGCATCGCAAGCCTTCCAGGCCTGTGCCTTCGATCACCAGTATTTTTTGCAGGGTCTTTTTCAAATGTTAGTCTCCTCCTGGCTGCTGCTCTTGGTCATCGTCGGAGCGTTGTTGTTGCGGGCTGCCTTCACGAGTAAAGTCTAAGCATTGCCTGCGCCCATAAGATTCTGAAAATAGTAAGACGCACATGTCGATTCGGCTGCCATTCCTTCGACGCACATGTAGAGCCAGAGTTTAGCCGGTCGAGACCGGCAAGAAGCCCGGGTCCGAACCGGAAATCGAACCATAAGGAGATAAGACGATGCGGGTCATGGTGATAGTCAAAGCAGACAACAATTCGGAAGCGGGGATTCTGCCGACCAAGGAGACCAAGGAAACCTTTGCCGCCATGGGGAAGTTCAATGAGGAGCTGGTAAAGGCCGGGGTGATGCTCGCGGGCGAGGGGCTCCAGCCGAGTTCGAAGGGCAAGCGGGTCGGGTTTTCGGGACGGCAGCGGACAGTGATCGACGGGCCCTTCGCCGAAACCAAGGAACTCATCGCGGGCTTCTGGCTGTGGCAGGTGAAGTCCATGGAAGAGGCCGTGGAATGGCTCAAGCGCGCCCCATTCGATGGGGGCACGGAGGTCGAGATCCGCCAGGTATACGAGGCATCTGACTTTCCTGCTGAGGTCCTTCCTCCCGAAGACGCTGCGCGCGAGCAGGAGTTGCGCGACGAGCTTCAGAGGAAAACTGCAAAGCGGTAGTAGTGGCGCGCACTTGGCGCTGAGCGAAAAAAAGACAGACTTGTCGTGTCGATTTCGAAGTACGTCATTCGTTGCTCAGTTGAGCGGGAAATTGCAGATGTTCCCGAGTATCCGGCAGTAAAGCATTGAATCCAGACTCACGAGGAGAGACGATCATGAAATTCCTAAGCATCTATAAGACTGCGGAAAGAAGCGCTCCCCCCTCACAGCAGGAGATGGCCAGGATGGGCAAGCTGGTCGAGGACGGGATGAAGGCCGGCTTCCTGCTTGCCACCGAAGGGTGCCTGCCAAGCGCGCTTGGCGCGCGCATTCGCATGTCCAGCGGGAAGCTCACCGTGACCGACGGGCCATTCGCCGAAGCCAAAGAAGTAGTCGGCGGCTTCGCGCTCCTTCGGGCGAACTCAAAGGAGGAAGCTCTCGAGATGGTCAAGAATTTCCTACAGGTAGCCGGGGATGGTGAATGCGAGCTTCGCCAGCTCTATGAAGCGGGCCAAAATACTTGCGCCGACGCTGCCGCAAGATCCTAGCCGGCGCACGCTTTGGTTTGCGCGGGCGCATTGCGAGATCGACAAATCGTGCCGCTCTTGTCGATTTTGTTGGGACTCGTTCGACGCTTAAATAGAGCACAGGTTCGATCGGTCGAGGCCGACAGGGAACTGAGCTCAGGATCCTAATCAGAATGGAGACAGAACGATGCGATTCATGATGATGGTCAAACATGCTGAAAACCAGGGCCCACCGCCCAAGGGATTCATGGAGGTGATGGCAAAGCTTGGCGAAGAGGCCGTCAAAGCCGGCACGATGGTTGTAAGCGGGGGGCTGGCCGCAACTGCAGCGAGCACTCGCGTCCGGCTTTCCAAAGGGCAGGTAACAGCGATCGACGGGCCTTTCACCGAGGCCAAGGAAGTCGTCGGCGGGTTTGCGATTCTTGAATATAAGTCGAAGAAAGAGGCACTCGAAGGGGCCTTGGCTTTCATGGAACTTCACAAGAAACACTGGCCTGGCTGGGAGGGCGAGACCGAAGTTCGCCAGGTGCTCGGCCCGGAAGACTTTCCTCCCAAAGCCTAGGAGCGCTCGTCCGTACGCGTGGCCGCGAAGAAGCAGTCCCGGTGCGCCTCAACTTGCGCTGACGGATCGAAAATGGTGTGATCGGTAGCGGTGACGCCTACCGATACACATCTCACCATCGCCGCAGTCTGGCGGATCGAGTCCGCGAGGATCATCGCAGGGCTGGCGCGAATCGTGCGCGATGTGGGTCTAGCCGAGGAACTCGCTCAGGATGCGCTCGTCGCCGCGCTCGAGCAATGGCCCGCGTCGGGCATCCCCGACAACCCGGGCGCGTGGCTCATGGCCGTTGCCAAGCATCGTGCGATCGACCGGCTGCGCCGCAGCAAGCTCTTCGAGCAGAAACACGGAGAGCTTGCTCGCGAGCTCCAGTCGCGGCAGGAGAGGGCCGTGGCGGATTTCGAAACCGCGATCGACGATGATATCGGAGACGACCTTCTCCGCCTGATGTTCACAGCTTGTCATCCGGTGCTCTCCCCCGAGGGGCGCGTGGCGCTCACCTTGCGTCTGCTGGGCGGCCTGACCACGGAGGAGATCGCGCGTGCTTTCCTCGTCCCGGAACCTACCGTCGCCCAGCGCATCGTTCGGGCCAAGCGCACTCTTGCCGACGCCCGCGTCCCTTTCGAAGTCCCGCGCGGCAGCGAGCGCGCCGCTCGACTTTCATCCGTGCTCGAAGTCATCTACTTGGTGTTTAACGAGGGCTACACTGCCACCGCCGGCGACGACTGGCTCCGGCCCGCACTTTGCGAGGATGCCCTGCGTCTCGGGCGCATCTTGGCCGAGCTGGCTCCCAAAGAGCCCGAAGTCCACGGCCTCGTCGCGCTGATGGAAATTCAGGCGTCGCGCTCGAGCGCCCGCGTCGGACCGTCCGGCGAACCTATTCTTTTACTCGATCAAGACCGCTCCCACTGGGATCAACTCCTCATCCGTCGTGGTCTGGCTGCGCTTGAACGCGCCGAAGAGCTCGCCGGCGCACGCGGCCCTTACACGCTTCAGGCGGCAATCGCCGCGTGTCACGCGCGAGCACGTACACCAGCGGAGACGGACTGGTCACGCATCGTGTCTCTCTACGAGGTGCTCGCGCAACTCACGCCGTCTCCCATCGTGGAGTTGAATCGTGCGGTTGCCATCGCCATGGCCTTCGGTCCGGCAGCGGGACTCGAAGTCATCGACAGCCTTGCCTCGGAGCCGTCTCTCATCGCCTACCACCTCTTTCCCAGCGTCCGCGGCGACTTTCTTTTCAAGCTCGGTCGCTTCCGCGACGCGCAAGCGGAGTTCGAGCGTGCCGCATCGCTCACTCGCAACGCGCGCGAGAGCGAACTCCTGCTCGATCGCGCGCGAGCGTGCGCCAGAGCGCGATCGCAGCCCGGGCCATCGTAAAACCGTTGTGCGTCTCGCTCTTCGCGCGCATTCCACGCGGGCCGCTTGCATCCTCCTGACGATGTATTCGGATTTCGTTCCAACATCCTCGGATGGCCCGCCCTCCTGCCGTTCTTTAACACGCCGTAACAATTGCCTGCCCTGATTTCGGCTACAATGCCATCTTTCGCTTATCGGCAGTCAGGAGCCACGCCCTCGAAACATGGAAAAACGCAAATTCCTCTTTGTCTCGCTCTCGGGTCTCATCGGTGACATCGCCTGGCAAGTTCTCAAGGAAGGCCACGACGTTCGTTACTATATCGAAGCAGAAAAAGAGCGCGACATCGCCGATGGCTTTGTTCCCAAATCCAAGGACTGGGAAAAAGACGCTAGATGGTCCGACATCATCGTCTTCGACGACACTCTCGGTCAGGGTGCTAAAGCTCAAGCTCTTCGCGCCGGCGGCAAGCCCGTCATCGGCGGCACTCCTTACGCCGACCGTCTCGAAGACGATCGCTCCTTCGGCCAGGAAGAGCTCAAATCTGCGGGAGTAAGCATCATTCCCTACGAAGACTTTGATTCTTTCGATCCCGCCATCGAATTCGTCAAGAAAAATCCGGATCGCTACGTCATCAAACCCAGCGGCGAAGCGCAAAACGTCAAGCGCCGCCTCTTCGTCGGCGAAGAAGAAGACGGCGAAGACGTCATTCGAATGCTCGAGGCCTACAAGAAAGCCTTTTCCGACGAGATCAAAGTCTTTCAACTCCAGCGGCGCATCAACGGCGTCGAAGTTGCCGTCGGCGCGTTCTTCAACGGCAAAAAATTCGTCACCCCCGTCAACATCAATTTTGAACACAAAAAACTTTTCCCCGGCGAAGTCGGGCCGCCCACCGGCGAAATGGGCACCGCCATGTTCTGGAGCGAGCCCAACCTCCTCTTCCATCGCACCCTTCTCAAAATGGAGTCCAAGCTCGCCGAGGAAGGCTACGTCGGTTACATCGACCTGAACTGCATCGTGAACAACAACGGCATCTACCCACTTGAATTTACTTCGCGCTTCGGCTATCCCACCATCAGCATCCAGCAGGAAGGCATGCTCACACCCATCAGCGATTTCTTTTGGGAACTCGCCACCGGAGTCGAGCCCAAGTGGCGCACGCGAAGCGGCTTTCAAATCGGCATTCGAATCGTCGTCCCACCATTTCCGTTTGACGACGACGCCACCTTCGAATCCTTCTCCAAAAACAACGCCATCGTCTTCAAAAAGCCCAACATGGAAGGCATTCACATCGAGGACGTAAAAGAAGTGAACGGCCAGTGGCTCATCGCAGGCACCTCCGGCGTCGTTCTCGTTGTCGTCGGCCTCGGCCAAACCATGAAGCAGGCTCAGGCCCAGGTTTATTCCCGCACCAAGAACATCCTAATTCCCAACATGTACTACCGCACCGACATCGGCGACCGCTGGGCCGAAGACTCCGACAAGCTCCACAACTGGGGCTACCTGCGCTAAGATGCGAACTCTATATCGAGGATGTTCAGGCTGTCGGCGATCCTCTCCGTCGAAGACCAAAGAGAGTTCATCGAACTGAACACCTCTACTCGATGACCAGGCTGCCCACTGACCTCTCCGGTCAGGAGCTCATTCGAATTCTGATGAGCTGCGTACAATTCTTCGCCAGGCCGGAATCTCGATCGAAGAGCTGGTTGCACTTCGTTAAGTGCTTTAACTTTCCGAGACAGGGTTGTTCTGCCCGCTTTCAGGATTTCCTTACAGTGCTTTTTTATCCTTCTCGTCGCCTCGCGCTTCCACGTAAACCAGCTGGAAGAGGCTCCCTGGCCCATCCGGCTGGATGGCAACCAGGTGCTGCTTCTCCTTCGTCCCCACCTTGAACAATAGCCCGCCCTTTTCCGGCTTGTCATTCTCACAACTGAGCTGGTTCAAAGTTCCGTTCTTCGCCTTGCTATTTGCTTTTTGCGAAACTTCCGAGCAATCCAAAACCGTCCCGTACTTCGCCAGCGCCTTCTTATAGAAATCCGCAATCTTCCCCGGCGCATCGCCGGACTCCATCTTCATCATCGCCAGCTTGAATCCAAACGTGCTCCCCCACAGTCCCAATTGAACAGAAGGTGAATCGTCCTTTTCATCTTTGTGCAGCTTTGCTCCGGGATATGCGGGCAATCCCACTTCTTTGGGAGTTGCCTGCTTGCTGATGGTCACACCAGCCCCGTCCTTATCCTGATCTGCCCAACTGAGGCCTGCTCTTGATGGTGTTGCCGCAACCAAGACCAGCGCGCCAACGACAGCAAAGAGAGTTCCAAAGAGCACAAGGCTCCCGAGAGCACTGGCTCCGCGGCGAAGCCCCTGCCTTATCCCATTCCTCATGTTTTGTTTGCTCACAAGACCTCCCTGGTGCTGATAGATACGCGATTTAGACCGCTTAAGTTCCTCAGATTCCCATCCCGCGAATATTGGGGAATATTTTGGCCATTCCTGTGGTATTACTCGACAGGCTGGGTGTAAGCTTCCGCTGTCGCTCGCGTTTTAACGCACATAAGAGGTTTCTATGAAACACAAGATCGCTTTCGGCCTCCTGATCGCTGCCGCTCTTGCCGCAGCCCCGGTGATGCCCCAAGCCGAAAAGTCTCAAGTCGCCAAGATGACCCTCAAGGTCGGAGACGCTGCTCCTGATTTCACCCTTCTTAGCGACGGGTGGAAAACCGTGAAGCTCAGCGACTACCGCGGCAAGAAGAATGTTTACCTCGCCGTCTACGTCCTGGCCTTCACCGGCGGTTGAACGAAGCAGCTTCAGGCGGTCCAGGCTGGAATCGCCTCCGGAAAAATCGACACCTCGGATACGGAAGTCTTCGGTGTCAGTGTGGATAGCCCCGCTGCCAACGCCGCATTCGCCAAGCAGATCGGCGTCACCTTCCCGCTCCTCAGCGACATGAACCGCAAGATGCTCAAGACCTACGGCATCCTCAAAGGCTACGACAAAGACAACGAAACGTACGAGTGGGCCTTGCGCGCCAACATTGTTATCGACAAGCAGGGCATCATCCAACTGATCGACGAAGGCGACAGCGCGGTCGATCCCAACACCGCTCTGACCATGTGCACTACTCTGCACAAAAAGGACACCACGAAGTAATCCTCGTCCTCCGCGTCTCGCCGGGACGCTGTTCGTTTGTTCCGCCGAAGGTTTCACCGCGAAGGCTTAGTCCGTCGTGTGTGGCCATCGTCGCGTGGCTTGAAAGAGCACTGGAAAACATTGCCATGGTGTCGCAAGATGATAGTGCTGGTGTCAGGGCTCCAGTTTTCTTGCACCCTGCGAGTACGGGGCGCGCGGCCAGCGAGCACCCCAGTGAGGAGCGATGACCGCTAAGACTCCCGAACAGAAAAAAGCCGCCGTCGGGGCGCGCGGCCTCACTCCAGAGGAACTGCAAACCGTGGGCCGCGAACTCTGTACCTGCGGCCACCGCGCCATCAACCACGCCGCCCTCAAATACGCCTGCCAGTCCCCTGGAAACCGCAAGGGCTATTGCCCCTGTATGCGCTTCCTCCCGAAGTCTGCCAGCTGAATCAGTCTCCCGCCAGCGACGCGAATCACAACTGTCAGTTTTGTCAGTAGGTGCAGCCGCTTAACTGGCGCAGCATCAAGCATGCCCGAATCGAATCCCGTGACGGGTCGAACGATCGCGCACTACCGGGTGCTGGAGAAACTCGGTGGTGGCGGTATGGGTGTGGTCTACAAGGCTGAGGATCTCACCCTCCACCGGTTTGTCGCGCTGAAGTTCCTTCCAGACCAACTAGCCCGGGACCCTCAAGCCTTGGAACGATTTCGCCGGGAGGCGCAAGCCGCCTCTGCGTTGAATCATCCGAATATCTGCACGATCCACGGAATCGGGGAGCATGAGGGAAACCAATTTATCGCCATGGAGTATCTGGACGGCGTGACTCTCAAATACCTCATCGCCGCGCATACTTTGGATATCCAGCGCATCGTATCGATTGCAATCGAAATTGCCCAAGGTCTTGATGCGGCACATGCCGAAGGTATCGTTCATCGCGATATCAAGCCCGCAAATATTTTTGTAACCAAGCGAGGGCACGTCAAGATCCTCGACTTTGGATTAGCTAAAGTGACCTACCTCAATAGCCGTCAGACCGCCATGGCAGGAGTCATCGGTGACGAGACGCTGGCCTCCAGCGCGGAACACCTGACGAGCACGGGCACTACCCTGGGCACGGTCTATTACATGTCGCCCGAACAAGTACGCGCCAAAGAGTTGGACGCGCGCACGGATTTGTTCTCATTTGGTGTGGTTCTTTACGAGATGACCACGGGGAGGATGCCGTTCCGAGGCGAGAGTTCCGGCGTCATCACGGAGGCGATACTCAACCGTACTCCGGTGGCTCCCGTTCGTCTCAACTCTGAGATTCCACCCAAGCTGGAAGATATTATCAATAAGGCGATGGAGAAGGACTGCAGTCTTCGCTACCAGACTGCGTCTGACCTTCGCACGGACTTGCAACGACTGATGCGAGACACGCAGTCCGGCCGAGCGTCAGTAATCGTAGAAGACGAAGAGGAGTATGTCTCATTACCAGTCGAAAGCGGTCCTCGCTCAAGCGAAAAACGGAAGGAAGTGATTTCGCAACCGGAATTGGCCGAGAAACGAGAGCATATTCGCTGGAGGGTGGTGGCGCCCGTGGCTCTGTTCGTGGCGCTAGTCCTCATCGTTGGCGGACTCTACTGGCGTTCGCACCGGCCAATGATGCTTACGGCCAAAGACATGCTGCTGCTGGCGGATTTCGAGAACAAGACCGGGGATGCCATCTTCGATGGCACGCTCCGGCAGGGCTTGGCGGTGCAACTCCAGCAATCACCATACTTGAGTTTCCTGCCGGGGCCACAGGTCCGAGAGACGTTGAAGATGATGGGACACGCCTCCGATGACCGAATCACAGCTGAGATGGGGAGGGAAATCTGCGAACGGCAGGGACTGAAGGCGTTCGTCGCCGGAGCGATTGCCAGTTTGGGCAGCCACTACGTGCTTACGCTGGTGGCGGTCCATGGGCACAGCGGCCTATTGCTGGCCCACGAACAGGAAGAGGCGGCAAGCAAGGAGGAGGTGCTGGGAGCGCTTTCGAAAGCGGCGACGCGGCTTCGCAAACAGTTGGGTGAATCTCTGAGTTCCATCGAGAAGTTTGATAAGACAATTGAGCAAGCCACCACAACGTCACTCGATGCGCTGCATGCCTACAGCCTGGGATATGCGACAAAGGATGTGGGAGGCGATGAAGCGGCCGTTCCACTATTTGAGCGAGCCATTGAATTGGACCCGAAATTCGCAATGGCCTATGCCTTGCTCGCGACGAGCTACTCGAATTTGGGAGAGAGGAGCCGAGCGGGAGAGATCATGAAGAAGGCGTACGAGTTACGCGAGCGGGTGAGCGAACGAGAAAAGTACTATATTGAATCTTATTACCACGACCTTGTCACCGGTGATCTGGATAAGGCGCGCCAAGTGTATGAACTCTGGGCCCGAGTGTATCCCCGAGATGACAGACCGGTGGGCAATTTGGGACTCGTTTACGGCTATCTCGGACAATATGAAAGAAGCCTTGAGGAAACCAGCGAGGCGCTTCGCCGCCATCCCGAGAGCAGTCTAAGGTACGCCAACCTCGTTCAGAGCTATACTCATCTGAATCGCCTGGATGAAGCGCACACAGCGGCCGAGAAGGCGCGCTCAAGAAACCTCGATTCTCCTTTTCTGTGCTTCTATTCCTACCGGCTAGCCTTCTTGCAGCATGACGCGGGAGGGATGGCGCGCCAAGTGGCTTGGTCCGCGGACAAACCGGGAGTACGAGACATGCTTCTGGGAGCCGAGGCGGATACAGCTGCATTTTTCGGCCGGCTGGAAAAGGCCCGGGAGTTTTCCCGTCAGGCGGTCGCTTCCGCTCAACAAGTAAAAGAGAACGAAACAGCCGCGGGCTATGAAGACGATGCCGCCCTGTGGGAAGCCCTCTTTGGCAATCTCGCCGACGCACGGCGGCACGCAGACGCAGCACTGGCGCTTTCGAATGGCCGGGATGTGACATTTGGAGCGGCGCTCGCGCTGGGCTTTGCAGGAGAAACATTACAGACGCAAAAACTGGCTGATGGCTTAGCCAAGCGATTTCCGGGAGATACTTTGGTAAGTTTCAACTACCTACCAACTATCCGAGCGCAACTGGCGATAAACAACCACGATTCTGCCAAGGCCATCGAGACTTTAAGCGTCACGATTCCCTTCGAGTTCGGACAGCCCGGCGATGCTGCGTTTACGCCTTCTCTCTATGCCGTTTATGTGCGTGGGCAAGCCTATTTGGCCGCGCAAAAGGGCAACGAGGGAGCGGCTGAGTTCCAGAAAATCCTCGACCATCGTGGCGTAGTAACCAATGAACCGATCGCAGCACTGGCAGGTCTAGGCATTGCCCGTGCCTGCACCGCGCGGGGAGACACCTCAAAAGCCCGCGCCGCCTATCAGGACTTCTTCACGTTCTGGAAAGATGCTGACCCCAACATTCCCATCCTGAAGGAAGCCAAGGCCGAATATACGAAGTTGCAATAACCCCCTGAGCTGAGAACTGGATCCAAGCGGCAGACGTTGCGCGCCCGGGATTGCTTGTCCTTACTCGTCCTACCGCGCCTGTTCGCTTCAGCAATGGCTAGACCACGTCAAACCGCGCCATCATGTTGCGATCCTCATGCTCTAGATTCTGGCAGTGCATCAGGTAGCGGCCCCTGTGCCCGTCGAACCTCATGATGATCTTCACTTCTTCTCCCTTACCCAGCGAAACGGTGTCTTTCCAGCCTCGTTCCCACGGCTTCGGAGGTTCTCCGTTTCGTTCGAGAATCTGGAAATTGACCAGATACACGTGCACGAGATGGAGCTTCTCCAGCGACCCAAACTTTCGATTTTTCAGATGCCAAATCTCCACCTGGCCATACCCCACTTGCGCCAGGCTCGCATTGGGATTGAATTTTTTCCCGTTAATCGTCCAGATGAGCGGATGAATATTAAACTCCATCGAAATTCCAAACTCGATTTCACGTGTTCGCACGGCAAGCTTCGGGTCAAGCGGTTCCCAACTGCCGAGCTTTTCGGGAATGGTATTCTCGTCGTGCTCCTCGCGCGTTACATGGAATCGCATGATTTCGCTTTTCGGGCCTTCGCCGCCCACGTTGTTCAAAACAATCTGCGTGCCAAGAGGATATCCCGAAAAAATCTACGATTACCTCCGTTCTCTCCGCCATCGCCAGTGGGATACTCGGACACTCGATTGGCATCGTAAGTAATCCGCCATCCGTCGCGATTTGCGTCAGCGGCCGCCCGTTTCCAAGCGCAATCTCGAATGCCGTGGCGTTCGAGCCATTCAGGATTCGGAATCGATACTTCCGCGTGGCGTAAATTCTCTTCCGAAATCAAAGAAGTGATGAAATGGTCGCCCGAAGCGAACGGCAAGCTCAATACTATGGAGGAATTTGCCCTACTTGATCTGCTGGTCCTCAGACAACGCCTGGTTAATGCTCTTTAATGTCTGGAATCCGTCTTTGACCACCGTTGTTTTGATGTTGTCCTTTGTTACCACTACCGGTTTCAGCATTATGGTAGGCACCTTTACCTTGCCATTGCTTATTGTTCCCTCGGCGCGCGTCTTCTCCCCCTTCCCCAGGCGAACCGCTTCCTCCGCGGCTTTTTCCGCCTCCCTGATGATGGGCTTGTAAACCGTCATAGTCTGTGTGTCCTGGGCGATGCATACCAAAGCGGCCAAATCCGCATCCTGTCCGGAAACCGCCACTTTGCCGGCGAGATTATGTTCGCGGAGCGCCTGAATCGCACCGCCGGCCATTCCGTCATTGGAAGCGACAACCGCAGCGATCTTGCCCTGGGAGGAATCGATGGCCTTCAGCATAAAAAGGTACGCCTCGGAAGGCAGCCACTCTTTGGTATACGCATCCGCGATCACCTGGATCTCGCCGCGATCAATATAGGGCTGCAGAACCCTCATCTGTGCGTCATGCAGCGTTTTCGCACCCTCGTCATTCGGAGAGCCCGCGATCAGCACATAATTCCCACTGGCCGCCTGTCTTACCAGAGATTCCGCTTGCATCCTGCCGATCTCAACCCGGTCAAAACTCACGTAGAGATCAACATCGCTGTTCAGCACCAGGCGATCGTAACTGATAACCTTGACATTGGCCGACTTCGCCGCGTCCACCATCCGGCTGGCCTTTGTGGTGTCGTGCGGTAGCAAAACGAGCACTTTGATGCCTGCTTTGATCATGTCCTTTACTTGCTGGAACTGGCGATCATCGTCTCCGTTGGCGTCGCTGGAGATCACCTCCGCACCTAACTGCTTAGCCCGCGCCTCAAAGGAATCCAGGTCCGTCTGCCAACGCTCTCCCTTCATCGCTTCTATGGAAAAACCAATCTTTAGTTTGTTCCCGTCTTCCGCGTGCACAAGTCGTCCGTTAAGGACGATAAGGACTAGCGTGAGCAGAACCGTCAGCCTGCGTCGGGCTTTTATCAAGATATCTTCCTCCCTTTCTATACCGGCCTTCCGTGCGCCGACGTCGAACTGCCCGTGGGCGTCGTGATCGATGCGTTCGACTAGCCTTGTGAAACGCGGCATTACCCAGATCGTAAAGAATCTGATTCCCGTTTTGCTTTGTCCGAACCTGTCTACATCTGCGATGAGAAGAATGCGGCTGCTTTCACGTCGCCGCGTCTGGCTGTTTTGGCTTGGTCAGTATCCTTCCGGCTCAGCATCTAAGCAACTGTTCGACGCTAATCAGTCAACTCCCGATAAGTAGTCTTCGTTCATGGGGAACTTGGGTAGCTTGATCCTTCCAGCTTCGAATGTAGCGAAGCAGGATGGTGGCGAGGACACCAACTGCCAGGACGATTCTCGGCAGTTCCGTACAAGCGAGCTGTCTCTTGCTTGGTATTCCATTCTATAATCTCGTACAACCATGCCTCTCGCTCCAGGCACCAAGCTCGGTCCATATGAAATACAGTCTCCCCTGGGCGCAGGTGGTATGGGGGAAGTGTACCGCGCTCGCGACACGCGCCTTGACCGCTCGGTTGCCATCAAAATTCTCCCGGCACATCTTTCCGCCGATCCCGCGCGCAAGCTGCGCTTCGAACGGGAAGCCAAAACAGTCTCCGCGCTGAATCATCCGAATATCTGTTCTCTCTTTGACGTCGGCTCCCAGAACGGCACTGATTTCCTGGTCATGGAGTGTATCGAGGGCGAGAGCCTGGCTGACCGCATCGCCAAAGGCCCGCTGCCCACGGAACAGGTTCTAAGAATTGGCACGGGAATCGCTGACGCGCTCGACAAAGCTCACCGCAGCGGCGTCGTCCACCGCGATTTGAAACCCGGCAACATCATGCTCACCAAAACCGGCGCCAAGCTCCTCGACTTCGGCCTCGCCAAGCCCACCATCGCGCCAGCCGGCGCCGTCACCCTCACCAACGTTGCGGCCAACTCTCCGGTCACCGAGCAAGGCACCATCGTCGGCACCTACCAGTACATGTCGCCCGAGCAGGTCGAAGGGAAAGAGCTCGATGGCCGTAGCGACGTCTTTTCTTTCGGCACAGTTCTCTACGAAATGCTCACCGGCCAGCGGGCTTTCGAGGGCAAAAGCCAGTTCAGCGTGGCCTCCGCCATCCTCGAAAAAGAGCCTGCGCCAATCTCCAGCATCAAGCCGCTCACGCCTCGCTCACTCGACCACATCGTGCGCCGCTGCCTCGCCAAGGATCCGGACGACCGCTGGCAATCCGCGCGCGACCTCGCCCTCGAGCTAAGATCCATCTCTAGCAGCGATCCCCCGGCGCAATCGTCCGCCGCTGCGCTCCCGCTGACCCGCAGAAAAAATCGCCGCGAGCTTCTTGCCTGGTCCTTCGCTGCTCTTGCTTCGATCGCAGCTCTCGCTATTTTCTTGTCCCGCCGTCCGGATGCCGCCGCTCCCGCGTTCCCAGTCTTTTCGTCCATCATCCCCCCGGCCGGAACTTCCTTCGAGATCGAAGGCGACATGGGCACACAGCCGGCTCTTTCCCCCGACGGCAGCTCTCTGCTTTACGGCGCCGGCGGCGAACTTTGGCTTCGCTCTCTTCGCACAGGATCGGAACGCACTCTTCCCGGGGCACATGGCGCCATGAATCCATTCTGGTCTCCGGACAGTTCGAGTGTAGGATTCTTCACGGACGGCAAACTGAAAACCCTGGAGGTCAACAGCGGTGTGATTCGCAGTTTGTGTAACGCGCCGGCGGCCCGCGGCGGCGCCTGGGGCTCCAGCGGCGTCATTCTCTTCACGCCTGGCCCTCGCGACGTTATCCATCAGGTTCCCGTCACCGGTGGCGCTTCCACTCCCATCACCAAGCTCGACACGAAACTCCACTCGACACATCGCTGGCCTTTCTTTCTCCCGGACGGTCAGCATTTCCTCTACGTTGCTTCCAATCACTCTTCTCCGCAGGGTGAGCAAAACGGGATCTATGTCGCCTCGCTCGATGGCAAACTCAATCGCTTCCTCGTTGCTTCTCTTGCCGGCGCGGCTTACGCGCAGGGCAATCTCCTCTACGTCAGGGACTCCACTCTCCTTGCGCAACCTTTCGACCTCAATTCGCTTTCGCTATCCGGCTCTCCCCACCCGGTGGTTGACAGCGTGGTATTGGACCTCGGGGTCTGGCACTCTACCTTTACGGCTTCTCAACTCTCGAACACGCTGATTTTTCAGACTGGTGCCGCTATGGCCCAGTCTCGCCTCGAATGGGTCGATCGCGGCGGCAAACATCTGAGCTTTGTCGGCGATCAAGGCGTATTTCTAGGCCCGCGGCTTTCCAAAGACGGCCAGCGTTTTCTGGTCACCAGTGGCGACCCGACCCACGACGTGTGGCTCTACAATGCGTCCGGGCCGCAAAAGACGCGTCTGACGTTTGACGGCTTCATCGCGGGCGAACCAACGTGGTCTCCCGACGGTTCCCGGTTTACCGTCACTCTTGGTATGCCCAACAGCATGTTCCGCGTGGTTACACGTTCCTCTTCCGGCGCAGGGGAATCCACCACGCTGCAGGAACTCCCCTCGGCCGACAGCGCTACGGACTGGTCTCCCGATGGCCGTTATCTGCTGACAGAAAGCGCCAATCTGACCAGCGGAGATTCCGAACTGAGCGTTGTTCCGCTCGATAGCAAGGAAAAACCGCGCCTGCTGCCCGTCGCCAACACCGGCACACAGACGAGCGGACAATTCTCGCCGGACGGCAGGTTTATTTCCTTCACCATGCTGGCGAATGGGACTCCTCAGATTTTTGTCGTTCCCTTCTCGGGCGGAAATGGCATGTGGCAGGCTTCCACGGATGGCGGGCACTGGCCCCGTTGGAGCCGCGATGGCAAGCAGATCTATTTCATTTCCATGCGCAACGAAATGATGACCGTCGACATCCACGAGAAGGGCGAGGGTATCGAGGTCGGCCATCCTGTCCGGCTCTTCTCCTTCCGTCCGTCGGTGCGCATCTATCGTTTGGGAATGATCAACTATGATGTCAGTCCCGACGGCAAGCGCTTCCTCGTGGTTGTCGCCGCCGACGAAAACAATCGTCCCCTTACCGTTCTCCAAAACTGGACCAGTCTCGTTCCCGCCCGTCCCTAACGTTTCAGGTCACGTCGCCCCGCCTTCCTCTAGCACCGACTACGGGGGAGATCGTGAGCCAAAAAGGGGCGATTGGTTTGGAGGCCGGGTGCCCTGGTGCCAGGCGGGTAGCGCATCCATTGATTGACATGACTCGGCCTTTTTAATAGCGTCGAAATCCCATGACCCGCACCCAGCAGCCTGCATTGACACTCTTTGCCGTCGGGATGATCGGTCTCGGCATCCTCGCTCTGATCTATGGCGATTTCGCGTTAGTGTGGCAGCCCGTCGCCCAATGGATCCCCGGCCGGACAGTTCTCGCCTGTGGTTCGGGGCTCCTCATGCTCCTAACTGGTGTTGGACTTCTTATCAGAGCTGCAGCGGCATGGTCGGCCCGCATCCTGTTCCCTTATCTCATCGTCTGGGCTCTGCTGAAGGTACCCGCGCTGGTGGTGGCGCCTCAGATCGAAGCTGTCTGGCTCGGCTTTGGCGAGCTTGCTGTGCTTCTGGCCGGAGGATGGGTTCTGTTTGCCAGACTCGCCGGACTGCGAGACGGATCGCCGCTCGCATTCCTCACGGGCGAGAAGGGCATCTACCTTGCGCGCATACTCTTTGCCGTTTCTCTCATCCCGATCGGACTCTCCCATCTGGTTTACGTGAAGGAGACCGTTGAGCTGGTACCAGCGTGGCTTCCTTATCGTGTGGGCTGGGCCTACCTCACCGGCGCCGGACAGATTGCCTGCGGCCTAGGCGTGCTGTTCTCCATCTTGCCCCGCGTAGCCGCATGGGCCGAAGCGGGCATGATCAGCCTGTTTACGCTTCTCGTTTGGGCTCCTGCAATTCTTGCCGCTCCGAGGACACGGCTCCCATGGACGGCGTTCTTCATCTCCTGGGCGATCGCCTCCGCCGCATGGGTCGTAGCCCAAAACATTGCACCGAAGCACCCTGCCAAGCCATAGATTTGATCAGGGGACGGGTGCCCTGTCGTTCGACGCAGTCGAAGGGCGGGTCTTTCTCCTGTCCCTTTTCTGATTTCCATTTTCTATTTTCTACCTATTCTTGGTCCACAAATCCCAAAATAACTTCACCGTCGAGGGCCCATGCCCGGCGTAGTGGTTGTTCGCGTAGGCGACGATCTTTCGAATGCGCTTGTCGCTGACGAGCCGCCGCAGCAACTCCACCCATCTCCTCAAATCGTCCTGCCTGTTGATAATTGGTTTGTCCCACGTCTTCGTCTGTTTCTCGATGCTTTTTCGGTCTCCCAGCCATCGCACGTAGCTAAAGTCGGCGGTGACCAAGTCAAATTGTTCCTTCCTCTCCCACGGCCTCGGCACAAACGAGGTGTCGTTCAGTACCAGCGCGACGTTGTATTCGCGCAGCACGTCCGCGAACTTGGCATCCAGCCAGCTCTTGTTCCGAATCTCCACCGCAAACCTACACGCGGACATCCCTTGTGTCCGATTTAGGAAAAATCGCAGCCGCGGAAGAAATTCATCAACGCTGTTGAACGCGTATTTGTCGAAGTGAGGAAACTGCAGGAGCATCGGTCCGAGCTTCTCGCAGAGCAGGTCCATCCGCGTAACGAACTCATCGGTCTCCGCTTCACAGTCCAACAGCACCTTTTCGTGCGTGATGATTTGCGGAATTTTTACAGCAAATAAGAAATCCGGCGGTGTCTTCTCATACCATCCGGTCACCGTGGAGGCGCTGGGCGTGCCGTAGAACGTGCTATCTACCTCCACCGTGCTGAACTGCGTTGCGTAGTAGGAAAGGAACTCGCGCGGCTTCATCCCGGCGGGATAAAAATTGCCTTCCCATCCCGAGGCCGTGAATGATGACGCGCCGAGATAAATTCCCGGTTCAGAGTATGGCCTCTCGATTTTGAGCGAGCTGGCGGGCTTGGTTCCCTGATCCAGCTTCTCCATCGGAAAGAGCGTCGGGCTGCGAATTGGCTCGACTTTTGGGTGTTTCGATGCCACGGCTTGGAGAGCCTAGCATTCGCACACTTTGCATGGCAACGCGCTGGCCGGGGCGGGGATGCTAAGTGCCTGCCTCTCCGATGCAATCCTCGTGCTAGACTACCGCGCAATTCAGCGGTCTATTTGCAATAGCAAGGTCCACTGACTACTGAGGTGAGCCTCTTGAGCAGCTCTCTTCGACACCTGCTTTTCATCCTAACGGTTATTCTGTTTTCGACACCCTTGCGCGGAAAGCAAATTTCCCAACAGCAGGCGGCTCTCGTTCGCTCCATTGATGAACAAGGGCAAGCGCCGGTTGCGCTGCTCGAACGAATTGTCAACATCAATTCGGGGACCTTCAACACGGCCGGTGTCCTTGAGGTCGGCAAGGTGCTGGAGCATGAGTTTCAGGCTCTCGGCTTTACCGTCCAATGGGTGCCCATGGATGCCGTGAAGCGCGCTCCATCACTCGTCGCAGAACGCAAGGGCCATCACGGCAAGCGCGTGCTGCTCATCGGGCACATGGATACCGTCTTCGAGCCCTCCAGCCCGTTTCAAAAATTTGTGCGCGACGGCGATACCGCCGTTGGGCCGGGGACGGGTGATATGAAGGGTGGAATTGTTATCATTCTTTCCGCCCTTAAGGCTCTCAAGAGCGTAGGCCCTCTGGACGGGGCAACGATAACCGTTTTTCTAACCGGTGACGAAGAATCGGTTGGTGACCCGCCGGAAATCGCGCGAAAAGCGCTGGTCGCGGCAGCCAAAAACAGCGACGCCGTGTTGTCTTTTGAGCCCGAGATTAGCCAAGCGGGCAAAGACTATGCTGTCACTGCCCGCCGGGGCTCAACCTTTTGGGAATTGCGTGTCCAGGCCAAATCCGGTCACTCCAGTCAGATTTTTTCTTCCTCCATGGGAGATGGCGCTATTTTTGAGCTGAGCCGAATTCTGTCGCAGTTTCACGACACGCTGCGTGAGCCCAACATGACCTATAGCGTCGGCATGGCCCTTGGCGGCTCCAATATAAAAGTCGAATCAAGCGGCGAAGCCTCCCTCTTCGGGAAGGCGAATATCGTGCCGGGCGAAGCCCGTGCGAGTGGGGATATTCGGGCGCTCTACCCGGAGCAACTTGCCCATGCAAAGGAAAAGATGCAATCGATCGTGGCGCGAAGCCTGCCCGGGACGAATGCCGAAATTCGATTTACGGACGACTATCCGCCAATGCAACCAACTCCTGGCAACCTCGCTCTTTTGGCAAAATTGAACGAAGCCAATCGCGCGCTGGGCGTGCCGGAAATGGAAGCCATTGACCCCATGTCGCGTGGAGCGGGCGACGCCTCGTTCGTTGCTCCTTTTGCCGACGTTCTGGATGGTATCGGCGCTCCTGGAGCAGGTTTTCACGCTCCAGGTGAAAGCGTGGACCTTTCTCGCATGCCGCTGCAAAGTAAACGTGCCGCCCTCTTGGTGTATAGCTTGATTCAATAGGCGCGTGGGTGGCCCATCCTTCGACCCAGTCGAAGGATGGGGTCTTTGCTCTTGTCCCTTTTCTATTTTCTGAACGCGCGGGCGGCCGGCCCTTGATTTCGAAAAACGCCTTTGGGTGGCCCATCCTTGCGGGTTTGCTTCATGCAAGGGTGGGGGTGCTTTTCGCTAGCGGGTGCCCCATACGCCGTTTTTGCGTATGGGGCTTTTGACTTTGATCCGTTCTTCTCTTCCAGCAGCCAGCCGCCCTCTGTCGCTCGCGAGTGGGGAGTGCCGCTCCTCCTGCACGTCCCTGCCTTTCGCCTTCTTTATTCAAAACTTCCAACCTTCACCTGCAACCTTCCAACCTGCTCTAGCCTATCCACTTTCCCCTCAATCCTTCCAAAATGCTCTGCCGCCCCTCCACTTTTTCATTTACAGGTAAGATACTCATAAGGTAACATTAGTAGTGATCGTTAGGCACAATCCCCGGCACGCCTCCCAACTTTAGCGAGGATCTAATTCCCAACGGTGAGTTCGATCGTGGAAGAAGCGGGAATGCGTGCGCCGCCCATCGGGGATTGGTCGATCACCGCGCCGTGCGGCCACTGCGGCGCGGTCACGTAATTCACTCTGCGCCGCATTTGCGCCACGTCGAGCCGGTGCTGCGCGTCAACTTCATTCAGTCCGATCAAGTGCGGCATCACGTAGGCGAGGTCGCGCGGCCCCTGCGAGACGAGCACATCCACGCGCGGCGTCGCCGCTCCCGCGCCCGGTTTGGGATTTTGAATGACCACCGTGTCCATCGGCTCCGCAGGCAGCGTCACTGCGGAAACTTCGCCCACCTGCAATCCCGCGCGCAGCAGCTCGATCCGCGACGCGCGCAGGGAATTGCCTTCCAGCAGCGGAATCTGCAATTGCCGCTGCCCCAGGCTCAGCACCACGTGCGCTTGTTGCGAAACTTTCATCAGCAGGCCCGACGGGGGAGTTTGCCGCACGACTACGTTGATCGGCTGGTCGCTATAGATGCGGTCCGCCACGCGCAGCACCAATCCTCGCGCCTGCAGCTCCTGGCTGGCCTCGGAAACATTTTTGCCCACCAGGTTGGGCATAGTCACTTCGCGCCCGTGAATCGCGATGCGCATCGCCGTGATCGCGCTCAAAAACGCCGCCGACGCCAGGATGAAGATCAGAAACATCATCCGGCCAAGCCACTCGAGTCGTTCGCGCAGGTTCATAGAAGAGACAGTTTACCGTCATCAGTTGACTGTGAACAGTCCGGAGTCAGGAAGGTGTTGAGTCCTCATCCGCTGTGTAGGAGCGGACTTCAGTCCACCGTCGCTTGCAACGAGCCGCAAATTACTTCTTCAACGGCGGCGGCGGATAATCCGGCAACTTGTCCTTGCTGGTGTCCGCGCGCTTCACTTCCAGCTCGCCGAACAGCAGCGACGGGGAAATGATCGTGCTCGGTGCGCCGCCGCCGCGATTGCTGACGAGCGGATCGTTGCCCACGGCGATCAAGTCGTTGCGAATCGCGCGAATGTCCAGCTCGTTGAAAACGGCGCCGCGCACCAGCTCTTCGTGGCCGTCTTTCGCGTACATGCGATAAAGCAGCCGCGGCGAATTCCCCGCGCCGAGCGTGTCCACGCGGTAACCGAACGGCTGGCCCTGATCTTTCACCATCTGAATCACTTTTTGCTTCAGGGCATCGGGCGTCTGCGCCTCCGAACTCTTCACCAGCAGCACGCCGAGACTCGGCCCGGGGAGAGAGCCCGGCGCAGCTCGGCCATGACCGTCGGAAACAGGGAAGTCGCGAATGGGCTGGCGGCCCAGCAAATAATTCGCCAGCACGCCGTTCTCGACGACGTTGACCGCCTGGGCCTTCACGCCTTCGCTGTCCACCGCGTAATTCCCGACGAGGCTCTTGCCTTGAAAGTCTTTCATCGTTGGATCATCCACAAGCGTCAGGAAGGCCGGCAACACGCGCGTCTTGTAGCTCGTCGCAAACGCTCCCGTCGTGCGATTCGGCTTTCCAAGTTGCGGCTTTCGCCCCAGCACGTTTTGCCCCACGAGTGAAGCCACGATGTCGTTCGCGGCATCCGCGGCAAACAGGACCGGCCCGCGATAGTCCTCGTCGACGATCGGCGCTTGCCGCAAAGCCACCACGGTGTCCAGCATTTTCTTTGCGTCGCTCATCAGCACAGCGCGCGTGGGAAGTTCATCCTGCCGCTCCACCATGTACGCTGGACTGCGCCCCAGACGCATCCCATCCGCGGCTTGCGCCGAGCTGTTCAATTGCACGCTGCAGAACGTTTTTCCGTTGCGCGTCACCGTGCCTTCGGAATTGACCAGGTATACGTTGACAGCGGAAAAACGCGCGGACGCGGTCACCGATTGCACGTCGGGATACTGCTGATACAAATTCGTTACTTCTTCGAGAGTTTTTTTCCACGCGGTCTCATCCACTTTCAGCGTTACGGTTGGTTCGACAGCGATCACCGCGGGAGCTTTTGCGAAATCATCGACGGGATTCGGATCCGCGCTGAATTGTTTCAGGGCGGCCTGTTTTTCCGCGAGCGCCTGCCCGGCGGCTTTGTACGCATCATCGGTGGCCAGCCAGATCTGGTGGCGCAGCGCGATGGGATCATTGTCGAGCGGGAGGATGGTAGTTTCGCCCTGGCCGCGGCCGAAATAACTGTCGAGTTTGTAATCGCCGATTCGAACGACGACGCGCAAAACGCGGACATGGACGTGCTGATTTTCACGCAAGGCGCCGAACGCGGCCTCCGCGCCAAAGTCGTCCACTTCGTCGACGCGGTATTGAATGAAATAGGGCGGCTGGACTTTATCCATCTTGAGCTGGGCTTTCGAACGATCGAGTTCGGTGAGCAGCGCTTCGAGAAGTCCATCGCCTTTTGCGGCTTCGTGCGCCGCGGCCATGGCGACGTCTGGAGCGGGTTGCGCGCTGTCCGCCGCTGGTGCGTGCAGTAAAAACAAAGTGGAGGCGAGAAATCCCGTAAGCGTTCGAATGGGACGATGCGAGGCGGTGGATGCGCGCATGATTCTCATGGCTTCACCGTCGGCTTTGCGGAGGCATCTTTGACGGGGCCGCTGTCTTCGAATCCGGGTGGCGGCAGGAGCGGCGGACGCTCGTGCTCATGCGCACGCTTCTGAACTTCCATTTCGGAGAAAAGCATGGCCGGTGCCACCGCCGCGACGGGAACCTGTCCGCTCTCCGCGCCGCAAACGCCATTGAAAACGTGCTGCTGATCGCCAGTGGTGAGAATGCGCGTCAGCGCGGCGAGCGGAGTGCCAACGATGTCCACGCCACGAACCAATTCGTCGGGACGGCCGTCGGCGTAAACTTTGTAAACGATCACCGGCAAAACCTGGAAGGCTTGCGGGAGCGAGCGCGTGGTGAGCGTGAAGCCGCCCTGAATATCGTCAAAATACAAACCGTAGGGCTTACCCTGTTTTTTTGCTTCGTCGATGAGCTTTTGGCGCAGTTGCGCTTCGGGGACGGATTGCGAGGAGCTGACGATCAAATTGCCCTGGCGTCCGGTAGGCATGAGGCCCGGCTGATTGCGCCCGTGGCCGTTTGAATTGCTGAAATCCTTGACGGGCATGCGGGACATCAGGAAATTTTTCAGCACGCCGTCTTGAATAACGTCCACGCGGCGCGAGGGTTCACCTTCGTTGTCGTAGGCGTAGGCCCCCGCGAGTTTTACTCCGCCGATTTCCTGCGTGGTTGGATCATCGATGACGCTGAGAAATTTCGGAAGCACTTCCTGGCCGACTTTCTTCGTAAAGGTCTGTCCTTCCTCTTCGTCCTTTTGACGATGGCCCTCGAGGCGGTGGCCGAGCACTTCGTGAAAAAAAACTGCCGCAGCGCGGCCGCTCAGAAGAGCGGGACCGTCGTAGGGCTCTGCGACAGGGGCTTTACGCAGAGCGCTCAGATCCGCAGCCATCTTGTCGATCTTTGCGATCAATTCTGTTTCGCTCGGAAGGCCGCCTGCGGAGGGCGCCTGAAATGTTTCGACACGCAACAAGTCCATGCCGTCGTCGGCGCGCGTCTGCGCTTCAATCACCAGGCGCGCGGAAGCGCTGGGAGTGGTGATGGCGCTGCCTTCGCTGGAAACCATGCGCGACTTGGAGTTCTGCACTTGCAAGACCACCGTTGCGTTGTAGACTTCCGGAAATTTCCGGAAAGCGGCGGAGAGCCCCTTGATTTCAGCCTCCCAGGCGGCACGGTCCAGAGCCGGCGATGCAGGAATTTCGCCGAGGTGTGTTTGCGGCTTTTCCTTGGAGAAGTCCGGTGATTTGTCTTCTTCCTCGGCGCGGACTGCCGTGTCCGTTTTCACATTCAACAAGGAAGGGACGGCACGCTTGTACTCGCGATCGGTAAGTTCCCACAAGACACGCGCGAGGGCGTCCTGGTCATTGCCGAGTGGAAGAGATCCGGAAGTGACACCGCTTGGCCGGCTTTGACCGTGAGTATTGTCGAGATCGGGCGTGCCGACGCGCATGGTCACGTCGGCGGTGCGGCGCTGGGCAGAGACGCTGTTCAACAAACTGCCGAACGCGCTGACGAGAACGACGAAATCCTGGTCGTAAACGGTGTAAGAGAGGAAGTACGGGGGCTGCTCGGATTTTCGCAGATCCGTGGTGGCGCGCGCGAGTTCGCCCTGCATGGCTTTGAGGACGGGATCGCTGGAAGGAGACTCCGCGGGCGTCTTGGGCGCCGGCTTGTCGCTCTCAGCGAAAACCGCAGGGGCGCCGGTGAGTTGCGCGGCGAGCGTCCAGGAAGCGGCGAGGCGCAAGAGTTTGGCGGCGCGGGAGGGGGTATGCACGCGCGTTCGAACGGATTCAGAAATGGTCATGAAAAATGAGCTCCCAATGTCGTGGTCGAGTCAAATGTGTCGCAACGCAAGCAAGTAGCGTAGAAATCGAGTATGCCCTAGCGATTCGCGGCATGCAAATCAGGTGTTGCCAAAGCGTTCACCTGTTCTTAATCGTGCCCCATTGGCAAATTCCGATGCGGAGACTTGTTTGCGTCCCTCCAGTTTGACGCCGGAAAGGCGCAACACGGTTGCGTGCCCGCAGACAACGTGCAGGCGATCCTTTTCAAGGAGCAATGTACCGGGCGGAGCATCTTTTATTCCCTGTGACCCGGGCTTCAGTTCCTCAGACGTCGGCTTCCTTTCTTTAGACACCGGCTCGCCCCAGAGGTGGCAGGTCTGGTTGCGAAATATGGTGTAGGCGCCGGGCCAGGGAGCGAAGCCGCGCATGCGGTTGAAAATTTCGTGCGCGGGGCGGTTCCAGTCGATGCGGCCGTTCTCTCTTTTCAGAATGGGAGCCAGGGTGGCCGCGGAATGATTTTGCGGTTGCGGCACGATGGTTCCCGCGGCGAGGCCGCGCAAAGTCTCTGCCATGAGCGGGGCGCCGAGTTCGGAAAGGCGAGCGGTGAGGTCAGGCGCCGTTTCGTTTGGGCCGATTGCGATTTCACGATGCAAAAGGATTTCACCGGTGTCCATGCCGGCGTCGATGCGCATGGTGGTGATGCCGGTTTTCGTTTCACCGTCGATGATGGCCCAGTTGATGGGTGCGGCGCCTCGGTATTTGGGGAGCAGGGAAGCGTGGAGATTGATCCAGCCGTGCCTGGGAATGGGAAGCAAGCGCGCGGGAATGATCTGGCCGTAGGCGATGATGACGATGGCGTCCGGGGAGTAGCTGGTCAAGAGCTGCTGGACATCGGGGGTGCGAATTTTTTCGGGTTGATGGACGGGGAGATTTGCTGCAAGAGCAATTTGTTTGACGGGGGAAAAGGAGACTTCCTGGCCGCGGCCGCTGGGGCGGTCCGGCTGGGTGATGACGGCGAGAATCCTTAAGTCAGGTTGCGCGAGGAAGTGTTTGAGAGTGGGAATGGCGAATTGGGGTGTGCCGCAGAAGAGGAGGCGCACGAGATTAGTCCGATGAAGCAAATCGATCCGTTGAGACAGAACGGCGCGTTTTGGATGGAGCAAAAGGAGCGCCCCGCCTCAGAAGGCGGGCCCTACAAGGAATGCGGATTAGCGCATCTACATCCATGAGAGCAAACGCGGGTAAGACTACCACTCGCCCAGTTTCCGGAGCTTTTTGATTTTGCGCTTGATGAGGTCGCGCTTCAGCATGCTGAGGTGCTGGAGAAAGAGGATGCCGTTCAAGTGATCGATTTCGTGGCAGAAAGCGCGAGCGAGAAGATTTTCGCCGCGAATTTCGAAGGGCTCGCCTTTGGCGTTTTGCGCCTTGATGGTCACAAACTGCGGGCGCATGACGTAGCCGCGGAAGCCGGGAATGGAGAGGCAGCCTTCTTCTTCGCGGACTTCGCCTTCGGCGTGAATGATTTCGGGATTCGCGAGAACGATTTTGGCTTCGGGATTTTTTCCGGCGGTGACGTCGACGACGGTGAGGCGAAGGCTCAAGCCGATTTGCGGCGCGGCGAGACCGACGCCTTGCGCGGCGTACATGGATGCAAACATGTCCTCGACGAGCTGCTGAAGATCGGCGTCAAATTTTTTTACGGACGCGCCGGGCTTTTCGAGGATGGAATCACCGAATTTGACGATGGGGTAAATCTTCGCCGGCTTGGCCGGTGTTTCCGGCGCGGCAACCGCGGCCGTCTCCTGTGCCGCGGAACTGGCCGCGGGCAATGTTTTAGAACTCGTCGATTTGTCGGGCATAGTTGTCGAAATTCCGCCGCGTCTCGGCGAGGGAGTCTCCTCCAAATTTTTGCAGAAAAGCATCGGCTAACACAAGGGCGACCATTGCTTCTCCGGCAACACCGGCGGCGGGGACCACACACCAGTCGGAGCGCTCGTAGGCAGCTTGGACCGGTTCCTTGGTGACCATGTCGGCAGTGCCTAGCGCGCGGCGCAGTGTGGAGATGGGTTTCAGGTAGCCGCGGACGATGACGTCTTCTCCGTTGGTGATGCCGCCTTCGAGGCCGCCGGCGCGATTCGAAGAGCGGCGAAAGCGGTGCGCGGACTTGTCGTAGGAGATTTCGTCCTGAACTTCGCTGCCGTAGGAGGCTGCGGCGGTTACACCCGCGCCGATTTCGACGCCTTTCACGGCTTGAATGCTCATAACGGCCTGGGCGAGCTTGCCGTCGAGCTTTTCGTCCCACTGGGCGTGGCTGCCGAGGCCGACGGGAATGCTGTGGGCGACGACTTCGAAGATTCCGCCGACGGTGTCGCCGGCTTTAAGAGCGGCGTCTACTTCGGCTTTCATTTTTTCTTCGGTCGCAGAATCGACGCAGCGGAGAGGGGATTCCAGATTAGCGCTGATGTTTCGGATTTGTTCCCAGGTTGCGGCATGATCGAGTTTTACATGGCCGACTTGAACGGTGTGGCTGGCGATCTCAGTGCCGAGTTCGCGGAGAAATAATTTTGCGAAGGCTCCGGTGGCCACGCGGGCAGCGGTTTCGCGGGCGGAGGCGCGCTCGAGAATGTAGCGGGCATCGTGGTAATTAAATTTTTGCGAGCCTGCCAAATCGGCGTGGCCTGGACGCGGGGCGACGAGTTTTTTTGTGCCGGGATCGTCTTCGGAAGCTTCGACGGGGAGGATTTTTTCCCAATTGGCCCAGTCGCGGTTTTCGATGCGCAGGGCGACGGGAGCGCCGATGGTTTTTCCGTGGCGCACGCCGGCAAAAATCTCGGCGCGGTCCTTTTCGATTTTCTGGCGGCCGCCGCGGCCGTAGCCGAGCTGGCGGCGGTGCAGCTCCTGATTGATAAACTCGACGTCGATGGGGAGTTGAGCGGGCAGGCCGGAAACAAACGCGAGGAGCGCTTGTCCATGCGATTCACCGGCAGTGTAGAAACGGAGCATTGCTCTCTGCGCCCTCTCGGCAGCCCATTGTTGCTGTCGTAAAAACAATCAGTGTAACGGCAGCGTTGCTGCCCGTCCAGTTGCAACGAAGGCCAGCAACGGATCAGTTTCCGATTTAGCTTTAATAGGCAGTTGGTGGCCCGCATCTAAGACTTACTTCGCTTATAATGCGAATCGATCCGAGGCAGTTTCGCAAATCGGACGAATAACTTCGACATCCGGAGGTTCTGACCGTCTAAGAACACTAACATTGAGGCGCCAAATGGCTTTTGAGAGCAGGCTCGAAGCGGTTGTGATAGGTCCCGGCAAGCCCGGCCAATTGAGAGTTGCTTTGGGACGCGGCGAGCACCAATTCGTAGCTGATATACCATTTGGCCTGCTTCAACCTTCACTCCGAATACCCTATTCGGAGTTTGTGGCCGTTGTAAAGGGCAGAGAGTTTGTGCGGATCGAGCCAGCAGGTCGAATCTGGCTGACGATCCAAAATCAAATAAGGGCTACTCTCAATATCGATTGGGATCCAATTGGCGTCGCCGACGTCGTTGACGACGAATACGATATGTACGTCGGGCAGATTTATGCGCTTCTCGCAACACATCCTGCTGAGCAAACCATCGCCGATCACTTGCTAAGGATTGAGCTTGAACGGATGGGGCTGACAGGAACGCCCATGAAACGATTACTCGGGGTGACGGCAAGTCTGCGGAACCTTCAACTTCCCTCTCTTGGAAATCGTGGCTCGCCGTCTAGGATATGAAGCAAACTCCCGATAATTTGCGTCAATCAGGAGTTGAGCCGCATCACTCGACGGATTTAGAAGGTTCGCCCCACGGTTTATAGTCGTCAGCAATCTGGTCCATCAATCGCGTCTCAAGCCAGGCAACCACCCAAATTATGAAAAGAAACGCAATCGGGTTAGGAGCGAGATAGGGCGCCACCCGGTCGATTGCAACAATTATCCCAAGGAGTGCGACGTGAAACGGGAGCGTTACCAGAACTGTCACCCAAAGCCACCGCGACCTGAGTTCACGTTTTTCTTCTACCAAGAAGAGATGCCCGTAGCAAAGCATTGTCAGGAGGCTGGCCTTGATGATGTAGAGCCCTGCGCCGCTGCTGATGGTCCCTCTTAGCAGCTATATCGCCAATAAAAATGCGCTAGCAGCCCAAAAGCCCCATTTTAAATAATTGCTCCTTGACTCCTTTGTAGGGTCACAGTCATCTTCATTCTCGTCCACCATCGTGATGATTTTTTCTATTCTTGGTTTTGGTTTCTTTGTCCAAGCTAGAAACCGTTTGAGTTTCCGTGGTGACTCGTCGGGCGATGCGCTGGCCTTGAAATGGTCGATAATCAAACTGAAAGTGACCATCTCAGCCACGAAGACTGGCCATAGGGCGTAGACAAACATGAACCCAGAATGTGCATGCAGCCGGTGCGTCGCGTCCCACCAAAGCAGACCGGCAACAAGAGCACCGTGTAGCGGTATCGTGGCAAGAACGCCCTTCCACAACCAGAGTTTCTTTAGGTGTTCAAATTCCTCCACGTAGAACAGAGCACCGTAGACTAGAACGGTTAACCCATAGACATGTAGTACGCGCTGCTCAGCTGGCAGCTGAATATAAAAGCAGCAAATAACAAGAAGCATGGCGAAGCCACCATAGAAGACCCACTTCAAGCGCTCGCGTCTTTGATCTTCCTCTAGGTCGGAGCCTTCCAACCCATTCGGAGGATAAGTGCTCATTACTGGTGAGTTTACACCGTGTTGCCTATCAGTAGACGATAAGTCGGAAACTGAAGGACTACCCAACTGCAAGGCATGCCGAGGAACAGATACTTGAGTGCGACGGCTATTCGAAGCGCAGGGCGACTAAGGGGCTGACGCGAGTGGCGCGCCGGGCTGGGATCCAGCAAGCCAGCAGTGCGACGGCAATGAGCAGAGTGGCGACGGCGGCGTAAGTGAGGGGATCGTTGGGCGTTACGCCGTAGAACAGGTCGGAAAGAAGGCGCGTGCCGGCGAAGGCGGCGGCCAGGCCGACAACTACACCGAGGCTGACGATACCAAAGCCCTGGCGAAGGACCATTTTCAGAATGTCGCGAGGGGTGGCGCCGATGGCCATGCGAATGCCGATTTCATGGGTGCGCTGGACCGCGGCGTAGGAAGCGACGCTGTAGACGCCAACGACGGCGAGGACGAGACCGAGCAGGCCCATGGTGCCGGTTAATTGTGCGCCGAGGCGATAGAGCAGGAAACCGTTTACGCCTTGCAGCGCCTGATCCATGGTTTGCAATTGCGAGATGGAAAGGTTGGGAGCGAGATCGCGGATTTGCGATTGCAGTTGCATGGACAGATTTTCCGGCGGGACGGAAGTGCGAAGGTGGAAGGTGCGCAGCGGGATGTAGGATTGATTCAGCGGCTGATAGAAGAACGATGCGGGAGTTTCCACTACGCCCTTGTACTTGCCATCCTGAACGACGCCGACAACTTCCAGGAAGGGTCCGTTGGGGCCCTTGGTGCTGAAACGTTTCCCGAGAGGATCCTGATCGGGCCAGAATTGTTTGGCCATGGTTTGGTTGATGATGGCCACTTTGGGCGAGTTCTCATCATCGGCATCCGTGAATGTTCTGCCGCGGTGAACGGGAATGCGCAAAGTATCGAAATAGCCGGGAGAGATCGCGTTGTTGTCCGCGATGGGAGGCTGCTGGCCGGCTTCCAAAGGATGGCCTTCGACGGTGATCTGAGCGGAGGCGCTCATGACGCCCATGGGAACGGTGAAGGCCTGGGCCACCGAGACGACACCGGGAAGGGTGCGCAGGCGCGATTCGAGTTCGCGATAGAAGGCGCGGCCCTGAACTTCCTGATAGCCAACCTGCTGAACATCCAGAGAGAAATTGAGGACGTTGCTGGGATTGAAGCCGAGATAAATGGTTTGCGCTTTGCCGAGGCTGCGGATGAAGAGGCCGGCGACGATGAGCAAAACCAATGAGCCGGCGACTTGCGCGACGACGAGCGAGCCGCGGGCGAATTGACGTCGGCGGCCATCGGAGGAGCCGCGGCCACCTTCGTGGAGGACGGAACTGACGTCGCGGCGGGCTACGCGCAGGGCGGGGAAGACTCCAACGATAACGCCGGTGAAGAGGGCTGCGCCGAGAGCGAAGAGGTAGACGCGGGCGTCGGGCATGAAATTCAACTGCAGGGGCAAGTCCGTACCGAGAGGAAGAGTGCTGATAAAACGCATGGCCCAATAAGCGAGAAGCATGCCACCGCCGGCGCCGAGGAAAGCGAGGAGCAAGCTTTCGGTGAGGTACTGGCGAATGAGACGGGAGCGGCCGGCACCGAGTGCGGCGCGAATGGCCATTTCCCGCTGGCGGGCCGTGGCGCGAACCAACAAGACGTTGGTGACATTGAAGCAAGCGACGAGAAGAACGAGAGCGGCGAGGGCCATGAAAGCGGCGGCGGTGGCGGGAAGGGGATTGTCGGGATCAGGTTCGGGGCGAGCGAGCTTTTCCGGGAAGCCGAGGATGGAGATGCCCTTATCGGTATCGGGATGCTGCTGCGCAATGCGCTGGGCGACGACATTGAGGGAAGACTGGGCTTGTTGAAGACTGACGCCGGGCTTGAGACGGACCATGAGAGAGAGCGAGCGGTCGGCGCGATGCGTCCAGGTGTCCTGGACGGGAGTCTCGTCGTGGGTGGTGATGATGGCGCTCAGGGGAATGTAGAGGTCGGAGTCAACGATGGAATAGGTGCCGTGAAATTCCTTGGAGGCGACACCGACGATGGTTACGGGGTGACCGTTGATCTCGACATGTTTGCCGAGAATGTTTTTGTCACCGGCGAAGCGCTTTTGCCAGTAGGAGTAACCGAGAACGAGGATGGGATCAGAGCCGGGAGTTTGCCCTTCGGTGGGAAGGAACAACCGGCCAAGAGCCGGCTGGACGCCGAGGACGGAGAAATAGTTGCCGGAGACGCGCGTAACGATGCAATGGTCGCCGCGGTTATCGGCGGAGAGGCCGGCGAGGGTCAGCCTGTAGGCGATGATGTCGGTGAAGGAAGCGGATTGGTCGCGGAGCTCGACATAATCGGGGTAGGAGAATTTTTGCAGGGAATGATCGCCGGACTGCTGGAGGCTGAGGACGGCGAGCTGCTCGGCAGCGGGGACCGGCAAGGGACGCAGCAGGAAGCCGTTAACGATGCTGAAGATGGAGGTGTTGACGGCGATGCCCAGGGAGAGCGTCACGACGGCGAGAGCAGCAAACCAGGGCGACGCGCGCAACGCGCGGAAAGCGTAACGCAAATCCTGCCAGAAACTCTGCATGTTGGCACCTCTAAGAATTTTTCCTCAGAACGTTGGAGCAACTGCATTTCCTAACCGTGAAAGGTAGATATCTTATTGAAAATTTATGGGTTAGGGGGAGTGGCAAGGGGCTGTGAAGGGATAGAGTGTGCGATTCCGGGACGAACTTGTGGCGCAAGCGGACGGCTGAATACGCCGGAATCAGGCGGTTTTTGGCGGGGACTTTCTACGAATTCGAGGCGGTTGCCCCAGGGGTCTTCGGTGTGGAAGTGGCGCGTGCCGGGGATGGAATCGTCGTCAGAGACATTGATGCTACGAGCGAGGAGAGCCTGACGGAGTTCATCGAGATCGGGAGTCACGAAAGCGGGATGAGCTTTTTTAGCGGAACGAAAGTTTTGTTCGACGCCGATGTGAACTTGCTGGCTGCCGCACGGAACCAGCATCCGCCGCGCGAGCGAAGCGGCTCTGGCTTTTCGATTTCTTGGAAGCCAAGGAGCGAGCCATAGAACTCGCGAGCGGCGGCTTCGCATTCTGCGGAGCGGCGATCTGGAAGGGATCGATCCGGGTGACGCGCGCACTCATACTTGAACCAGGATGCGTCGCGCGATGGACGCAGGGAAATCGCTTACTTGACGTGCTGTTGCCGCACGGTTAGGCTTTCGTGGCAGTAATGGTCTCGAGAAGTTCGTCGCGGCAGGCCAACGCGAAAAGGGACTCGTGGCAGACACATCTTTCCAGGTAACTGGCGGAGAATCCAAGCAGGAACCTAGCCTCTCGGTCATGGACTTGATGGTGGATACCGCCAAGGGGGCGGTGGCCAACGTGCAAGCCTACGCAATTCTGTCCGGGCATGCGGTGGCCAACATCTTTACAAGTCCGCACTACTTCCAAGACACGCTGGAACAGATGGATTTTATTGGCGCGGGATCGCTGCCGATCATTTTGTTGTCGGGTTTCTTTATCGGCGCGGTCATGGTGCTGCAAACGGGCTCACAATTCGTACGATTCGGGCAGAGTTCTCTGACGGGGGATGTCGTCTCGATAGCACTGGTGCGCGAGTTGGGGCCGGCGTTTACAGGCTTGCTGGTAACGGGGCGGTGCGCCACGGGAATCGCGTCGGAGTTGGGGTCCATGCTGGTGACCGAACAAGTGGACGCCATGCGGGCGATGGGGACGGATCCAAACCGCAAACTGGTCACACCCCGAGTGATAGCGGCAATCCTGATGCTGCCGTTGTTGACGGCGATCATGGATTTTATCGGACTGCTGGGGGGCTGCGCTTCATCGGTTTTTTCACTGCGCTTGGGAGCGGTGGAATTCTGGCGGCGCGCGATTGATGCGTTGGATTTCGCGGACTTGATGCAGGGGTTCACGAAGCCGGTGGTCTTTGGTTTCATACTGGCGACCATTGGGTGCTACAAGGGACTGACGGTACGAGGCGGTACGCAGGGGGTTGGGCGCGCAACGACGCAAGCGGCCGTGCTCGGGTCCGTTCTGATCATTGTGGCCGACGCATTTCTGACGAAGCTAGCGCTGTACCTTGCCAACAAGGGTTTCTGACAAGAGAGATGCTGCCACCCGGCCGGCTGCCACATCCATTCCGAAGAGAGAGCGAGATTTGCCGCTATAATCGCAGGCGCGGCCGATGATGGCCGCGTCTATGCCCATACCTGGATCAACCGCGGCAATCACATTTGAAGATGTACACATCGGATTCGAAGAAGGAGAAATCCTTCGAGGAGTATCGTTCTCCGTGCGCGAACGGGAGACGCTGGTCTTGCTGGGCGAGACCGGCACGGGGAAGACGCTTACCCTGAAGATGGCGGCGGGATTGCTGCGGCCGGCGCGGGGAAATGTGCGAGTTCTCGGCCAAGATATTTCACGTATGCCGGAGAAGGAACTGCTGGATTTTCGAAGGAAGGTTGGATTCGTATTCCAGGAAGGCGCACTGTTTGATTCGATGACGGTGGCCGACAACGTGGCTTACAGGCTGCACGAAGATCACGTTCCCGCGGAAGAGATAGAGCCGCGGGTCCTCGAGGTGCTGCGATTCGTCGAGCTGGAGGACACGCTGGATCTGGTTCCTTCGGAACTGTCCGGAGGCATGAGGCGCCGCGTTTCGATCGCGCGGGCACTGGTGAACCACCCGCCGATCGTGCTGTACGACTCGCCGACCGCGGGACTCGATCCAGTGACATCGCAGACGATCATCACACTGATGCTGCGGCTGCGTGACGTATATGGAGTCACGGCCCTGTTGGCGACGCCGCGATTACAGGATGGGTTTGGCCTGGCGAATTTTCATTTTGATGCAGAGAGCAAGCGAGTGGTGCAGAACAATCAAAACGGCAGTGCCGGAACAGCTGCGAAGGCACCGATCACGCGATTCCTGGTCTATCGTGACGGAGGAATCTATTTCGAAGGAGAACCGGCCGAGCTGGCTAGCTCCGCGGACCCGTACCTGAAGCGCTTTCTTGAGTGATCTTGGGGTAGTCTGTTGGACGGGATGTCGGGAGGGAAGCAGCCATGGCGAGTAGAAAACAACTTACCTGGACGGAATTGCGGGTGGGACTGTTCGTGCTGGTCGGTTTGTTCGTGCTGGCCTCGGGCATCTTCTACGTCACCGGCTCGGGATTTCTGGGACCGAAGTACACGTTGAAGACCTATCTGCCGGAGGTGTCCGGGCTCACGAATGGGGCGCCGGTGCGCGTGGACGGCGTCGAAGTCGGCAACGTGGAAGCTATCCGGTTGTTGCCGCGGACACCTGGCAAGCCGCTGGAAAAAAACAAGAATATCGAAGTGGTGATGCGCGTGGACCGGCGATTCGAAAATGACATCCTGACCGATTCGGCCGCCAGTCTGGTGACCGAAGGACTGCTTGGCAACCGCTACGTGAACATTACGCGCGGATTTACCGGAAAGCCCCTCAGCGACAAAGGTGTGATTCCCGGGGCGGAAGAGAAGGCCATGAAAGAAGTAGTAGAACGAAGCGCGGAAGTGCTGGGGAATCTCAATGCGCTTTCCGACGAAATCCGCGAACTGATTCAAGGCGTGAAAGAAGGGAAAGGATCGCTGGGGAAATTGCTGACCGATGAACAGGCGTACAACCACTTGAACGGGATTCTGGCGAAGAGCGAAGCCATGGTGACCAATATTCAGGCCGGGCAAGGCACCTTGGGGAAACTAATCGCTTCGGACGAAATGTATTCGAAGGTGGACAAAGGCCTGGACAATGTAAATGTAATCCTGACGGACGTCCGGGCGCAGAAGGGAACGATTGGGAAGCTGTTTTATGACCCGTCGCTGTATGACCAGGCCAAGCAGGCACTGACCAACGGGAACGCCACGCTCGATGATGTGCGAGCGGGTAAGGGCACGCTTGGCAAGCTGGTGACAGACGACACTCTCTACAACAAGATGCGCGACACTAGTTCGAATCTGGCGACGGCCACCGCCAAGCTGAATGAAAACACAAATACAGCCGGGAAGATTTTCTCCGACCCAAAGTTGTACGACAACCTGACGCAGTTGATGGGTGACATGCGGCTGCTGATTTCGGATTTTCGCACGAATCCGAAAAAGTTCCTGCACATTAAAGTCACGCTTTTCTAAAATGCACGCGAGCGCTTTGCGGGAATTGCCGTCTGTGTTGTAATGCCACAGTAACAAAGTGGGATTAATTTGATAATTTGAGCGGCTTCCCCTAAAGAGAATAATGGAAAATCAGGACGTAGCGCAGAAGGCTTCCAGGACCGAGGCGTCGAAATCCACACTTCCGCAGCCGGGGCGGCCGGTGCCGAGCCGTGCATATCCGGGTGCGCTCATCGTGGTTGAGGGCACGGACGGATCGGGCAAGAGCACGCAACTGTATTTGCTGAAGCGCTGGCTGGAAATCGGCGGGTACCGGCTGCATTTTACGGAATGGAATTCTTCGCCGCTGGTGAAATCGGCGACGCGGCGCGGCAAACAACGGCGGCTATTGACGCCGGCGACGTTTTCGCTGTTGCATGCGGCGGATTTTGCGGACCGCTGCGAGCGGCAGATCATGCCGTTGCTGCAGGGCGACTATCTGGTGCTTGCGGATCGCTACATTTATACGGCGTTCGCGCGGGACGCGGCGCGCGGCTGCCCGCCTCGCTGGCTGCGAAACCTGTATCGTTTCGCTCCGATTCCGGACATCACATTTTATTTTCGCGCGCCGCTGGATGTTGCCGTGCACCGCATACTCAGCGGGCGTCCGAAACTGAAATATTACGAAGCGGGGATGGATCTGGGGATGTCTTATGACCGCGCGGAGAGTTTTCGATTGTTTCAGGCGCGGATCCTGGAGGAGTACGACAAGATGGTGGACTCCGACAATTTCGTGGTACTCGACGGCACGCTGCCCGTGAATAAGTTGCAAAAGCAGATGCGGGATATCGTGGCGTCCAAGATTGATTTGAAGCGATTTGCTCCGCGCGCGCAGGAGCTAGAGTGACCATGCCGGATCAGGAAAAAGACAAAACTCCCGCAGCAGCGATTCCGGCCGAAGTTTCAGCGGCGTCCACCTCGGTACCAGCCAAAGCTGCGGCGGCCGTGGAAGAGGCTTCCGCGCATTATTTTTTTGGCGAGCCGTTGGTGGGATTTGATCCCAGCGAAATTACGGGAAGCCTGGTAGTGATCGAGGGCATGGACGGTTCCGGCCGGTCGACGCAGATCGCCCTGCTGCAGGAATGGCTGGAATCAGAGGGATTCGCGGTGCAGACGAGCGGGCTGCGGCGTTCGAATCTGGTGGGTCGGGACATCGATGAGCTGCTGGCGAAAAACGCGGTGACGCGCCTTACCCTGGCGCTGATGTATGCGACAGACTTCTTCGACCAGGTCGAGCACCGCATTCTTCCCGCGCTGCGATCCGGAACGGTGGTGCTTGCTGACCGCTTTATTTTTACCTTGATTGCGCGAGGCGTGGTGCGCGGGATCAATCGCGACTATATGAGCGGGCTCTACGCCATGGCGCTGCGGCCGCACCTGACGTTCTGGCTGAACGTGCGGCCGGAGACGGCGTTCGGACGCGAATTCAAGAAGGCGCAGGCCATCAGTTACTGGGAAGCCGGGCGGGATATGTCGCTCTCGCATGACCTTTATTGGTCGTTCATCCGCTACCAGACGATGATCAAGCGTGAATTCGAAGTGATGGCCAAGCGGCACAGCTTCATCGAACTGGACGGTGAGGCCAGCGTTTCCACGGTGAACAAGCAGCTTCGCCAGCGCATCAGCGAACAGCTGGGAATCCGCAGCACGAAGTACACGCCTTCCGCTGCGCTTGCGCATCTCTGGCGGTAGATCCCTCAATGCCTGAGCCGGTTCACATTGCCGCCATCGATGCCGGCTCCAACGCGCTCCGCCTGTCCGTGGCGCGAGCGTATTCGGCTCTCGATATCGAACCAGTGCATGCCGAACGGTATTCTCTGCGTTTGGGCGAAGGCGTATTTGTGCGGCACCGCTTTACCGAAGAAGTTTTCAAGAAGGCGGCAAAGGCGTTCAGCCATTTCCGCGAAGTCATGGATGAGTTTGGGGTAACACGTTATCGCGCGGTGGCGACCAGCGCGACTCGTGAAGCGCAAAACCGCAAGGCTTTCGTCCGAGCCGTCAAGAAAAAATCGGGGATCTTACTGGAGGTCATCAGCGCGGCGGAAGAGTCGCGGCTGGGCAGGGAAGCGGTGCTGGCGGCGTATGGAGCGGAGACGCCGCGCTGCATCGTGGATTTGGGCGGCGGGAGCCTGGAGATCAGCATCCTGCAGCACCACACGGTGGAGCAGGCGGCACAACTGCCAGTGGGTACCGTGCGGTTGATGACCACTTTGAATCTTCGCGGCGCGATTCGACCTGCTCAGGGTGAGCAAGTGCGGCGTTACGTGCGCGCGCTGCTGGAGTCGAAATTGGCGCCACGGCCGAATCTTGGCGAAAGCATCGCCGTGGCGCTGGGAGGAAATGCTGAAACGCTGGCGAATGTGGCGCCGGGACCGCGGCAGCATGGGCTGCAAACGGTGGAACTTTCGCTCTTGCGCGAGCGACTTCCGGACATTCTTAGGCGCAACGTCCGAGAACGGATGAAGGCCTATGCGGTGCGGCGCGACCGCGCCGACGTGATGGGCATTGCCGCCATCACCATCATCACTCTTGGACGATTTCTGAATCTGCGCACATTCGCGATACCCGGTGTTGGGGTGCGCGATGGAGTCTTGCAAGAGATCGCGCGCGAGGCATTTTCACGCAAAGAGCCGCACCACTACAATGTGGCCGCGCGGCAACTCATTGTCGGAACGCGCAGTTTTGCGCGACGGCTCGGATACGACCCGCAGCATGCCGAGCATGTGCGGGAGCTGAGCGTTCTGCTTTTCGATCAGTTGCAGGCGCTGCATCATCTCCCAGCGCAGGCGCGGGTGCTGCTGGAGGCCGGGGCACTATTACACGATACCGGGCACCTGGTGGGGGACCGCGGGCATCACAAGCATGGCGAGTATTTGGCGCTGAACGGCGACGTGCCGGGGCTGGAAGGGCGGGACCGCGCGATCGTGGCGGCGCTGGTTCGATACCATAATCGCAAGTCGGAGCCGGCGCAGCATCATGCCGCTTATTCTTCGTTGAACAACGCCGACCAGCGAATCACCAGGAGGCTGGCGGCGATTTTGCGGATTGCCGAGGCGCTCGATCATGCGCACCGCCAGCGAGTGCTGAAAATTCGCGCGTCGTTTCAGCGCGGCACCGTCGGATTGCAAGTGACGGCGCGAGGCGATGCGGCAGAAGATATGCGAGACGCGAGCCGAAGCGCGGAGTTGTTTGAGAAAGAGTTTCACGTGAGGGTTTATTTCCGGCAGTCGCCGGCAAGTTAAGAGTGAACAGTTGACGGCGGGAGAACAAGGTTCCAGCTACGGGCGCGAGATCGGTGAAGCGCTTGTTTTAATATCGAATTGAGAGGAAACCATGCAGCTCTACATCGTTCGCCACGGAATTGCGATCGACCGGGAAAATCCGAAGTGTCCGCCGGATGCGGAGCGGTATTTGACAGAAGAAGGCGTGGAGAAGACCAAGCAGGTGGCGAAGGGAGTGGCAGCGCTGGGGGCCACAGCAGAGTTGTTGGTCTCGAGTACCTACACGCGGGCGACGCAGACCGCGGAGATTTTTGCCGGGGCTCTCGACTACGCGAAGCAGAAGATACGCAAGACGGATTTGCTGCTGCCGGGGGCGGATCCGTCGTTCTTATTCCGCGAGCTGGCTAAGGATAAGCAGTACTCTTCTATCTTTCTGTTTGGCCACGCGCCGCAACTCGACGACATCATTGCCATGGCGGTGGGTTCAAAGCATCACATCAGTTCCCTGAAGAAGGCGGGTGTGGCGTTGATCGAGCTGAAGCGCATCTCACCGCCGCTCGGCCAGCTTGCGTGGCTGGCGACACCGAAGCTGCTGCGGCGATCCGCGAAATAATCAGGACATGTGAAGAGTTTTCAGCGCAGATTCCGCTGAGGAATGATTTGCTCAGTCGGAAGCAGCTGAAAACGCGGGGACCTGCGTCACTGGAAGGGTGACGACTTTTTCAGGTCTGACGATGGGCTTTGCGATCAAGGTCATCTGCAGAAATTCTTCCAGCAAGTGTTTGCCGGCGGCGAGGCGGGCGGCAATTTGCACATCATCCACCAGGCCGGGAACGCGGAGAATGATGGCCTCGGAGGACTTTTCGGCGCGAAAACCGGCGCCGCTTTCCACTCCGCACTTGCGCAGCGCGCGCGCAAAGCGCAGCAACCCCGCGAGCACTTGAACCCCCCTTTGCCGCTCGGCGGAAAGTTTCGAAAAAGGACCGTTCTTGGCGTTCGGCTCGGCTCCACGATGGTAGCGGACCGCGGAAGCCAGCAGTTCCCATTCTTCATTGGTCCAACCCGGAGGAAGCGCCAGACCGAGTAGAAACTTGCTGGCGCTTTTTTGGGGAGACTTGTTGCCGTCTGCGTTGGCTACTCCGTGCAAGCGGGCGGCAGCGAGCAAGATGCGGCGAAAAGTTGCATCGCTAAATGCGGGCGCCGCGTTTGCCCGCCGGAAGGTGTCAAAGAGCGCGAGGGCAATGCGGGAGACCTGCGAGGTGCGGCGTGGGCGCGGATCGATGGCGCGAGCGGTCGCGCGCAGACGGGCCATAGCGGCTGCTTCGACGCGGCCGTTCGTCGGCAGACCGGATCGCCATTCGTGCCATAGACTGGTTTTGCCCAAAGTGAGCTGGCGATAGGTTTCAATGCGCTCGTGGTGTTCGCGTCCAATGGTTTCTTCCCAGGCTTTTCGCGAGTCTTCCGTTTCGACGGAATCGGATTCCCTTACGCTGGCGGACAAGATATCAAGGTCATGAATATCGCCGAGAAGGTCCTGGACGCGCTTGAGGTTTTCGCTCCAGGCCGCGTAATGCTCGGGGAGGAGGGATTCGACAGTGTAACGGAAGCGCTTTACACCAATGCGGAGTGCGTGCCAGGGCCTGGGCTTTTCCGTGCGCAGCGCCCTGGTATGGAGATCCCGGGCGCGTTCGAATCGTTCGAGCGCCAGACATTCGGCGGCAAGACTGCCGACGGGGACGAGGCGCGCGCGCTGGCGAAGCGTTCGCGCGAGGCGAGTCCAGGGTTTTTCATCGAACTTGCCCGCGACGCGGATGGCGGCGGCACGCAAGGCAGGTTCGCTGGATTCGAATGCGGATTGCAAATGACTTCGAACGGCGTCGGTTTCAGGAGCGAGCTTTTTCACCCACTCGTTCATCACTTGCGCGTCGCGAAGGGCTCCGAGGCTGCGAAAGAGTTTGCGCGCGAGTTTGCGCATGGCCAGCCAGGCGGGATCGGGGTCTACCTCTTCCATCACGGCGGCCACGGAGCGGCAGCGCCGAATTGCGACACGGAGATCGTGGACCACATCAGCGTCAGGAGACGAACAGACATTTTTCAGCTCCACCAGGACGCGGTCCATCCAAAACGGCAGACCAGGGTGCTCGGCTCGAGCCCCGGAGGTAAGGGGAGTGACAGTAGCCATCTACGTCCTCAGAAACCGTTCGAACGTCTCGTGGGCAGAGACCCCTGTCGAACGGGCCCTACAGAGTAACGCTTGGGTGCAACCAAGTCCAGTCGGTGGCCTGTTGATATCTTGAGCGCGCGGCGCGGGCGTGCTATTTTGAATTGCTGTCCCGGAGTGGCGGAACTGGCAGACGCGCTGGACTCAAAATCCAGTGGTACTTAGTACCGTGTGGGTTCGACCCCCTCCTCCGGGACCATCAACCCCTGAAAACTAATGAGGCCTCTTGCTGGTACATTTTTTTCGCTTGTCCGATAAGTCCCTCATCTACTGAGAACGACCGGCCTCCTTGCGCAGAAGCTGCAGCCTTCGTGCAGGCCAATGAATATTTGCGTCTTGATGCGCGGCTGAGTTCTGTGGCATAGGGTAATTTTTTCACTGTCTGCCGTGGGAAACGAATCAATATTCCTGTACCCGGTACCAATCTGGACTGGTTCTGCAATTTCCCTAAAATCAAAAAAATGTTTGGCTTACTCAGGTTGGCAGCGCATGTGCTTTCTCCAGATGCGTTATGAATCCGGTGCGGCCCACACCAATAAGGAGGATTTCTGATGTCACGCGGACACAAATATCTTTCTACAATTCTGTTGAGTGCTGCACTTTTCTCGCCCGTGGTGTTCACCGGCTGTGCGGCACGAGCTTCGTATCGGGTCTACAATCCGGCCTACGAGGATTATCATGCATGGGATAACCACGAAGGGGTTTATTACCAGCGATGGGAATTCGAAACTCATCGCGATCATCGAGAGCTCAAGAAGCGAAACTCTGATGAGCAGAGGGAATATTGGACCTGGCGGCACAATCATCCCGACGACAAGCGCTAGGAACCGCGCAGCGTGCTAACCCAGCCCCATGCATTGCATGGGTGAAAAGCCCGTGCGGGTTCGTTTCTGGGCGTGCCCGAAGATTTCTTTGCGCCGCATAGTCACAGTGTTACGGAGGAGCGGAATGGGTATAAACTGGTGTGGTTTTTGAGGGCAAAGGGTATTTGCAGATGAAACGGATTGTTGTTTTTACACTGCTGGCAGCCCTGAGTCTTGCGTGGTCGACACCGGCCACAGCTCAGCGCCTTGATATGGAACAAAGTGCGCGCAAGTCACAGAAGGACGCCAAGAGGCAGCAAGAGATGTACAAGAAGGCCGCCAAGAATCAGCAGAAAGCAATCAAGAAATACCAGAAGTCGCAAGAAAAGGCGCAACGGAAGGCGAACAAGCAAGCGAATCAAGGCGGCAAGCACACGGTATAGATCGGGATTGTTCCGGGCGCAATTCAAACGACTACGCCAAAACCTCCACGCCGGCGTCCCGCAACACTCCACCACGAAATAATAGAGACGAAGCACATTGAATCGGTTTAAGATTGGGTTCGCGAGAGTCGTTCAATTCATCGTGTGAGGGAACATGCTTCGTTTCAAGTCCGTTTTTGTGCTGCCAATACTTGCCGCGGTCACTTTTATCGCGCCCGCAGCCCGGGCCGGTGCCGCGGATAACGCGCCGAATTCTACGCTGAATCTGAACGAGGGCTGGCAGATTCAATCGTCTTGCGACGCGAAGGCCGCGCGGGAGCAAGTCTCGATGGCGGGGTTCGCGGTAACTGGATGGCACAAGACGACGGTACCGAATACTGTTGTCGGCACATTGGTCGACGACAAGACTTATCCTGACCCGATGTTTGGACTGAATCTGAAGCAGTTTCCGGGGATGGATCACCCGGATAGGACGTTTTTTGCGAATCAGGATATGCCGGAGGGGAGCCCGTTTCGGTGCTCGTGGTGGTGGCGGACAGAATTCACGCTGCGGCCGCCAGTTGTGGGCAATCATTTTTGGCTCCATTTTCCGGGCATCAACTATCGCGCGAACGTGTGGGTGAACGGCAAGAAAATCGCGGATGCCAGGGAAGTCGCCGGGACATTTCGGACTTTTGAGTTTGATGTGACCTCCGCGCTCAATTTGAACGGACCAAATGCGGTGGCGCTGGAGATCTTTGCGCCGGGAAAAAATGATCTGGGGATTACCTGGGTGGATTGGAATCCCACGCCTCCGGACAAGGACATGGGAATTTGGAAAGAAGTCACGCTGACAGCGAATGGTGCGGTGGCGCTACGGAATGCTTACGCAAGGTCCAAACTCGACTCAAACTACAAAAGCGCGGAGCTGACACTCAGCGCGGACGCTCGCAATCAGGCGGACAAGCCGGTCAAAGGCGTGCTGGTTGCGGAAGTGGATGGCCAGACCTTGAAACAAACCGTAGAACTGGCGGCGGGCGAGACGAAGACGGTACGCTTCGAGGCAACGCAGTTTCCAGGCTTGAAGCTTGCCAGCCCGAGGCTCTGGTTGCCTTACACCATCGGAACGCCGAACTTGTACACCGCTGCTTTCCATTTCGAAGTGGATGGCGCGGCAAATGCATCGGACCGGGCGGAGGTGACGTTTGGCATTCGCGAGGTAACTTCGGAGCTCACCGACAAGGGCCACCGCCTATTCAAGATCAATGGGCGTCCGATTCTGATTCGAGGCGCGGCATGGGCCCCAGACATGTTCCTTCGTCCGATGTCCCAGAAACTTCAGGCGGACCTGGCTTATGTGCGCGACATGGGGATGAACACGATTCGCCTTGAAGGTCGCATCGATCGCGATGAATTGTTTGATACGGCGGACAAGCTCGGCATTCTGGTGATGCCGGGGTGGACCTGTTGCGATGCGTGGGAAAAGTGGAAGCGCTGGACCCCGGAGACCTACGCCATTGCCAAAGCATCCATGACGGACCAGGCGCGACGCCTGCGCAATCATGCCAGCGTATTCGTGTGGCTCTATGGCAGCGACAATCCTCCGCCTGGCGACGTGGAGCAGATGTACCTCGACGTTCTGAAGGAGACGGAGTGGCCAAATCCTGCAGTCTCCTCAGCGAGTGAACAGAAAACTAAAGTGACCGGCATCTCTGGCGTAAAAATGACAGGGCCGTATGAATACGTGCCGCCGGTCTACTGGCTGTCCGATACAAAAGCGGGCGGCGCATATGGTTACAACACGGAGACCAGCCCTGGCCCGGCCATTCCGCCGCGAGAGTCAGTGGAGAAATTCATTCCCAAAGATCACCTTTGGCCGATTGATGAGTACTGGAATTTCCACGCGGGGAAGGAGCGATTCACTACGGTGAATGTCTTCACCGAAGGTCTGACGCGACGCTATGGGGCCGCAACTTCGCTCGACGACTATGAACGCAAGGCGCAGGCCATGACTTATGACGGCCAGCGCGCCATGTTCGAGGCGTATGGGCGGAACAAATACACGGCGACGGGGGTGATTCAGTGGATGCTCAACAACTCTTGGCCGTCGCTCATCTGGCATCTCTATGATTATTATCTGGTGCCTGCGGGAGGCTACTTCGGCACGAAAAAAGCCTGCGAGCCGGTTCACGTGCAGTACTCCTACGACGACAACACCGTCGGGGTGGTCAACAGCACCTACGAATCGTTCAAGGGGATGAAAGTCAGTGCGAAGATTTACAACATCGATGCCAAGGAAAAAGCTTCACAGGACGCGACCCTGGATATCGGCCCGGACAGCAGCACCAAGGCGCTTGATTTGCCAAAGGTAGATGGGCTTTCGACGACGTACTTTCTCCGCTTGCAGCTGCATGATTCCGCGGGGAAGCTGGTGAGCGACAATTTCTATTGGCTCTCCACGAAGCTCGATACGCTGGATTGGGCGAAGAAAAAAGATACGGTTTACACGCCGCAGAAAGATTTCGCGGATCTGAGCGGGCTGAACTCCTTGCCACAAGTCACGCTGACTACCAGCTCCATAACAAACACCGCAGCGGGGGATAACACGGTGACAGTGACCGTAAAAAATCCCAGCAGTAGCGTGGCGTTTATGGCGCATTTGCGGATGACGCGTGGGGAGGGAGGCGATGACGTGGTGCCCATTTTCTGGAGTGAAAACTATTTTTCACTTCTTCCAGGAGAGGAACGGCGAGTAACCGGAACTTACGCTTCGTCGGTCCTTGAGGGTAAACCAGCTGTTCTTCTCGTGGATGGATATAACGTTGTGCCCGGTTCTTTGCCGGCGAAATAGCCGTCCGTCGATCCGCAGGGAGCAGCGCGGCACTGCTGACATCCGTTAAACGGCCATAGCAAGCGATGTGGGCAAGGCGGCGAAACCTGCGCGCTTGAGAAATTCCTGGAAACGGGGAACCCGCCGAATGGGGTCGTAGACGGGATCCGTTTTCAAGAAAACGGTCCAGTAGGAGCGTTCCTCAAGTCCTTTGCCAAGCCATTCGAGCGCCTGATCAATCTCCCCAAGACCGAGATAGACGCGCGCAATCATTGGTGCGGCCACGTAAGAGCCGTCGCGATTCTGCTTCAACTGATCCAGAATCCCGCGCGCTTCGGAAGTTCTGCCTGAGAGCGCATAGGCGTGCGCAAGTGCCGGCAGGCCTTCGCGGCTACCGGAGAACTGTATCGCCTGTTCGAACGCCGCAATCGCTTCCTGGTAGCTCTCGATTTGAACGTAAGCGCGGCCCAGATTGAAAAGGGCGGGAGAAAATCGCGGCTCCTGCTCAAGGAGGGCGAGCAAGTGCCGGATCGCGCGGTCATATTCCCGCCCATAGAAAAAAGGATCCGCGGCGTTCATGTTCAGCATCAACGAGAGCGGGTCGAGCTCGCGCGCGCGTTTCAGCTCTGCGTGCGCTTCCTGCAGGCGCCCTATGGCTGTCAGGTAGCAGGCATACCATTGGCGGACAGGAGCATAACTGGGATTCAGCTCGATGGAGCGGAGAAAAGCTGCTTCGGCGGCCTGCCAATCCCACTCGTACCAGAATTTGACCAGACCCATCGAAGCATGGGGTTCGCTGAGAGAAGGATCGATCTCAATGGCGCGCGCGGCCGCCGCTCCCGCGCGAACTCCTGCTTCTTTCGCCGAAAGAACTCCAAACCAGGATAGCAGGCTGGAGCAGTCCGCGATGCCAGACAAGGAACGCGCGCATCTGGGTTCAATGCGCAGCGCCGATTCAAACGAAACGATAGCCTTCTGCAGACTTTCGACGGACCGCTGGCCAAAATAGAATCGTCCGCGAAGATAGAACTCGTGAGCATTCGGATCGAAGGCGAGAGAATCCGCCGATTCGCCGGGGAGCAATTCGAACGCAAGCGCTTTCCCGACCTGCCTCGCCACGTCCGCCTGCATGCCAAGGACATCCCGCAAATCGCGGTCGTACGTGGCTGACCACAGGTGGGCCTGATCCTGCGTCTCGATCAGCTGCGCTGTGATTCGAACGCGCCGGCCCTCCCGGCGCACGCTGCCTTCGAGGACGTAGTCTACCTGCAATTCATCCGCGATCTGAGCGATGGATTTTTTCGTGGCCTTGAACTGGTTGGAAGACGTGCGGGCAATGACGCCTAGCCGCTTGGGATTCAGCTGTCCAAGGTGAGCAATCATTTCCTCGGTGAGTCCGTCTGCGAAATACTCCTGCTCAGGAATGCCGCTCAAATTCTCTAAAGGGAGAACCACGAGCATCTTTTTCCCGCCGCGCGAACTGGCGCGGCCGGGCTTGGTGACTGGTGCGATGAAACGGTAGCCCACCCTCGGCAGGGTCTCCACGAAGCGCGGACTTTGCGCGGAATCTCCGAGCAATTCTCGAAGTTTGTTGATGGCGGTGTTCAGGCTGTGCTCATAGCCAACATGGGTGTCCGGCCAGAGCCGTTCCCGCAGTAACTTGCGTGTAACAACCTGGCCCGCATGATCAAGGAGCATTTCCAGAATTTGGAAGGGCTTTTCCTCCATCCGCATGCGCATGCCATTCTTTCGCAATTCCCGGGATTGCAGGTCAACTTCAAAGGTGCCGAAGTGCATTGTGGTTTCAACCTGGTTCATTTCCGCGCTCCGCAGGGCTTTCCGCCAGGAGTCATGAGCCACCCACCGACTAGATCCGTTTAGACGTGATGTTTCTCCGTAAGTCTTTTCGGTTGAAAGCGCCATGCGTTGATAAAGACTTGTTCCCCTGATGATTTATTCCCCATCCGTTTGCACCATCTAACCCCTCAGAACACTTAGGCATACGTCACAACGGCTGCCTTAATTTAAAGAGGAGCAATCGCCATTTATGAAGAAGTTCTGTGCTTTCTTACTGGGGCTGGTTTTCGTCAACGCCTTGCCTCTCCCGTATGCTCATGCGCAAACGAACAGCTACAAACAAACCAATCTTGCTTCCGATACGGCGGGGATCGCGCCAAACACCGACGCCAAACTGGTGAATCCTTGGGGAATCGCTTTTATCCCCGGCAGTCCCTTCTGGATTTCCGACAACAACAGCGGGTTTACAACGTTGTACGACCAGACTGGCGCGTCGAGCGGCTCGTTTAAAATCGCCCCGCCGAATGGCAGTTCGAATCCGGCGACGCCAACAGGAATTGTTACGCCAGCTAACGGCGTGACTTTTAACGTGAACGGCCAGCCCGGGATTTTCATCTTCGACTCCGAAGACGGAACGATCTCAGCATGGACGGGCGGAACCTCAACAATGCTGGCGGTGGACAATTCCACGGTTCCCTCCGCCGCCACCGGCGCGGTGTACAAAGGCCTGGCGCTGATCACCAATGCGACCGGCAGTTTTCTCCTGGCCACCAATTTCAGGTCCGGCAAGGTCGAGGTGTACGACAGCAGCATTAAGCAAACGCAGATTCTCGGGCCCGGAGCGTTCAATGATCCAACGCTGCCCGCAGTTCCTGCGGGCTCGGGGTCCCCCGGATACGCACCGTTCGGCATACATGTACTCAATGTCAACAACACATCCATGGTGGTGGTCACGTACGCACTCCAGGACACGCCCATGCACGATCCGCTGCATATCGCTGGTGCGGGCTTTGTGGACCTCTTCAGCGCCGACGGCACCATGCTTCGTCGAATCACTAGCGACGCTCATCTCAACGCCCCCTGGGGGGTGGTTATCCCTCCAGCCGGTTTCGGCTCATTAGCGGGGGATTTGCTGGTTGGGAATTTCGGCGATGGCACGATTAACGCCTACAACTTCTCCAATGGTGCTTTCATCGACCAAATGAAGGATCAGAACGGGACGGTCATCACAAATGCCTCACTGTGGGACATGGTCTTCGGCGGCGGAGGGACTTCCGGCAATTCCAACACGATGTACATCACTGCGGGCCTGGCCAACGAACAACACGGACTTTTCTCGGCCATCACCGCGAATGCCGCGCCGGCTCCCACCTCAGATTTCAACATCAGCGCATCACCAATGACCAGGACGATTGCTGCAGGGCAGCTCGCTTCCTTCACCGTGACGCTAGGCGGGCTCAACGGCTTCAACTCCGCCGTGATGCTTACCTGCTCTGGGCAGCCGAACGGCTCTACCTGTAGCTTCTCGCCGGCGTCTGTCTCGCCGGCTAGTGGCGGAACAGCCACCTCGACGCTGACGATCATGACTTCCTCTTCGCCTTACATGCCGGCGGCGGTGATGGCTAGGAAGTCTACCGGCAACGTTTTTGCGTTTCTACTTCCGATCCCCGCACTGGGGTTCTTGGCCTTGTTAGTTGCTGGTGAGGGAAACCGTCTACCTTTTGACCGGAGGAGACGGATCCACTACCTCACGGGCACCCTTGCTCTGCTTATCGTTGTAGGTTTCCTGCTTGCAGCGGGTGGCTGCGGCTACAACGCAAACAGTGTAGGGAACGGCACGCAGCGGGGCACAGCCACGGTCATGATCACGGGGACATCCGGCAGTCTCTCCCACTCTACTTCAGTCAGCCTCACCGTCCAGTAAAAAAGAGGGGCTGGCGCTCGGCCCGCTGGCCCCTCTTCCTCCACCGCGTGGTGGACTGAACTGCGGCGCAATAACGGTTCAGCAGGACGAACTCCAATCCGCAATGGCCAAGCTACACGATGGACGCACGTTCGACATTGTTTCGCAGCGCGTTGTACCAAGACTCAAATGACGAATCGAAAAGGAGGAAGTCCAATGAAGAAAGAAGGGAATGTGTTCACGAAGGCGAGTACTCGGCGTTCATTCTTGAAGAACGGAACGGTGGCAGGCGCGGCAACTGTGGGTGCCGGGATCCTGACGCGCAAAACGTTTGCGTTCGACCGGGAGGAGGAGGACAACCGTGCACCAATTACCAGGGGCGATATTGCAATTCTGAGATTCTTGCAGGCCCTCGAACAGGTAGAAGAAGATCTTTGGAGACAGTATGCGGAACTCGGCGGGACCCAGGATAGCGAGTTCAGAGGACTTACCGGCGGAAACGCGGCTTATTCGCAGGCGCTGCAACTCCTCGACGGGGACATGCCGCAGTACATCCACGACAATACAGACGATGAGATCAGCCACGCGAGGTTTCTAGGAAATTATCTGGAATCAAAGGGTGTGGGCTCCGCCGACTTCAGCAAGTTCAAGGTTTTGCCGAGCAGCACAGCCGATGGCGCACAGCAGATTGGGCGGCTCACCAACCTGACGCAACTCACGATAGACACCAGCTTCTGGTCGAGATATCGCAGCATCACCAATCCAGATTTTGATCCCCTGGCCAAATTTGTTCAGGCGGTTCCCAGTTTAAACATTCACCAGCATACCGCGATTCCGAGAAGCAACGACGACACAAGCGGGAGCGTCATCAATCTGAACGACCCCACACAGTCGACGTTTACTGACCACCTCAAAGCGATCGCCTTCACGGCGGGATTCCACTTTGCGTTCATCGAGCAAGGGGGAAGCAGTCTGTATCCGACGCTTGCTCAGCACGTCACCAATCTCGAAGTCTTGCGAATCCTGCTAAGCATCGGCCCCAGCGAGACGATGCACTTTCAGACCTGGCAGGACAAGGCCGGCAATGCGACTCCGCTGACGGACTTCGACAAAATCAACAATTCGACGGTGACGTTTACGGCCTTGAGTGGCGCTCAGGGAGAGACGAGCCCTGCATCTCTGAATGGGGATACCTTGCAATCCAACTTGATCATGCCGGAGCCAACCCACTTCCTGGACCCGAAGTTCGGGCCGGTGGCCATCATTCGCCCAACGTCAACGCTGCTCGGCGGCGCGCAGGCTGCCGTCAGTTCATTTGTTACCGACGGTCTTTTCATAAATCCTAAGACCAATAAAAACGACACCGGGATCGTCCCAGTGCTTCGAGAACTGGCAGTAGAGGCCGATGAGGCCCGCCGCCAACTCTAGGCTACCGAGGACCAGCGCCAAACGAACTCACCCGAAAACATGTCAGAACCATCGGGGCTCAGACGCGATCCGTTTGGGCCCCTTTAGTTTTGGCTTACGAGTGCATTTGAACGTGGCGGCTCCGGAGCCAGCAATGTCCACAGCAATTCTTCTTTCAATGATCTTCAGAACAGCATTCAGCTGATTGTCATCGGTTTGCTGCCTCTGCAGCTGGCGCAACCCTTCGATGCTTCGCCGTCATCCAATGCGGTAGAATTGGGGGAAATTTGAGTGCGTGGGAGAAAAGTGCGGAGATCGCGGAGGTTCGTTCAATTTCCGCCTGAGGGAGAGCGCGATGAAAAAATGGAATTCTTTTTTGGCTGTGGGAGTCCTGGGCCTGATTATTGCGGGAGGCGCGTCGGCGGACACGCTGGAATTCAAGGATGGGCGCGTGCTAGCCGGTCGATACCTGGGTGGAACACAAGCCGTGATCCGCTTTGAGGTGAATGGGGAAGTCCAGACTTTCCACACAATTGATATCGTTGCGCTGACATTTACCGGTCGCTCTGATAACAATCCTCCTCCGGCGGCTCCGGCCCCAGCGGTAACACCCCAGGATGTAGCACCTGCTGCGGCAGCGCCAGCTCCGGCTGCGCCAATCCCTGCGGCAAACGCCGCTCCCAGCGGTGACATAACGATTCTAGCTGGGCAATCTCTGCTGGTGCGGATGATTGATGGTGTGGACTCCAAGAAAAACAACGTGGGTGATGTCTTCCACGCGAGCCTGGAGACGGATCTGGTGGTGAACGATACTTTGGTGGCGCGCAAAGGTACGGATATTTATGGGCGCCTGGCGGTAGCCAAAGAGGCTGGACATATGGCAGGCAGCTCGGAACTGCAGCTTGAGCTCACTCGCATGGTAATCGATGGCAGGGACTACCCAGTCGTCAGCAGCGATTACACCTTGAAAGGGAAGGGGCGCGGGTCAGACACGGCGAAGAAAGTAGGCGGTGGCGCAGCGCTTGGCGCGATTATCGGGGCTATTGCCGGCGGTGGCACTGGCGCGGCGATTGGAGCTGGTGTTGGTTCAGCGGCGGGTGCGGGAGTTCAGGTATTCACACGCGGCCAGCAAGTCAAAGTGCCAAGCGAGACTTTGTTGGAGTTCCGATTGCAACAACCGGTCCTGGTTTCACCGACTCAACAGTAAGGCGGATTGACTGAGCAGAACAGCGCAGCAGAGAGTCCTGTGGGGCGGGTCTGGCTCGCCCTTTAATGAGGTCTCCGCAGACCTGCGCGGAGCATTGCACCCCCGTATCGCATTGGAACCATCGATGCGAAATCCCCCCTTGCTACTCCTACTGTTAGTCAGTAAGATACCCCCTCTGGTGAGGAGAACATGCCAAAAGAAAAACCTCGCGTAAACATCGGGGAAGTCATCAAGAGTTACCGCAGCCAGCGCGGATTGTCCCAAGGCGACATCGAGCGCCGCACCGGGCTGCTGCGCTGTTATTTGTCTCGTGTTGAAAACGGGCACACCGTGCCGTCGCTCGAAACCCTGGCCAAGATTGCGGAAGCTATGGACATCTCGCTTGCGGATTTTTTCCCCGGGACCGAGACGCCGCGCGACCGCGAAACGCAGAAAGCTCTCGGTGAGCTTTCGCAGGACGAGATCCGCTTTCTTGCGGAGATCAAGAAGTTCAGCACCACCCTTTCCGACGGCGACAAGCGGCTGGTGCTGGCCATGATTCGAAAGATGGCCACGTTGATTCCGCCGGCAGCCACGAAGAAATTGATCGTGCGGCGTCCTACGGTCTGAAGTTTTCCCCAATTTGATAAAGAAAAATGCGCGGCCCATTCGCCGCGCATTTTCTTTGTGTGCCGAGCACGTTCGATAGCTTGGGGGTGAAAGTCCTCTACCCATCCTGATGGAGGAGAAGGGTTAGTGAAGCGCAAGGGCTGAGCCGCGAGGCGAGGTCTGAAAGAAGCGCGGAGCAAACACGCGAGCC
>DATDGF010000032.1:0-105906 GCA_036522195.1 Candidatus Acidiferrum sp. | reverse complement strand
GCGAGATGGCGGGCTGCATATCGCTGGCACAGGCAGGCTGCATGGGGCACCTCCCGGGCAGCCCTCTATCTTACTCGCAAAATGGTGGTGGGTCAGTTTCCGATTACCCCGCAACACGTCCAGAACCGGAGCACTGAAACTGTACCAATGCCAGACCCGGGCGTCGGTTGACCTGCGTACCTGCCAGCACTATCCTTGCCACCTTCGCCAAGACTTCTGGAAGAATGGTGCCGTCATGACGAAGTCTTACACAGAGAACCGCGTTGCCCGTTGGATGGGTGTCCTGATTGTGATCGCCTTGCTTGCGGGGAATCGGTCAGCCAGTGAACGGGGACAGAATCTATAACGGAGCCTTTGACAACGCTGCCGGGTCAGCATGTCTGCTGGAGATCGCGCGGGCTTACAGCAAGGTGCAACCGCGTCCGCGCCGTTCGATCCTCTTTGTTTCAGTAACAGCGTAGGAAGCTGGGTTATTGGGCTCAGATTATTTTGCCCATTACCCGACTGTGACCAAGGACCGCCTTATAGCGGACATCAATATGGATGGCAATCTTGCCTTGCTGTGGCCCATCGAGGACGTAATTGCACGTGGCAGCGAGCATTCAACTCTCGGCATAACCGTGCGAGAAGCCGCCGCGCGCTTGAGTTTGGACGTAAGCCCTGATCCCTTCCCGGAATTGGTATTTTTCATTCGCAGCGATCAGTACTCCTTCGTGAAGCAGAGAATACCTTCGGTCTTTCCCAGCGCAGGCACTAAGTCGAGCGACCCGAACATCAAGCCACAGCACATCATCATGAAATGGCGGCAGACGACCTACCACAAGCCTCAGGACGATATGACCCAGCCGTTCGATTTTGAATCAGGGCCTAAATACGCGCGGTACAATTTTTTCCTGGGATATCTGGTTGCGCAGAAGACTGAAAAAGCCGGCATGGAATCCGGGCGATTTCTTGGCGAGCACTACGGGAAGAAGTCAAACTGATTGCTTTCAGCTTCGACAGCAATATCCCCACGCATCTCCAGCCTTCCGCACTTTCAGTCTCAAACGGAGCGTCTGAACTCATAGATATGGCCATGGTCAAACAAGGTGTCCAGGATCCCGTTGCGGGCCTATCACGGACTCAACCGGAAACTGACCTAGTGCCCCAAAACCGATCGAAAGAATGCAGAGAAGAACTAGCGCATAATGTTCAGTGTCGGAATAGCGAGGACCGGGCACATGGGAAAAGTTGTGGCGTTGATGGACGACCTGTTTTTCCAGATGAAACTGGCGGAGACTGCTAAGCAGCTCGGCGTAGATGTGAAAGTGGCGGCAACCAGCGATGCGCTGATGGATCTCATGGCGAGCCAGCCAAAACTCGTCATCGTGGACCTGAATTCCCGCAGCCACCCCATCCAGACCATCGAGTTATTGCGCGTCTCCCGGAAGGACGTCCGCGTGGTGGGATTCCTATCGCACGTGCAGACGGAACTCGCCGCCCAGGCCCACGCCGCCGGTTGCGACGAAGTGATGCCGCGCTCATCCTTCACGCAAAACCTGGCCGCCATTTTGAGCCTGGCAAAGGATTGACGTGAGTTCGCATCCAAAGGACATGCTTCGACGAACCCTGTTCCTGCTTTGCGCGGCTCTCTTCGCCGTCGCTTTCGCCCGTGCGCAAGAATCAAGTTCCCGGCCCGACGCGCCAGCAGTCAGCGCTCCGATCCCGTCCGCTACTCCTGCCGCCGCACTACGCGACGTCTTGTCCGCCGCCTGTTCGCAAAGCCAAGCGGACTTCGCCCGTTTTCTCACCGCGCGAAACAAAGAAGCCTTCACACGCATGACTCCGCCCGCGCGAATCGCGTTCATTAAGCGTTTCGTCCTGCTCAATGAGCCCGGCAAAGCCACTACTTCCGCGAATCCCGCCGGTCGCCCGATCCTGCGCTGCCAGACACCCGAAGTCACTACCGAGATGCAGATCGGCGGCACGGATCTTCGCGACAACGTCGCCTTCTTGCCCATGGACCTTCGCGATGCCAACGACGCGGCCGGCGCAACCCTCCGCCAGGTCACCATGGGGTTTGTGCGCGAGAATGGCGAATGGAAGCTGCTCTCCCTGGGTTTGCTGCTTCTCGATCTTCCCGCGCTAGAGGCAGAGTGGGACGCCGCGGAAGGTGAAACCAATGAGAAGGACGCCATCCAGGCTGTGAAAGCCATCGCCGCGGCCGTCGAAGTCTATCGCAAGAAATATTCACGGTTGCCCGAGTCCCTCGCGAACCTGGGTCCGCCCGCGCGTGGCGAAGCAAATGGGGACGCTGCCGGCCTCCTGGATGCCGATTTCGCGGCGGGAGTGAAAGACGGCTACACCTTTCGCTACGTCATCGTCGGAGCCAGCAACCTCGGCGCTCCGGCAAAATACCAGCTCGCGGCAACCCCGCTTCACTACGGTCGCACCGGCCAGCGATCCTTCTTCCGCGATGCCGACGGCGGCCTGCATGCAGCCGACCATCAAGGCGCCGTCGGCAACGAATCGGATCCCAAGACGGAATAACGCAGCTGCTTCATAAAATCTGCCAATCGCTCTTTTGAAGGAAACATTGCAAGCGCACCGTTACGGCTGCACTTTGACGGTCGGATAGGAAATCCCGAGCTGCTCCAGATAGCTTTTGTGCTTCGCCGGATCGTAATAATATTTCTTCAATTGCGGCAGAAACTGCTCCATTTTTTCCTTGTTCATTTCAATCGCGGGCTTATCTCCCGGCGCCAAAAACGATTCGTAATGAACTTCCTTGGTCTGCACCTCGCGAAAATAATCCCAGGCCTGCTTCACCAGTTCCGGCTGCAGCAGAAAATCCAGCGCAGTCATCGCTTGCACCTTGGCGCCCGCCGTCGAACCTTTGTGCGCGATGGGCGTGGCCATGGATACGGCGTTCGCCCAGCTGTGTCCCGGCAGATTCGGAATGTTCGCCGGGTAGAACATGTACACCATGGGAACGTTCCAGGAAATGTCGCCCACATCGTCTGAGCCGCCGCCGATCGGATCTTTCACGGGTTCGGAGAGCGGTTTGACTTTGTCTTTTAACCCTTCCACTTTCGCGCCGATCTCTTTCTGCAGCGACTTCGCCAAGGTCTGATCCGCCTCGCTCCACTTCGGCATTCCCACTTGCTCGATATTTTTCTGCTGCGCCTCGGCAATCACTTTGTTGAAGTGCGTGGGCCACGCCGAACCCACCAGCTTGCGATCGACCGTGGTCTCGCTCATCTTTGCCGCCGCTTCGGACATGGTATTGCCGATCTCATAGAGTCCTTTGATGTGCGGGTAGTCCAGCTCGCGGAAGTAATACCAGACCGCGGCCTCCGACGGGACCACATTCGGCTGATCGCCGCCGTTGATGATCACATAGTGCGACCGCTGCTGCAGCCGCAGGTGTTCCCGCCGGAATTCCCAGCCGGCATTCATCAGCGAAACTCCGTCCAGTGCGCTCCGGCCATCCCACGGCGCGCCCGCCGCGTGCGCTGCCTTGCCGTGGAAAAAATATTGCACCGAAACCAATCCGCTCGACTTCCCCTCCCCGGTCCCGTACGACGTCGAAAACTCGTGCCACACATGCGTGCCCAGCACGATATCCACATCCTTGAAAAGTCCCGCGCGCACATAAAATGCTTTTGAGCCAAGCAGCTCTTCAGCCACCCCGGGAAAGACTTTCAGGGTTCCCGCGGTCTTGTGTTCCTCCATCAGTTTCTTCAGCACCAATACTGCCGTCACGTTCACCGCCATTCCCGAATTGTGCCCTTCGCCGTGTCCGGGCGCTCCCTCGATCAGCGGCTCGTGATATGCCACGCCGGGCTTCTGCGAGGCACGAGGGATGCAATCGATGTCTGTGATAAACGCGATCACAGGTTTTCCGCTGCCGTATGTCGCCACCCATGCGGTCGGAATTCCCGCGACACCCCGCTCCACATGAAAACCGTTCTTCTCCAGAATTGCCGTAACGTAGCGCGAAGTTTCAAATTCCTGGAAGCCCAGCTCGCTGTAGCTGAAGATCTGGTCCACCATCTGTTGCGTGAATGTCTGCAGGTGGTCCACCTCCGTGACGGCTTCCTGCTTGAGTGCCGGCAGTTCCGCTGGCTGTTGGGCGAGGAGAACTGCCGGCAGAAGCAGAACGCCTATGAGCCATGCCGTTCGAATCAACTTTTTCATGAGGCCTCTCTGGCAAGTGAGTTGCGCCGGGATAATAACGCGATTGCCGCCCAAGCGGGAGCCCAATTCACTCCTTCGCTCGATTCTTTGGCCGGCGCATTTGTGCTGCGTAAGACTTGGCGCTACTATCGTGCGATTCTTAATGTGCCGTCCAGCTCACACACGCATCTTGTTGTTGTTGCTGCTTGCGCCGTTCGCGTCCTCGCGCGCCGCAGCGGCCCCACAATCCGCTTCCACCTACGGTCCTCTTCCTGTCTTCGAGCTCCACAGCGGATTCTGGATCAATCTTCATCACACGCTCTACCACGAAGCCAGGCAATTGACCGCGGCAGCAGCAGCTCCGGACAAGGGCGGCAAATCTTCCGCACCGGCAATGAAAACACCGGCCGACGCCAAGCCCACGCTCACGGCTGCGGAACAAAAAATCTGGGACGAAGCCGTCACCTACTACGCGGCCAACTTCGCTTCCAAAGATCCGATCTTCACCACCGAACTCATTCAATTGAAAAACCAACTCGGCGACTTCGAGGATTGCGACGAACTCTCCGGCAGAAGCAGGAGATTCTGCGACGCCGGTTTGCTCCCGAAGCTCGCCCAGGTGCTGGAAGCCGCCGCCCCCGTCTACCGCGCGCATCTTTGGCCGGACCACGATCGCGCCAACCGCCGCTGGATCCAGCGCGTCTCTCCTCTCGTGATCGAACAAGGCGTCGGCATTTCCGAACGCCTCGCGGATATTTACGACACTCATTGGCCGCGCCAGAAAATCCGCGTCGATCTTTCTGCCTATGCCAATTCATCCGGCGCCTACACCACCGTCGATCCTTTGCGCGTCACCATTGCCAGTCTCGATCCGCGCAACCAGGGCCCGGAAGCGCTCGAGGTGCTTTTCCATGAAGCCTCCCATGGCATTGCCGAACCCGTTCAGGAGGCCATCATACGCGAGTGTCGCCAGCGCGATAAAGCCATCCCGCGCGACCTTTGGCACGCCTTGATTTTTTACACCACTGGTGAAGTCATCCGCCCCATTCTCGCTTCCTCCGATGTCGCTCCCGCCAGCCATAGCGGCAGCGTCCCCGGCGGCGGCTACACTCCCTATGCCGTTCGCGAAGGCCTCTACGCGCGCGGCTGGAAAGAGTACCTCGATGTTCTCCAAAGATTCTGGCAGCCGTATCTCGACGGCCGCGCCACTTTCAGCGACGCCATCGCCCGCATGGTTTCCTCGCTTTAGCGCCGATTTTTGCGCAGAGTTTTTTGGTTCTTTCTCGATGGCCGCATCCCGCAGGTCGAAGAGGTGTCCGAATGAATGAATTTCCAAATTTCAGCCTCGCTGGACAAGTCGCGCTGGTCACCGGAGCCGCGCGAGGCTTAGGCCGCGCCATCGCTCTGGCGTTCGCTCACGCTGGTGCGGATGTCGCTCTCGGTTTGCGCGACGCCAGCACGGGGAGTGACCTGGCCCGCGAAATCGAAGCGCACGGCCGCAAAGCGCTCCGGTTACAGATGGATGTCACGGATCTCGTTCAAATCTCCCGCGCCACTCAGGACGCCGCCGATCGTTTCGGCAAGCTCGATATACTCGTCAACAACGCCGGCAACGGCATCAGCGGCTTGGCGCTGGACGTCACCGAACAGGACTTCGATCAGACGCTCGCGCTCAATTTGAAATCAACCTTCTTTACCAGCCAGGGAGCTGCAAAAATCATGATGCGCCAAAAAAGCGGCCGCATAATCAACATGAGCTCGCAAGCTGGATTCGTCGCCTTGCCCACGGAATCGGTCTACTGCGCCAGCAAAGCCGCTGTTTCGCACCTCACAAAATGTCTCGCCGTCGAATGGGGCCCGTACAACATCACGGTGAACGCCGTCGCCCCCACCTTCATCACTACTCCCGGCACTGACGAAGCCCTCGCCGACCCCGCCTTTCGCGCCGACGTCATCGAGCGCATCGCCGCCCTCCACCGCATCGGCGAACCCATGGACGTCGCCGGCGCCGTCATTTTCCTGGCCTCGCCTGCCGCCGCCCTCATCACCGGCCACACCATCCTGATCGACGGCGGCTGGACCGCGTGCTAGTTCGGCGTGTAGCACAACCAACCTAAGTGTGATCTTCTATTTGTCGGCGGGGGTCCACTCATCGCCGCCTGCGTGAAACTCATAGAATGACAAAGGCCGCAGATCACGTACCCGATTTCTGACCGGAGAACACGGCACTTGCAGCAAGGAAGACACTACGACCTTCGGTGTTATGGTCTTGGATTCTGTATTTCGGCTTGAGCCTAATGGAACATCCAGAAGGCGTTTCCATGGGAATATACCTATTGCGGCAGTCCGTTCGATGAGATCTACCATCCAAATTTCGAGGCAAAGATCGCTCGATATCACGAGCAGTGGGTTCAATTCCGAGAGGATGCTGGCTCCAAAGAAAAGGTCCTCGAGTGAAGATAACATTCGCAGCCTAGGAACACATCGGTTCCGGGTTTCGCATTTGGTTGGGGCTCGTAAATCATTTCACGCCAACGTTTTTTACAATTCTAGTAGCTTTCACCCCTATCGCGGTTTCTCGGAGTGTAATTCTGGTTTGTCCAACTCTTAGCCCTTCAATGTCATACAACCTCATTCAAATGATAGTCAAAAAGTAATTTACACGCAGTATACTTTTATGCTATAAAGAGTGGTGTTCGACATTCAAGATCCCCGTCCATCCTCCTCTCCGGCCTCTTTGCCTTCCAGCCGCTACCATCATCTCGACAAGAATCTCGTTACTCTAAGTCCATTCTTTGCCACTCATACATACTTTCCACCTCTAAGCCCTTTGTTTGCCGCTCTTACGAAAACACCGGGGTGTGTACCCCATCTCTTCCCAGTTTGGAACTCACACACCTCCGCGCCGCGCCAGCCAGCATTCCGGCGTTCACATCCACAATTTGGATCCCGGACGCAACTGCAATACCCAGCTACGTTTAGACGATGCGATTCTCGCTCTCTTGTCGCTCTTTGCACCAAGAGTGTTTCACAACTCTTTTGCGATCAACGGGATCCGCACTCTTTTTAAAAAATGCCGGGGTGTCAGGGGTATCCCACCAGAATTCCTCAAGGATTACTCTAACTCCCGGGCTATCCTGGGCGACCTTTCAGCTTTCCGGCGCTCTAACATGCAAACATTTCGACGTTCTTTCCCTTACCCACCGTTTGTCCGCCAGCCGCTGATATGCTAGGCTTTCGATTGCAAAAATCGCCCGGACCAGCGCCGCGCAGGTCCCAGCAATGCACACGTCCTTTACCTTCTGTCTCCCTGCGGCACCTCCTTGGAGCTGAACATCTCTCTGGGAAGAACGAGGCCAAGTTAAAAACAAGGAACGCCTAGCCCATGGCAGCCAGACAAACCGCTTCAAAGACCGAGAAGTCGCCCGTTGAAATCAAGCTCGCGCATTCGCCTGACTCCGACGATGCCTTCATGTTCTACGCACTGGCCACGCACAAGCTCGCCACCCCGGGCTACAAGTACACCCACATCCTCTCGGATATCCAGTCGCTGAACGAAGCGGCCCTGACGGAGACCTACGATGTCACCGCCATCAGCTTCGCCGCTTATCCCACGCTGCGCGACAAGTACATCCTCCTCGATTGCGGCGCCAGCTTCGGCGAAGGCTACGGCCCCATCGTCGTCTCCGCCAAGTCATTGAAGCCGACGGAGCTGGCGGGAAAGCGCATTGCCGTGCCCGGACTGAAGACTTCCGCCTATCTCACGCTGAAACTCTACGAACCGGATTTCGAGCCCGTCGTCATGCCCTTCGACAAAATCCTCGACGCCGTCCAGAACAACGTAGTCGAAGCCGGTCTCCTGATCCACGAAGGCCAGCTTTTCTTTTCAAAGATGGGGCTTCACCGCGTAATTGACCTCGGCGTGTGGTGGCAGGAACTTACCGGTTTGCCTCTCCCGCTCGGCGGTAATGCCGTCCGCCGCTCGTTGGGTCCTCAGCTCGGCCGCCAGATTGCTAAAACCATCCGCGACAGCGTCTCCTACGGTCTCGAACACCGTGAAGAAGCTCTCAATTACGCCATGCAGTTCGCCCGCGAAATGGATGCCGAGCTGGCCGACAAATTTGTAGGCATGTACGTCAACAAATGGACCCTCGGCTACGGCGAAAAAGGTCAGCAGGCCGTAAAAGAACTGATCAAGCGCGGCACCAAAGCCGGCCTCCTCCCCGGCCCGGCAACCGTCGAATTTCTCAGCGAAGCTTAATCACTCCGATTGTATGCTGACTCTTACTCCGTTCTCTCGCTGGCTAGATTCCGAACTTTGCCTTGACCTCTCGCCCAGATCGCAAATCACCTGCGCCGTTGCCTTGACGCTATCTTGCGAATCACTTAGTGTCTTTTGTTTATGATTTCCGTGAGAAAAATGTCGCCGCAGTTTCTGCTGCTCTTGCTCGCAGCGAGTTTGTCCCTTGCTCTCAGCGCAGCAGGACAAAACGCAGCCGAGCTTGGCACTCCCGCCAAGCCCTCCAATGTGTGGCCACAGCAAGCTGTACGCGGCACGCACGGAATGGTCGCCACAGACGAAGTTCTTGGCTCCCAGGTCGGCGTCGACATTATGAAGCGCGGCGGCAACGCCATTGACGCCGCGGTGGCGGTGGCATTTGCGCTTGCAGTGATCGAGCCTGCGGCGGGAAACATCGGTGGCGGCGGCTTCATGCTGATTCGCCTGGCCTACGGAAAAACAACGTTTCTGGATTACCGCGAAGTGGCTCCCGGAAAAGCTAGGCGAAATATGTATATCGGCAAGGATGGAAAGCTTGATCCGGAAGCATCCGTGATTGGCTACAAATCGGTGGCCGTTCCCGGAACGGTTGCGGGCCTGGAGCTTGCGCTGAAAACCTACGGAACCATGAAGCTCGCCGACGTGATGGCGCCGGCGATCCGGCTCGCGGAAAACGGTTATTCGGTGACCGAAAAACTGGCGCGGGAACTGGAAGAAGAACGTCCAGGGCTCGAACAATTTCCGATGAGCAAACGCATTTTTCTGAACGACGGAAAAATGTTTAAGCCGGGAGATATTCTGAAGCAGCCGGAGCTGGCCGCAACGCTCGAGCGCATCGCGAAAAACGGCGCGGAAGAATTCTATCGCGGCGAAACGGCACGAATGCTCGCGGAAGAGATGGCGAAGAATGGCGGGCTTATCACACCTGGTGATCTCGCGCATTACACGCCGAAAGTTCGAGAGGTCCTGCGCGCAAAATACGAAAGCGGCGGCCATTCCTGGGAAGTTCTCACCTCACCGCCACCCAGTTCAGGTGGAGTTGCGGTGATCGAATCGCTGAACATGCTGGAGGGTGTGCCACTGAAGGGCTGGACAGATCCGCAAAGCGTCCACATGGTTGCGGAAACCATGCGGCGCGTTTTCGCGGACCGCGCGGCGTATCTCGCGGATCCTGATTATTCCAATGTGCCCGTCGCCGGCTTGACCGCGCCGTGCTACGCAAAAGAACGCGCGGCCACGATCGATCCGCTGAAAGCATCGTCGAGCAAAAATGTGAAGGCGGGCGATCCCGCCGGATGCGGAAAAGCTTCGAGCAGGGCGGGGGGTGTGCGAGCGATTTCGAGTCTCGGCGACGGGCCGCACACGACGCACTTCTCCGTTGTGGACGCGGCGGGAAACGCCGTTGCCAGCACCTACACGCTGAATGACAACTATGGCTCGCACGTAACATGCACCGCCGGATACTTGCTGAACGATGAGATGGACGATTTCACTACACAGCCGGGCGTGCCTAACGCTTTGTATGGATTGATGCAGTCGGAAGCCAACGCCATCGCACCGGGGCATCGCCCGCTAAGCTCGATGACGCCGACGATTTTGCTTCGCGACGGCAAATTGAGTTTTGTCACTGGTTCACCCGGCGGGCCCATGATTATTTCCGCGACGCTGCTCAGCGTGATCAACTGGATGTGGCTGGGGATGGACGCGCAAGCAGCCATCAACGCGCCAAGGTTTCATCACCAGTGGCTGCCGGACCAAATTCTGATGGAAGGTGAGATTCCCGCAAGCGTCGAAGCTGCGCTGGACGCGCAAGGCTATCAGACGAAGCGCCGCGGGCATATCGGCCTGGTGAACGCCATCGGAATCGATCCGAAATCGGGGGAACGGCTGGGCGCCGCCGACCCGCGCGATCAGGGCGCGGCGGTGGGATACTAAGGAAAGAGTTTTTTCGATTGGACCATGCAGAGACTACTTTCGACATACTTGTTCGTTTCACGAAAATTAACGCCCGAGCTCCTGGGGCAAATCTCCGGGGCGGGATTCCAGGGTGTGGAGATTTTCTGCACGCGTAGGCACTTTGAATACGCCTCAAAAACAGAAGTGCGCGCGATCGCCAGCGCACTCGATGCGCACAAATTGCAACTCGTGTCTTTGCACGCACCGACGAGCCGGGATACTAGCGCGATGCGCGAGAGCGGAATGCCGCTCTCCATCTGCGAAGTAGAACGCGTTCGGCGCATTGAAGCGATGGACGAATTGAAGCGCGTCATCGATGTCGCCGATGATCTTCCTTACTCGCGGCTGATTCTGCACATGGGCGGTTCGCGCGAAACCGCCGATCCGCGCAAGCGCGACGCGGCATTCAGCACTCTCGAGCATCTGGTCCTGCACGCCCACCACGCGGGCGTAACGATTTGCGTGGAAAATACCACCAGCGAGATGGGAGATCCCGCTTATCTTCGCGCCTTCGTTGATGAAACGAGGCTGACCGGCCTGCGCTTTAATTTTGATATCGGCCACGCGCACCTTGCGGATGGCCCCGAAGAAGAACGCATCGAAAAGAGTTTTGTACCCTTGCGCGAACTGGTCGCCAGTGTGCATCTCCACGACAATCACGGCGAAAAGGACGAGCACTTACCGCCCTTCGACGGCACCATCGCGTGGCCCGCCGCAATCAAAGTGCTTAAGACCGCGCCCGGATCAAATCTACCCCTCGTGCTCGAGCTGAAAGAAAAAACCGGCTCCGAAGCCCCCAGCGCCGCGGACCACCTCGAAGCCGCCCGCAAGGCCATGGATCGCTTCGAAGAAGAGTTGGAGTAATTCTGCCGGTGAAGTTCTGCAGGATTCCCTTACCGGCTGTCGGTCGAATGAATGATGGTTTGGAACATTCGGACGCTGGCTAACCGTTAAGCCTCAACGGCACAACTCAAAACTTTCTATGGATTCCGCTGGGCATGCCGGGCCAGTACCTGCTCCGCCTCTTCATCCGCGGCATCTGCTTCCTCGTTGCGACCCAGGCCTCGCAGTACTTGCGCCCGTGTCTGTAACGCTCCCGCCACCGCTGGATGATCCGGGCCAAGACTGAGCTTAACGATTGCCACAGCTTCCGCGCTTACCGGATCCGCCGCCGCGTATTTTTTCTCTTTGCAGTACACCTGCGCCAGATGATCCAGCGTCATGCCCACTTCCGGGTGCTGCGGGCCAAACATTTGTTTGGCCATTTCCAGGTAACGCAATAATAAGATCTCGGCCTTCGCAAATTCTCCTTTTTGTATGTGGAGGTACGCCAGATTTGAAAGCGCCATGCCCACCGCCGGATGCTCAGGCCCAAATGCCTTCTCGTTGATCTCAAGGCACTGTTCCGCGAGCTCCATGGCTGTCGCAATGTCTCCTCGCCGCGACGCAATGTTGCTCAGATTCCCCAGAGCCGCGGCCACGCGTGGATGCTCTCCACCGAGCGCAGCCTTCACAATGGTAAGTACCTGCCGGTATTGCACCTCGGCGTCGTCGTAACGCTCGGTCTGAAAATTTACATCCCCTAGTGCTGCCAGGGTGGACGCCAGAATCACGCTGTCCGCCGGCAGGCTTTTTTGTTCAATCGCTACAGCACGTTCGAGCAGCAATCTCGCTTTCCCAAACTCTGCTTTGGACATAGCCACGTGAGCCAAGTCACTCAGCTCCATCGCCACGTCCGGATGGTCGGGGCCGAGAACTGTTTCGCTGATGGCCAGCGCCCGCTTGTAGAGCCCCTCGGCCTCCTCAAATTTGCCCTGCCGCCAATAAATTCGCGCCAGCTCGTCGAGTGCTACCGCTACGTGCGGGTGGTTGGGCCCAAGGGTCCGTTCCCAACTGGCGATCACACGCTCCTGAGTCGCGACGGCTTCGGCATACTTGGCCTCTTCCTCAAATACGCGCGATAGATTGTGAACGCTCACTAGAGTTTCGGGGTCGTCCAGCCCTAAGGCCTTTTCCTTCTTTTGTATTAGCTCCTTGAAGAGCACTTCAGCTTCTGAGTATCGCCCTTCCTGCTCATCCACAACGGCCACGTTGTTCATGGCGGTGAACAAACCCTTTTCCGTACTCCCGGGAGCTGACTTTAGAATCTCCATTCCCCGCCGCGCCAGCGGGTCCGCTTCTTTGTACTTTCCCTGCGAGCAGTACATATAACCCAGATCGGTCATCAGCCCACCAGCGCGCCCATTGTTCGTTCCAACCGCCTTCTCCGTCATTTCCAGCGCTTGTCGGAGCAAGGGCTCCGCCGCCGCATATTCTCCCAATTGCAGATTTACTTCTCCCAAATCCGTCAAACTGGTCGCCGTGTTTGGCTGGTTTAACCCAAAGCTGCCCTTGGCGAGTTGCAGATTTCGAATGGCCAGCGAGAGAGATTCTGAGTATCTTCCGGCATCATTGAGCTTTTGAATCTGGTCGTGGGTCTTCTGCCACTCCTCCTCCTGTGCGCGCAGAGGCAGCGCCACGAGGCCAGAGAGGGCGAGGAAGAGCAGGCCGTTCATTCCCAGAATTCGGGAGACAGCAGGGCACCTTGAGCGCGCTTTGCTCTGGCCCTGCTCCGTCGAGCACAAATGTGTCATGAAGGCTCCAGGATGGGCAGTCTTTTCCATCTGACAACATGTGGCCAAACACGCTCGTGGATAGCAATAGGCGGCGAGTACTGTTGCTGCAGTGATCATCGCATCGGCAACATGCTCACCGCCCGATACCTGCACTGGTGGAAATTGACGCGTTGCGTTGCCCGGACGGGCCTGCAAAGAAATTAAGCTTCTCTGATAAACTGTTGGTTTGGCGTAGCGCCATAAAAACCTACTTATGACGACGATTACTATCGAGCAGGCGGGAAAGTATGAGGGGCAGGAAGTCACGCTGAAAGGGTGGCTATACAACCTGCGGGAGTCGGGAAAACTTTTGTTTCCGATTTTTCGGGATGGGACGGGGATTATTCAGGGGGTTTGCGCGCGGAAGGAGAATCCGGAGGCGTTCGAATCGCTGAAGGGGCTGACGCAGGAATCGAGCGTGATTGTTACCGGGAAGATTCGCGCGGAAAAGCGGGCGCCGGGCGGATTCGAAATCGGCGTGACAAAAATCCAGATCGTACAGAAAGTTTCGGAAGACACGCCGTTTCCGATCCAACTGAAAGAGCACGGTGTTGATTTTCTGCTGGACCACCGGCACCTGTGGATTCGAACGCCGCGGCAGGCCGCGATTCTGAGGATTCGCGCGGAGGCCATTCGCGCGGCGCGTGAGTACATGGACGGGCAAGGTTACACGCTGACGGATGCGCCGATGTTTACTCCAGCGGCGTGCGAGGGGACTTCCACGCTTTTCGAAGTGAATTACATCGATGACCAGAAGGCTTACCTGACGCAGAGCGGCCAATTGTACATCGAAGCGACAGCGATGGCGCTGGGCAAAGTGTATACGTTCGGGCCGACTTTCCGAGCGGAGAAATCGAAAACGCGGCGGCACCTGACGGAATTCTGGATGCTGGAGCCGGAAGCGGCGTATGTCGAGATGGATGAGGCCATGGGGCTCGGCGAAGGACTGGTCACGGCTATCGTACAGTCCGTACTGAAGAACAAGCCGCGCGAATTGGAGATGCTGAAGCGCGACACGACGAAACTGGAGAACGTGAAGCCGCCATTTCCGCGCATCAGCTATGAAGATGCGGTTGCAGTGCTGAACAAGAACGGCAATCCAGCAAAGTTTGGCGACGATTTTGGGGGCGACGAAGAAACGATCATCTCGAAAGAGTTCGATCGGCCCGTGTTGATTCATCATTACCCGTCGGCGATGAAAGCGTTTTACATGCAGCCGGATGCGCAGCGGCCAGAGCTGGCGCTGGCGTTCGATATGATCGCGCCGGAAGGGTACGGCGAGATTATCGGCGGTAGTCAGCGGATCCACGATTACGATTTGCTGCTGAAGCGGCTGCGGGAACACAACCTGCCGGAAGAGGCATTCCAGTGGTATCTGGATCTGCGGCGGTATGGCAGCGTGCCGCATTCGGGCTTCGGAATGGGCCTGGAACGCACCGTGGCGTGGATTTGCGGCACCGAACACATTCGGGAGGTCATCCCCTTCCCTCGCATGATTTACCGCGTGTATCCTTAGAGCGGGGTAGTTTGGCACTTTTCCCTCTGTTCCCGTATTTCTGTTGAGTTCAAGGACTGGCCTGGATTTTGTGGCAGGATCTGCCGCTGCGCCATTCGCTCGGCTATTCACCCGTCACGAGTCACCAGTCACGAGTCACGGAGCCGTCGTATGGCACAAAAAGTTCGGATTATCGGTGTGCCCATGGACCTGGGGCAGAGCCGGCGCGGCGTGGACATGGGGCCATCGGCGCTTCGCGGTGCAGGACTGCAAGCAAGCATCAAGAAGCTGGGCTTGCAGGTGGAAGACATCGGCAATCTTTCGGTGAAGCAGCCGGAAGAGATGCCTGTGGGTGAAAAGCGCGCCAAGTATATGCAAGAAATTGCGGAGACGTGCGGGGATGTGGCTGCCGCGGCGGAGAAAGCATTGAGTGAAGGATTTCTTCCGCTGGTTCTCGGCGGGGACCACTCGATTGCGGCGGGCGTTGCTGCTGGTGTGGCTAACCATTTCCGGAAAGAGAAAAAACAGATTGGGTACCTGTGGCTGGACGCGCATGGGGATATGAACACGCCAGAATCGTCTCCTTCGGGGAACGTGCACGGCATGCCGCTGGCGGCCATTATGGGGTACGGCGCGCCGGAACTTGTAGACCTTCTCGGATTCAAGCCCAAGGCGGAGCCGGGGAACATCGTGATTGTCGGTGCGCGGGATCTGGACGCTCAGGAACGCAAGATCGTAAAGAAATCCGGGATTCATGTGTTCACCATGCGCGATATTGATGAGCGCGGGATGCGCGAAGTGATGGCAGACGCGCTGAAATATGCGATGGACGACACGGCGGGCGTCGCGGTGAGCCTGGATATGGACTTCGTCGATCCGTCGGACGCGCCGGGCGTCGGCACTCCCGTGCGTGGCGGGGTCACGTATCGCGAGGCTCATCTGGCGATGGAAATGATCGCGGACACCGAGTCCATGGTTTCGCTCGAAGTGGTGGAGATCAACCCCATTCTCGATGAACACAATCGGACTGCGCTACTGGGCGTGGAGCTAGTGCTTTCCGGCCTTGGCCAAAAAATCCTGTGATTTGGCCGGCAGAGCCTGCTCCCGCTTTTAGCCGGCAGTGGCTCGAGCGCTGTTTTAGGAGAATATCCTAGTCGCGCCAATAGTCTTCTCGGTATGCTGGTGATGCCTGTCGTACAATGCTCGAAGATACAGCGTTTTGACTCCGTAGACGCAACAGAGCAGGAAAATACGACTGCTGCCGGTGCAAGGGGCAGTACTATCGTCCAAAGTCCGTCGCGAGACTGAGGTGAATACAATGCGAAAACAGATTTCCCGCCTGATTACGATTTTCATGGTTTTGCTGTTGTTGCCTGCTCCCGACTGGGCCACCTGCGGCGGTGGCGGCGGCGGGGGAACGGGAGGCATGGGAACCGGCGGCGGGCGCGGCGCTTTCGGCGACGATCAGGTCTACCAAGTCCCGTGGAAACTGGTCAAACCGGAGGATGCGCCGATCGCCGGCGGGCTTGTCGTTTACTGGTTCCCGTCTTCGGTTGACGAATTTCAGCGGTCGAGCCTGCGGAATTCGCGCAGCTTGTCGCAGTACGCGTCGCAGTGCGTCACGATGGGAATCGCGGATGCCAGCACTACGCTGGGGCAAAAATTCGCGAGCGGCGAAAAACTGCCGGTGGTGGTGCTGGCAAAATCGGACGGGACGGTCATCAACAAACTGCAAAACACGAAGGGGTATCTGAAAGTCGAGCAGGTGGAAAAGCTCGTCGAATCAGAAGTCAAGCAGCGGGAAGAGACAGTCAAAGAACATCTCAAGGCCGCTAAGGAAAAAGCCAAGTCGGGCGATAAGGATGGCGCCATTCCTCTGTATCGGTCCGTGCTCGATGAAAAATGCCTTTTCCCCGGCAAAGCCAAGGAAGCGGCGAAAGAACTTAAGAAACTGGGTGTGGACGCTTCCGTGAGGCTGTTCGATGCTCCGGTCATGGATCCCACAAAGAGCGCTGAGATTGAAGCGATGATGAAGCGCGGGCTGGCGGCGGAGATGAATGAGAAATACGAAGAGGCGGAGCGGCTGTATGCGGAAGCGCGCAGCATGGACCCTGCCGATCCGGCGCCGTTGCGGTATCTGGGCGAACTGCATCGGCATCACTTGGGTGATTGGGACAAGGCTCGGCAGGAGTTCGATGCGATTCTCGCCATGCCCGCCGATCCGCTTTCGCGTGCCGTGGCGATGCACGGGCTGGGCAAAATGACGATACACGACGGCGATTTCCTTGCAGGCTTGCACTTGATGGAAAATTCCGTGCGGGAATATCCGCTGGCGCTGGCTTACCGGAACCTTGCAGTGTATTGGAATTCGGAAGGCGAAACGGCGAAGGCGGATTACTACACGCGGGAAGCCACAAAGCTTGATCCGAGCGATCCTTACAATCTCGTTTTCGCAGCGGCTTTTCTAGCGGGCAATGGGCATGGGGATGAGGCGCTGAAAATCGCGATTGAAAACGAAGCGATGCTGCCGGCGTCCTATAATTTGGCGGCGATCTATGCGCAGCTGGGGCAGAAGCAGAAAGCTCTGGACCTGCTGAAGCGGCACTTTTTCGAGTACGAGCGTTACGAAGCGGTTCGAACGAAAGAGATGATGGAAGCGCGCGTGGATGCCGTGTTTGCTTCGTTGCGGGAAGACCCACAGTTTATTGCGCTGACCAGCGGCGCGGACGGCAAGCTTCCGATGGCGCAAAAGAACAAGATACTCGCGACGCCAGCGAGAATGTAGGCGCAGGGCGTTCCGCGTTCTCGGAGAATTTTCTCCCGGCGTCCAGAGCACGGCGTTGCCTGTTCGGAACTGCGGCAAAAACAACCACACCACTGGGCCGCTTTTTTCACTTATAACTGAAAACGGACGGCTGAAGACCTCTATGACCCCAGAAAAAAAACGATTGAGAGTTGGTGTCCTTTTCGGCGGGCGCTCGGGCGAGCATGAAGTTTCGCTGGCTTCTGCAGCTTCCGTGATTCGCGGGCTGGATCCGGACAAGCATGAAGCGTTGCCGATCGGAATTACCAAGGAAGGCCATTGGCTGATCGGGGCGAGCGCGCAAAAATTGCTGCCCGAGGTGTTGAAGGGCGGACAGCGGGTGATGATGACGGCGGATCCGTCGGACGCGGTGCTGGTGCGGCTGGACGGCAGCGGCGGGGGGCAAAGAGTGGATGTTGTTTTTCCGGTGATGCACGGGACGTTTGGCGAAGACGGGACGATTCAGGGGTTGCTGGATTTGGCAGGATTGCCGTTTGTGGGGGCTGGGGTGCTCGGCTCGGCGATTGGAATGGATAAGGATGTTTCGAAGCGGCTTCTGCAGGTGGCGAAGATTCCGGTGGTGCCGTGGATTACGGTGCAGCGCGCGGAGTGGGAGCGGGGTCCCACGGGGATCCGAACGGCGATCGAGAAGAAATTCAAGTATCCGGTGTTTGTGAAGCCGGCGACGCTGGGATCGTCGGTGGGAATGACCAAGGTGCATTCGCGGGCGGAGTTGCGGCCGGCGCTGGACCTGGCGGCGGAATTTGCGATGAAAATTCTGGTGGAGCGGTGCGTGATTGCGCGGGAGATTGAAGTCTCGGTGCTCGGCAACCATCATCCGAAGGCTTCCGTTCCGGGCGAGATTGTGCCGCACCGGGAATTTTACGATTATGCGGCAAAATATCTGGAAGAAGGCACGCAACTGCTGATCCCCGCGAAGCTCCTGCCTGCGCAGGTGAAGAAAATTCAGAAGTACGCGGTGGACGCGTTTCGCGCGCTGGAATTGAGCGGCATGGCGCGGGTGGATTTTTTCCTGGAGAAAAAGGGCGGGAAGATTTATCTGAACGAAGTGAATACCATCCCTGGATTTACTTCGATCAGCATGTACCCGAAGCTGTGGGAAGCGAGCGGAATTCCCTTCCGCGAGTTGATCGATAAGCTGATTGAGCTGGCGCTCGAACAGCACGCCGAAAAAGCCCGCACGAAGTATCAGATTGAATTGCCTGAAGGCGCCGGCGGCGCGCTGGAAGCGTAAATTGTTACTCGCTAGTCTCCAGTTAGCCCACTACACACTCTCCTGGATTTCCCTGAACCGAGCTTCTGGACCGTCGAGGTCAGTGTTCTGTAGTGCCGCTTATGGCAACTAAGCACTCAACTGTGGTCCACCGCGGACCTGGGAACCGGAGGCGAGAGGTTGGTGTCATTACAAGAATGAGATAAAAGAAAACCCAGTCATAAGGAGCATGGATGCGATTTATATGTTCAGAGAAAAGGAGTGACACGCATGGGTGACGGAGGAACTTTCCTCGCGCGGATGTTGCGGGACGTCAGCCCTATAGTTGAATGCTCGTTGATTTTTCTGCTGGTGATGTTTCTCTGGACGCTGGTCGACATTGCGGAGCGAGGTGTCCGCTCCATCTCCGCTATATGGCAATCCCGAGCTTTCCTGAAGGCGATTGCAGGCTTGCTAGAGCAGTGGGAATGGGATGGCATCCTGGCGATCGCAGAGAGCCACAAGAAAAGCCATGTGGCGGCTGTGTTCTTGGGCGGACTAAGAGAGTTTCGGAGTTTGCGCAATTACGTTTCAGGGGAACGGACGGTTCAGGCTGCAGAGAGGGGAACACGGATTGCTGCAAATCGCTTGCATGAACAAATGAAGCAAGGCCTGAGTGTTCTGAATGCAATTGCGACAACGGCGCCGCTCGTGGGTTTATTCGGGACGGCCATTGGAATACTGGATTTCTTTCGAGGCTATGCCGGTAATAAAGCCAGCTACCTTGCATTTATCATGACAAATCTTGCAGAAGCCTTGGTTCCAACGGCGATGGGACTGGTAGTAGGCGTGTTTGCAATGTGGTGTTTTAATTGGCGAAGTGAGCGCCTCCGCAAAGATCGATTCGGATATGAGAATTGCGTCGCTGGAGTTGGTGCATTATCTGCAACAAGAAGGTCGCGCAGAAAAGAGGTAGCTCTCCTTTATTGGTTTAACGCTAAGGCGCTCCGCTTAATGCAAATCGCTTCCTTTTACTCGGATGGAGGGAGTCTGTTAGGATTTTCAGTGTTGGTGCGCGGTGCGGGGATGGCGCTGACGCAACTTCAAGGATGATTCTGACGCTTGCGGGGCAGGAGACTACCGAATGTCACTTCTCGAACCACCTGCCGGAAACCCGGATAAATCACGGGCGATGGCGTTCACCGTTGCAGCGCTGACGGTGGTCGCGATTGTGCTGTTGTGGTTTACGTTCCGCTACTATCCGGAAAAGAAAGCGGCGGAACATTTCTTTGATGCGCTGGTTGCGGGCGACATGGCCAAGGCCTATCAACTCTGGAAACCGGGGCCGAGCTACGCGATGAAGGATTTTCTGGCCGACTGGGGGCCGGAGGGCTACTACGGCCCGGTGAAGAGCTACAAGATTCTGCACGCGGAGGAGCCCAAGGGTTCGAATGCGATTGCGGTGGCAGTGAATGTAAGCCCATTCATGCCGATGCCGGAGAATTCGGATATCGAAAAGAGCCGCAAGACGAAGGTCGTAGTGTTGTGGGTCCTGGCGTCAGACAAGTCACTTAGTTTCCCGGTTCCCTAAACGCACGGATTTCCCTAAAAACAAATGCGCACAGGCTAGCGGCGGATGTCGTCGAGGGCGTGGAGAAGTTCCTGCGCGGTAACGCTGGCGGTGCCGAGCTTGCCTACTACTACGCCGGCGGCGGTGTTGGCGAGGGTGGCGGCGTCGGGCAGGGATGCTCCGGCGGCGGCGGCGAGGGCCAGGACGCTGAGGACGGTGTCGCCGGCGCCGGTAACGTCGAAGACCTGGCGGCCGGTGGCGCCGCGCTCGATTCCAGCCTGGCCGACGCGGGCGTAGGTCACTTCGAAACTTGTTGCGGGAATCAGGAGATGGCGCGGCGAGGTTTCCTCAAATACGCTCATGCCCTTTTCGCCGCGGGTAATGACGATGGCGCCACAGCCGAAATGCGCGAGCAGCGCGCGGCCGGCTTCCTCGACGGATTTCTCGTCGGCGAGAGAGCGCATGACGTAGAAACCGGCTTCCTTGGCGTTGCAAACGATGGCGCGGGCGCCGCGGTAGGCGTACAGGCGCGAGGTCTTAGGTTTCACGAAAACGGGGACTTTTAGTTGATGGGCGGCGCTGAGGACGCGGTCGGCGAAATCGTCGGTGATGAGGCCTTTGTCGTAGTCGGAGAGGACGAGGGCGTCGAGACTTTTGAGTGCGGCGAAGAGCAGGTGCAAAAGTTTTTCCTGGGTTTCGGGGCGGAGCGGCTCGCGGCGTTCGCGGTCAACGCGGACGACCTGCTGGTGCCGGGCGATGATGCGGGTTTTCACCGTGGTGACACGTTTCGAATCGGCGAGGACGCCTTTGTCCGCCATGCCGGCGGCGCGTAAGCATTTTTGCAGTGCGCGGCCGGGCTCGTCGCTGCCGATGACTCCAAAGGCTTCCACGTGCGCGCCGAGTGCGGCAATGTTTGCAGCAACGTTGCCGGCACCGCCGAGGCATTCGCTCTGCTCGGCGAAATCGACGATGGGAACGGCGGCTTCGGGGGAGAGGCGCGAAGCGGTGCCCCAGAGGTAGCGGTCCAGCATGAGATCGCCAAGGACGCCGATGCGTTTGCCACGGAGGCGGGGGATCAAGCGTTTCAGGCGAGGGACGGAATCGGCGATGTTGGTGGGCATGCGGGCTCTTGATGAGTGTTTTCCTCGGCAAATCAGTCTTGAGCGATCTTTGCTTCCTCGGGCAGCATGACGGGAATGTCGTCGCGAACGGGATAGACGCGGCGGCAGTTTCGGCACTTCAGGCTCAAGCCATCGGCCTGCAAGTCTACCGGCGCTTTGCAGACGGGACAGACCAGAATGTCGAGGAGTTCTTTCGGAATGGGCATGTTTGTCTCCCTTGCGGATGAAACCGGCCGGTGGAACGTGAATTGGCACTGTATCAAAGGGCGTCTGGCACGGGCAACTGAGTGAGGGACGACGAAGCTTGCAGAAGAGAGTTGGCGCTTGCGCGGCAAGAACGGGAATCGGCTTGAGCGTGGCGGAGTGCGGGCGTAGTGTTCGATTTGTACCCTTCTGAAACGAGGCTTCCATGAAAAACCGTGATCGCACCGGCCAAATTGTGATTTGTGGTTTGTTGGCCACCATTGGGCCGGCAGGATTGGCTTTCGGACAATCTCAAGCGCAGTCGTCGCAATCTTCGCAGCAATCCTCCCCGTCCGCCCAGCCGCCATTACAACCAAAGGACGAGTCCGCGACAGATGCGGCGAAAAAAGCGCAAAAAGAAAAGCCCAAACCGAAAAAAGTGTACACCGAGGAAGACCTGGCGTCGATGCGAGGCACCGGCGTGTCCGTTGTGGGCGACGAAACTCCGGCGGGCGGCGGCGCAGGGGGAACGAAGAAGGCCGATGAAAAGGCCAAGCCCGGTGTAGTGCCAATGTCGGGACAAGACGAAGGATACTGGCGCGGAAGGTCTCGCGCGCTGCTGGACGGGATAGCATCAACAGAGCAGGAAATCGCAAAGACAAAAGAAGAGATCAAGAAGTACGGCAGCGACGGGTTCGACGCCACCAGCGGGCTGAAGGACAACATCATCTACATCGACAACCGGAGCAGCAAGGTGCAGCAACTGGAGAAAAGAAAAGCGGACCTGGGGAAAAAACTGGACGAATTGCGGGAAGAAGGGCGAAAGGCGGGAGCGGACGCGTCGTGGTTCCGCTGAGCTCTCGAAAAAACCGATTCGGAACGAAAAAACAAACGAAGAGCGCTGTGAAGAAAACTCACGCGCCTTTGCACGTGGCCATTGAAACTTTTGTGCAACAAAAAACACCGGGACCAAAACTGACCCTCAGACCAGTAGTTTTTGGAAAGAAAGACGCAGTAAGCTGACAGCGATCACAAGCTCGACTTCCCTTCTCTGGGGAACTGGGAGAGCAACCGTGTATTGCGATCGCTGTGGACTGAATTTCCTGCCCAAACAGTCCGTGTGCACACGCTGCAAGCGGGTGCCGACGCGGTACTGGTTTCAATTCATGAGCCTGGTGACCATCCTGGTCGCCGTTCTTTGCAACACGCTTCTAGGATTATTCCTGCTGCCGCGGCTGGCGATGGCAAAGCACGGCCAAGGCTTGTTTCGAGGCTGGTACTGGTTTGACCAGAAGGCGGCTTTGTATGGGTGGGTACCACTGGCGATAGGCCTGCTTGCCTGGGACTATTTCGTGTGGAAAGAGGCGCGGCCCAAGGTCAAGGGCTGGTTTACGCGCAAGCTGCTGACGTTTTCGCTGGCAGCGGGAGTGGCGCCGTTGCTGCCGTGGTGGATCCCTGCGGGGCAGCCTCCAGGACAATTCTTCGACATGATCGGCAGGCATCCCGGGTTGCCCGCGCTGCTGGCGTGGTGCGTGGTGCTGGTGGTGACCATTTTACTATGCATCGATCCGGAATCGCGGGACTATCTGCTGGGGCACGGGAGAACGCTGAGCATCGTCAGCACGGGGATGCTGCTGCTGGTGCTGACGATGACCGTGATTGGGTGGTCACTGACGTACTGAGCTGGCAGGTAGAGCGACATAAACTTAGGTCGAGAATACGATCGCGAGCGACCTGTCCCATCGGTCAGGATACTTCCAAGAGACACTTCCGAACCGAACCGTTGCAGGCATTGGCGCGCGGCGTTTCAATGGAATTACTATGAGAAACACCAAATTACCAGGCATTCTTGTGCTATTCCTATTGTTTGGCTCCGCCGGACCGTCGTTTGGCCAGCAACAGCGAGTTTTCAACTGGCAGCCCGGCAATCAAGAGGATGTGCGGTTGGACCCCGCGAACTATCACGCGGGGGAAACGTATCACGCAGGCGGAGACGGCGGCAATATGCAGGTGGATATCAAGTCGGAGCTGCCCGTGACGATATTCCTAGTGCCCGCCGGGGAATGGAACGCGGCGCTGCAGCATCCCGAGGCCTTAGCCAACTTGCGACAGTTGTGCCCGCGAGAGCATGTGGTGGAGACCAGGTATTCCTGTTTCGTCCCACCGGAAGCGATAACGCTGATTATCCGCGACGAGCGATATAGTCCCGATCAGACGGTGTTTGCCGGACTGGGCGCAGTTCTGGACCCGAATAACAAGATCGAGCGCGCGGTTGGCGGAGGAATTGCCGCGGTGTTTACGGCGCAGGGTCCCGGCACGCGCCGTTTCAAGGCTCCGAACGATGTGCATGTCCAATACTTCCGCTGGCTGTGCGTGGAAAATTGCATCCAGCCGCAGTTTCAGTGGACCGAGCAGGTCAAAGAGAAGTACAACCTCACGTCGTTCCTGAAGGTCTACGGCGGGTTCTTGCCGGATCATGACGGTGTGCAGGTCAGCATCAAGATCAAATCGCCCGTGCCAATGGTAGTAGCGATGGTACCGTCGGATATCGCCAACCAGCTGCATGCCAAACCGGAGATGTTTGAGCCCGCTCTGGAGAAGAACGCCTGCCAACAACGAGGTGTCCAGTCCTTGGAATTCCAGTGCACTTTCAATCTGGCCGACGGTCCGCAGTCGCTGATCGTGGCCCCGGAAGCCAACGGGAACATCCCTCACAAGAAAGCCGAAATCGAGATGCAGTATGTGAAGTGCATCGCGAATTGCGCCCTGCTGGAAAGCAAGCGATAAGAGTTAACGGCTCCATCGCTAGCAGAGTCCCCTGCACTTTCGATGGGATGGGTGCACTCACTTTTCCCAAGCACGTCAAAATCCTCTAACTCAAAAACTGCGTATGTGGAAGAAGTACGGGGGGCCCGGCTGACGTCGAGACCGAGGGAGTGGCCTGCGATTGTGGAGGCGGCAGACGAAGGTAATTGGCTCCGCCGACCAGAGACATGTGAAGGGAGCGAGGCGACAGCGCCGCCGCTGCGCAGCCAAGACGGAAGAGAAGAGACTTCATGCTGATTCCAGGCGATCGAGGGCCAGGTTTCCTTAGGGATGCTGAAGAATGCGCCGGTGATTTGCAGATCGAAGAGGCGTCCTGACTCTGAGTGAATGACTCTGAATCCTTCCTCGAAGGGGAGGGCGCTACGGTAAGGACGGTCGGAAGTGATGGAAGCGTGCGGATCAGTTCCGCGGCATCCGCGAGAAAAGGGATTTGTTTGACCAAGTCATATCCGACCAGGACGTGACGCTGCATGAATACGCGTTCTTCGTTGGTGAGGGGACCGGGCTTAAGGAGAATGCCATCGGGGAGAGCGAGTTTGCCGATGTCGTAGAGGTAAGCGCCCATGGCAATGGATTTGTGCTGGCTCTCGGAAAGGCCCATGACTCTTGCTATTTCCAGCGCGAAACGACAGACGCGGCGCGCGTGCCCTTCGGTTGCCGCATCACGAAGATCAATGGCAGCGCCTAGAGCTTCGAGGGTGTCTTCATAGCTGCGTTCTACGAGCTTAAGGGCGGCTTCAATCTGATGGGTACGCTCGGCAACAATTTCTTCCAGGTGTAAGCGGTAACCTTCAACTTCGCGCTCAAGACCCTTTTTTTGCAGGGCGCGATGGAGGCTGACAATGACCAGTTCCTCCTGAAGGGGCTTCACCAGGTCGTCGTCCGCGCCTGACTTCATGGCTTGGATTCCCACGCGCACATCGTCCACGCCTGTGGCAAGCAGGAAGGCCACGCGAGGACTGCGGCGGTGAACTTCAGCGAGGAGCTCCGGGCCGGACATTCCTGGCATATTGAGATCACAAACGATGGCGTCGCGGGGGTCATTTTCCAAAAGGCGAAGAGCTTCGGCGCCGCTCAGTGCGGTCTTGCAGTCGAAATCTGCATGGGTCAGCAACAATGCCAGGAGCTTACAGGCGGCGGGTTGATCGTCAATGATGAGAACGCGAGCAACGGGAGAATGTGGCAAGGGGGCATGGCCGGAGGGTGCCGCTGTTTCGGGAATCATGAGTTTTTCCGGGACGGGCAAGCTGCGAATCTCCAGTTCGAGCGCAGACAGAGTTCTGTACCGTCTGCTGATGGTGCAATTTGGAACCAGTGGGTTGTGCGTAAGTGGCCGAGAATCAGATGGTGCGCCCAGCTCCATGTGCCAATCTGGTGCTGACGCTTAGGATTGGAACGTCGAAAGGGCTGAAGATCAGGGTGATGGTGGCCAGCTAAAGGCCATGGGAGGCGCAGAAGGCACGTACGACAGTGGCGACGTCCTGGTGCTGGGCATCGACGGCGTAGTTGAGGCGGCGCATGTCGACGGCGGAGAGTTTGCCGGCGAGATCGGCGAGGGCGGGGCGGAGTTGCGGGAATTGCTCGAGGGTGGATTGGCGGACGATGGGGACAGCGTCGTAGGGCGGGAAATAGTGGCGGTCATCCTCGAGTGCGAGGAGACCGAGGGAATCGATAAGGCCGTCAGTGGAGTTGCCGGCGACGATGTCTACCTGATGATCGACGAGAGCGCGGTAGATGAGGCCCAGGTCCATGACTTTGGGAGTTTCGGCGAAGCGAAGATTGTAACGGTCGCTCCAGCCGCGGAAGCCGTCGGGGCGCTCGAGAAATTCGTAGCCGACGCCGACGCGCCACTTGGACGCGAGCGGTGCGATGTCGGAGATTTTCTGGAGATGGAGTTTTTTCGCGTCGTCGCCGCGAATGACCATGGCGAAGGTGTTTTCGAATCCGAGGGGCTCGGTGACCTCAAAGTGGAAACGGTCGGAGTATAGCTGCTTGACGCGCTTATAGACGGCGTTCGAATCGCCTTGCGGGGATTCATTCAGGACAGCGGTGAGAGCAGTGCCGGTGTATTCGACGTAGAGATCGAGTTGGCCGGCTTCGAGGGCTTTGTGGACGAGGAGCGTGCCGCCGAGATTGGTCTTGCGCTGGACAAGGATGCCGGTTTTGGATTCGATGTGCTGGGCAAGGAGTTCGGCGAGGATGACTTGTTCGGTGAAAAACTTGGAGCCGATGGTGATCTTGGATGGCGGAGACTTGTGGCAGGCGGAAACGAAATAAACAAGATTTAGAGAGCAAAGAAAGAAAAGGAAACGGAAGTGAGCGCGGCGCATATTTAGGTGAAACTTCTCATGGGAGAACAAGGAATTTAGCACAGAGGCCGAATAGAGCACAGAGAACACGAGAGAATAAGAAATGCTAGGGGCCGGGGTAAGGCCCGGCCTATACAGAGTCTTAGGAGACTTTGAGGCGACGTTCGAGCAGGCCGAGGAGGAAATCGGCCAGGATAGCGAGGAGCGCAGCAGGGATAGCGCCGGCGAGGATTAAGGAATCGCTGACGAGTGCTACGCCGCGAAAGATGAAGGTTCCGAGGCCCCCGGCGCCGATGGCGGCAGCGATGGTGGCCACGCCGATGGTGATGATGGTGGCGGTGCGAATTCCGGCGAGGATCACAGCGAGTGCGAGAGGAAAGCGGACGCGCCAGAGAATTTGTGTGCGAGTCATGCCCATGGCTTCGGCGGCTTCGAGGACCGCGGGATCGATGCCCGTGAGGCCGACATAGGTGTTGCGCAGAATAGGGAGCAGAGCGTAAAGGACAAGGGCGACGATGGCGGTGCGCTTGCCGATGCCGCCGATGAAGGGGATGGGAATCAGGAAGCCGAAGAGAGCGAGGCTGGGAATGGTTTGGAAAACACTGGCGATGCCGAGTGCGATCGTGCGCAGCGCGGGACGTTGCACGATGAACATGCCCAGTGGGACGCCGATCAGGATGGCGATGGCCATGGCGACGACGACGAGGGTCAGGTGATCGAGGGTGGCGCTGAATATCTCTGCGCGGTGCTCGAGGAAAAAAGTCCAGTTGCTGGGCGCTTGCAGGATGAAAGAGATCATGCGGGGGCTCCCGGGGAAACGGAGAGCGAGGAAGTGAAGGCGCGGACTTCGGGATGATCGAGGCGAAGAAATTCTTGAGGCGCCGCGCTGGCAACGATGCGGCCGGATTCGAGCAGGACGATGCGGGAGGCAAGAAGCAGGGCTTCACGTAAATCGTGTGTGACGAAGACGATGGTTTTGCCAAGGCGGCGTGCGAGGGCGCTGAATTCGCGCTGAAGCTCGGCGCGGGTGACGGGATCGAGCGCGCCGAATGGCTCGTCCATAAGGAGGATCGGAGGATCAGCAGCTAGCGCGCGAACGACACCAACGCGTTGGCGCTGGCCTCCAGAGAGCTCGCGCGGCCGGCGCTTGGCATATTCGCGCGGATCGAGACCCACAAGCTGGAGCATTTCTTCGACGCGCGCAGCGCTGCGCACCGCATCCCAGCCTTCCAGGGAGGGGACGAGGGCGACGTTTTCCGCTACAGTGAAATGCGGAAAAAGGCCGGCATCCTGGATAACATAGCCGATGCCGCGGCGAAGGCGTATGGAATCCCAATCGGTGGTGGCGCGGCCCTGGACGAGAATCTTGCCGTTTGACGGCAGTAACATTCCATTGATCAACTTGAGGAGGGTGGTCTTGCCGCTGCCGCTGCGGCCGAGTAAGACGACGGTCTCGCCCCGAGAAATAGTTAAAGAAATACCAGAAACTATGATTCGCGCAGGAATAACGTTTATGTGATACGCCACATCGCAAAATTCAATCGAATTTCCTGAAGAATCCGCGGTTTTCGTATTCATTTCGATTGACAGCCCCACATCCCGGAGCGAACATCTTAATGCACCTTGCCTCCCGACGCCGAAATTTGGCGTATCCTTCGCGCGGAAGCTGCATCCAAAGGAAGGGGAAAACGTCATGGGAGCACTTGCTGTAGCTGTCCGCATCCGCAACGACCTTCACACCAGGCTGCTCGACGCACGAACGCGGACGGATGAGTTATTTCGCGTAGTCCGCGAAGAGGCCATGTACGACCGGCCGATCCCCGAAAGACACCGCATCATTTTTTACGTTGGACACGTGGAAGCGTTCGATTGGAATCTGCTGGGAGAACGGGCGTTTGGATTGCGCTCGTTCCAACGGACCTTCGACCACCTGTTTGCCTTTGGAATCGATCCCGTAAATGGGGGATTACCGACGGACTCGCCTGTGGATTGGCCCGGGAGGGAAGAGGTTGAGAGGTACAACCGGCGGTTGCGCACGGAGCTGGATCGGGCCATTGAGCATGCGCTGGCACGGCCTGCGGAGGGGCACCCGCATCTGACCACGATGTTGGAAGTGGCCATCGAGCACCGCTTGATGCACGCGGAAACGCTGGCGTACATGCTGCACCGTTTGCCTAGCAACAGAAAGATTGGCCCGCCAGAGCGTGCCGCATGGAAAGCGGTGCGGGTGAAGTCCCACCTGGTGGATATTCCCGCGGGGAGGGCGACGCTCGGTTTGGAGCGAATTCATGGAGATGAATTCGGGTGGGACAATGAATTTGGCGCGCACGAAGTAGAGGCGGCGGGATTCGCGATTGAGCATCACAATGTAACAAATCACGATTTTCTGCGGTTCATTCAGGCCGGCGGTTATGAGAACCGAGCGCTTTGGAGCGAGGAAGCCTGGGCCTGGAAGAAAAAAGAGAGCATCGAGCACCCGATGTTTTGGAAGCGCGATGGCAATCTGTGGATGTACCGCACGATGTTTGGCGAGATTCGGTTGCCACAGGAGTGGCCGGTCTACGTGAGCCACGCCGAAGCCACGGCTTATGCGAAGTGGCTGGGTCGCAAACTTCCGACGGAGGCACAGTTTCATCGCGCAGCGTACGGAACGCCGGAAGGCGCGCCGGAGCGCAGCTATCCGTGGGGCGAAGAAGCGCCGAGCGAGAGCAAAGGCAATTTTGATTTTCAGTCGTGGGATCCGTCTCCCGCAGGCGCGCATCCAGCGGGAGCGAGTGCATTCGGCGTGCAAGACCTGGTCGGGAACGGCTGGGAGTGGACGCGGACGCCATTCGCGCCTTTTGCGGGCTTCACGCGGATGCCCTTCTATCCAGGCTACTCTGAGAATTTCTTTGACGGAAAGCACTACGTAATGAAAGGCGGCTCGCCGCGCACCGCTGCGTGCATGCTGCGGCGATCGTTTCGAAATTGGTTCCAACCTCATTATCCGTATGTCTACGCAACTTTCCGTTGCGTTGAGGACTGATCAAGCCCAAGCCCGGGAGACCCCATGGCGACCTCTTCCCTTGATGTACGTCTCGTGTCCGAATTCGCAGCGGAGGTGCGCTCGAGCCTGACCAAACCAGGCCAGCGAGAACTTCCTTCAAAATATTTGTATGACGAAGTGGGCTCGGCGCTATTCGAAACGATTTGCGTCCTGCCGGAGTATGGATTGACTCGGGCGGATGCGCGGCTGCTGGAAAAGCACGCGGGAGAAATTGTGGGGCGGCTGCCATCGCCGATTCGAGTGGCGGAGTTGGGGAGCGGCTCGGGAAAAAAGACGCGGTGGATTCTGGAGGCGCTTTCTCGGCGGCAGAAAACGTATTACTACCCGATCGAGATTTCACCTTCGGCGCTGGCGGCTTGCGCGAAAGAGCTGGGACAAATCGATCTGGTCAGTGTTGTCGGGCACGAACAGCCCTATCTGGAAGGGTTGCGCGCGGTTGCCGAAGGGCGCGGAGAGCAGGATCATCTGCTGGTGCTATTTCTTGGGAGCACGATTGGGAATTTCGATCGCGATGCGGGCTATGAATTTTTGCGCGAAATGAGGGCGATTCTGCGTCCGGGCGATGCGCTGCTGCTGGGGACCGACCTGGAAAAGAGCGTTGAGTTGCAACTGCTGGCTTATAACGATCCGGCGGGTGTAACGGCGGCATTTGATCTCAACTTGCTGGCGCGAATCAACCGGGAGCTGGGCGCGGATTTTGATCTGGCTCACTTTCAGCACGAAGCACGATGGAACAGCGCGGAGCGGCGTATGGAAATGCATCTGCGCTCCACGCGCCGGCAAACGGTGCACGTTCCGGCGGCAAGCTTGCGGTTCATGCTAGATGAAGATGAGACGATTTGGACGGAGAGCTCTCACAAATACAAAGCCGACGAAATTCAGAGAATAGCTGCGCGCACAGGATTCCGCTGCGATGGCCAATGGATCGACCGCGAATGGCCCTTCGCTCAAAACCTGCTGATCGCGGTGAAATCGAATTAGTTGTTGCAATCCAGCAACGACTCCCAATTCAATTTCAAGTTTCCGTTAGAAGGCTTCGACGCGCCAGACGAGGCGGGCGGACCAGGATTTTTGTGTGGTGAAGTCCGGGCGCCAGATGGCGAGGATTTGGGAACCCTGGTAGACACGTTCGAATCCTTCCTCGGATTCGGAGACGGTTTCGATTGGGGCGACCCAGAACTCTTCCGAGAGCGGCGCGTGCAAGGCGACGCGGACCCGCTGCCAGCCATCTTCCATGCGGAGGATGGGGCTGGGAAGTTTTCCGCTGAAGCGCAGATTCTCGCGGCCCGTGTGCGTCTCGAAGAAACGGTCGGGCTCGGCCGGGGCGAGCATATTGACGATTGATTCGATTCCAACGGCAAAGGGCTTTGCGTGCGGTTCCTTGAACCGCAAGGTAATTTCGCAGCCGACTTCACATCCTTTGGGCGCGGCCCCGAAAGAGTACTGCTTGAGGAGCAGAAGCTTTGCGGCGGCTGTTTCACTCTTGCCATGCAACGTGAGGGTGTCGGCACGGAAGAGCTCGGCGTTGTGCGGATCGGAACTCTTCATGGTGAAGGCGCCGCCTGCAAAACTAGGATCTTCCTGTAGCTCGAGAGATTCGTACTCCGCGTGCGTGCGCGCGGGATCGAATAGCAGGACACGGAAAGCGTGGCGCGGCCAGCGGTCGTAGCGGAGAAAGCGCTCGAGGCCGGGCTCCTTGACGCGGGTTTGCTCATGGATGGAGGCGACTGCGCCGGTGGCGGGCTTTCCGGCGGCTTCGCGCAAGCTGGAGTGATAGGACTCCGGGTGGCGGAGAATGGAGTTCACCAGCGTTGCGGCAACGGGGCGGAAATCGAGCGCGGCAATCGTGCCACCATCACTGGGCTTCAGGAGCGCCTGGTATTCGGGCGCGGTGAAAAGCAGTTCGCCGGCGCCGTCGGCGTCGTAATCGAGCAGCTCCACGCGGGCGACAAGCGCGCCGGGAGTGTGGAGATCAGCGATGGCCTCGGCGCGAATGAGATTGCGCCACGGATCGGTGCGGAGATGAGGGGCGTAAATTCCGCCGAAAATGCCATGCCAATAGGCGTCGTTGCACTGGGCACGCAAAAGCAGATCACGCGCGCGCAGCAGATCTTCAACCGATTTCGTCCCGGCACGGCGCGAAGGAGCGGCAGCCAAACGCGCGGAGACGCGGAGCATTTTCTTGTGGAGCAAATTGGATTCGGGGTACTTGCGAAAGAAACCGCGCCAGGAGCCCCCCCGCAGGAAGGAGAGAACTTCCGGGCGTGCACTGAATTCCTTGAGCACGGCGTGATAGCGTTGCCGAACGCGCGTGGGCAAAACCCACTCCATCATCTCGGTATAAGAAGCCGTAGGAAGGTCGGCGCGGCCGAGAGGAGCGTGCGCCGCGAGATATTCACCGGGCGTGGAAACTTTCAGCCAATCTGAATTCTTTTCGACCGCGGTGAAAAAATCAGCGAGCCAGCCATCGGTGTAGCAGTGTTCATGCGTGCCGGGCCAGACCCCGAACTTCTCCATATCGTCGCCCATGGCGGCCACGCCGCCGGGGTGGAGGTTCGCAGCTTCACGAAGCCAGGTGATGACCTCCTCGACCTTTCCAAATGGCACGAGGTAGCGTAGCGCCTTCTGGCCAGGATAAAGCCACACGGTCTGGCCGCGATCTTCGGCTAGGTACGCCCCGAAAAGCTCTTCAGGCTCAAAGCCTGCGGAGAGGAAGTGAATATCATCGACCAGAGTGTAAGCAATGTTGGAGGCGGCAAGCGCAGAGGGAAGCTGAGGCTCCCAGACACGTTCGGCGAGCCAGGCACCGGTGGGTAGCCGGCCAAAATGTTTTTCGAGATAGGCAGAGAGGCGACTGATTTGTTCTCGCTGGTCTTCGGGCGGGATGGAAACCAGGATGGGCTCGTAAAAACCGCCGCCGACGAGCTCGACCTGACCGCGCTGAACCAGCGATTTTAGACGGGCGAAATACTCGGGCCGATGCTCCTCGATCCAGGTGAGGAGCGGACCGGAGTAGTGGAGGCCGAGATGAACGCCAGGATGTTTCTCCAACTCCTCGATGAAGGGGAGATAGGAAGTCTCGTAAGCTTTTTTCAGAACGTGCTCGAAATTGCCGCAGGGCTGGTGAGCGTGAATGAGCAGAGCAAGATGGAAATCCTGGGGCATGGGGACAGTTTTTTCTCTCAACACATGATAACCCGCCGCAGGAAATTATGATTTCGAGCAGCGGCATGCATGGGCCAAAAACGCAACTTTGTCGAACACGCGTTCATGCAGGCGCAACCAGCATGCCTCAGGGCGAAGTGTGCTTCAACACCCAGTCAGAGACGGCATTCAGCGCTTCCGGGGCGATGGTTTCTTCAATGGCGCCGTATTCCGTTGGCGAGCCCGTGGGACAGTGCTGTAAAAGATGGTTCAAGCCGGGCAATGCCGTGATTTGAAAATCCTTATTGCCGCCGGTTTGAAGAGCTTTCTCGATGCTTGCGAGATTCTCCTGCGCAGGAACCTGGAGATCTTTTTCGCCATTGAGGGCGAGGACCGGGCATCGGGTCTTTTGAAGCGCGGGAACGGGATCGTAATCCAGGAAATATCGAAACCACGGCGAGACGAGCATACCCATCTGCAGCTGGAGGGCGGAGGACGGCAGCGTCAGGCTCATCCCACTGGATTGCACGAGATCGGCCAGCTTGGATTCGAGAGCATCACGATTCGTTTGCTGGCGGACCAATGCGTATGTTTGCTTGTTGAAATTGAGAGTGGTGGCGATCTGACCTTCGTTCACACCGGTAGTTCTCAGGATGGCCTTCGACTGGAGCAGCAGCGAATCTTCGCCGTTGAGGCCGGGACCAGCGAGAAGCACGATCCAGGCAACATCCTGGGAATGCATGGCAACCATTGGAGCAATGAGGCCGCCTTCACTGTGGCCGATGAGGCCGATTCTTTTCGAATCAATATCCTTGCGAGTTTTCAGGTAAGCGATGGCGGACTCGCAATCGCTTGCAAAATCCTGGGTAGTCGCATTGGCATAGTCGCCGGTGGACTTCCCGTTCCCGCGTTTGTCAAAACGAAGGACCCCAATGCCTTTGCGTGTCAAGTGGTCCGCCAGAACCAGAAATGGACGATGTCCGAGGAGGCTCTCATCACGATCGTGCGGCCCAGAGCCGTGGAGGAGGATCGCGATGGGGAAAGGGCCAGAACCTGGGGGGAGAGTGAGCGTGCCCGCGAGGGAGATTTTCGCCTGGCTGTTCGGAAAGACTACTTCCAATTCGCGATAGGGAAAAGGCTTTAGGGGAGTTTGCGGGCGAATCAGTTCGAGGAGTTTGTCGGAGCGCTTGAATTCCAACGGTTGGGTGGCGTCGTTCTGTGTCCAGGTTCCGGTGATGGCATTTTTTGTGAGATCGAGTGTCCCGTCGTAGGTGCCGTTCACGACTGGAATTTCGAAATGAAAGGCAGAGTCTTTTTCGCTCACTCTGGTGGCAGGAAGTCCGCTGATCGTCTGGTCAGGGCTGTCAAGAGCGGCGACGAGTTGATTTCGATCCGCGTGCGAGACGTGGAGTTGCAGGCGCAGGCGCATGCCCTTGCCTTCCAATGCGCCCTGCCATACGCCTTCGGAGGGGGAGATGGCGTCAATCGGCTTTTTGGCGCCAGCACCGGCTGCCTGACGATGAAAACTAAGTGGAAGGCTGGCGCTTCCTTGCGTCCAAACTCCATTAATGGTGCGGTGGTCGGTAGAGATTCTTCCTTCGAAGGAAGCGCTGACCGAGGACACCGTGAAACGAAGGGTGAGATTCTTCTGCGAGTAGGAGGTCACCTCGATGCCGTAGACGCCTTGATCCAGGCTATCGATGGTGGATTTGACGGGACCGTCCGGCGCCTTCGCTAGATGCAGAACGAGATGAATAACTGCCTCGCCGGCTTGCAACTTGCCGTCCCAGTCCCCGTCCAACCCGATCGTGACGGGTTGCGCCTGAGGCCGGTGGGTGGGTTGCGTCTGCCCGGACGCGATGGAGAGAAGCTGAAGATGGAACGCAAGAAAAGAGACAGCGAGGATCCGGCTCCAGCTTCCGATCTTCAAGCGAGACCTCCGTGATTAACGGCCAAGAGGGTAGATGATGCCGCGAGTGAAAAAGTTGGAATCGTGCCCGCCGCAAGATGGCACAAAAGTGATGCGAGAGACTCGCGTTCGAACGCGGGAGAAAAAAGCGGCACGCCGGAGCATGCCGCGAGAAACTTGCGCTAAATTTTTCAGCGCGCCTTCCGGCGCGACTACTTGTTGGCGTACCAGTTCGCGTTGATGGGCGTGAAGCTATTCCATTTTTCGGGCAGATCTTCGAGCGCGAAGATGGCGGTCACAGGGCATACCGGGACGCATGCACCGCAGTCGATGCATTCGGTCGGGTGAATGTAAAGTTGCGTCTCAGCCTCAAAAGCCGGTTCATCCTTGCGCGGATGGATACAGTCCACGGGACAAACATCCACGCAAGCGGTGTCTTTGGTGCCGATGCACGGTTCGGCAATCACGTAAGCCATTAACGATCTCCTTTGTCCGGACTGCAGACCGGCGGCCCATGGGACGCTACAGCACGACCGGCGAAAAATCCTTATATCACGGGCCTGCTGAGAGCATCAAGCGGCCTAAACTGATTGTACGCGGTGGGAATGGGTTTCTCAACCGGCGAGGGTATGGATAGAATGGACTAGAAAGGGACGGTAATGAGAACTCGGACTCTATTTGTCGTATTTCTATTAGTAGCTGCTGCGAGCGCACTCGCGGCGCCGCAGGCCCCCAAAGGGGGGGCCCAGCACGATCTGGAGATCATTGACGCGCAGGGCTATCAGAAGCTGCTGCAACAGAATCGGGGAAAGCCTCTGCTGGTCACATTTTGGGCGACTTGGTGCGAGCCCTGCCGCGACGAGTACCCAATGTTGAACGAACTGGCAAAACAGTATGCGCCGCAGGGATTGAAGGTCGTAGGCATCAGCATGGACGACGACGGCGACCTCATCCTGATGCGGCGGTTCATCGCGCGTTACAAGCCGGTATTCACGAACTACCGGAAACAGCCCGGCGGCGAAACGGCGTTTGATCAAGCGGTGCTATCCGGGTGGACGGGATCGCTCCCCGCGACGTTTTTCTATGCGAAAGATGGACGGCAGATCGGGCATGTGATGGGCGAGGGCACACGCGACACGTATGAAGCGGCGATCCGTTCGCTACTTGCGGTGGGATCCAACTGAAGCGGGGGAGAAGCTATGATTCGTACTGAGAATCTGCGCAGCGGTTACATTCAGGATGATGTCGAGGAGTACATTTACACGCTGCTGCCAGAGCGCGATGCGGTCATCAGCGAGATCGAGAAGTATGCCGCGGAGCATCGCATTCCAATCATTGGGCCAGCGGTGGCACGGATGCTGGCGTTATTTGTGCAGGTTTCCGGCGCCAAACGGATTTTTGAGATGGGGTCAGCCGTTGGGTACTCCACGATCTGGCTAGCAAGAGCTGCCGGGCCAAAGGCGAAGGTAATTTACACGGATGGCGATTCGGAAAAAGCGCGGCGGGCGAAGGAGTATTTTCGCCGGGCCGGAGTGGCCAAGCGAATTGAAGTGTGCGTGGGCAATGCGCTGGAGCTGGTGAAGAAGGTTCCGGGCAAGTTTGACTTGATTTTTAACGATGTGGACAAACATCAATATCCGGATGCACTGCGCGCCGCGCTGCCAAAGCTGAGGCGCGGGGGGTTGTTGATTACGGATAATACGCTCTGGTCGGGCAAAGCGGCTCGGCCGGCGGCGCCGGACGATATCCATACGCAGGGCATACAGGAATTCAACCGGCTTGTTTACGCTTCGAAGGAGCTTTACCCGGTTCTAATTCCCTTGCGGGACGGGGTCACTGTTTGCCGAAAGCTGTAACGCCAAGCCAGCCTTATTTGCGGAAGAAATTGCGGAGCAGGAAGCCGACGTTGGCGGGGCGCTCGGCGAGACGGCGCATGAAATAGGGGAACCAATCCTGGCCGTAGGGGATGTAGATCCGAACGCGATAGCCATCCCGGACAAGCCTTCGCTGCAAGTCGGTGCGCACCCCGTACAGCATCTGAAATTCAAAATCGTCTTTTGAGATTTGCTTTGCCGCGGCGTAGCGGATGGTCGCCGCGATCATTAGGGGATCATGTGTGGCGATGCCGTGGTAGAAGCCGCTGGAGAGCAGCATTTGCATCAGGCGGACGTAATTGGCATCGACGTCAGCTTTACTCACGAAGGCGACTTCGGGTAGTTCCTTGTAAGCCCCCTTGCATAAACGAATGCGACAGCCGTAGGCCAGCAGGTCGGTCACGTCTGTTTCGCTGCGGTAGAGATAAGACTGAATGACCGTGCCGATCCCCGGATTCCTTGAGCGCACGCGCTTGACGACATCGATGGTGCGTTGGGTGTAAAGAGAGCTTTCCATATCAACGCGCAGGAAATTTTCGTAGCGGGCAGCAAACTCGACGATAGAGAGGACCAGGCCCTGGCAGAAATCGATGTTGAGATCGAGGCCCAGCTGCGTCAGCTTGCAGGAAACGTTGGCGTTCAGTTTTTCCTGGGCGATGCGTTCAAAGACTTCGAGATAGGCGTCGCGGGAATGCTGCGCGTCGCCGGTGGAAGAAACATTTTCGCCAAGATAGTCCAGGCTGGCGAGCATGCCGGCATTGTTACATTCACGGGCGGCGGCGATGGCTTCGTCGAGGGTCTCGCCGGCCACAAAACGGCGGGCCATACCGCGCGTGGTGCCATTGGTAGTGACCCAATTGGCGAAGCCTTTGCTTTCAGAGAGCTTGAGGAGCGTCGAACGAAGCATGTGTGACTAATTATGGCAGTCTGGAAAGAGCGAAACTAGTGCTTGTGCTCTTCCAGAAACTTTTCCGCGTCGATGGCGGCCATGCAGCCGGAGCCTGCCGCGGTGACTGCCTGGCGGTAGCGGTGGTCCTGAACGTCACCCGCAACGAAAACTCCGGGAATCGAGGTCAGGCTTCCGTGTTTGGCGAGAAGGTAGCCGTTCGAATCCATCTCGAGTTTTCCCTTGAAGACGATACTGTTAGGATCGTGGCCGATGGCGACGAACACGCCGTGCACGGGAATTTCGCGTGTTTCCTTGGTCTGCTGATTGCGCAGCCGCACGCCCTCGACATGGCCTTGGGGAGCGACAATCTCTTCCACGGCGAAAGGCGTAACAAACTCGACTTTTGGGTTTGCTTTGGCGCGGTCGATCATGATCTTGGAGGCGCGAAATTCATTCCGGCGGTGAATGAGATAGACCTCACTGGCATAGCGCGAGAGGAAGTTGGATTCCTCCATGGCGGAATCGCCGCCGCCAACGACCGCGATGGGCTTGCCGCGGAAAAAATAGCCGTCGCAAGTGGCGCAAGTAGAAACGCCGTGACCAATCAATTCACGTTCACCTTTCAAGCCCAGCAAACGCGCCGAAGCGCCCGCGGCGACGATCAAAGCTTCTGTCTCATAGGTATTCTTTCCCGCGACGATTTTGAACGGGCGCTTGCTGACGTCCACTTCGGTTACTGCCCCGGCTTTAAACTCCGCTCCGAATTTCTGCGCCTGCTTGCGCATGTTCTCAATGAGCTCCGGCCCCATGATGCCGTCGGGGAAACCGGGGAAATTCTCAACGTGGGTGGTAAGAGAAAGCTGCCCGCCGGGCTCATGACCATCCAAAACGAGCGGCTTCAGATTGGCGCGCGCGGCGTAAATGGCCGCGGTGAGGCCGGCGCAGCCGCTGCCGATGATTAGGACGCTATACATTCGATCTTTCTCCACTCGTTAGATTCAGCGCTGCACCCGCCGGATACAATGGAGCCGTATTGTAGCATTCCCGCCGTCGCGATTCGGAATACAGGGCGTCCAAATTGGAGACTGTTTTGGCGCGAGCGGCGTTGACCTGGACGAATTGCGCTCGCTATAGTCCAATGAAAGTTCAGGTTAGATAAGGAGAAAGTGACGATGGATCCGCGCTTCCCTATTGGAAAATTTGAAATGCCGGCGCATTTGACTCCGGCACGGCGTCAACAGGCGATTGAGGAGATTGCGGCAACGCCCGCCAAGTTGCGTGCGGCGGTGAAAGGGCTGAACGACGCACAGCTCGACACCCCTTATCGCGAAGGTGGGTGGACGGTACGCCAGGTGGTGCACCATGTTCCGGACAGCCACCTCAATGCTTACGTGCGATTGAAGCTTGCGCTGACTGAAGAAAAACCGACGATCAAGCCTTACGACGAAGCAGCCTGGGCCGAGCTGGCGGATTCGAAATCGACGCCCATTGAGGTTTCGCAAAGGCTGCTCGACTCGGTGCACACGCGATGGGACAAGCTGTGGCGTTCGTTGAAGCCTGAGCACTTCGCGAGGGTGCTCATCCATCCGGACCATGGCGAGCGAACAGTGGACTGGTTGCTCTTTGTCTACGAATGGCATGGCAGACACCACACCGCGCACATCGCGGAGCTACGCAAACAGAGAGGTTGGTAGCCCGAGGTCTTTGAAATGGGAGAGAGCCCACGATATTCTCCGCGGCTGTGAGTCGCCAGATGGCGCGGTGCGCTCACCGTCGTGTAGGATGAGGCGGTGCAAAAGGAGACCGCATGAGCAGACCGGCTGGAACCAACGCCATTTTCGAGACCTCGCAGGGCAATATTGTAGTGCGCCTGCTGGAAGCAGAAGCGCCAAAGACCGTCGCGAATTTTGTGGGGCTCGCTGAGGGCACGAAGGAATTCACCAACGAGAAAACCGGGCAGAAGGAGAAGAAGCCTTTCTATGACGGTTTGATTTTCCACCGGGTGATTCCGCAATTCATGATTCAGGGCGGCTGCCCGCAGGGATCGGGAATGGGCGGGCCGGGCTACAAGTTCGCCGATGAGTTTCATCCTTCGCTCAAGCATTCGAAATCCGGAAAGCTCTCCATGGCCAATTCTGGGCCGGGAACCAATGGCAGCCAGTTTTTCATTACCGTTGCGGCGACGCCCTGGCTAGACAACCGGCACACAATTTTTGGTGAAGTGGTGGAAGGCCAGGATATAGCGGACAAGATTTCCAACGTGCCGCGCGATTCGAATGACCGCCCGAAAACACCCGTCGCGCTTCAAAAAGTCCGTATCGAGCGCGTTAAGTAAACACCGAGCAAGCCCATGCTCACGCCGGAGCGGCTCCTGCGGTTGATGATCGAATTAATCTTCATCATGCTTGGCGGCCTAATTGCGTGGCTCGCTTTGGTGCGGCACATTGCGGTCGACCGACACGGCGTGAGTTGGCTCATTCTCAGCGTGGCACTGATTCTGTGGGGGCTTCGAGCGTTATACAAACCCGGACAATGGTGGCTGCGCTGGGAAAATTGGACGCGCGGTCTTTCTCTTTCGCTTCTGGGAATTCTGATGCTGGCGATTTCGCGCGTGCCCTTCTTGTGGGTCGCGCCAATGCTGGCGGCCGTGGGTGGATTGCTCGCGCTGCGCGGCCTCACTGGCTGCGCGCTGGCGCTCCGGCCACGCGGGGATCGCGCAAACTGATTACTCTCATTGTTCTCTCGCTGCGCCGTTTGGTTCAGCTATAATCCGCGCCATAGACGGTCCTTCCCGAGACCGGGAATCCGCCCGGGCCATCATGGACACTTATCGAAAGAATAAAAGGAGAAGTCCGGTGCTCAAAGAATTCAAAGAATTTGCGATGCGGGGCAATGTGATGGATTTGGCGGTCGGCGTGATCATCGGGGCGGCTTTTGGAAAGATCGTCTCGTCGCTTGTGGAGGACCTGCTGATGCCGCCGCTGGGGCAATTGCTTGGCAAAGTCGATTTCTCGGGCCTTTTCATCAGCTTGGACGGCAAGAGTTACGACACGCTGACCACAGCAAAAGCAGCGCACGCGGCCACACTGAACTATGGGATTTTCCTGAACACAGTTGTCAATTTCCTGATCGTCGCATTTTGCGTATTTCTCGTGGTCAAGCAGATTAATCGTTTCGCTGCAAAACCGGCACCCGCCCCTGCACCCACCACCAAAGATTGCCCGCAGTGCGCTATGGCTATTCCCCTCGCGGCAAAACGCTGCGGTCATTGCACGTCGCAGCTGAGTTGAAAGAATAGACCGTAATCAGGAATCAGCCCGAAGTCTCTAGCAAGGAATATTGCCGGCAGAAATAAGAACCGCCGCATATTCAAGCAAGGGCCTAAACTGAAAACGGATTTCTTCAGGCCTTCGGATTTTTTTTCTTCTGGTTGGCTTCGAGATGGGCGCGCAATCGATTGACCACGATGTCTTCGTGTCCTTCCTCCATCTCTTTTTTCAGCTCTTCCAGCGCGAAATGAACGACGTCGTGATGATGCATTTCCGCCGGGGCGACGGCATCGCTGAAACGTAGCCACAGCCGATGAAGAAGATTGACCTCGTTGGCCGTCAGGTTTGGCGCGTGGGGTCCGAGGACTTTATAAACCTTGTCCCCGTTGGGCATATGAATTTCCAGGTTGAATTGCGGGCGCTGGTCGCCGAGCTTTTCCCAGGCGTCGCCGATCAGACGGGCCTGCTCCTCTGTGGTTTCTTTCGTGGAATGCCCCAGAACGATCGTGCTGGACTGCAGTGATGTTGCTGCGCGCAGGATACCATCCCAGAGATTGTTCGAGGCGACCACGGCGAGGCGAATGGATTTGCCGCGTTTCTCCGCAAGAGCGAGTGCCTGCGAAAAAAGCTGCTGCTCGATGCTGCCAAAGAGTTGTTCGGCTTCGAGTTCAAATTCGCCGGAGGCCGAGCGGCGCAGCAACCGCACATGAAGCACGACGACATCGCGCCGTCCAGGCTTGACGCGATCAAGCACATTGCCCAGGTGATAGAGGGCGTGAACGTTGCTGACGGGCACGAGAATGTTGCCCGGCCGCGCACCAACAGCTTCCGGAGTCAGCTCGCCTTCCATCTCGAGGTGGAACTGGTCCATCTCAACGTGTTTAGTGTTGCCGCGGCTGTGATGCGTAAATCTTTCCGAGATCGTGAAAACGACGAACAGCACGACGGAGAAGGTAACGCCGGCGATGGTCGCGTCCTTCTTGGTGAAGAGGTTTACCACCGCAATTCCGAGCAGGGTCAGGGTAATCAGACCGAGTCCGAGCGGAATTTCCACGCCGAAAATCGTGAAGTTCAGCGGGACGCGGTATTCGCGATCGCCAGGATGGGTGTAACGCAAGATGAGGACAGCGAGGCCCTTCATCGCAAAGCTCCAAATCACTCCGAATGCGTAGAGGTTTGCGAGAAAGGTTACATCGCCACGGCTGATGATGATGGTGATGATCTGCAAACCCGCGATAATGTTGATGATTCGATAGGAAGTGCCAAATCGCCGGTGCGGCTGACGGAACCAGTCCGCTAGCACGCCGTCTTCGGAAACACGATTGAGCACGCCGTTCGATCCTACGATCGCGGTATTTACAGCGCCTGCCAGAATCAACGTGCCCACAACCACGACGAAGCCATGGAAGACAAGCCGCAGCAGGAAAGGGCCCTCCAGGTTCATCGCCAGTCCGCCGATGAGATTTTCCAGATAGTTCTGGCGAATGCTGTCCGGAATAATCATTACCGCGAAAAACGAAACTAACGAGGTGAACACCAAGCTGTAGATGAAGATTACCAATCCTGCCTTTTTAAGATTTGGAAGCTTGGGATGCTCGATTTCGCGGTAGACCTGTGCGAGTGACTCTTCGCCACTCATTGCTAGAACGGAATGGCCAAGGCCGATGAAGATGGCGATGATTCCTGCGAGATGTGCGAAGTGCACGCCGTAGAGCCAGCCCATGGCGTTCGGCTCAAGCTTCAGGTTTTTCGGATGAGGAATCGGAGGAAGCGCGGGATGCCGGAGCCAGACCGTGTAGATGCACCAACTAATTAAAATCACGACCATTACGGTCGTGATCTGCATGATGCGCATGGCCTTCTGGCTGGATTCGGCGACACCCTTGATGTTGTACCACCAGAAATAAACAGTAACGAGGATGGCGAAGCAGGCCGCGCCAAATCCCGGCGAAATGTGCAAACTCAGATGGATGTAATCGAAGGTTTCGTTGAGGAGTCCAACAAGATATTGGCCCGCGGAGACGCCGCTGATGGGTCCAGTCAGGATGTAATCGAACATCAGAGCGGAAACACTGAACTTGGCAAGGGTTCCGCCCATCGCTTCCTTGACGACGCGATAGACCCCGCCACGGACGAACATGCTGCAGCTCTCGACGTAGATGGCGCGTACGGCGTAGGAAAACAGCATGATGCCGAGGATGAACCACGGCGCGGCCTTGCCGATGTAGCCTTCGGCTTCGCCGCCGGCGTAGTAGGCAGAAGAAGCGAGATCGTTGAGGACGATCGCAGCGGCGCGCCAGAACGAAATGAAGCTCAGGAGCGCCGTCGTGGCTACAAGAACGCGCGGAATTCCGTTGCCGCGGCTGCCTGCGACAGCAGGGCTATTGGGAGTGCTGCTCATGTACGGGTTGCGTTAAGTTGCAGGTTAAAATGCTCGCATTTTTGGGGCCCTAAGTCTAGCCGGACAGACTACGCGCCATTTGAAAGATATAGCCGGCTCTAGTGCGAAGGACCGGGAGCGGCAGGAGTATTGTGTTTCTGGCGAAGCAGGTCTTCAATATCGCCCATCTTCTCACCGAGGAGATTCAGCTTTCGGGACAAACCTTGAATGTCCGAGGCGGCGCGGCGGTTGACGTCAAAATCGAGTTCACCGCGTAGGCGATCTTTGGTGTCCTGGCGGTTCTGGCTCATCATGATCACCGGGGCTTGGATGGCGGCCAGCAAGGAAAGAAATAGATTTAGGAGAATGAAGGGATAGGGATCCCAGGCGGACTTCCCCAAAGATATGTTTACCGCAGTATAGATGCTGCCCACGATTGCAAAGGTCATGATAAAAGTCCATGATCCCCCGAATTTGCTGACGACATCCGCGATGCGTTCGCCAAACGTGGCTTCCTTTTCGATGATTTTGTTCGGATGGCGATTGGCCCGGAGGCGTACCAACTGCTGGGATGCGTGAAACTGCTTGCCAAGGACGGTGAGCATGTCCATGCCGGCATGGGGCTTGCGCTGCAGAAGAACGGAGATGTCGTCGCGGGAAACTTCGAGACAGGTGGTTTGCTCGAGGGCCGTCGCGTCGGTTTGATGGGGAGTCCTTTCAAGCATAGAAGCAAAACCAAAAAATTCGCCGTGAGAGGGCTCGTCGACGACGACCTCTTGATGATCTTCGTCAACGGTCGAGACACGCACTCGGCCGGACATCATCACATAAGCTTGACCGGCGGGATCGCCGATTTTGTAAATGCGCTGGCGCGGAGCAAAATGCCTCACTTGGACTTGACTGGCGAGGACGGCGGCTTCCTCGTCATCAAGAAGTGCGAAAAGCGGAACATGTTTTAATTCCTGTGGGTCGCAGGCCATGGGCCACCTCGTTGGGGGACTGGATTATGCAAATCTGCCCAGAGGATTTCATAGAAACGAGAGGAGAAACAACAGGCGGATTAAAGACGGGGGCAACCAGGGGTTTTTAGACAAAACAGGCGGGGAAACTCGGAGTTACGGAAGCCCATCTTCGGCTGGTGAAGAGAATCTATCCAGCTGAGACCGCGCGAAACGCTTTGGCGCATTCGGCGCAGGGGCAGATGATGCGGAAATAGTCGTAACTATAAATACCGGTGGAGTGGCCATCTGAGAAATTGAGCTGTATGGCGTAGCTGCCGATCTGCGTGGCGGATTGAGCGCGGGGCTTGGGCTTGAACATCGGGAGGGCGGGGGAAGACAAAAGCGCGGGTGCTGATGCCCCGAGCGAAGCTTTTTTCTCGCGTGCGTCGTTGCAAGTAGCGCAAGGGCACTCTTCGCGCAGATAGGCAAATTCGTAGTGACTCGCGTGGCCATCGGCCCAGGTGATGTCTACTCCTGCGCCGCTGGAAATGTGGATTTTGATATTTGCTGGCTTTTTTCGCGGGTCGAGAGGGGTCGGCATAGTTAGGGAATGATCTTAATTCTTAGACTTGCCATCGCAACAATCGCCCGGCGGGATGGGATTCCCGTGCGGGCAGGTCTTCGGGTGTCCAAGAAAAGTACAGATGCGCTGGTCGAGTTCGGGACTGATGATGTGTTCGAATTTGCAGGCTTGCGTATGAGCTTCGGAATCGTCGATGGAAAAAGTGTCTTTGAAAAGGCGCTCGGCCAGGCGATGACGGCGGACCACGTTTCGTGCGCGCTGGCTGCCGACGGGCGTGAGCTGTACTTCTCCATTTTGCATTTCCACTAAGCGCAGATCGGACATGCGCGAAAGAACCCGTGCGGCAGGCTCATTGTTTACGACCGGAATCTTTCCGGCTGGGCCGCTGGCGTGGAGACTCCCTGCCTGGGCTGACTTCCCCTCCTCGCCGAAGATCCAGATTTGTTCTAGCAAGTGATCGAATCGAATTTCGTCGTCCGTGGAGATCGGGGAGCAGCAGTCGGCGGTATCAGCCAGTGGACAAGCGAGGGGATGGCCCGGACCGTGTTGAGCGGTATCGAAATGCAGGTGGCCGTGCGCCAGCTCAATACGGCGGTCGGCCTGGCGCGCGATGTCCGGATCGTGGGTGACCATCAGAATGGTGTGCCCCGCGTTGTGCAGTTCGCGGAAGATTTTGAGCACAATTTCTTCGTTGGCCTCGTCGAGATTGCCCGTCGGTTCATCGGCCAGAATTAGCTTTGGCTCATTGATCAGCGCGCGCGCGATGGCGACGCGTTGTTGCTCGCCGCCGGAGAGCTGTGCGGGGAGATGCGTCAGGCGGTCGCCGAGGCCGACGCGTTTTAGTGCCTCCTCAGCCTGCTTTTCGTCCGTGACACTGTGGAAATACTGCGCGAGCATCACGTTTTCAACGGCAGTGAGATATGGGACGAGATGAAATTGCTGGAAAACGAAACCAACTTTTTCCGCGCGGTAACGGACAAGCTCGTTTTCATGAAGTTTTGAAAGGTCGATGCCATCGACGACCACGCGACCATAGGTTAGCGTGTCCAAGCCGCCGAGAATATTGATGAGGGTGGTTTTTCCAGAGCCGGATGGTCCCATGAGTGCAACCCACTCGCCAGTGTTCACGCCAAAGCTGACGCCGTCGAGGGCACGCAGAGCGCCGTACTCCTTGATCAAATTGTCGATGACCACTTGCGTCGCCGCGGTCTGCGGTGGCGCTTGAAGGACCGAACTCACGCTTCACCTCGAAAAACCGATGCGGGCCGGATGCTCGCCAGCCGCCGCAGCGGAAAGGCACTGAGAATCGCGACGATCACTGTCAGTGCGACAGCTACAGGATACACAATCAGCCGCGGCCGCGCCGCCACACCAAAGACAGCTTTGCCTAAACCGACGGACAGAAAAATCCCCGCCGCCCCACCTATCATTCCTCCTGCGAGGCCAAGCAATGCGGCTTCTGCGAGGAAAAGCCGCAGTACGCGGCGAACCGAACCGCCGATAGCCTTCATCAAGCCGACGTCGTTTCTCCGCTCCATCGCGACGTTGGTCATCGCCGCCATTACGCACAACCCAGTGAGCAGTAGCACGATTCCCACCGTCGCAGTCAGCAAGCCGCTTATCCGATCGTAAATCTTCGCTTCACCCTCGGTGAATTGGCGGATGGGGCGGACATCCACATCAGGGTATTCTTGCGCAAGCGTTGCAATGAACTGTTGAATGATGGGAGGCGGACCATCGAGGCTAATCTGAATGAGGCCTATACGGCTGGAGAGTGCCGAAAGTTGCTGCGCGCCGGGAAGGTCAATGAAAATCTGGCTGTCTTCACTGCTTCCAGCAGTGACAATTCCAACCACTTCGCAAGTTAGTTTTTCACTGCCGTTCTTCAGTTCAATTTCTTCAGGCGGAACCAACCGGAATCGGGAAGCGACCTTTGCCCCGAGCATGCACCTATCCTTCGAGTTCGACAGAATGCGAAATGTATCTGGTCGGCTGGGTATTTCGGATGGTTGGAAGTCCCATGGGGAAAAAACACGGGGAAGATTTCCAAGATCAGTGCCTACAATGACCACGGGAACTGGCGAACTTATTCCAGCGTCTTCAGACGACAAATCAGCAACAAGGTTAAGGAAGGGAAGTGAAATGGCCGCGTGGTTCTGAAATTCTGAAGGCAAGCTCGCGAGAAGGGATTGATTGAGGAGGGCATCTTCAGAAGGAACAGCTCGTGACGATTTTTGCGTAATAACGACGTTTGCACCGAAGGATTTGAACTCCTTGGTGAGGCGGCGCTTGGCGTCGATTTGAAGATTGAGGAGAGCGGCGGTGACGGCGGCGCCTGCACCGAGGGCGAGCAAAATGACGAAGAGGCGTCCACGATTGGCGCTGACGAGACGCCGAATGATGCGCCAGAACATCGCTCGATTGACGCTATGACGGGCAGCCATCACTCGCCTCGCAGGATTGGGGCCGGCTCGTAGCGCGAAGCGCGGCGGAGGGGGATGGCGCTGCCAAGCAACGTGACGCCGATGGCAAGCGCAACAATCACAAGGAATACTATGAGAGAAGGCTCGGGGGCCGCGCCAAAAATCCTTTCACCAAGGAGGCGCGCCAAGATGATTCCCAGCGCATAGCCGATTCCGCCACCGACAAATGCAAGCAAGAGTTGTTCCGCGGCGAGCAGGAAGCCGACCGTGCCGGAGCCAGCGCCGAGCGCCTTCATCAAGCCAATCTCCGTACGCCGTTCGATTCCCGAGGCCGCCGCAGAAGCACCCACGGCCAGCGCCGCGGCAAGCAGAGCCGCTCCCGTAACCAGCCACAGCAACATGCGGACGCGCGTGAGGATTTGGCCTTCGCCCTCCGCCACGCGGCGAATCACGCGCACGTCTGCTCCGGGCAAGACCTGCTGGATCGAATAGGCGATGGACGACACGTACGGGCTGCAGGACCAACGCTCGAACTCGCCCGGTTTCATGGTCTTCGGATCGCGCCGCGCAAAGTCGTCTTCGGGTTTCGTCAGTGCGCTGACGTACAGCTTGCGGTATTGGCCTGGCTGACGAGCCAGCTGTTGGGCGTAAGAAAGTGGAATTATGATCGCATCGTCTTCCGCTCCGCCCGACGAAAGTATGCCCATGACTTTCATCGGCGCAGGGAGCGTTGTCACATCACCAATAGCTAGATGAACCGAGTCACCGATGTTGACGTGATTCTTCTTCGCGAACGCGGCTCCGACAACACACTCCTTCGCTTCGTCAGAAAACCAACTGCCATCGACGCGCCACCAAGGATTCGTCTTGGCGATGCCGGTCTGGAATTCTCCCCCATCGGGAAGAGAGACAACATGGTTGGCCCACGTTCCCATCAACGGAACATTTTCTATCCAGTTGGACCATCGAAGCGATAGCGCCTCGCCACGGAGCTCAAGTATCGGAGCGAAAGCAATTACGTTGTTGTGCCAGAAAACAGTCTTGAGCTTTGGCAGGTCGGCTTCGGGTAGGTACGCGCCAGCGTTCACGGGGCGAAAGTCGACGCCGCCGATTTCGAGCGGCAGCGAATCCGCTTGCGGTGTGACGAGAAGATTCGCGCCCAGGCTGCGGAATTCTTTTGCCAGCCGGTCGCCAACATCCAGCGAGACGCTTAGCGCTGCGGTGGCTACACCCATGCCGAGCGCCAGCGCCGCTCCTGTGAGGAGCTTGTGGCGCGGGCGGCGTCCAAAAGAATCGGCGACGAGTCGTAGGAACATAAATTTTCTGGCCGCTCATACACAGGCACAATTTATCTTGCCCTTACTGGGGAATCTCCTTGGTGGCCGCGACGAGCGCGGAAACATCCAGAACAAGATGGCCACCATCGGTATGCGACGGCACGCCGATGGGATTGCAGCCGCCCTGGTCTCCTACCGACGGCACATAGATCGCCGAGCCGCAGTGCCGGCAGATGACGTTCTGGCCGTCCTGGCGATAGCCTTCCGCTCCGCAAATCCGGCAAGCGTCCAAAGCCGTGCCGTAACCATTCGGCTTCTTGATAATCAGGAAGCGCACCGACTGATGGCCGGCAGTGATGTTGTAGAGATGCAGACTTCCATCCTGAATTTCACTTAATGGAATGCGCACCTCGTTGCCCACTGCGGTAACGGTTCGCGCCGAGGGCGGCGCGGAGTTCGCGCGCGCATAAATAAAATCCGCGGTCAGCACCAGAATTACCACCAGGCACCCGCCAGCCGCGGCGATCATCCAGCGGCGCTGGCGGCGATTCTGCGATTCGAGCAATCTCTTCTCCGCTTCACCGGCGGCCTCTTGCGCGGCCTTGGCGTGCGACGCCGATTGCCACTCGCGCAATACCAGTAGCGCTGCGGCACCGAAAATAAACACGAAGAAAAACAGTTCATTTCGCACGATGGGGCCGATCAATGCCATCTCCTGCTTGCTCGACGGCAGCCAGCGCGCCTCGCTCAGTTCATGCAAACCCGTCAACGCAAGCTGAAACGCCACGAGCATCAAGATGGCGCTGGTCACCGCAAAAAAACGGTGCAGCGGCACGCGCAGAGTCCCCTTGAAGAAAAAGAGGCCAACAGCCACGGCGGCGCCAATCCCGACAATGGTCCCGACCCCGGTCTGCAATCCCTCGCTAGACAGTTCCACGGCGCGCAAGATCAGCGCCAGCTCCGCGCCTTCGCGGAGCACCATCAGGAACACAAACAGGAAAATCCCCCAGCCCGCGGCCTTGCCTGCCCGCTCCGCATAGGCCTCCACCTTGGCCTCGATCTCTTTTTTCAGGTGGCGCGCAACTCGGTTCATCCATACGATCATCGTAATGACGAACACCGAAGCGACTAGGAGCAGCAGACCCTCAAAGCCGTCCTCGCTGATGCGGAAGCGCTCCAAGGCCACGGCAACGCCCAGGCTGAGCGCCGCAGCCGCTGCGACCCCGTACCAGGCGAAACGCGCCAGGTGGCCGCGGCCTGTGCGGGCAAGGTAGACTAGGATGATGCCCACGACGAGAGAGGCTTCAACGCCTTCTCGGAGTGCCAAAAGGAATGCCGAAAGCACGGAATCTCCAGTTGTAATTGATTTGCAACTACGATTTAAGTGTACCGCACCAATGGACTTGCGTCAACCGGACCAATTAGGTCCGACTTACCTCGGCCACCAATAGGTTATCCTGTTCCCTGCTTATGCGCGCGCTCCGCCAATCCGCTTCCCTGCTCTTGTCCATGTTACTGATCTACGCGCAGCTTCCAGCGCAGGCCCCTCCGACCTCACAGCCGCAATCAGCAGCCACGCCGCGGCCAGATACGAAGCCAGACGCCAAGCGCTCACAGAAGGCTGCGGAACGCGGAGCAAAGGCTGAAGCAGCCGGGCAATGGGAGGAAGCTTTGGCCGCCTACCAGGAAGCTGCCCTGTATGCGCCACAAGACGCAGCCATCGTCGGCCACGCGGCGGCGCTGCGCTCCAAACTGGTGCGGATGTACACAGAGGCTGCTGAACGTAGCGCCCTGGCGGGCCATCTGGACCAGGCCACGGAAGCATTGGCTGCAGCGCTGAAGATAGATCCAGGAAACACCATCGTCATGGAGCGGCTCGGGGAAATGAAGACGATGGATGATGAACCACCCACAAAAACGGCGGCAACGGAGATCGTCGGCTTGCCAAAGCTTCAGCCGAAAAGTGGAAACTACAATCTCAACCTGCGGGGCGATACGAAATCAGCTTACGAGCAGTTGGCAACGCTATACGGCGTCAAGGCAGCTTTCGATCCAGACCTGACATCGCGAAATGTACGGATGCGCCTCGACCAGGTGGACTTTAACACCGCCGCCGCGGTCCTGGGCACGCAAACTGGCACATTCTGGCGCCCCCTGAATTCGACGCTGATGTTCGTTGCAGCAGACACGCAGGAAAAGCGCAAGCAGTACGGTCTGGAAGCTGAGCAGACTTTTTCTCTCTCTGCCGCGGTAAGCCCCGAAGATGTAACCGAGATGTTGCGCATCCTCCGAGAGATCACTGGCGCAACCCACATCGGCCTTGATAGCCGCAGCCGGACCATTACCATGCGGGACTCGCCAGAAAAGCTGGCAGTCGCCGAAGAACTGATCCGGCAAACGGAAAAAGCGCGCGGCGAAGTCATGCTGGAGATTGAGCTGCTTGAGGTTGACCGCAACACTGCACGCAAGATCGGCATCGAGCCCCCGACCAGCGTGCATTTGTTCACCGTCCCGCCAAATCTGATCAGCCAGCTGATTCAAGCGCAGAATCTCTCGGCGCTTCAAACGCTGCTCGCCGGCATCTTTGGAGGAGTCGCAACAGGGGGCGCAACAACAGTGGCCTCGCTGATTCCACAGATTATCGCGGTGGGCGGGGGCAAATCGACATTTCTTCTGACGCTGCCCAGCGCGGCGGTGGATTTTTCCACAGCACTTTCACTGGTGCACAGCGGCCGTCAGGTCCTGCTGCGTGCGCAAGACGGCAAACCCGCTACTTTTTTTGTGGGCGATCGTTACCCGATTACTCTCTCGTTGCTCTCGAGCAGCCTAGGCAGCTCCCCTTTCACTCCGAATCCGGTGGGTTCCGGCAATCCTTTCCCGAGCAATACTTTCCCCGTGGGTGTCGACCCGGTATCCCTCGCCGCGGCTGACTTTCAGAATAATGGTTTGATTGATCTGGCAGTGGTGAACCAGCTGGATAACACAGTGACCATCCTGCTGAATCAGAACGGCAACCCGGGATTTTTCGCGGATGCTACGAACTCGCCGATCTCATTGGGGCCAAAACTGACCACAGCCCCACCCAGCCCCCCCGCAATCGCTTCAGCAGTGTTCACTTCCAGCGGCTTTCCCGACCTGCTCGTCACGGATTCCACAAAAAACCTCGTGAACATATTTTTTGGCAATGGGGACGGGACCTTTAAGACCCCCGCGACAACCATCCCGGTCGGCAATCAGCCAAGTGCCATGGTCACCGCGGATTTTAACGGCGACGGACACCAGGATTTTGCCGTCGCCAATTTCAAGGACAGCACTTTCTCCGTTTTCCTCGGGGGTGTGGACAATAGCGGGAATCCAACCTTCACTCCAGCAACGGGCTCGCCCTTTCACCTGCCTACGAGTGTCAGCGGACCGCTGGCCATGACGGTCGCTGATTTCAATCTTGATGGCAAACCCGATCTCGCGATCGTTAATCAGACCACACTTGCTAATCCATCCATCCCCCAAGGCAACGTTGTGGTACTTCAAGGCAACGGAGATGGAACTTTCAGGCAATTCACTGGCTCGCCGATCACGGTGGGGCAGAATCCCGTGGCGATCGCCTCGGCTGACTTGGACGGCAACGCCAGCCCGGACCTCGCGATCGTAAACAATACGGATAATTCCGTCACTGTTCTGCTGAATCAAGGGGATGGTAACTTTGTTGCTGGTCCGAATTCGCCGCTCGCTACATCGCCCAATCCCACAGGAATTGCTCTCGCGGACTTCACGCAGAAGGGCACAGCGGGGATCGCCGTCACTTGTGCAGGGTCAAACACATTTCGAGTTTTTGTCGGCATCACTGCCGGCTTCTTCACCGTCGCATTCGAGCCGCCTGCTGGGCCCGCTGGGTCCTTTCCCACCGCGATCATAGCGCCATCGCTGGTCAGCGGCGGATTTCCGGATGTAGTTATGACCAACAATGTGCCCGGCGCCACAGGAGACGTCACCGTGGTCCTGAGCCCGGCGAATCTTTTTTCGACTTCAGGGCTGGCACAACAGCCCTATCCGGGCTCGGAATACGTAGACCTGGGGGTAAAAATAAAAGCTACGCCGGCCCTGCATCCCAACAATGAAGTAACGCTACAGCTCGAATTCGAAATCCGCGCCCTCTCAGGAAGCAATGTGAATGGCATTCCCATTATTTCCAATCGGACCCTGACGCAAACGGTGCGCGTAAAAGAAGACGAACCGACGCTAATCGGCGGAATCACGGATGTGGAAGAAACTCGATCGATTGCCGGATTGCCGGGATTTGCGGAAATCCCGGGGATTGGTTACGCCTTCGGGACGAAAAGCAATTCGTTGCAGGACACCGAGTTGCTGATCATGGTCACGCCGCGAAAGGTGCGCATCGCGGATCATCTCACCAGGACGATTTTCGCCGGCCATGGCGATCCTGGCGGTCGCGGAAGCATTGGCCCCGGAGCTCAGCCAACACCGACCGTGCCGCCTCCGCCAGCACCCGGTGGACAGCCTCCACCAGCTCCCGGAGGACAACCTCCGTCTTGAGACCACTCCAGCCAGGCCCTGGCGGCTCATTCTGCTCGCGAAGGGAGATTCATACCAGCTGCAAGTTCACGTCACCGCGCGAAAGACTTACGGGAGTGGTTCGAATACCACGATGGGCTGGTAGGTTCGCGGCACAACGGCCTCGGCGATGGCAATCAGCTTCTCCTGCTGGTTGAAGACGCGAAGCCGCGGAGCCTTTGGCTCGCCACCGTCGAGCTCGGTTGTCGCACCGGGAGGGAATTCAACACGTCCCGGATGAAGATGTGCGACCGAAATGTTGAATTTCGAACCGTGCCTCACGCGCTTCTCAATGACTGGAAGAACATTCACCCGGGGAAAATTAGGCAGCAGGTTTTCCAGCTGTATCAGGCAGTCCGCGAATTTTCCGGCCTGCTTGGCTTCCGCAAGTTCCTCAAGAAGGATGGCTTGCTCCAGAGAGAATTCTCCGACAGCAGTACGCTCGATCTCCGCAAGATGCGCGCCACACCCAAGCTTCTGTCCCATTTCATGCGCGAGCGAACGGATATACGTTCCAGACGAGCACTCGATGACGAACCGAGCGATGTTCCCGGAGATTTCCGTTAGCCTGAATTCGAAGAGTTCCACTTCCACGGCCTTGAGCTCCACCGCTTGCTTCTTGCGGGCCAGTTCGTAGGCCGGACGACCGTGCACTTTTTTTGCGGAAAATGACGGCGGCGTCTGCTCGAATCGCCCAATCCGTTCCGCCGCAAATTTTTCGAGAACTGTTGCATCCAAGAGCGGCGTTGCGTCCGGCCCCTGCGCTTCGCCGTCGGAATCATAGGTGTCTGTCGCGAAGCCGAAGCGAAAGCCCCCCGTGTACCGTTTGCGCCGCCCCACGTAGAACTGTACGAGCCGTGTGGCACGCCCAAGCAACAGAACGAGGACCCCTGTTGCCAATGGATCCAGGGTCCCCAAATGACCGATCTGGCGAAAGCCTGCAAGGTAGCGCACCGCATCCACAACGTCGTGCGAGGTTTTCCCCGTGGGCTTGTTGATGACGAGCGCACCGTCGTACAGGGCCGGTTGTGGTTGGCGTGGCATTTTAAGAGTGAGGAGCCCTCAATCGTCAGTTCTCAGTGCAGAATTCAGAAAAAGATTGCTATCAACTCCAGATCGCACGTGCGATTGAACCGCTGAAACTTGCGGTCGGGCCACAAATCGCGAAGCACCAGCCAGAGGCAACCCGATCGAGATCCTTTTTCTCGCGTAAATTTCTACTGATCGTTGAAAACTGAGAACCTTTTACTCCTGGGGCGCGGACGGTTTTTCCTTCTTCATGTCCTTCAGAAGCTGTTCGATCCGCTCGACGTGAGCCTGCGAAAGATCCAACGCAAAGTGCAACTCCGGGACTCGCCGCAGTTGTAACCGTTCGACGAGTTCGCGCCGGATGTAGCCGGAAGCGTGCTCGAGGGCTTTGATCGCGTCGGATTGCTCCTTGTTGGTACCATGAACGCTGATAAAAACGCGGGCGTGCTTCATGTCCGCCTGCACGCGGACTTCGCTGGCGACGACGCTGCCCTCAAGCCGCGGGTCTTTGAGTTCACCGGCCAGCATGGCGTTGATTTCGTGGGCAATCTCCTCACCCACGCGTTCATGACGGTGATTGGCTGGACTCATCGGGATTCCTGCAAAACGTTCTTAAATTATCTCCACTGCCTGGTTGATCAAGAACGATCCGAGGATGCCATCGGCTTCGTCTAAAACTTTCTGCAGCACTTCATTGACGTGTTTCTCTTCGTTCGAAATCGTCACCACGCCGACCACCGACCGTTGCCAGGTATCTTGATGCTCTAGCTCCGCCACTGCAACATTGAAATCGCGCCGCAGCCTGTCTTTCAAGCTGCGCAAAACTTGCCTCTTGTCCTTCAGCGATTGCGCGTCCGGGATGTGCAGTTCAAGGGTGAGCAGACCGACCGGCATGTGGACTCCGGAGAACAGCGTGGCGCTTATTTCTTGCCGGAGGACCTGCCGCCCTGCCCGGCAGCTTCGGCGGCACTTATTTTCGTGACGCTGAAGCATTCGAGGATGTCGCCGACTTTAACGTCGTTGAAATTGGCCACGCCTGCGCCACATTCGAATCCGGTACGCACCTCGCTGGCGTCATCCTTAAAGCGCTTCAGCGAGCTAAGTTTCGACGTGTATATCACAGCGCCCTCGCGCAGCACGCGGACTTGCGCGTCGCGTTTCAGGATGCCATCGACCACGTAGCAGCCTGCAATCGTGCCCGCACCCTTGACGCGGAACGTGTTGCGCACTTCCGCGCGGCCCAGGTAGATTTCCGTGACCACTGGCTCCAACAAGCCTTCCATGGCCTTTTTTAACTCGTCGGATACTTCATAGATGATCGTGTGTGTGCGGATGTCTACATGCTCCTGCTGCGCCAGATCCAGAGCCTTGCGGTCCGGCCGCACGCCGAACGCGATCACGATCGCGCCGGATGCGGAAGCGAGGAGTACGTCATTTTCCGTCACCGCGCCGACGCCAGAACCGATGATCTTCAGCTTCACCTGGTCGGTTGAAAGCTTGGGCAGCATCTCGCTGAGCACTTCGACGGAGCCTTGCACGTCGCCCTTGATCACGATTCCCAATTCCTTGACGTCGCCGGCCTTGAGCTGCTCGTGAAGCTGGTCCAGCGTGATACGTGAGCCGCTAATGCGCGCCATGGCTGCGTCGCGTTGTTTGCCCTGGCGGTACTCCACGACGTGCCGTGCCTTGGCTTCGTCAGTCACCTGGAAGAGGTCGCCCGCATCGGGCACTCCCTGCAATCCGAGCACTTCGACCGGTGTGGAAGGGGGCGCATCCTTCACGACCCGGCCGCGATCGTCAAACATGGCGCGGACTTTGCCGAATACTGAGCCGCAGATGAAAAAGTCGCCGGCGTTGAGCGTGCCGTTCTGTACGAGGATGGTCGCTACCGGTCCGCGGCCCTTGTCCACACGCGATTCGAGAACGGTACCAGTCGCCGGAGCATCAGGATTGGCTCGCAGCTCACGCAAATCTGCCACCAGCAAAATCGTTTCCAGAAGCTTATCAATGCCCTTCTTTTGTTTCGCGGAGACTTCGACGAATTCCGTGTCGCCGCCCCAATCCGCGGACATCAGACCAACATCGGCAAGCTGGCGCTTGACGCGCTCGATTTGTGCTTCGGGTTTGTCGATTTTGTTGATCGCAACAATGATTGGAACCTTTGCAGCTTTGGCGTGATCGATCGCTTCTTTCGTTTGTGGCATGACGCCGTCGTCAGCCGCCACGACGAGAACAACGATGTCCGTGACTTTAGCTCCACGGGCACGCATGCGTGTAAATGCTTCGTGGCCTGGAGTATCGACGAACACCACGCTTCGATCGTTCACCACAACTTTGTAAGCGCCGATGTGCTGCGTAATCCCGCCCGCCTCGCCGCCGGCCACATCCGCCTCGCGGATAGCGTCGAGCAGGCTCGTCTTCCCATGGTCAACGTGCCCCATGACGGTCACTACGGGTGGCCGCGATTTCAAACTTTCCTTGGTCTCTTCCTTGGCGACCTCCAGCACCATCTCCTCTTCGAGGGAGACAACGCTGACCACGCCGCTGAATGCTTCCGCGAGTGTCGTGGCTGTGGGCACGTCGAGTGCCTGGTTGATGCTGGCGAAAACACCGCGATCGAGCAAGTTCTTCAAGAGTTCTTTGGCGCGCACATCCAATTTCTCCGCCAGCTCGCGAATCGTGATTCCCTCTGTGATGGTGACTTCGCGCGGTGCACGCGGTTCCGGCGGAGCGATGACTGCGGCAACTCCGCCCCGGCCCGCTCCTGGACGTTGACGCGTCGGGTGCAGCTTGCGCTCGCCTTCCTGCTCGCGTTTGTCTGACACAGGGCGCTGGCGCTGAGTTGGCTTGCGCGTATAAAGCGGCTTTCCAGGCTCCGCCTTCGGCGGCATTTTTTCTGGAAACGGCGGCAACATTCCCGGGCGCCCTGGCGCACGTGGACCGGGACGCGTGCCTGTCGGCATGGAACCACGGCGTTGCTCAAACGGCCTGCTAGGGGCGCCACCTGGACCGCTGGGGCGCGGCGCGTAAGGCCTTCCCTGGCCGGGTTGTTGCGGCCGCATGGGCTGGCCGGGACGCGGTCCACTTGTGCGCGAACCTGGTGTTGTGCCGGGCACAGGCCCACGATTGCCAGTTGGTAAGGGGCCGCGATTGCCGGTCGGTAAAGAACGGGCTGGCGCCGTTGCGGGACGAGCGCCCGGACGCGCGGGTGCGGCACCAGGAGCAGCAGCTGCGGGGCGAGTTGCCGTTGGACGTGTGGCGGCCGGACCGGCGGGTCGTGCCGCAGCGGGAAATGAAGGCTGCCCCGTGGGTGCGACGGGACGAATAGGTGTGGGGGAAGGCGCGGCGGGAGCGGCAGGTCTGGTCACTGGCGGCACAACCGCAGGAGCAGACGCGGCGGGAGGTGCAGCTGCCGGTAGGGCAGGCGGTGCCGCAACGGGAACTGTGGCAGCGGGCGCGGTCGGCTTTGCAACGGGGGCTGCAGGCGCTATCGGTCTCACTGCGGGGGGCGCGGCAATCACTGGTGCTGGTGCGGCCGAAGCAGCAGGCCTCATCCTCGCGGCCCTTGCAGCCGCGTCCTTGGCTTCTTTGTCCGCCTTTGCGGTCGCTTCCGCTTGGGCTTCGGCCTCCGCTTGGCCCAGTAGATTCTTGCGAACCTTTTCCGCGACATCTACGGGAATCGAGCTCGAGTGCGTCTTCTTTTCGGTGACGCCGTACCCCGGCAAGAGGTCAATAATCGCTTTGGCCTTGACCTCGAGTTCGCGGGCCAGCTCGTTGATTCGGACTTGGTTTGCGTCGGTCATGCTTCCTTTTATGACTTTGCCTCTTCTGCTTTCTCTTCATCATCATCGGCGGGTGCGCCCCCTGTTGCCTTTTCTTCCGCGGCCACATTCTCTTCCGGTGCCGGAGTTTCTACCGCCGATTCTGAGGGTTCGCTCGCTTCCGTGGCCTCGGAATTCTCGAGGGTCTCTGCTGTCTCCGCAGTCGCCACTTCGCCTTCTTCGCCGGGAACTTCCGCACTTGGGGCCGCCTCGGCAGCCGCAGCCGCTTCGGTGCCGCCTTCATAGAAACGGTTCACTGCCTGATAGATCTTGTCCACCATTTTTTCGCCGATGCCCGGAATCTCCATCAACTGCTCCGGTGTCATTCCCGCGAGTTTTTCGACAGAATTGATTCCCGCCGCTTCAATTTTCTCAATCGTCTTCGCGCCCACGCCTGCCAACGATGTAAGTGGCGTCGCGGGTGCAGTCAGCGCAGTCATCTGCTCTTCGATCTCCTGGCGCTTTTCTTCCTCGCTCTTGATGTCGATATCCCAGCCGATGAGCTTGCTCGCCAGGCGAACGTTTTGCCCCTTCTTGCCGATGGCCAGTGATAGCTGTGAATCTTCCACGATCACTTCCAGCTTTTTGTTTTCGGGATCGGTGATTTGTACCCGTGTCACCTTCGCGGGGCTGAGGGCTTTCTGTGCGAATGCAACCGTCTCTTCGCTGTACGGGATAATGTCGATTTTCTCGCCGCGCAATTCGCGGATGATGGACTGCACGCGCATGCCCTTCATGCCCACGCACGCGCCAACGGGATCGACGTCCTTGTCCCGGCTCGCCACGGCCACTTTCGTGCGTTCGCCAGCCTCGCGCGCTGCAAAACGAATCTGCACCGTGCCATCATAAATTTCCGGCACTTCCATTTCGAACAAGCGCTGCACCAGGCTGGCATCCGCGCGCGAAACGATCACTTGCGGCCCCTTCGCCGCGCGATCCACCATCTTAATCACTACGCGCAAGCGCTCGCCGATATTGTAAGTTTCCAGTTTTGATTGTTCGCGTTTCGGAAGCCGAGCTTCCGTGCGCCCCATGTCGACGATCAGATCCGGCCCTTCGGCGCGCTTCACGATTACTGTCACCAGCTCGCCCACGCGGGTGTGATACTCTTTGAAAATCGTGTCGCGCTCGGCTTCGCGCACCTTTTGCAGGATGACTTGCTTAGCCGTCTGCGCCGCGATGCGTCCCAGCACGTCCGTGGGCTTCGCCGCCACGATCTCCGAGCCAACTTCCGCAGCGGGATTCTTTTTCTTCGCATCCACCAGGCTGATCTCTTTTTTCGGGTCGGTTACTTCTTCGACGACCATATGCACGGAGTACACGTCCACCTGGCCGGTTTCCTGGTTGAACTTTGCGCGCAGGTCCTCTTCCGTCTTGTAATATTTCCGCGCGGCCACGACCATGGCGTCTTCGATTGCCGACACCACGACTTCCGGCTCGATGTGCTTCTCGCGGCTCAGCATTTCGATCTGTTGGTAGAGCAAATTCGCCATATCGCGTTCCTAAAAGTCTTCCTCGAACTCTCGGCCGCTAAAACTCTACGACCAGATTGGCCTTGCGAATCGCCTCGAGCGGAAGCTCGACCGTCCGCGCTTCCTTGCCCTTCAACTCCATGCGGACTTTCCCATCCGCAAATCCTGCCAGGCGCCCTTCAAAAAACTTTGCGTCGCCCACCGGCTCCGTGGTGGATATTTTCGCCAACCGGCCCTTGAATCGCTCGAACTCCGCCGGTTTCCTCAGCTCCCGGTCCATCCCCGGCGAACTGACTTCCAGGACATAGGCCGGACCCGGGATCAAATCCTCCACGTCCAGAATCACGCTCAACTGCTGGCTGACGCGCTGGCAATCGGCATGGCTGATCTTCGGGTACGGGTCGTTCACCTCGGCCCCTTCGGAGCCGTCAGGAAGCTTATCGATGTACACCCGCAAGAACCGCTGCTTGCCGATTTTCCATTCGACGTCAACGATTTCGAGGCCTTCCGAACGCGCCACTCGCTCGGCAGCGTCGCGGACTTTTGCGAAATCCACGTAGAGACTCCCCGACCTTAGCCGGTCCGCAGTGCACTCCAACCGGCCAACAAAAAAGTGGGCTTGCGCCCACCCATTCGTTCGACCCGCTTCAGAGCGAAACAACAGTATATTCCGGCTGCGCGGTAAAAGCAAGATACGGGGCCTCTTAGGCCGCAGCTTGAGGCTGAGTGAATTGCCTAGTGGGGCAGGCGGGTCGCGGAAACGCTCTCTTTGGCGGCATTCTCGTAGAGATGAAGGATCTGTGCGGCCCGCTTCAACAGGTCCGCGGGCAGGTCGCCGGCCTGGTAGTCCACCCATCCAGTGGTGTACTCCAAATTGATCTTCCTTCCGCCGCAATTCATTTCCAGCGAACCAAGCCGGTTCAAGACCAGCTTGACTTCGCCGAGTCCGCATTCCGGCAGCAGCAGCAGGAAATCATCGCTGGCCAGTCGCGCCGCGAAATCAGAACCCCGGCAAGCCCTCTTCAAGCGCCGGGCAAGCTCCTTCAAGGCCAGATCCATTGCCGATGCGCCATATCGCTTGCTGACCTCAGCGAACTCTTCAATATGAACCGTAGCGAGACTTAGCATGCTGTTTTGCCGCCGCGCTCGGGCTATTTCTCTGCCCAGCTGTTGTTCGACGAAACCGCGCGTATACAACCCCGTGCCGGGATCGATCCCCGACGGGTCCGAGATAAGCCCGGTTTGTGGGGTTGCATCATCGCTCTGCCCCGCGAGAAGCCTCCGTTGCCGCCGAATACTCATTTCGCGGTAGAGCATCCAGCCATTGAATAAAAGCAGCAGGCACAGGATTGCCCAACGCCCCTGGTCAGATCGTAATTCGTAAAAATGTTCACTGTGCTTGAAGAAGGAAGGGATGGACGTTAACAGGAAGGCCGTCGCCGAGAGGGTGGTCACACAAAGCGCGGAGAACCACAGCCACCACTCGCTCCGCCCCAGCTGCCGCAGGCTGGTTTCCGCCAGCTGTGCGCGGAACATCCCGGATCCCTCGAGAGGCGAGGGACGGAGTTTGCTGCCGCGAACGCCCGTTAACGATTCCATTGTCAGTACGCAGGGACCACTACGCAAATACAATAGGTCCGTGCAGTGTAGCAGCGCAACGAAGAAATGGTACAGGCTCGTTCCTTCCAGGAACCTGACCGGATGGTCAGCAACAGGAAGGAAGCGATACAAATACTTACTTGCGGGAAATGGCTTTCTCAATAAAAGGAAAAGCACCTCCAGTCTTGTCGGAGGCGCTTTTCCAAAAAAAGAGACTTCGCCAGTTCGAAAACTTACTGCTGGGGCTTCGCTGCCGGTGGTTGCGTCCCCGCGGGCTTCGTCGCAGGAGGAGGAGTCGTCGACGCGGGCTTGGTTGCGGCCGGCTTGGCTTGCGCCGCTGCGCCGCCCTTGACCGGGTACGCCTGGTCGTACAGGCGCACGATGTCCTGCGTAACGTCAGCCTGGTTGGAGAAATTAACGATCGGGGTGTTCTGCGCCGAATAATCCAGAAGGACGACATAGCCATTCTCCCGCGCGTAGCGGTCCAGAACGTCGTTCATTTTGCGCCCGAGGCGTTCAAACACATCGGCCTGCGCTGCGTTGGCATCTTCCTGCATTTCATTTTGCTTGCGTTCGAGCTGTTGCGCGAACCTTTGCCCCTGGGTCGTCAGCCGGGCAATCTCTTCCTGGCTGCACTTGCCTTCGCACGCGGCAAGACGTTGCCGCATGTCATTAATCTGCTTATTCATATTCTCCAGCTCTGTCTGGCGCGGTGCGAATTGCGACTGCAGCTCCGCCTGCGCAAGCTTCCCCTCCGACGTGCCCAGGATGGCCGCACGCACGTTCAGCACGCCGACCTTGCCGGTCGGCGGCGCCCCCGGTGTAGCGGTTGCTTGAGCCCAGGCGGCTCCTGCGCTCAATACGCACAAAAAAGCCAAGGCAGCCGTTCGAAACGATGTAATTCTAGAATTCACTTTTTTCTCCTTGTATTGGTCTGCCGGGCCAAACCGGGACCGACCTGCGCCAAGCCTGCTTGGCTTCAAATTTTTCCGCTACCCTAGCGGGTTCCGCGGGCGTGCTGCAAACCTCGGATTATAGCTGACGCCCTTTGCCTCCCGCAATCGCAAAGAGCACCTCTTCTCCACGGCCCCGTCTTCAACTCCATCCGGCTAACTCTCCGTGTCTCAGCCTACTTCGGAAGCGGCAACAAGAGCACCCGGTTGTTCTTCTGATCCACAATGACCGCCAAATTCGTAAATGTTTGAATTGCAGCGGCAAATTGGGACGAGCCTCCGATTCCCAGCGTCTCCTTGGCTTGGAACGTCTGCGAATCCACAATCGAACTGGAATTGCTGAGCGCGTTAACCGTTAGAATCGTGCTGGTCTGGAAGTTATAGGCCACCGACGTCGGGTTAATCCCCACGCTGATCTGCGACGTCCCGTTGGTATCCGGGTTATAAGCGGTGATCTGATTGCTCTGGGTGGACACTGCGTAAAAGAGCGCCGGCGACACGGCTGGATCAAACACGATGCCGGTTGGTGTTGCTTGCACACCGCCAATCGATGCCGAGAGCAGTTTGACTGGAGTGGTACCTCCGATATCCACGCCATCGAGCGCCCCGAAAGGTGCGGCAGCGCCATTGAGGAGCAAACAGGTGACCACGGCAAGGCCGCGGCCGTTGGTACCCCGGTCCGGATCAATGGCCACCGCGATGGGATTTTCGTCGACCGCGACAGTCAACGGGGCAAGCGTGCCAATCGGGCTGGCCGTCAGAGGCGTGAGATCGATTGTGCTGACCGTATTGGACCCACTGTTGGCAATCACCACGAGATTTGTTTCCTGATCGATGGCAACACCGCTGGGAGAGGTCCCGACCGCGACGTCCGCGACGCCCGTCACCGGCGATAGACTCGCAAGATCCAGGATCGAAACGGTGTTTGCTGAGTTGTTGGTCACTACCGCGACGCCCGAACTGCCAGATGGCTGGCCGGTGATGGCCAATCCCGGAATAACTGCGACTCCCGTGGGGCTTCCACCGGTCGGAATGGCCTTCACGATCGTCCCGAAATTATTCGAAGGATTCAAACTGATGACCGAAACCTGGTTGCATCCTGTGTTTGTGACCAACGCGAGATTATGAACGTTGTCAACGGCGACGCCGCCCGGAGCGGCCGGAGCAGGCGGAGGAGGCGGTGTCGTCGTTGTCGCGCTCGTGCACGCGGGTATCTGAACTTCTTCCAGCACTGTGAAGTCCACAACATTGGAGCCCACACCTGCGGTGACAGCGTCGAGTCCAAAATGATGCGGACCCGTGAGAATGTTCAGAGTGCCACCAGGAGCGGCAGGATCCGGGATGGACACGGGAATAATTACGTCGAGTTCCTGACTGCTCACGAAGGTCACGCCGCTGGGGAGTGGCACACCGTCCAGGCGAACCTGCGAAGCATTCGTGAATCCCGCGCCGAGAATCCTGACGGGGCCGACCGGCGTCGGCGCCACTCCGGAAATGATCTTCACGGCCGAGGACAGTTGCGCCGGGTTGGAATAGGTCGAGGGATCGATGGCGGGAGTCAAGACCTGCTCGATATGGACTGGTTTGATTATCCCCAGCCTGAAAACGGAAATATTGTTGCTTCCCGAATTCACCACCAGTGCGAGGTTATCGTTGGTATCGACACTGATGGCTCCCGGTATGGAAATATTTGTCGGGGCGGCGGAAGTGCAGCTCGAAACACAGACTGAGGCAATCCCCGTTTGCGCCGTCGGGACAATGGCCAGGCGCAGCTGAGTGGTGGGATTCAGCAGCGAAACTTGATTGAGCTGCGGATTGAACGAAAGGCCGGTGTTAGTGAATGGCTGGAAGGCCGTGTTCGTTGCCCCCAGTTCGGGAGCGCCAGTGGTCACTAGCCCGGTTGCGCCGAGGAAAAGCGTCGTCGACAAAACGGTCTGGCTCTGCGGATTGATGTAGGTGACCTGGCTCGAAGTGACATTCGGGTCCCCTAGAATCAACTGACCGGTTATCGGATTCACAGCAATGCCCTGGTCTGACGGCGAGATGGTATACGTCAGGAATGGAACTCCGGAATTTTCGGTGCAGGAGGCGGGGCAAGTGGCAATCGAATCGTCATTCGCCGCCTGGGAATATTGAAAATTGTTAGCATCTAGCACTACTCCCACGGCGAACGATCCGTTGAAATTCGTGTTGTTCTTGCCCGGTGGCATCCCCTTGATGAGCACGGTTCCCGCGTTTGCCGGATTGAGATTGTGAGGGGTGGCCGTCGTAATGGTGACAACATTGGAGGCGCGCGTGGCGCTGGCGATCGCCGCACTGCTCCCCGTTGGATTGGCCAGGTTCACCGCGGAGAGGACTCCGGCTCCGCCGGGCGTCACATAGGCCAGCCGCGCGTTGGGTTCAAAAGCAACTTGCGGGTGCGCGCCTGTGTTCAGAGTAACGTAGGCGATGGGGCAGTATTTTGGAGCGGAAACCGGATGAAAAATGCACTGCGGAGGAACCTTGGGATCGGGATTGAAGATGAAATTGGGATCCAGATTAATGATGAGTCCTATGTTTGTGGAAGCGAACGCCACCACCGCGCGATGCGCGTAGGGATCAATCCCGATGGAATACGGAAACGGTTCCACGAACGCGGAGCTGGCCGGAACGGGTGGTGGGATGACTTGGCTCAGATCCACTGTAGCTAGGAGCGTGCCTGCAGGAAGAGCAAGTACAGAAAGACTCCTGCTCCCGTAATTCACGACCGCAGCCACGTGCAAGCTTTCGTCGACCGCTACACCAGTAGCCACCAGCCCGGTCGAAGAAGCCTGCACCGGCGTCGGAGACGTCCCGGCTGCCAAGTCCGAGAGCTTGATGAACTGCACGTTGTTCGCTGTGTTGACATTTGAGCCCGCGGCCTGGGGAATGTTCGCCCCAGCTAGTGTCACAACCGCGTACCCAAGCACGGAGTCAATGGCGATGGCGCTCGGCGCCGACGCCGCGGGAAACGTTACCGGCGTCGGAGGAACCCCTGCCGGCAATGCATTCCCCTTTACATCCGTAGGTGGATTGGTCGCGCCATAATCAGGGATCACAGCGACGTTGGTGAAGGCAGTGGTGGATCTAGGTGCGGGAAATGGGCCAGGTGAGGTGCTGTACGTCACGCTAAATGGATACAAACCAGCAACGTGGCTGCCCCCGCTCGGTGGGGGTAGACTCCCCCCAATGCGCCGCGCGGAGGGCGTGAATAGTCCAGACGTGTTGGTCAGTAACGCACTACCATTAAAATTAGTGGTCACTGTTGGACCATCTGGAGGGCCGTAGTACCCGCCATCGATTACGAAGGGTGTCCCTCCCGTATTGCCTAGAGAGGATTCCTGGAAATTGTCAGGAGAAGTTCCCACAATCGTGGGGCGTACCGGGACGATGTCCAATGGGAACGGACCTCCGGTAACGGTGATCGAGGTATTGCTACTGCTCACCCCCAGCATGTAGTGCCCAGGGGTCTTCAGGTTGTCCGCGCTCAAGCGGACACGCGCGCCGATGGCCGCGGAGGTAGCCGCGGCACTGAACACTACCTTGATTTGCGAGGGGTTCAAGGTTACGTTGCCGTTCGGGCCGCTGAGGGTCACGCCGAGTTGCGAGGTGGCATTCGTCGCAGAGAGAAAAATGTCCTGCTGCAAACCACCTTGCGGGGCAACGGATGGCGAAATCCCGCTAAATACGATGTTGCCGCCCTTGACGATGGTGATATTCGACTGCGCAATACGAGTTGAATCGGCCGTGGAGACAGCAAAGAGAGATGCCGTTGTTTGTGTGGGAACGGTGCTCGGCGCCGTGTAGGTTCCTGTGGTCCCGTCAACCGTTCCACAAGTGGGCGTGCAGGTTTTGCTGGCGGTAGTGGCCGTGGCATCCGCAGTGACATCCCACTTCAGCTTGCTGTTCGGAATGACAACATTGTTAAAATCTTCGGCGAGGAACTGCTTGGCTTCACCGGTTGCCAGCGTGGCCGTCGCCGGAACGATCTGAATGCGAATCCCGGAATCGATGGCAATCATTGCCGTACCGGTCTTGCTTGGGTTGGCCTTCGATGTAGCAGTGATGGTGATCACCAAGTTCGGGTATTTCGTGGCGTCCGGGAATGCAGTTGGTGCGGTAAAAGTGGCCGTGGAGGCTACCGTGGTGTTGCTGTTATCGATGTTGGAAAGAACGCCGACGGCCCCGTTCGCGGTGGTGCATGCAGCTGCCGCGGAAGGTTTGGGGCTGGGAACGGCAGTAGTTGGGTTGGGAGTCGTGGTAAACGTGCAAGCGAAATCCGCGGCCAAATTTGTCGAGCCGGTGACGACGGCCGTAAACGTGACTGACTGTGTTACCACCAGCGTTCCCGATGCTGGCGTCACGATGACCACCACTTGATTGGCATTGGAACTGCTGCATCCGTTGACCCACAAACAGGCGACGGCTGCCACCAGCAGGATGCTGTCCGAAATTCTTCTTAACTTCATACCCACTCGCTCCCCCACATTCGTGTTTCCTGCAATCTCTTTGCGCCCGTCATATCGCAGCATTCCTGGTTTTCTCCGCACCCTGCCGTATTCCTCATACGTTAAAAGGTCCGGCTGACGGTAAATCGAAACGTGTGCTGCGGTTCAAAATAGTTAAGCCGCCCTGGATTGTTTACCAACTGCTGGATCGTGGGTCTGACCTGGTCGAGCCAGACGTCCGGCGGCAAGGTGCTGGGCAACAGCCCCAGGTGCGGGCAATTCGGCCCGATCTGATCGCACACCTCGCTCGGATTAAAATAATCGGGCGGCGCAACAATCTGCGTGTGCAGGCGGTTGAGATTGTACGCGTAGTAGATCCGGAACGGCGCCTGAATGATCGGCAACTGCACCACAAACTCGATGCCCGTCGAATATCGCATGCGGAAATTTGTTCCTGGCGCAATGGACAGCTGTTGAGACAGGCCCACGTTCTGCTGCGCGTTCGGAAATTGCGTCATCAGGTTCTCGAACCCCGTTTGATCAAGCCGCAAAGAGTTTTTCCGGAGGATGCCATCTGTGCCGGCATCCACGAAAAGCGCCGCCGTAACCGGGCCCACAATGGGGATGCGATATTCGAAGTTTCCGTAACCCATCGTGTCCGCACCGGGGAACGAGATGGTGTAACCCAGGACCGGCACGTTGAACGTTCGCTGCGTCGGCTGGCCGAAACTGTTGAGGCAGGTCCCGCACAAATAGGTGAACTGCTGGGTCGAAGCCACAGGAATAAATGTGACGGGGGTGATGGAGCGGACATCGTAACCGCGGATGTCGTTCTCGCCGCCCAGGTAGAAGCGGCTGTACGGCGGCGGCTCTCCGCCTCCATATCCCGTTATGAAGCCCCCCGCCGCATGGAAGCTGAGGACGTTGCGATGCTTATTAACAGGATGATAATAGGTCCAATTCACGACATTGCTGATGCTCTTGACGTTGCCACCCAGCGGGCCGCCAGAGAGGGAAAAGGAGTCGGAGAAACTTTTCCCGCCCGTGGGATTCATCGGATTGTTGACCGTGTTATAACTGATCGACGGGGTGATGGTGCTGGAGATGATTCCGTTCAGGGCGCTCGGACCCGCGATACTGCGGAATTGTACCTGTGTAAACAATAGCTCGGAGGCCTGGTTATACGTCGTGATGTTCGTGCGCGTAAGACCGTAGGTGGCAGCAATTCGCGCGAATGACAGCTTACGAAGAGGATAGGACGCATAGATGGTGAAGCCCGTGCTGTTCTGCGTGTAATTCTGAATGAATTCCGGGTTGACGCTGACGGACTGCCCGGTGTAGAGCGCCGCCTGTTGAGCTTGGTCGAATTTGTATCGGCTGGTGAAAACCGTGAACCCTGTGGAGATCGGCCGGTCAAACAGATACGGCTCCGTAAATCCGAACATGACGCTGCTTGTCAGATTGCCGAACTGTGCGGAAAGCGTAAGCGTTTCGCCGAGACCCAAAAAGTTATTGGTCTGGTAAGTCAGTCCGATGAAAGCGCCGGCAAGCCCGCTCACGCCGCCCTGTAAGCCAATGGACTGCTTCCCTTTTTCCTTCAGTTTGAGCGTGATGTCGACGGTGCCGTCTTTCGTGTTTTTCTTGAGTTCCGCAGCCTTATCCGCTTCGATTCTGTCAAAGTAGTCCAACTGGTTGAGACGCAAGATACTCAGTTCCCATAAGTGCTTGTTGAAGAGCTGGCCCTCATCAATGAGCAACTGGCGCCGAATGACCTTATCGCGAGTGGTGGTGTTTCCGCTGAAATCGATGCGCCGCACATAATATTGTTTCTGCTCGTCAAATCTCATCGTGAGATTGATCGTCTTTGTGGCTTCGTCGACCTCCGTGTCCGGCTCCGGGGTAAAATCTATAAATCCGTATTGACCGTAAATCTTGCCGTAGCTCTCTAGGGCCTTCCGCACTTTTTCCGTAGAGAAGATATCGCCCGGCTTGAGCGGAAACACCGCTTTGAGCGCGTCAACCTTCAGCGACAGCGCTTTGTCTGGATCGGCGCTAACGATTTTCAGCGTCCCCATGCGGTAGCGATCGCCTTCTTCGATGGCGATCGTGATGTTTACGGCCTTGCCGTGGCTCCGGCCGGTGACGACCGGAACGCCCCAGCGGAAGCCCTCGGTATCCACGCTTTCCAGAACGGGATCTCCGACCGAGACCTTGAAATATCCATTGTCGCGATAAAGCCCGCGAACACCGACTTCCAGATCTTCGTTCAATTTTTGGCGATCGTACGTTTTGGACATGACCGCGATATTCCAGAAGTAAAGCGGAATCGCGTACGGCCGGTCGTTCTTCATGGCACGGATCAATTTGCGGTCGCTGAATGCGTGGTTCCCGGTAAATTTAATCTGGCCGACTTTGACCTTGGGCCCTTCCTCAATCTTGAAAACAAGAATGACGGCGTTGCTCGAGGCAATGCGCTCGTACTCAGGCGTTACCGTCGCGAACTGCCGCCCGTGTTCGGCCAGCAACTCTTTCAAGACCACTTCCGCCTTCTTGATTTTTGTGGGATCGAACTGGCTCTCAACCGTCAACCCGACCTTGCGCTCTTTGAAGCGGTCGAGAATGTCCGACTCGGAAACGGAATGGATGCCGTCGTAGCGGATGCGGCGAATCTGCGGCCGCTCTTTCACATCGAAGATGATGATTTTGCCGTTCGGCCGGCTGGGTGAATCCTCGACTTTCAAGCTCACATCTTCAAAAAATTGCGTATTCCAGAGCGCCTGAAAATCGCGTCTCAGTGTCTCTTCGTTGTACACGTCGCCTTCGCGGCTGAAGATCCGCGCCTTGAGGGTGTCGGTGCGTACGCGGCGGTTCCCTATGAATTCGATTCGATCGATAATGTATTGCTGCTGCGTGGCGTCGGCGTGTTGCTCCGGGGAAGGGGCTGAGGAGTGATCCTCTATGACGTCCTTGCCGGTCTTCCAGTCGATCGAAGCGGAGAAAAGAAGAGAACCGGAAGACGGAACCGCGTCCGCACGGAGTTCTTCTCGCGGCGCCGCAGCGGAGACGATCGCGAAAAGCAACACCACCGCGATCATTCGCGTCACGCTGGCCGCTAAAACGCCAAACGGCAAACAGACTCTTCTGTATGCGGCCGATGAGGTCGTCAAGGCCGCGCCCCCCAAACCCAAGTTGTTCTTCTCCCGCCGGACCCGGTATGGGCCGGCCGTGCGTCGACTCCGGCCCGGCCGGAGTCGCCCTTTGACGTTGTGTCAGATTCGTTAGTGGACGACCGGGGTTGCCTCACCCACGGGCCGGAATGATAGGCCTTCCCCTGCGACATAAATCTGGAGTGTCGCCGGCTTTTGAATTCCACCCTGGATCAGCGCCTCGGAGAGCGGGTCTTCCACATACTTTTGCAAGGCCCGCCGCAGCGGACGAGCGCCGTAATTGCGGTCCGCACACGTTTTCTCGAGGATCCACTGTCGCGCTTCCGGCGATACCACGATCTGCACCTGCCGGTGGATCAGCGTGTCGTTCAGCTGGCCCACCAGCAAATCGATAATGCGGAGCAAATCTTCGTCGCCCAGCGGATTGAAAATAATCACTTCGTCCAACCGGTTAAGAAACTCCGGATTGAACACCCGCTTTACTTCGTTCATCACCATATCTTCCATGCTCTTCTGCCCGGCTTCGTCTGCCCCGGACTGGAAGCCCATCGAAGTGCGCTTCTGCAAATGCCGCGCCCCAAGATTCGACGTCATGATGATGATCGTGTTCCGGAAATCCACGGTATTGCCGAGCCCGTCCGTCAACTGCCCGTCTTCAAACACCTGTAAAAGAATGTTAAAGACGTCCGGATGCGCCTTCTCGATTTCATCCAGCAGGATGACCGAGTACGGCGTCCGGCGGACGCGCTCCGTCAACTGACCGCCTTCTTCGTAGCCCACGTACCCCGGAGGCGCGCCAATCAGCTTCGACACCGAGTGCTTTTCCATAAACTCGGACATGTCGAAACGCACCAGGGACTTCTCCGAACCAAAAAGGAATTCCGCCAATCGGCGCGCAACTTCCGTTTTGCCTACACCCGTCGGCCCCAGAAAAAAGAAGCAGCCAACGGGACGTAACGGCGACTTGAGGCCCGCACGGCTCCGCCGAATCGCCCGCGCCAGCGCCGTGATCGCCTTGTCCTGACTGATCACCCGTTTGTGCAATTCCGGCTCGATGCGCAAAAGTTTCTGTTGCTCATCTTCTTTAATGGAAGTTACGCCCACACCTGTCCAGCGTGAGACAACTTCTTCGATATCCTCGCGCGTGACGATGCCCGTTGACGCGTCATCCAACTTGTAACGCTCCCGCAACCCGCGCAAGTTTTCTTTTTCCTTGCGCTCCTCCTCCGAATAGAACCGCGCCTTTTCGAATTCGTGGTTGGCAATCGCCGTTTCCATGCGGTGCGTGATGAATTTCACGCGCTTTTGTACTTCGCCGACTTCCTCGGGAACAGTGGCCTGGCGCAGCTTCACGCGTGCACCAGCTTCGTCGATAAGATCGATGGCCTTGTCTGGGAGAAAACGGTCTGGAATGTAGCGATTCGAAAGATATACGGAATAACGCAATGCCTCGTCCGTGTAGCTGACGGCATGAAATTTCTCGTAACGTTCCCGCACACCCTGAATCACCAGCACGGCTTCTTCTTCGTTCGGAGCGGGAACCTTTACCGCTTGGAAGCGGCGCTCCAACGAGCGGTCTTTTTCCACCGATTTGCGGTATTCACCCGGCGTCGTCGCGCCGATGCACTGAATCTCGCCTCTCGAAAGCGCCGGCTTCAAAATGTTGGCAGCGTCGAGGGAGCCTTCCGCCGATCCCGCACCCACTAGCGTGTGCAGCTCGTCAATGAAGATGATCGAGTTCTGGCTCTCCATCAATTCCTTCATGATGGTCTTGAGCCGCTCTTCGAATTGCCCCCGGTATTTCGTGCCCGCCACGATCAGGGATAGATCCAGCGAAAGAATGCGCTTGTCCGCAAGGAACGGCGGCACATCTCCATCGGAAATCCGCTGCGCCAGGCCCTCGACGATGGCCGTCTTACCGACGCCCGGCTCACCGATCAGAACGGGATTATTCTTTGTGCGCCGGCAAAGAATCTGGATGACACGCTCCACTTCCCCTTCGCGTCCAACCAGCGGGTCCAGCGAACCTTCACCCGCCGCTTGCGTAAGGTCGCGGCTGAATTCCGCGAGCAGAGAAGTCTCTTTCGGACGCGCCGCCGTGGCTTTTTCACCTGAAGTACGCGCCAGTTCCTCGCGCAGCGTGGAGAGCCGCAGCCCGCGCTCCATCAAAATTTCCGCGCCAAAACATTTTTCTTCACGCAGGATACCGAGCAGCAAATGTTCCGTGCCCACGTGCTTATGGCCCAGCCGCTCAGCTTCTTCCGCCGCCATGTTCAGGATGCGCTTGCACTCCGCGCTCAGCGGCACTTCCACAGAAGTGGAGATGCGCTCGCGGATGGTGATGCGCGCTTCAATCTCTTTTCGAATGGACTCGATCGATCCCTGCTGCCGCAGGAACCGGTTCGCCAGCGCCTTGTCTTCGCGCATCAAGCCGAGCAGCAAGTGCTCCGTCTCGATGTACGGGCTGCCATATTGGCTGGCTTCGTATCTCGCAAAAAATATGACGCGTCGTGCTTTTTCTGTATAGCGTTCGAACACGTTAGCTCGCTTCTCCCCCCGGGACCCTGCTCGCACCGGCCACAACCTCGCGAGTCTGCAGAACGCCATGTTCCAATCCCAGAATTCGGTCACACCGCGCGGCCAGCGCAAGATTGTGCGTCGCGATCAGCGACGTCAACCTGTGCGTGCGGTGAAGCCGTTGCAGTAATTCGAACACTGCCCAAGCGTTCTGCTCGTCTAGATCTCCGGTGGGCTCGTCTGCCAGCAGCACCGACGGCCCGGTGACGAGCGCCCGGGCAATCGCGACACGCTGCTGTTCCCCTCCGGAGAGTTCCCCTGCCCGGTGATCGGCCCGATTCTCCAAGCCGACTTCCGCGAGCCACTCCCGCGCCATCCCCTGCGCGGCAGCAAAATTATCGCCGCGCAACAGCAGCGGCATGGCTACGTTTTCCGCAGCCGTAAAATCCGGCAGCAGCTGGTGGCGCTGCCACAAAAATCCCACGGCACGATTTCGGAACTCCGACAATGCCGCGTCATCATTTGTTTCGATGGCTTTCGTTGCAAAGTATACTGTACCGCTCGTCGGCGTGTCTAGCGCGGCAAGCAGATGCAACAGCGTGCTCTTCCCTGCTCCGGATGGCGCGACGATCGCTACCATCTCTCCCCGCCGCAAAATCAAGTTGGCATCCATCAAAACTGCGAGGCATTTTTCGCCACTTCCATAAACTTTCCTTAGCCCGCGCGTTTCCAGCACCACGCTCCCACCGACGCGGTCGCCTTCCTCTGTCCCGTATCCCTTTTGTGCGTTCTGCATCATTTCTCTTCTAGGCCTGGCGTTCTTAATCCCTTCGCCCCTTACCTTTCCTTAGATGCTAAGTTTGCAATTTTCGTGCCGCTCTCCCGGGCAGAACCTGTGCACCAACTGGCCAAACTGTTTCCCATTTCCGGCAGTGCACTGGCTGCCAAAAAGAAGGCATTTTTCACCAAATTGAAAACTTCTTTAATCTTTTTCCCTTCAACATCTTACGGCGGGTACCCCCGATGTTCCAGGATGCGTAATAGGCCCAAGTCCTTCCCGCCTTCTTCTTGCTTCTTCTGAGAGCAAATCACGCGCCAAATCCTCTCCAGAAAATGGTTATTCCTTCGCAATCCCGGCTCTTTACTCGTAGCGCAAAATCTCCACCGGCAGCAGCCGCGCTGCCGCCCGCGCCGGAATTATCGTGGCCACCACAGAAATTCCCATCGCTACCATCGTAATCCATACTCCATCTAGTACGCTCGGATGAAAAGGCACGTAAGGCACCGCGTACACTTGCGGATCGAGGGGAATGAGATGATAACTGCCGGCGATGATTGAGAATGTGTAGCCAATCGCCAAGCCGGCAAGGGTACCCGCCCCTCCGATGGTTACTCCCTGCCACAAAAAAATCGTGCGAATCTGTTCGCGCCGCGTGCCCATGGACATCAACACGGCAATGTCGCGCGCTTTGTCCGTCACCGTCATCGAGAGCACCACCAAAATATTGAGCCCCGCGACAAAGGTGATCAGCCCGATGAAGATTGCCGTCACCAGCTTTTCAAGGCGAAGAGCGCGGAACAACGCGCGGTTCTCTTCCATCCAGGTGGCTGTCGAATATCCTTGCCCCGCCGCCTCTCGGACTTTTCCGGCGATTTCACCTGCGCGTTCCGGCTGATCCAGCCGGAATTCCAGAACGTTGACCACATCTCCCGCGCCGGAAAGTCCCTGCGCCGCGGACAGCGTCATAAAGCACCAGTTCTCATCGTAATCATAGAAGCCCGAATCAAATACGCCCGCGACCCGGAATCTTCGCGTTCGCGGCATCAGTCCGAACGGCGTCAATCTCCCCTGAGGACTCGTCAGCGTGACGTAGTCGCCCGGGGTGAGCTTCCATTCTTCTGCAAGCTGCTTGCCGACTACGAGCGCTTCAATTCCATCAGCGTCCGGCGAAAAATCCAGCTTTCCCGCGACGATCCGTTGCAGTGCTTCATCACTTTTGCGCTCGCGTTCCGGATCAATGCCTTTCGTTACCACCCCCCGCGCTTGCCCGGCAAACGAAAGCAAAACCGTCTGATAAACCGCGGGTGTCACTGATCGCGCACCGGGCATGGTTGACAGCTTCTTCGCCATTTCCTCGTAATTCCTGATCCCGCCGGAACCGGGCCGCGTGAGTGAGACATGCGCGGTCACTCCGAGCAGCCGCGCTTGCAATGTCTCGCGGAATCCGGTGTTCATCGACAGTGCAATCACCAGCGTCGCCACACCGGCCGCCACGCCGATTACGGAGAACAACGTCACCAGCCGCAGTACCGTTGGGCGGTAAGGGGATCGCAGGTATCGCCGCGCCACGAACCATTCGAATCGCATTGTGCTTGGAAGAATACGTTACGCGCCGTGCGCTTCGGTAGTGGAAGATGATTCCCCACCAGCTTCGTGACGAAGCAACGGAAACAATATGACGTCGCGTATCGATGGCGAATCTGTGAGCAGCATGGTAAGCCGGTCGATACCAATACCTTCGCCTGCCGTGGGTGGCATTCCGTGACAGAGCGCGCGGATGTAATCCACGTCGAGTTGCTTCGGCATCTCCTCGCCTCCTTGCGCAATTTGCGCCAGGAACCGCCGCTCTTGCTCCGCTGGATCGTTCAACTCGGAAAAACCATTCGCCACTTCCATCCCCGCCACATAAATCTCGAATCGCTCCGTCAGCGATGGATCCTCGGGCTTCTGTTTCGAAAGCGGCGAGATGTCCGTCGGAAAATCATACAGAATGGTCGGCTGAATCAATTTGTCTTCCGCCATCGTTTCGAACAAAAGCCCGGTCCATTCGCCGTCCGAAAGGAACCCTTTGGCAGCCGCATACGGCGATCCGCTCGGCTTCGCCCAAAGGTTGTAGCGGCTGGTGGCAGCCTGCGCACCACCAGGAGAAGCCAGCTCCGTGAGGCTAGGGGGTGCGCCCGCTTCCCCAGGCCAATGCTTCTGGATGGCTTCACGCATGGAGAGCCTTTGCATTTTCGAAAAATCCAGTTCGATCTCGCCGAACTTTACAGCCGTAGAGCCGGTAATATTCTTCGCCAGAATCGCAAAGAGCTGTTCGTTCATGTCCATGAGGTCGCGGTAATTGCTGTACGCCTCGTAGAATTCCAGCATCGTGAATTCCGGATTGTGTTGCGTGGATATCCCTTCATTGCGGAAGTTCCGGTTAATTTCGTAGACCCGGTCGAACCCGCCGACCGTCAACCGCTTCAGATAGAGCTCCGGCGCAATGCGCAAATACAAATCAACGCCCAGCGTATTGTGATGCGTAATGAATGGCCGCGCCGTCGCGCCGCCGGCGATCGGGTGCATCATCGGCGTTTCCACTTCGATATAGCCGCGCGCATCTAAGAACCGCCGCAATTCCTGGATGATCCGCGCGCGCGTCGCAAACACCTCGCGCGATTTATCATTCGCCACCAGGTCCAGATACCTCTGCCGATAGCGGAGCTCCACATCCGTCAAACCATGCCATTTCTCCGGCAACGGCAGCAGCGCTTTCGAAAGGAAAAACAGTTCCTCAACCCAAATGGAGAGCTCATTGGTCTTTGTTCGAAACAGATGGCCGCGCACTCCAATAAAGTCGCCCAAATCCAGCAGGTGGAATAGCTCGAAGCCCTTTTCGCCCACAACATCTTTCTTTACGTAGATCTGAATTCGCTTGCCCGAGCCTTGCAAATGCGCAAAGCCCGCCTTCCCCATCAGCCGGAGCGAGACAATGCGCCCTGCCACACGAATTTCGCGCTTGTCGGCTTCCAGGTCCGGTCCTGGAGTCTGGCCGTAACTTTCGACTAGCGCTGCAGGCGTATCTGTCCAGCGAAACTCCCGTGGGTATGGATCCTGCCCCAGGGCCTCGATCTGGTGAAGCTTTTTCTGGCGCTGCTCAAACTGGTCGCGCGGCTCAAATTGCAACGGGAATTCCTTTCAAACTCGAATGCACGCGAGTATAGCGGCCTGCCTGTCCGCTGAGCAAGGAACACGCTGCTGCCCCCTGCTTCGCGTGGAGCGCAATCTAATCACTCTTCTTCCGCTCTGGAATCTCGCACACCGGATCAATCGTGTTCAAAAGTCCCGGACTCGGTCCAGAAAAGTACTTGAAAAAACACTGTTTCATGGAAAAGTTTTTGGTATACTTCGTTTCCTGTCCCTAACGGAGAACTCTTTTGAGAAGCTCCATCCGCCCCCCACTCGCCCGCGGATCGTCCGTTGAACAAGACTGGCGCGCTTGGCTACCCGAAGAGCAGGCTGTGGTTTTCCGCAAAAACGTCCAGAAACTTGAATCCAATTATGCGATGTTGAGTGTCTCGCTGAATGAAGCGATCGAATTGCGTCAGGAAAGGCATCTGGGCAAATCCCTTCAGGCCGTCCAGGTTTCCGCAAGTCTTTGTCCTCTGCTCACAGATCTGCTGGGTGGTTTGCTTCGTGCCCTATACGAGCACGCTAAGCATTACGGCACCATCCCCAACGCCGCTCCTCTCAACCCTGCCAATTTTCAAGGGCAAAAAAGCCAGAAATATGCACGCATGAACAGCTTGCTCAACCACGTGCTGCTTTCCCATCGGCTTCAGTTTCTCCACAAACTGAGCACTTTGGGTGAGATGGTCGAGGATTTAGGCGAGGATTACCGCGTTTCCGCGGCTGAGCTTTCCGAAGGCACTTCCGCAGATCCCCGAAGAATGTGGGAAGCGGTGGACGCGGACCACTACGATCTGAATACCTGCCTCCGGGAGGCCATCGTCCTGTTGAAATCCTTCCTCCTCGTGCTTCCTGCAGACCAGCTGGTCCCCTTCCAGCAGACTATCCTGGAACAGTCCCAGCTTCCACCAGCCGAAGCCCGCCACCGCGTGTTCCGTCATAGACGGATGGCCCCAATCGCGGGACAATAGTCTGGCCTGCTTGCCCGCAGTGCTGCAGTTCGTCTGCCATGCAACAAGTGCCTTCTCCCGGTGTTTGTTGAGCAAATGCGGGCTCATGCAAGGACAACTCTAGGGGGTACCCGGTGCATCCGAGAAGGTGGATGCGCCGTTATTGGACCGTTGGCCCGAAATCAACCACGCGATCCGAACGCGCCGGCTTCGCCGCGGTCAGCTAAACCGTTGACTGAGGCCGATGCCATCCGCCTGGCCCAGGCCGGCAATGCCGCGGCTTTTGAGTTCTTGTACCAGTTGCATGGCCGCCGCGTCTACGCTCTTTGCCTGCGGATGGTGAATAACCCGTCCGATGCGGAAGATCTTATGCAGGAAGCCTTTCTGCAGCTCTTCCGCAAGATTGGGACTTTTCGCGGTGAGTCGGCTTTTTCGACCTGGTTGCACCGGATGACGGTCAATGTGGTGCTCATGCGACTCCGGAAGAAGTCGCTCCCTGTGGCCTCTCTCGAAGAAACGACGGACCCCGACGAAGAAACCGGCGGCCCCAGGAAAGATATCGGAGCACCTGATTTGCGCCTCAGCGGTGCGGTGGACCGGGTCAATTTGGAACGATCCGTCGAGAAACTGCCGCCCGGCTATCGCACGGTTTTTGTGCTCCACGACGTCCAGGGATATGAGCACAATGAGATCGCGGACATCATGGGATGCTCCGTGGGAAATTCGAAGTCTCAATTGCATAAGGCGCGCACGCGTCTGCGCCAGCTGCTGCAGGAAGAGGTACGTGAGCAAGCGCGGCAGGAACGGCATGCCGCGAAAACGCAGACGGCGCACAACGATTGAGCTACAATGTGCGCAATCGGTGGGTGTGCATACGGCTTCACGGCGAAGCAGAAATTGTTTGCGGTGAAAAGTTTCGCAACAGTCGAGACGACGGCCGTCCAGTGCCGGTCTTCTTCGGAGTGATGGGTCATGCAGTGTAGGGACGTGGAAACAGTAATCGAGCAGGAAGGTCTGGCGCCGCTTTCGCAGGCCGTGAACTCGCATCTGGCGGAGTGCCGCGAGTGCCGCAACTATATTGCGGATTTGACCAGCATTGTTGACGTCGCGCGCAAGATGCCTCGCGAAATTGCTCCCCCCGATCGTATTTGGACCGCGCTCCGTGCGCAGCTTGAGCTCGAAGGAATAATCAAGGAACCTGTTCTTGTGCCCTCCATAGATGGTACCTCGTGGTGGCAGGGCTTCGGCAATCTGTTCCGCAGCCGCGCTATGGCTACCGCGACTGTCGGCTTGCTCATACTCTTCGCCGCTGTTCTTCAGCTCCGCAATGACAATGACAATGACGCCGCCGTGAATGCACCGCTCTCGATGCAACCTTCCATGATGGCATCAGAATCCTTCGCAGCGACTCGCTCCGTCCTCGATGATCAGGAGCCCGTCGCCAGAGGCATGATTTTGGCCAGCACCGCTCCCGTCGATGCCTCGCTCCGTGACAATCTGCAGCAGGTGGACGACTTTATCGCCGATTGCGAGCGCCGTGTAAAAGAAGAACCACAGGACGACCTGGCCCGTGAGTACCTGTCCGGCGCTTATCAACAAAAAGCGGAATTATTGGCTGCGATGATGGATCGCGGAGGGAGCATTCACTGACATGGACATTCGAATCAAGGATCTGACCCCAGGCCGGTCAAGTTCACTTCTTCTGCGCAATATCGTGCCCGTTTTGGGCGCCTGTCTGTTCCTCTGGCCCATCGGCGCTTCTGCCGCGGGTCAACACCTCGAAAAACATTTTACTGTGCAGGGCCGCCCCGTCGTCTTGATCCAGAACGTTGCCAATGGCCGTATCGAAGTAAAATCCTGGAGGAACCCCGAAATTGTGGTCACTGGAACCCGAACTTCCGATAAAATTACCGTTGAGTTCGAACAGGCTGGCGATCGCGTTGACGTAACTTCCAGCATTCTCGATTCCTCAGCCCAGCCGCAGGAGCTCGAGACTAATCTTCAGCTCACGGTTCCGGAAGAGACCGAGCTGCAGCTCAAAACCCAGACCGGACTCATCTATGTCGAGCAGGTCATGGGTGACATGAAGCTGGAAAGTGTCTCCGGCGATATTCACCTCAAGGAAGTTTCCGGCTACATCATCGTCAAGACCACCGGCGGTTCCCTGATCTGCACGCAATGTGCTGGAAAACTTGAATTCAGCTCCATCAGCGGCAGCGCCCAGATTCTCCAGCCGGGCCTGACGAACGTCAATCTTCTCACCACCACTGGCAACATTCTCTTCGACGGCGATTTCGTCCGCACCGGTCTCTACACCATGAAGAGCGGCAAAGGCCTCGTCGAGGTTCGCTTTTCCGGCAGCGATTCTTTTGACCTCAACGCCCAAACCACCATGGGCACCGTGGACAACCGCGCCGCCGCGTACCTCAAGCCCGATTCGCACGGCGTCAAGCACATGGCTTCCAAATTTACCAAGGGGCTCTTCGGCACCGTCGGCCTTGGACTCGCGAAGGTCGAACTCTCCTCCTACAGTGGTACAATTCGCATCCTGAAGCGCGATTAGTTTCTCGCGCAGCCATCGCGTGGCAACCATACCTCCTTTGCGCGTCCCGCTGGCGCGGGTTCCGATCCTCGGCCTCGCCGGATTCATGGGTTCCGGCAAGACCACCGTCGGCACGCTCCTTGCCCAGCATCTCGCCTGGCGTTTTGTCGATCTCGATGACCGCATCGAAGAAGCCGCCGGGCTCACCATTCCCGAAATCTTTGAACGCCTGGGAGAGCCCGCTTTTCGAAAGCTGGAAGCCGACCAACTCCGCGCCGCCCTCGGTCGCGCTTCCGAACATAAGGAGAGTACCGTTCTAGCACTCGGCGGCGGTACTTACGCCCAGCCCGGTTGCCCTGAATTTCTCCGCGCGGCTGGCGCCCTGGTCCTCTGGCTGGATGCCCCTCTCGAACTCTTGCTCTCTCGATGCATGACCATGACTGGCCGCCCGCTCTTCCGCGATGAAGCCAGCTTCCGCGCGCTTTACGCGCAACGCCTCCCTTCCTATCAGCTCGCCGACTCGCGCATGGACAGTTCTGCCGAGCCGACTCAAGTCGTCGCCGAAATTCTGCGCCGCGGCATTGTTGCTTCCGGCGGAAATCAGCCGCATTTCCTCGTTGAGAAACTTCTTCCCTGAGAGAGAATGGACGCCGGGGTAAGAACCACCGTGAAATCCACAACACTAGCGATTGCCACCGCTCTCGGAATTCTCGCTTGTGCCGCGCTTTCTCTATCGGCTCAGAAAAAAAACGCCGCCGCATCGGGCCCCGCCGTCTTTGTTCAGGATAAGGGCAGATTTACTATCAATCTCGACGGTCAGACCGTCGGTCACGAAGAATTTGAGATCGCTCCCTCGGGCGCCGGCTGGCGCTCCAAAGGCCTCTCGGAAATCAAGCCGCCTCAGGGCGCCGCAAGCAAGATCTCTGGCACGCTTACGCTACAGCCCGATGGCGCACCTATCAGTTACGAGTGGACAGCCCAGGCGGAAAAAACCAACGGCGCGCACATTGTCTTCGCCAACGGCACCGCCAAAATCACGCTGGAGATGCAAGGCGCACGGCCGTTCGAACAGACTCTTGCTTTCAACACTCCCCTCATCGCCGTCCTCGACAACAATCTCTACCACCAATACGCCGTTCTCGCCCGCGTCTATGACTGGTCCAAGCGCGGCGCACAAACCTTTCCCGTTCTCATCCCGCAGGAGTTAACGCCCGGAACCATCACCGTCGAAGCCACTGGCGCGGCCAACGTCGACGGAAAATCCTACGAAGGACTCAAGGTCACTACTTCCGATATTGAGATCCTGCTGGTTCTCGACGCTAATCACCGCCTCATGCGCCTCGAAGTTCCGTCAGCAAAAGTTTCCGTAGTCCGCGAGTAGTCGAGCCGATCAGCTCGCAAGATTCTTACCGACTCTATCTGCACCCCCGCCGTCACAACCAACTTTCCCTTTTGCGGATCACGGATCACCGACTACTGACAATTTTCTGCCGCACGCTCCAAAAAAACGCGGCGCCCCGGTCCCCGGGACGCCGCGCCATTTTGTGCCCTGCTCCGAAGAAGAATTTACCGCGCAACCGGCCGTAGGAACGAAGGCTTGCTCTGAGTTCCGCCGAACGACCCGCCCGGTCTCCGCAGCTGGTAGCCCTGCGGTTGACCATGGGCGAGCGTGGGGGCAAGCCCATTCGAATGGACGGCGCCGATGTGTCCGTTGCCGTTGCCATTCGCCGACGCGGGCTGCGGCAGCCGCGCCGGATTACCGATAGGGCGGAGCGTGATTGGTGCTGCGTGAACGTGGTCGCTGATCGCTTGCAGGCGCTTCAGGATGGACTGCCATTGCTCCCAATCCAGTTGGCGCAGGAACGGACGCAGTCCTTGGATGAATGGATCCTCGAGCAACGCTTCGCCATCCGATTCCGGGATGAAGAAGCGGTTCAGCCCGACGTTCAGCGCCTCGGAGATTTTCTCCAGTGTGCCGAGGCTCGGCGTCATCTGGCCGCTTTCGATGCGGGAGAGATAGGACCGCGAGACTTTCGAGCGCGATTGTAGCTGGCTCTGGGTCATCGCACGCGATTCGCGCAGTTGGCGAATACGCTGGCCGATGTTCTCGACCGTCTCTTGGTTGACGAACTTTTCTGACGCAGGCTCAGCGACTGCCTCCTCCGGAGGTGCCGGCGGAGGAATCAGGAACTCCAAGCGCTGAGGCAAGGCGCGCACACAACGGCGGCAATTCCCCGTGCGCGTCCGGTACTGGACAAGTCCACATGTCTTGCAGCGGATGACTTCCCGATCCAACTCTAGCGAGTTCATGGATTCATTTTCTAATTGTGCCGACACCGGTACTCCTCGTTGACGGTTTTTTTTCCGGCGTGCGGATAGGCGAGAGACGCTGGAACGTTCTCAGGGAAGGCAGTGACTGGCGCAACGGGAGTATTGTGCGTACGCCATTTTCTGTCAAGAGTATTTTTAAACTATTTTTAAGATTTGCAGCCGCGCTTCTCCGTGTTTACGCCCTGTTTTCGCCTGTCCTTCCGGGCAGTTGCGTTCTCCGAACGCCGCACTTTCCGCGACTCCTTGTATCTCTCACTCATGCATGTCCTACAGCTTGTGGTGTATTCGCGTCGCCAGATTTTCCACAGCCCGCGTTATGAGCCCGCCCCCTTCCATGGTTTTCTGGCATCCTGCTTTACGCGGGGCCCCTTCTACTGCCAAGAGGAGGCCGTGACCATCGCTGCTAGCCTCGGGTACGAACCGTTTTGGGACTCGACAACTCTCTCACCGCGTCCCCGATTCGTAAATCAGTCCTGAAGTAAACTTAATGCCTTGAGAGGCGTTTAGTAATTTCCCTCCCGGAACCGTTCCCGGTTGTCCCTCGGCTGAGAACTGAAAAAACTCGCCCCTTGTCGGATGCAGATGCAAACAAACGTCCGGATCCCATAATTCCCTCTTACAAAGCTCAGTCCCACAGGCTCGGATGGCCGGACTTTTTGTCCTGCGCTACACTATCCGCTCCATTCGGGGAGAAACGCATGCCGACACGCGATGACGCCTGGAAACTGCTCTGCGAATACACGGCTTCGGAGAGCCTGCGCAAACACATGCTTGCGGTCGAAGCGTGTGTCCGCGCCTATGCGCGCAAAGCCGGCGCCGATGAAGAAACCTGGGGGCTCGCCGCGCTGCTGCACGATTTCGATTACGAGCGCTGGCCCAATCACGAGCATTCGCCCGATCAGGGGCATCCCTCGGAAGGCGCAAAAATTCTTCGTGAGCAGGGCTACTCCGAAGAGATCATCCGCGCCGTCATCACGCACGCGGACTACTGCGGCGCGCCGCGCGAATCCGCTCTGGAGCACACGCTCTTCGCCTGCGACGAGCTGGCAGGCTTCCTCACCGCTTGCGCTTACGTCCGTCCATCGAAGAGCATTCTCGATCTCCAGGTGGATTCCGTGAAGCGCCGCATGAAAGACAAACTATTCGCCAAAGGCGTCTCTCGCGACGACGTCCGCAAAGGCGCCGAAGAACTCGGCATTCCCCTCGAAGAACACATTACGTTTTGCATTGGCGCCCTGCACGAACACGCCGACGCCCTCGGGCTTCGCGGTACACTATGAAAAATCACTTTCCCGTTTTTCGTGTCGCAACCGATGATGTCGTTCCCACCGCTACTCGTGCTGCCGTTCGCGCCGAAGTTCCTGCCGGCGCGTTGCGCTGCGTCATACAATTTATTCGCGGATTGGGCACATCACGGCCGGAGATCGCCGTCGCTACTTCCAATTTGTGGTGACATAGAAAGAGGAGTATGTCTCCGCAGCGGCGAGGCAATTCTCCCGCGAGGACCACAGCCGCATCTAGAAAATGCCTCTCACCCGCGCCACGAAAATTCTTTTGACGCTTCCGCTTGTAGCGGCTTTCGCCTGGCTGGGCTGCAGCACGCAGTTTTACAACGAAGCGCTGGTCTCCGCCTTCTTCGGTTTTGCACTCGCCAGCGTACTCATAATTCATTTTCGCATCCGCCCTTCCTGGCAGGACGCTCTTCTGGTTTTGGCCGGGATTTTTCTTCTCGCTGCTGTGGACTTTCGCCTGCTTCACTTCCAGCAAACGGTCATGGCGTGGTTCTCCTTCGCAGGACTCAGCAGCCTGTTTATCCTAGGCCTGCGCACAGTATGGGCGAAAGACGCCGGCCGCAAGTTGCTCCTCCTCGCTTTCGTTCCTGCCCTCCTCTTCGTGACCTCGGAATATTTCGCTGACAATCTCCTCCAATGGACTTCTGCCTTTCATCCCAAAGTCTATGACCTCTATCTCTTCAGCTTTGATTCCAGCCTCCACGTGCAGATTCCATTTCTCGTGGGCCAGGCTTTTTCATTGTGGCCCAACCTTCGCGCCGCCGCGCTCCTTTTCTATATCGGCCTGCCGATCCCCATTGCGTTGATCTACGCTGGCCGCGTTCTCCGCATGCGCGAGAAAGCCATTCCGTCTTTCGTGGGGTTCCTCGCCACCGGTCCCATCGGCATCCTCTTCTACAACATGCTCCCGGCTCTCGGCCCCGTGCATGTCTTTGGGCCGGCGTTCCCGTGGCACCCCCTCCCCCCGGCCCAAGCAGCCCGTCTCCTGGCAGAATCTATCGCGCTGAGCGGCGCGCCCAACGCGATCCCATCTCTGCACATGGCCTGGGTGCTGCTGGTGTGGTGGTACTCGCGCGGGCTTTCCTGGTGGGAGCGCGCCGTTGCTTTTGCATTTTTATTTTTTACAGTGCTAGCGACAGTGGGGACCGGCGAGCATTATTTCGTGGATCTGGTAGTCGCATTCCCCTTTGCGCTGCTTATGGAAGCGTTGTGCTCATTCGAATCGCCGTGGACGGAGCAGCCGCGCCTGGCAGCGCTGGGATTCGGGTTGTTCGCGACACTTACATGGCTTCTTGCCCTGCGCTACGCGGTGCGTTTTTTCTGGATTTCAGCGCTACTGCCCTGGACACTCTGCGTGGTAACTATCGCCCTGTCGCTCACATTCGAATGGCAACTCGACCGCGCCGCTAGACCGCGCGATAGGCGTATAGCATGAGCGCGGCACCAAACAACATGCCCGCCACTACGAGCGAAATCACGCCGGCCGTAAACCATTTGGAAGAGAGGGCCACAGGAGAAAACAAGCCTTTTACTCTCGACCCATCGTCCTGGGAAGGGGCCAGCGCAAGCCCTTCCAGCTGCTCCTTCGGCAAGTGCTGCTCAGCGGGTTGATCCAGGTATTCGATTTTGGCAACGAAGCTGTAGCCTTTGCGCGGAATCGTATCGACGAAAATGGGCTGCTCGGGGGAATCACCCAGGACCTGACGCAGTTTGTTCACCGTGGTGTTTACATTGGCATCGTAATTCACGTGGGTATCAGCGGGCCATAAGCGCATGCGCAGCGTTTCGCGGGTCACAACCTCGCCCGGCCTTTCAATGAGCGCAAGGAGTGCCAGATAGACCTTACCCTGGAGCTTCACGCGAGTTCCATCCTTGAGCAGTTCTTCTCTGCGCAGGTCAAGATGAAACATCCCGAAACGGACATAGCGCGCTGCGGGAAGTGGAGTCCCGCTCGATCCTTTTACGAATTCCTGCGAGTATATCGTTTGTAGTTCCGCGTTCATGGAAATCATCCTTGGTCTCTGCGTTAGACCGATTTAACATTGGTCTTATTCCACTCGCGGAATGGCCGCCGACCTGGCCATCGTTGACGTCATTTGACAACTCGTTGGGATTAGTTATATCTTAGCTTGTATATACAAGTCAAGCGTGGAGCAGCAAGAATGCAATCTGGACTCTCCAAATTAGACCTTTCTGGAACCGGACACTGCGCTTCGTTTAACTTTCGAAGGACAGCCCGCGCGGTTACTCGAATGTACGACGCGGCTCTGCAGGAATCGGGCATTCGCTCGACACAGTTCGCCATTCTCGTCGGCATCGCGAAAAACCAGCCGGTTTCCATCGGGACGCTGGGAGACATACTCATCATTGATCGCACGACGCTCACCAGGAGTCTGCGCCTCCTGAAAAATGAGGGGCTCATCGCGATCTCTGACCGCTCCACCATGCGCCAGCGTTTCTTGGCTCTTACTCCCAAGGGCGAGCGGACTCTGGCGCGCAGCTTGCCTGCGTGGCGGCAGGCTCACGCTCGTTTTGTCTCGACGGTGGGATCCGATTATTGGATCGACCTTCGGAATGAACTGGAACGGCTTGCGAATGTCGTTGTCGATCTCGAAAAACCGCAGGCAGACGGTCCTCCCATGGTAACTGCCAATCCTTGATTCGATTGTCCTGTAGCCATTCGCTGCTCGGAACTCTGCAGCCAAGAAGATGCACGGGTCGTACCCATTCCCGTCGTTGCTCCATCTCCCCAACGCAAACTAAGCTGGCAGCACATATTGGATCTCATTTCCGGCGTTCTTCGAGATTCATATACTTCGTCGCCATTCCCTGTTCGGGCGACAAACATTCCGCAGTCGGTTGGACTGGCCGGTTGACGGGCATGTGGTAGTTTTCGCCGCAGCGACCTGGTCTCAAACTCGGTCTGCAGGCACTCACTTTCGTGCACGTGGTGTTGAGCCTCATCGGGATCTTTTCTGGATTCGTGGTTGTCTATGGACTGTTCGCCGCGGATCGGCCCAACGGCTGGACTGCGCTTTTTCTCATCACTACAGTACTGACAAGCCTGACCGGGTTCCTTTTCCATTCCACAAGTTTTTGCCGTCCCAATGAGTCGGCACGATATCGCTGATCGTCCTGGCGGTCGCGATTTTCGCGCGCTACATGCGTCAAATGGCTGGTGCATGGCGGAAAGCTTACGAGATAACGGCCATGATCGCGTTGTATCTCAACGTCTTCGTCCAGGTTGCGCAGCTTTTCCTGAAGGTACCTGCACTGAAAGTAATGGCCCCGACGGGGTCCGAGCCTCCCTTCCTGGTTTCACAGCTCGTGGCGATAGCGGTGTTCATCATTCTGACGATTTCGCCGTGAAGCGGTTCCGTATCAATCCGGTTTGAACAACTTCATCGAGTGAGTTCTTTCCTCAAGGCGTGCTCCAGCGAACCTCTGGTTTGTCCGGTGTAGAAAGAACCAGGCACAAAACTGTTCAAGATTGCAGTACAACTCGGACTCCGCGTATCTAACCGCGCAAGAAGCCTGAAGAGAAACCGCAAACGAGGAGGTTTTTATATGAGCACGATCACAATGAAAGATGGCACACAGATTTACTACAAGGATTGGGGAACAGGTCAGCCGATCGTCTTCTCGCATGGTTGGCCTCTCACCGCGGACGATTGGGACGGTCAGATGCTGTTCTTCGGGCAGCATGGCTATCGCGTCATTGCGCACGACCGGCGCGGTCATGGGCGGTCCTGCCAGACGTGGAACGGCAATGAGATGGACACCTATGCGGACGATCTGGCGGCGCTATTCGAAGCGCTCGATCTGAAAAACGCCATAATGGTTGGGCATTCCACCGGCGGTGGTGCGGTCGCCCGCTATCTCGGTCGTCACGGTTCCAAGCGTGTCGCCAAAGCGGTGCTAATCAGCGCCGTGCCACCGCTCATGCTGAAAACGGAAAAGAACCCTACCGGTCAGCCCCTTTCGGTCTTCGACGGCCTCCGGGCCGCATACACGGCCAACCGGCCGCAGTTCTACAAGGACATCACGCTCCCGTTTTACGGTTACAACCGCCCCGGAGCAAAGATTTCAGAAGGCATCCGTGAGCATTGGTGGTTGCAGGGAATGCTGGGAGGCATGAAAGCCCATTATGACTGCATTAAGGCCGTCTCCGAGACTGACTTCACTGAAGACCTGAAGAAGATCGACATCCCTGTGTTGGTGATGCATGGTGACGACGATCAGATTGTGCCGATCGCCGCAGCCGGTCCGATGTCCGCGAAGCAACTGAAGAACGCAACGCTGAAGGTCTACCCGGGCTTTCCGCATGGCATGCCCACGACCAACGCGGACCAAATTAATGCCGACCTGCTGGCCTTCCTAAAAGGCGCGGCTTCGGCGTCGGCGTAACAAGGAACCAGCGGACTTACTCGCGTGGTAATGCGGCCGGCAGCTCGGCCGTCGCGGGGATTTTGTGTGCGAAGCTCGGGCCGTTCAGGTCGTGCGGAGATCCAAGTCGGAGTTCGCTAACCTGCTCTGGCCCAATGTTCTTTGATGATGATGTCGCCCGGCTGCCGCCCAAAGACGAACGGGGGCAATTCGAATTGCGTCGCTACTCATGTGCACGCCCGATTTCGCAGAGGGGCCAAATCAAGTTAGAATTAAGAGGAATGCTTACACAGATTGAAGGCTTCGACGCTGCTGCCAGTCGCCATCCGCGCCGCAAGACTTATGGCGTGAAGGTCGGGCACGTCCGCGTGGGCGGCGGCGCGCCCATTGTCGTGCAGTCCATGACGAATACGGACACCGCGGACATCGAGACGACGCTGAAGCAAACTTTGGAGCTGGCCGAGGCTGGTTCGGAGATCGTGCGTTGGACGGTGAACGTGCCTGAAGCCGCGACCGCCGTGCCAGAGATCAAAAAGCGCATGCTGGATGCCGGATGCAATGCGCCGATTATCGGAGACTTTCACTACAACGGGCACGTCCTCCTGACCAAGTATCCCGAGTGTGCTACGTCGCTGGATAAGTACCGCATCAATCCGGGAAATGTGGGAGCCGGGCAGCGCCGCGACGAGCAGTTCTCCACGATCTGTAAAATCGCACGCGACAACGGCAAGCCCGTTCGCATCGGCGTCAATGGCGGCTCGCTCAATCAAGAGCTGGTCATGCTCAAGATGCAGGAGAACACCGACAAGAATCTGGGCAAAGAGTCCGAAGAGATCATCAACGACTGCATGGTGCTTTCTGCCCTGCAATCGACGGAACTCGCTCTTGAGTCCGGACTGCGGCACGACCAGATCATAATTTCCTGCAAGACTTCGCGGCCGCGCGACCTCATCACCGTTTACCGCGATCTTTCCGCGAAAACCGAGCAGCCCCTCCACTTGGGACTCACCGAGGCCGGAATGGGCATGAAGGGGCAAATCTGGTCGGCGGCATCGCTTGGCGTGCTGCTGTATGAAGGCATCGGCGACACCATTCGAATCTCCCTGACTCCCAAACCAGGCGGAGACCGGCGCGAAGAAGTCTACGCCGCGTGCGAACTGCTCCAGGCACTTGGGTTGCGCTCATTCGCACCCAGCGTAACGGCCTGCCCCGGCTGCGGGCGCACGACGAGTACCACGTTCCAGGAATTGGCCGAAGCGATCCAGGGCTACATCCGGGACATGATGCCCATCTGGAAAACGCAATACGAAGGCGTCGAAGAAATGACCCTCGCGGTGATGGGCTGCATCGTCAACGGCCCCGGAGAATCGAAGGCCGCAAACATCGGCATCAGCCTGCCCGGTACTGGTGAAGCGCCGCGGTGCCCGGTATACATCGACGGCCAGAAAGACGTCACGCTTGAAGGTACTTACGACGAACTGGCGGTGGCGTTCCAGGCGCTGGTGGACAATTACATTCAGAAGAAATACCCTCGCAAAACCGCAGAAGTTCCTCTATCCCGCTAGCAACTGGGGATTCTTTCAAGACTCGTCTTAGAAGTATTTTGTTCGCAGCTCAAATCCGGTCTCGAACCTGCGGCTAATTTGTTGAGGAGACAGGACAATCGCGCGCGGCTTAGGGGAGCCGCGGAGACTTCGGGGTGGCAACGCTGCGCAGGCGTTCGCGCATGGTGGAGCGGGCGCGCGCGTAGGCCATGCGGTCATCGAGGAGCTGGTGCGCCCAGTGCGCCCCGATGGCCATGGACTGAATTTCATGGGCGAGCAGGGTCGGGCTGGCTTTGGGGATAATGTGGCCGGCCCTTTGCGCCTCCCAAACGGCGCGATCGAGCACGGCCACCCATTCGCGCATGATGGCCGCGATGCGGTCACGCACGGGCCCGCGGCGGCCGTCAAATTCGAATGAAGCCGCAGTAAAGAAACAACCGCCGGCGAAAAGCTCCTTTTCGACATGCATCAGCCAGCGGTCCAGCAGATTCCACAGGCGGAGCAAGCCTTTGGGCGCGGCAAGAGCGGGCCGGGTGATCTCGTCGATGAAAATCTGGCGAGCAGTTTCGATGGTGGCCAGCTGCAGCTCTTCTTTTGAACCGAAGTGAGCGAAGAGGCCGCTCTTGCTCATGCGCAGCTCCTCGGCAAGGCGGCCGACGGTGAGGCCCTCGAGGCCCTCGAGAGAGGCGATGTTTACGGCCCGGCGCAGGATGGCTTCGCGGGTGCGGAGACCGCGAGCCTGAGGACGGGCAGGAGGCTTGCGGAGAGTGCGTGGGGAGGCCGACATGAAGGGAAGTGTAACACGAAAGAATAAATAGCACGAACGTTCGTATTGTGTGTTAGGCTTGCCAGCATCGAGGTGGGCCATGGGACTTCGCTCCTGCTCCAGTTTCGCCGCGCTTCTCCTACTGTTCCCCGCAGCCGGCATGGTTTCTTCCCCGGCGCGTGGCCAGGAGATTCCGCTGGAGCGCTGCGACTCGCTGCCGGTCTTGGAAGTCATCGTAGGCGGCCAGCCGATGCCGTTTCTCGTGGATACCGCGGCGACCTCCTTTCTGAATCTCAAGTCTTTCTCCGAAGGGAAGGCGCGCGACGTTCGCGTTACCTCTTGGTCCGGAACCCTCGCCACCAGCGCGCGGGAGGTCACACTCGAAGAGGTGGAGGTCGGCAGCACGAAATTCGTTGGCCTGAAGCTGCCCGCTGTGGACCTTTCGGCAGTGGGAAGCGCTTGCGGAAAGAAAATCGACGGCATCCTTGGCGTTGATTTGCTCGCGAAGCTGGGCGCCACCATCGACTTGAAAAAGCAGACCGTACACGTGACAACGGTGAACGACGAACGTGGCTCACAGCTTGCGGCGGAGATGCACCGTGAAATGCATCACTGCCTGGAGGCATTCAACAATTCCGACGAGAAGTCGTTCGGCGATTGCCTGGACCCGAAGATCGTTCTGTTCAGCCTGGACACCGAACTTTACGGACGCGAGCAAGTGATCGGCTACTTTCGCGACCGCTACTTTCACCAGAAGCCGGCCGCACGGCTGGAAATTCGTGAGAGCACCTTCCATCCCATCGGAGAGGTGGTGTGGTACGAATACGAGTTCACCATCGAATCTGCGCGCGGATTGCTTCGCGGGCGGGGCATGGCCATGTGCCGCAGGTCAGAAGGGTTCTGGCGAATGGTGAGTATGCACCACAGCGTGATGGAAATGGAGCCTTTGCCGGCCGCGAAGTAGGGCCGCGGAGCGCCCGCGTTGATATGCTAGAATTTGTTGGAACGCGCATCGCGAATCGCCGAGGATATCCTTGAAAATCAGCCGGGAAGATGTGTTGCGGGTGGCGGAGCTGGCTTATCTCGATCTGAGCGAGGCTGAGCTGGAGAGCAACCGCAAACAAATCGACGAGATCCTCGAATACATCGGCAAACTTGATGAACTTGAGACCGCCAATGTCGAGCCCATGGCCCAGGTGCTGAGCGACGACCAGACGGCGGACGCTACGCTGCGGGAAGATTTGGTGGTGCCGTGCGCCGTCGCCGAAGACGTCTTGAAGCACGCGCCGGACCCGGAGCCGCCGTATTTCCGCGTGCCCAAGGTGATTGAGAGATCGTAGGACAGACATTCCTGTCTGTCCTCTCTATTGAATTTCGAAAGCGCCGGACAGGCAAGGAGCCCTGTTCCGGTAGAGAAAAATGGAAATGGCGCCGAACTGGACGATTGACGGAGTGAAAGACGCACTGGCGGCGAAGAAGATCTCGGCGCGCGAGCTAGCTGCGGATTTCTACAAGCGCATCGAAGCGCGGAATCCGGAGCTGAACGCTTTCCTTGCACTATCGCCGGAGCGGGCGCGGAGGCAAACGGACCGAATCGATGCGCTCGTGGCCAAAGGAAGACCGCTGCCGCCGCTGGCCGGCGTCCCGGTAGCCATCAAAGATGTGATCAGCACTTGCGGCACGACGACAACCTGCGGCTCGAAGATTTTGGAAAATTACATTCCGCCGTTCGATGCAACGGCGGTTGAGCATCTCGAAGCCGCAGGCGCAGTAATCCTCGGCAAGACCAACTGTGATGAATTTGCCATGGGCAGTTCGAACGAGAACTCCGCCTATGGGCCGGTGAAGAATCCGGCGGCGACGGATCGCGTTCCTGGCGGCTCTAGCGGCGGCTCAGCAGCGGCAGTGGCGGCCGGGCTGGCCGTAGCAGCACTCGGAACAGACACCGGCGGTTCCATCCGGCAGCCGGGCTCATTCTGCGGAATTCCCGCGATGATGGGGAGTTATGGCCGCGTTTCGCGATATGGATTGATCGCCTTCGCGTCATCTCTCGATCGCATCGGGCCGTTTGCCACCAACATTAAGGATGTTGCCGCAATTTTGCAGGTGATCGCGGGGCGGGACCCGCACGATTCGACTTCGACGACCGCTCTGGTCCCCGATTACCAGACTGAAATCGTGAAACCGGTGAAGGGCCTCCGGCTGGGCATTCCAAAAGAGTATTTCGCCGAGGGCATGGATGCGGACGTTCGCAAGAAGATCGAGGCAGGCGTCGAAATCTACAAGAAGCTGGGTTGCGAACTAGTGGAAATACGCATGCCTCATACGCATTATGCGATTGCCGCCTACTACATCATTGCCACGGCGGAGGCGAGTTCCAACCTGGCAAGGTACGACGGGGTACGCTATGGATTGCGCGTGGAAGACGATTCCCTGCTGGCGATGTACCGCAAGACGCGCGGCGCGGGATTTGGCCCGGAAGTAAAGCGCCGCATCGTGCTTGGCACCTACGTGCTTTCAGCCGGCTACTATGATGCGTACTACCTGAAGGGGCAGAAAGTGCGCTCGCTGATTGCGCAAGATTTCCGCGACGCATTTGACAAGGTAGACGCAATCCTGACGCCGACATCACCGGTCACCGCATTCAAGCTGGGCGAGCGGACCGCCGACCCCCTCCAGATGTATCTTGCTGATATATATACAGTTACGGGATCATTGGCGGGAGTTCCCGGCATTTCCGTGCCCTGCGGAAAGGTTGACGGCAAACTTCCGGTCGGGTTGCAAATTTTTGGTCCAGCATTCGGCGAAGCTCGAATCCTGCAACTGGCACACGCCTTCGAGCAGGCTGGCGGCGCGACCGTATGAGATTGCTGGAACGATTTCAGCGACAGCTTGCCCGCGCTTAAAACCATTATCGAGAATCTGGATCGCGCGCAGCAATCATTCTTGCACGCAGCGGATGCTGTGCCCGCGGATCAATGGCAAACTCCTCCCGGCGCGGAGCGCTGGTCTGCGGGCCAGCTCGTAGGGCACTTGATTACTATCGAGCGGGCCATCCTCAGAAATTTGGATAAAGTTCTGCTAAAACCGCCCAGGGCGCTGCCGTTCTACAAACGGCTTCACCTCCCCATGGCCCTCGTGGAACTCCGGCTGATTCGGAGGAAGACCCCGCTTCAGACGGAAAGCCAATTGGTTCGAGAAAAGGAAGCGATGCTTGCGGAATTGCGCGAGGTTCGTGCGCGAACTTTGGCGTTCGTCGACGAGACTCAAGGCCGCGACCTGGGGCCCTACACCATGCCGCACGCATTTCTGGGCGTCTTGAATATGTATGAATGGTTACAGATGATCGCCTCACATGAAATACGGCACACGAAGCAGATGCGAGAAATTGCCGCCGCCCTCCCAAAAGTCGTAGCAAATTTGCAAAAGTAGAACATTTTTACCACCCTGATTTCTCTCTGAGCAGTCGGTACTATTCGCCAAGACTGTGGAAAAACGCAAGAAAAGGCTGAAATTACGGCCTTTTGGGGAGGGAAGTACTAGGAGGGTCGTTTTTCTCCACCGGAACGGAACGACTATTGCTCAGTAAGAGATGCAGCTATTACGATACAGAAAGCATCAAACGCAATGTGGGACGAGCTGGGTCACAGTAAGAGGAGCCGGGCCATGGTTACCGTGAAAGCGAGCAAGAAAATCTTCACCGATTCCGAAATTGCCAGCCTGACGGGAATCTGTGTCGAGCACGTGCACAACTTCGCGAAGAGCCGGCACCTCGGCTTCATCGCGCGCGCAGCGGAAGCTGCCGGCAAAAGCGCTGACCAATGGCTGTTCACCCTTTCGGACTTGATGGTTCTGGTGACCCTCTTTCCGAAGTGCACGCACTGACGCGCGCTAGAGCTCTGAAAGAATTCCTATGGCTCCCTTGGCTTGTCCAGGGAGCCATTCGTGTTTCTGGCTCGTCCAAACGCCGGGTTGCGGGCCTTCAAGCGCCGGGCGTATGCTCGATGGAGAGGCAACCGGGCTGGTTCGATTGCATCGCATCTCTTAAGGCAAAGACCATGGGTTTATCCAGAATCGCGATCTTCTTGTCGTGGGCTGCTCTCCTTGCTTGGATGGTTTCAGCCGGATATAGCCAGTCCCCAAGCGGGCCCTCCCCCCAAGCGCAATCGACAGCTACCCCCCACGAGGGAGGCAAGGATCCCGCACCGGCCGTGCCGGTCTTGCCCCGCGGAAAAAAGCTCATCTTGAAGGATGGCAGTTTCCAGCTGACCCGCGATTATCAGCGGACGGGAGACCGTGTCCGCTACCTCAGCGCAGAGCGCGGAGAATGGGAAGAGATCCCCGCCGCGATGGTCGATTGGGACGCCACGGCGAAGGCCGAAGCGGCGGCGAAGAGCGACGAGGAAGCTCTCGCCAAAAAAGTTCGGGCGCGCGAACAAGCCCAGAACCTCGAACCTGTCATGGATGTGGATGCAAGCCTGCAAGTAGGGCCAGGGCTGTTCCTGCCCTCCGGAGAGGGCATGTTCGTGGTCGATGGGAAATCCGTCAGGCTCCTCGCGCAAGCCGGGTCACAGGTCAAGACAGACAAGAAGCAGTATCTCAAGCAAGTCCTTTCGCCAATTCCGATCATACCGGGGAAGCACAACGTAGAACTTCCCGGAGCCAGAGCTAAGATTCGCGTGACCAATGGGCACGCGGAGTTTTACCTGCGGGAGGCGCCTCGGGATCCTGATCGCACCACGCCGATCATCAGGAGCAGCCGGCCAGGAGAATCGGGGCCTGAAGTGGAACTTGTGCGCGCAACGGTCAAGGGTGACAAGCGCCAGTTGGAGACCATTCGAACTCTCTTCGGGCAGGAAGAAGCAGCACGCGCAACGGTTTCGATAGAGCGTTGGGATGTTGCACCCACGGTCTTCCGATTTACGCTCGGCGAGCCTCTGCTTCCGGGTGAGTATGCGCTGGCGGAAATCCTGCCGGATGGCATGAATCTCTACGTGTGGGATTTCGGGGTAGACGAGCCGGCGCCAACCATGCCTGCGTCCGCAAAACCGAAGAATTAAGCCAGGGAAACCCTCTCACGGGCGCGGAAATTCCGCTGAAGCGGTTGAGAATGCGTCCCGCAGCATCGCAAGTACCTCGGAAATGCGGAAGGGTTTCTGCAGACAAAACGGCACTCCGTGCCTGGCGGCCTCGCCCTCGAGTTCAACTAAATCTCCCGTCATGTAAATCACGACAGGCTTTTGCGCTCCCGCAACGTCAAGGATACGGCTGGCAGCCTCGCGCCCATCCACTGCGAACCCTCCGGAAGAGAGATGCAAGTCGCAGAGAAGCGCGTCATAGCTCGACCGTTTCATGAGTGCGAGCGCTTCCTCGATAGTTCCGACACAATCCACTTGCAAGCCATGCGCGGACAACCCTTCCTCAATCAGCAGGCGGATGCTTTCTTCGTCGTCGAGAACGAGCACCGCCCGATCCTTGAGCATCGCTGCCGCCGAACGAACCGATTCACTCGACGAGGCGGGCACTTCTGATGGAGCGGAAAGGGTTTCTGGAGCCTGCCCGACCGCGACAGGTAGATAAACTGTGAAGGCAGAACCGCCTGCCGGAAGCGATTCGGCTTCGATGTTCCCCCCATGTTCCCGAATGATAGACATGCAGATACTGAGTCCGAGGCCAGTCCCTCCTCCGGGCCGCTTTGTGGTGTAGAACGGATCGAAGATGCGTGGCAGCGCCTCCGGGCGGACACCGATGCCATCATCCTGAACCGTAACGGTAATGCGGTTGGAGTTGCTGGCGAGGCGGATCTGGATCCGGCCCGCGTCGCGGACTTCCCGGATGGCTTGTTCCGCGTTGGTGACAAGATTCAAAAAAACCTGGATTAACTGGTTCGCGTCGCCGATGACTACTGGAAGTCCCGCCTGCGGGTGAAAATCCACCTCGATATTGTTGCGGCGGAGCGAATGCTCGTGCAGCTGCAGAGTGCGTTCGATGAGCCCACTGAGGTCCAGAGTTTTTTTCTGCGGCGAGGCCGGGCGAGAAAATTCCAGAAGATTCTGCACAATCCGCGCAGCGCGGCGTGCCTGGCGGTGCGTGAGCTCGAGTTGCCGCCGGGTGGGTTCATCGGCTCCCTCACGTTCTCGGAGAAGCTCGGTCACGCCTAGAATGGCAGTAAGTGGATTATTCAGTTCATGGGCGACTCCGGCGAGCATCTGGCCCATGGCGGCAAGTTTTTCGGCCTGGATGAGCTGCTCTTCAAGGCGCTTCAGATCAGTAACATCGCGGCCGGAAAGCACCACTCCTTCGATCTGGCCCTTTTCGTCACCAAGCGGGCTGAAGTTAAAACGAATCCGGCGCCAGTCCCCGAGCTTGTGGCGTACGCGAACTTCCATCGACGCAAAGGTCTGCTTGCCGGCAAGGATGTCTGAGTACAACGAGATGATGGCGGGCAAATCTTCCGGATGCGTGCGTCCGCCAAACTCCATGTCTCTCGTTTCTTCCAGTTCGTATCCGAGAACATCCTTGCACCGCGGACTGACGAATGTGTAGTGAGAAGCGGCATCGAGCACGAGGATCAGATCGGGGAAGCTGTCGACGAGCCGGCGCGCAAATTCCTGCTGCTGGTGGAGGCGGCGCTCTATTTCCCGCCGCTCGGTAATGTCCATGACCGCGCCCTGATAACGTACGACTGCGTCGCCGTTGTCGCGCACGGCGGCGGCGGTGTTCAGGCAAACTATGGAGGTGCCGTCTTTGCGAACCAGCGTAATTTCACGGCCTTGAAGCATGGCCTGACGATCGACCTCATCCTTGAGGGATTTGCGCTCCGCGCGATCGACGAAAATCTCGGCCACTTGCCGTTTCAGCAAATCTTCTTTCGAATCGTAGCCCAGCATTCGAACCAGCGCGGGATTCGCGTCCAGGATCGCTCCGTCCGGAGTCGTGATGTATATACCTTCCTGGAGCGATTCAAAGAGTTCGGTAAAGCGCGCTTCGTTTTTGTGAAGCGCGCTGACATCGCGCGCCAGCACAGTGATGCCCTGGACCTTGTCCGCTCGCATCATGGCGTGCGCGACGCAGTCGAAGTACATCGCCGAGGATTGATTCTTTAGCCGTACCTCAACTACACCCGCCCATTGCCGTCTTTCCATGAACCGCGGCATCGCGCGCTTTAGGAGATCGCGTCCATCGCCACGGCCCTCTTGCACAAACTCGGCCAGTTGCTTGCCTATTATTTGTTGGAACGGTGTGTCCACGAGATCGGAAAAGCTCCGATTGACCGCGCGAATCTGGCCGTCCAGGGTGAGAGCCAGCAGAACATCGTCGAAAGAGTCAATCAGGTCGCGATAACCCTGCTGCGAACGGGCGATGATGTCGAAGAGCTGATCCAATTGTTCTCCGCTTGGCGGCGCAGCGTCGCGCTGTTCCAAGCCATGCAGCAGGCCGCGCAGCTCGGAGATCTCCCGCGTCTTGTTCCACATATACGCGGCGAATAGCACGACCAGGACGACCAGCCAGATCGGGAGTGATTCAAGGCCGTGCGCGAAGGAACGAATGGCGTCCTTGGAAGTCCACGCATAAGCCACCGCAAGACAAAAGAGAATGAAGAACGTGAGCCGCCAAAGCTCGTTCTGCCGCTTTTCAAACCTCTCAAAACGAGAAGCGACAGTGGAACGGCTGTCCGCACTCGGCAATGAGCCGCCTGCGGCGCGCGTGCGGCGTTGGTTTTCTTCAAGCATAAGAGAGGGCGCGATGCGTGAGTATCAGAAGCCTTTCGCTGATAGTTGACCCACTTTCATTCTAGAAACTCGGACGGTGCTTCAGCAATGAAAGCGGTGCCAGGAAGTTCCTGAATTACACCTGTACCAAGTTCAAGAAAGCAAAACGGCGTCCCGGTTACCACCGGGACGCCGTTTGACGATCTGCCTGCGGGCCTGGTGCCCTGCAAGGTAAGGGATTAGCCTTCCGCAGCGGCGTCTGCTTCCGTGTCCTTCTGGAGGAAGTCCAGCGCCGCGGCTTCTTCAGCCGTAAGTTCGGCTGCTTCCGGAATCTCCTCGATGGGAACGGGGGCGGGCATTTCCGTCAGCAACTGAATGCTGCGGTAGTGCTCGAGACCCGTGCCAGCAGGGATAAGCCGGCCCATGATGACGTTTTCCTTGAGGCCGCGGAGGTAGTCGACCTTCCCGGCGACCGCCGCTTCGGTAAGGACGCGGGTGGTCTCCTGGAAGCTCGCCGCCGAAATGAACGAATCGGTCGACAGCGACGCCTTGGTGATTCCCAGGAGCAGCGGACGGCCCGTTGCCGGGCGGCCGCCATCCTTGATCACCTGATCGTTCTCCTCGCGGAAGCGGAACTTGTCGACCTGCTCCTCGAGGAGGAACGAAGTGTCGCCAACGTCCTCGACCTTCACCCAGCGCATCATCTGACGCGAAATCGTCTCGATGTGCTTGTCGTTGATGTTCACGCCCTGGAGGCGGTAGACCTCCTGAATGGCGTTGACCAGGTACGATTGCGTGAACTTCTCGCCTAGGACGGCCAACAAATCGTGCAGGTTGAGCGGGCCATCAATGAGTGCCTCGCCCGCCTTGACGTGGTCGCCTTCTTGCACGTTGATGTGCACGCCTCGCGGAATCGAATATTCCTTGGTGGTCTTGCCGTCTTCGGTCTCGACGTAAACCTTGCGCATGCCCTTAACGATATCGCCGTACTTCACGACGCCATCGATCTCGCTGATGACCGCGGGATCCTTGGGCTTGCGGGTCTCGAAGAGTTCCACCACGCGCGGCAGACCGCCCGTGATGTCCTTGGTCTTGGTGGTCTCGCGCGGAATCTTCGCCAGCACGTCGCCGGCCTGCACCTCGTCGCCGTCCTTTACCATTAAGTGGGCACGAGAAGGCATCAGGTACTTCTTGCGGACCTTACCCGAAGAATCGCGGACAAGGATCGCCGGCTGATGCTTCTCATCTCCCGGTGGCAGAGTGACAACGTCCTGCGAGAGGCCGGTCACTTCGTCCACCTGCTCTTCAATGGTTACACCGGGCCGCAGGTCGTCGAACTTAATGGACCCCGCGGTTTCCGTGAGGATCGAGAACGTGAACGGATCCCATTCGGCTAGAATCTGCCCGTGCACCACGTGTTCGCCGTCTTGGACGCGGAGGCGCGCGCCGTACACGACGTGGTAGCGCTCCTTCTCACGGTTCTTTTCGTCCACGATGGCGATGAGTCCGGCGCGGTTCATGGCGATGGAAGTGCCGCCACGGCCCTGCACGAACTTCATATCCACGAATTTGACGACGCCGTTGTTGCGCGCTTCGAGTGTGGAGCGCTCGGACACCCGGGTGGCGGTTCCACCAATGTGGAAAGTACGCATCGTGAGCTGCGTGCCGGGTTCGCCGATGGACTGCGCGGCAATGACGCCGACGGCTTCGCCAAGCTCGACCATGCGGCCCGTGGCCAAGTTGCGGCCGTAACACAGCGCGCAAACGCCGCGGCGGGACTCGCACGTGAGCACGGAACGGATGCGGACGCGCTCGATGCCTGCACCCTGCACCTGGTTCGCAAGCTCCTCGGTGATTTCCTGGTTCACGTCCACGATGACGCTGCCCTCGAAGTCCTTGATCTTGTCGAGGGAAACGCGGCCGACGATGCGGTCGCGCAGCGGTTCGACTTCGACGCCGGCTTCGACGATGGGCTCGACGAAAATACCGTCGCTGGTGCCGCAATCGCGCTCATTGATGATCACGTCTTGCGCGACGTCCACCAGGCGGCGCGTGAGGTAACCGGAGTCGGCGGTCTTGAGCGCCGTATCGGCCAAGCCCTTGCGTGCGCCGTGCGTGGAGATGAAGTACTGCAACACGGTAAGTCCTTCGCGGAAGTTGGAAGTGATGGGCGTCTCGATGACTTCACCCGAAGGCTTGGCCATCAATCCGCGCATACCGGAAAGCTGGCGGATCTGCTGTTTCGAACCGCGCGCGCCGGAGTCCGCCATAACGTAAACGGGGTTGATGTTTCCTTCCTTGTCCTGGTTCTCCAGGGCTTTGAACATTTCGTCGGCAACTTTTTCGGTGACGTCGCCCCAGATGGCGATGACTTTGTTGTAGCGCTCGCCGTTGGTGATCGCCCCATCGAGGTATTGCTGCTGCACCTTGACGACTTCCTTTTCGGCGTTTTCCACCAGCTTGTACTTGTCGCTCGGAATGAGCATGTCGTCAATGCCGATGGAGATGCCCGACTTCGTGGCGTACAGGAAGCCCAGCTCCTTGAGGTGGTCCAGCAGGACGACGGTGTCTTCCAGGCCGAAACGCAAGTAGGCGTAATAGACCAGCTGCTGAACACCCTTCTTTTTCAGGAGGCCGTTCACGAAGGGAAATTTTTCCGGCAAGTGCGAATTGAAAATGACGCGCCCAACGGTCGTCTGAATGAACTGACGCTCCATCTTCACCGGTACGGTATGCGGCACGTCCTGGTTGTCGTATGCGGTGGTAAGGTCGATAACCTCTCCCGTGTAGCGCAGACGAATGGGCGTGAGCAGCTCGACTTCGCCGGCTTCCAACGCGAGGACAACTTCATCCGTAGCGCCAAAGACGCGGCCTTCGCCCTTGGCTCCGGGCTTGTTCTTGGTCAGATAGTAGATCCCGAGGACCATGTCCTGCGACGGCACGGCCAGCGGCAATCCGTGCGCGGGCGACAGGATGTTGCGCGAACTCAACATCAGCACGGACGCTTCGACCTGCGATTCCGGCGAAAGCGGGATATGCACGGCCATCTGATCGCCGTCAAAGTCCGCATTGAACGCGGTGCAAACCAGCGGATGAATTCGAATGGCCTTGCCTTCAACGAGCACCGGTTCGAACGCCTGGATGCCCAGACGGTGAAGCGTCGGGGCTCGGTTGAGCATCACGGGATGTTCGCGGATGACATCTTCGAGAATGTCCCAAACGACCGCTTCCTGCTGCTCGACCATTTCCTTGGCTTGCTTGATGGTGGTGCAGTGGCCCTGCGCTTCGAGTTTGTGATAGATGAACGGCTTGAAAAGCTCGAGCGCCATTTTCTTCGGCAATCCGCACTGATGCAGCTTCAATTCCGGCCCGACTACGATGACGGAGCGGCCGGAGTAGTCCACGCGCTTGCCAAGCAAGTTCTGGCGGAAACGGCCCTGCTTGCCCTTGAGCGTGTCGCTGAGCGACTTGAGCGGGCGGTTGTTCGTACCACGGAGAACGCGGCCACGGCGGCCGTTGTCAAACAAAGCGTCCACGGCTTCCTGGAGCATGCGCTTTTCGTTGCGCACGATGACGTCCGGTGCGCGCAGCTCCATAAGCTTTTTCAACCGGTTGTTGCGGTTGATCACGCGTCGATACAGATCGTTGAGGTCGGAGGTGGCGAAGCGGCCGCCATCGAGGGGCACAAGCGGGCGCAGCTCCGGCGGAAGCACCGGGATCACGTCGAGAATCATCCACTCCGGCTTGTTGCCGCTCTTGCGGAAAGCTTCGAGAACCTTTAGGCGCTTGGCAAACTTGATCCGCTTCTGGAGCGACGGATCGGTCTTCATCTTCTCGCGAAGCTCTTCGGAAAGTTTTTCTACTTCGACGCGGCGGAGAAGTTCCTTAATGGCTTCCGCGCCCATCTTAGCGTTGAACTGCCCGGGATATTCCTTCTGGAGTTCGCGGTACTTGTCTTCGAGCAGCACTTCCCGCTCGCGGAGCACGGCGACCTCGCCGGGATCCACGACAACAAAGGCTTCGAAGTAAAGAATGCGCTCGAGATCGCGCATGGAAATGTCCAGCAGGTAGCCGATGCGGCTCGGCAGGCCCTTGAAAAACCACACGTGCGAACACGGCGAAGCGAGCTCAATATGCCCGAGACGCTCGCGGCGAACTTTGCTGAGCGTGACTTCGACACCGCACTTGTCGCAGATTACGCCGCGGTGCTTCATCCGCTTGTATTTGCCGCACAGGCATTCCCAGTCGGTGACGGGGCCAAAAATCTTGGCGCAAAAAAGGCCGTCCCGCTCGGGCTTGAACGTGCGGTAGTTGATGGTCTCCGGCTTGGTCACTTCACCGTGGGACCACGAACGAATTTTTTCCGGACTCGCTAGGCTGATTCGAATGGAATCAAAATCGGCGATCAAACTGGCGCGATCATAAGGGCTGCTGCGATACAAGGTTGTTTCCTCCCTCCCCGGCTTTCACCGGGGCCGCGATCCAATGATTTCGCATCGGACCGGCTGAGAACCCAACTGCTGAAAACTTCTTCTGTAGGACAGGTATTCTTGCCTGTCCATTCTGAGGACAGACTAAGAGTCTGTCCTGCTAGTCCGCGGCTTTGTCCGCCGGCTTTTGCCTTTTCATCAACTCCACATCCAGGCACAGCGACTGCAACTCGCGGACCAGGACATTGAACGACTCCGGCACGCCCGGCTCGATCCCCGGCTCGCCCTTGACGATGGCCTCGTAGATTTTCGCGCGGCCGTATACATCGTCGGACTTCGCGGTGAGCAGCTCCTGCAGGATGTGCGCCGCTCCGTAAGCCTCGAGTGCCCAGACTTCCATTTCGCCGAAGCGCTGGCCGCCGAACTGCGCCTTGCCGCCAAGCGGTTGCTGCGTAATCAGCGAGTACGGCCCGATGGAGCGCGCGTGAATCTTGTCGTCGACGAGATGCGATAGCTTGAGCATGTAGATGTATCCGACAGTAATCGGCTGGTCGAACTGGTCGCCGGTCATGCCGTCGAAAAGGTTGATCTTGCCGGCGTGCGGGAGCCCCGCGACTTCCAGCAAGTGGCGGATTTCCGCTTCGCGCGCGCCGTCAAATACCGGCGTGGCGAATGGAATGCCTTCGCGGAAACCTTCAGCGACTTCCAGCAACGCATCGTCGTCCAGCTTCGAGAGCGTCTTCCAGATGGTGGTCTCCGAAAAGACTTCGCGGAACCAGCGGCGGAGTGCTTCGCCACGCGATTCCTTACTCAGCAGGCGCGCCAGGCTGTGGCCTAGCTCCTTGGAAGCCCAGCCCAGATGCGTCTCCAGAACCTGTCCGACGTTCATACGCGAAGGAACGCCGAGCGGGTTCAGAACGATCTCGACCGGAGTGCCATCCGGCATGTACGGCATGTCTTCCTGTGGCACGATGCGGGCGATGACGCCCTTGTTTCCGTGGCGGCCGGCCATTTTGTCGCCGATCGAGAGCTTGCGCTTCATGGCGATATAGACCTTGACCAGCTTGATGACGCCCGGAGGCAGCTCGTCGCCCTTCTTGAGCTTGTCCTTGCGCTCCTCGGTGATCTTGCGCAGCACGTCGATCTGCCGCGAGGTCATCTCCTCGACTTCCTCGATTTTCTCGATGAGCAGCGGATCCTTTTCGTTGAGCTTCAAGCGCTTGAGGTTGCGCGTGGTGATTTTTTCGATGATCTCGCGCGTCAGCTCAACACCCTTGGTCAACAGGCGCTTGTTGGTCTTCTCGTCGTGCAGGTCGGCCTGGAGAATCTTGCCGCCGAGCAGATCCGAGAGGCGCTTGAGGCGCTCATCCGTGAGGATGCGGATTTCATCGGCGAGGTTCTTCTCCAGCTTGAAGACCTGCGTGGCTTCGATGGCCTTGTGCCGTTCGTCCTTTTCTCCGCCCTTGCGGGTGAAGATCTTCACGTCGACGATCGTGCCCTCGATACCCGGCGGGCAGTAGAGAGAAGCGTCGCGAACGTCCCCGGCCTTTTCGCCAAAGATGGCGCGAAGCAGCTTTTCTTCCGGAGTGAGCGTGGTTTCGCCCTTGGGCGTAACCTTGCCGACCAGGATGTCGCCTGGCTTCACTACCGCGCCGATGCGGATCACGCCGCTTTCGTCGAGGTTGCGGAGAAACGACTCGCTGATGTTGGGAATGTCGCGAGTAACTTCCTCGGGGCCCAGCTTGGTGTCGCGCGCTTCGATTTCGTACTCCTCGATGTGAATCGAAGTGTAGTAATCGTCCTTCACCAGCTTTTCGCTGACCAGGATGGCGTCTTCGAAGTTGTATCCGCGCCACGGCAGGAACGCCACCAGGACGTTTCGTCCCAGAGCCAGTTCGCCGCGCTCGGTGCAAGGACCGTCGGCAAGAACCTGCGCCTTCTTGACGCGGTCGCCTACGCGAACCAGTGGCTTTTGGCTGATGCAGGTGTTCTGGTTCGAACGCTTGAACTTGATCAGCTGATAGATGTCCGCACCCACTTCGCGGCTGAGTACGCCGGAGTGGTCGGACTCCACGCGCACGATGATGCGCTCCGAGTCAACCTGATCCACGATGCCTTCGCGTTTGCAAAGCACGACCGCGCCGGAATCGCGAGCAGTGACGCGCTCCATGCCGGTGCCGACGAGCGGCGCTTCGCCGCGAATCAACGGCACAGCCTGGCGCTGCATGTTGGAACCCATCAGCGCGCGGTTGGCGTCGTCGTTCTCGAGGAACGGAATCAAGCTGGCAGCGACGGAGACGAGCTGCTTCGGTGAAACGTCGACGTAATCCACTTCGTCTCGGCTCTTGAGCACGAAGTTGCCCGCCTGCCGGCAATTGACCAGCTCGGTCGTGATTTTTAGTCGGTCATCAAGCGAAACGTTGGCCTGCGCGACGACGTACTTGTCTTCTTCCCAAGCCGACAGGTAGAAGCAGTACGGCTCGTAAACCACCTTGCGGCGCTTCAGCTCTTCATTGAGATCCTCGACTTTGTCCTTCTCGACGATTTCGCCGGCCTTGAATTCGCTGTCCCCGGCGTTGACGATTTGCACGTAGTCGATGATGCGACCGCCCTTGACCTTGCGGTAGGGTGACTCGATGAAGCCGTAGTCGTTGATGCGGGCGAAGCAGCTCAATGAGCTGATTAGTCCGATGTTCGGGCCTTCCGGCGTTTCAATCGGGCAAATGCGGCCGTAGTGCGTGGGGTGAACGTCGCGGACTTCGAATCCCGCGCGCTCACGCGAAAGACCGCCGGGCCCGAGAGCCGATAGACGCCGCTTGTGCGTAATTTCGCTGAGCGGGTTGGTCTGGTCCATGAACTGGCTGAGCTGCGACGAGCCGAAGAACTCGCGAATCGCGGCCATAACCGGCTTGGCGTTGACCAGGTCGTGCGGCATGGCCGTCGACATTTCCTGGTACACGCTCATCTTTTCCTTGATGGCGCGCTCCATGCGTACGAGGCCGATGCGGAACTGATTTTCGAGCAGCTCGCCGACCGCGCGAACGCGACGGTTGCCGAGATGATCGATGTCGTCCACCACGCCGATGTTCTTTCGCAGCTTGAAGAGATACTTGATCGCCGAAACGAAGTCCGGCGTCTCCAGCGTGCGATTGTCCAGCGGTGTGTCCAGCCCCATTTTGATGTTGAACTTCAGGCGGCCGACACGGCTGAAATCGTACTTGCGCGGATCGAAGAACATACCGCGGAAAAGATTCGTGGCCGTCTCCAGCGTCGGTGGATCGCCCGGGCGCAGCTTGCGGTAGATTTCGATCAGCGCTTCCTTCGAAGAGCGGATGGAATCCTTGTCCAGGGTGCGCGAGAGCACCAGGCCGATGTCGTCGCGTTCCGGAAAGAACACGTCGACTTCGGTGATACCGCCCTCGGCAAACGCCTGCCAGAGTTCCGCGGTCAGCGGCTTGTTGGCTTCCAGCAGCACTTCGCCGGTCTGCCGATTGACGACGTCGGCGACACTGTAAGCGCCCTCGAGGTCGCCCAGCGCGGTGCGAACCTGCGAAATCTTGGCCTTGATGAGTTCCTTGAAGAGATTCTCGGTGATGCGCTTGTGCGCGCCGACAATCGTTTCATCGGACTTCGGATTGCGGATCTCGTGCGCCAGCTTGCGGTCCACGATGCCGGGCGAAACGTTCCAATAGAGATCCTTTTCGCGCAGCGAAATCCGCTCCACCTGGTAGAAGGTGCGCAGAATCTCTTCGTTGGACTTCATCCCCAGCGCGCGCAGAAAAATCGAACCGAGGAATTTACGCTTGCGGTCGATTCGAACGTACAGAATATTCTTCGTGTCGTATTCGAATTCCACCCACGACCCGCGGTACGGAATAATCTTCCCGAGGAAGTAACTGCGGTTGTTCGCGCTCTCGAAGAAAACGCCCGGAGAGCGGTGCAACTGAGAAACGATTACGCGCTCGGTGCCGTTGATGATGAACGTGCCGTTCTCGGTCATCAGCGGAATGTCGCCGTAGAAAACTTCCTGCTCCTTGATGTCGCGAATGGTCTTCGCGCCGGAATCCGGATCCTTGTCGTAAATGGTCAGACGGATGGTGACCTTC
>DATDGF010000031.1:0-49914 GCA_036522195.1 Candidatus Acidiferrum sp. | reverse complement strand
AGACGGTGCGCGTGGCGAAACTCGCAAAGTGTCTGAAAGTTGTCGAAGAACTGAAGAAAGGAGCAGCGTGATGTCTTACAAAGACCCCCCTGAGCGAAAGAAAGAATGGGAGCGGTTGCACCGCCCGCAAAGGTTGACTCGTCGCCGTGAGCTACGACGCGCGCAAGCGGTGGAACAAACGACCCAACCCATAGCGCACCGAGAAGCGAGCGGTGGAATCAGCTTGGTCGTTCCCTTAATCGCTGGCGGTGCGCTCGCAGCTTACAGTCCAAAACTTGGTATGGGTGCGTGTGGTTTGACACTTGTCGTTGCCGCCGTTTGGAAAAAGAACTGGGCTTGGTGGCTCGTGGAGTGTGTCACTTTGTTTATTGCCTTGCTTTTCTAATTCGCAGATGAGGGGAGAAAGGACAGCACTGTCGGGTCGAGCGCACAAGCCTAAACCGCACCTATTTTTCAGCTTCATTAACTAGCTTTTGATAGCGCAGGAATGCGCTCTCGGAAAATAAAATGAACCGATACAACGAACTTAAACTGCAAGTTCTGACTTTATTTGCCACGACCCAGGGTGAATGGCTTGGACCAAACGAAGCAGCTGAAAAACTGGATTTCTTTCCGGCTAGGTCAGCCTGGACCTATCTAAAAAGGCTCTGGAGCTTCGGTTGATGTGCTTACCTGAGCGTGGCGCACTCGGCTTTGGCTTGCTGAAGGATGGGGATATCGGGGTCAGCGTCTTTCCACAGCGTGAGGAGATCCTCGTACGCAGCCCACGCTTTGGCAATGTCACCCTGTAAAGCGAACGGGATTTGCTCGATCCAGAACAAGAATTTCGATGCGCTTCCTAGAAGTTTTCGAGTAGCCAGGCGTTGCTACCACGCGTAACCGCCTGGAATGCCAGGAACTTGCCGTCAGGAGAGGGCAGAACTGACCTCATGAAGATGCCACGTGGTCTGCTCAACAATACGTGCACCCTGCCGGACAGTGTGACGTGAATCAAATTGCTCGAGTATGGGAAAAAGGAGGACAAGAAGAAACCCTTGCCATCCGCCGCCCAAGAGAGGTTATAAAAATTCTTCCACCGAGGATCGATCGGAATCTTCTGCAAGGTGTGGTCCGCTAGATTGAGAACGGTGATCGGACCCGGTTTTAGCACGTTAATCCATGCCAAGTGTGATCCGTCGGCCGACACATGCCACAAAACCGTGGCGTCCGTCTTCCCGAGTTGTACCCCTTTGCCTCGCACCGGATCGAGCGCGTAAAAAACCGTGTCATTTCGTTCCACCTGCGCTAGGACACAGGAGGCTCCGGGCTTCAGCGGGCACCAGTCAGTCCATGACAGACTTGCGGGAATTTCGAAGATCAGCTCCGGTGATTCTCCCGCGGCCGTCCGGCGCATTAGCTGGCTTGGAGCAGCAGGCGAGCGGCTTTCTGCCGCCAGTGCATCAAGGCTTTCTACAGGACGGAGTTTTACCCTCTTTCAGCAGTTGCCCGACTCGATTGGCATTCGACTCGTCCTTATCGTTGCAAAATACATGTCCCAGTTCATGAGTGATGGCGAATTCGAGAAGATCTCTCCTGCTCATGTTCCACTTCAACAGCAACTCGCGGCTCCTCGCAGGAACTTCCGTCACTAGCGCTTCTTCGATGAACGTCTCGCGCTTGGCATAGTAGGTGAACGCCGGCGTGGCCATTGTGAATCCTCTTGGCTGTATAAGGGCTTTCCAGTCCTCGGAACGAACCAGGATCCAGGTCCAATCACCGAGTTCCACCATCGGGTAGTTCGCCAACGTCAGCCTCAGGACCGCCACATCCGCGTGGCATTTCTCCGGGGTGTAGCCGGTATTGCAGACGAAGTGCTGCCGGGCAGTTTCAGGTGGTGGAGGGGCTGCCATTACTGTCCGGGATAGGAATGCTGCGAACAGGACTTGGGCTGCGACGAACAGGTTCAATTTGAGTTTCACGGAGGCACCTCCTTCGGTGCTGTCCGCAAACTCGTTCTTCTACCTATCTACCTCAATCCCCGCGCCAGCCTAACGGTGACGCATGTTTGCCGCGCGCTATCTTGCTGAAAAGATGATGGTTACTTCCGCTTCTACCCTTCGCGGAGCTCCGCCCGTCAATCCTATTTGTGATACCCTCTGCAGGAAGGATTTCTAAATGCCGGGAACTCAGCCTTCCAAGACCGTCGTTTCCTTTGGCCCCTTCGACGCCGACCTGCAAACTCAAGAGCTTAGAAAGGGTGGTGTACGGCTTCGCCTGCCGGGGCAGTCTTTTCAAATTCTGAAAATGCTTCTCGAGCGCCCGGGAGAGCTTGTTACACGGGAGGAACTGCAGCAGGCCCTTTGGCCCTCGGAAACGTTTGTGGATTTCGAGAAGGGCATCAACGCAGCCATCAACCGCTTGCGGGAAACTCTCGGTGATTCCGCGGAAACTCCTCGCTATGTGGAAACCCTGCCGCGGCGGGGATACCGGTTCATCGTCCCGGTGACAGGGGGAGCCACTTCCCCGGACCCACTCGCGGCGGAAGTTCCATCCGCCAAGCGGAAGGCCAGCGGAAAACGGTATGGGCTGGTGATATTCGCTGCGTTTATCGTTACGGCTGGAGCGTTGGCCCTCTGGAAGACGGTCCTGCGAGTCCCAGTCGCGCCAAGGGTCTTGCGATTCACACCGCTGACCAATGACGGTCAGGCAAAATCCGGTCCGATCGTCACCGACGGTTCGCGAATCTATTTCGGCGAGGCATTGCCCGATCAGCGCACTCTCGTCGCCCAGGTATCTGTTAAAGGGGGAGAGGCCGTTCCACTCTTGCTGCCACTCAAGAAGCCTCAAGTGCTGGATCTGTCGAGAGCAGGAACCGAACTCCTAGTATTGAATGAAGAGGGACACGAAATTTTTTCGCTTTGGGTGCAGCCGGTTGCGGGAGGATCGCCACGTCGTGTAGGGACGATCCTCGTGAACGATGCGCGATTCGGCTCGGATGGAACTAGCATCATCTACAGCGAGGGACACGACGTCTACTCGGTAAACCAAGACGGTTTGTCCCCTCGAAAACTGCTCGCGGCCAGTGACGTACCTTTTGCTTTCGCATTTTCGCCGGATGGGCGGGTCTTTCGATTCACGAAGTTTGATTACCGGATCGATTCCATGACCATCATGGAAGCCGCCGCGGATGGCACGGGCCTTCACAAAATGATTGGGGGATGCTGCGGCAATTGGACTTCAGACGGACGGTTTTACATTTTTCAGCAGAGGCCCGATCGCAGAATTGATCTCTGGGCCTGGCCGAAAGCGAGAGGTTTCCCTTGGCGGAAACAGAATGAAAAGCCCATCCAGTTGACCGCAGGACCTCTGGACTTTCAGTACCCCTTGCCTACCAAGGATGGCAAGGGGATCCTTGCCATCGGTAGTTCCCATCGAGCGGAAGTCATCCGCTACAACTCGCGCAGCGGCCAGTTTGTGCCTTATCTTTCCGGAATCTCCGCTGAGGGCCTGGCCTTTTCTCGAGATGGGCAATGGGTTACCTACACTTCCTACCCCGATGGCACGCTATGGCGAAGCAAAGTGGATGGAAGCGAGCGGCGCCAGCTTACATTTCTGCCCTTGCGGGTTTTATTGCCGCGGTGGTCGCCCGACGGTAAACAAATAGCCTTTAATGCGTTGCTTCCCGCCGGCGCTGGGGGGACCTGGAGGGCGTACCTGATCTCGAGCGAAGGCGGCACTCCCGTGCAAATACTCCCAAGCGAGCAGAGTCAGATCGATGTGAACTGGTCACCGGACGGGAACTCGCTGGTCTTCGGCACCCACAATGTCCCCGACATGCCGATTTACACTATCGACCTCAGGTCCAAGCGCGTCTCCACCTTGCCTGGTTCAAATGGACTGTTTTCCCCTCGCTGGTCGCCGGATGGAAGGTACATTGTGGCCCTCACTACGGACGCTCCCAGCGAGCTGATGCTCTTTGACTTTTCCACGCAGAAGTGGACCGCTTTGGGCATTGAAGGCGGCTACCAGTGCTGGTCACACGATGGAAAGTACATCTACTTTCAGAACTGGGTCAACTCTGAGCAGTCCATCGGTGAGCGCGTCGTTAGACTTCGGCTGAGCGACCGTAAGATCGAAAACATAGTGGATGTCAAGGATGTCGGACGCCCAACCACGGGAACGCTCACGGACTGGTTTGGACTTGCTCCCGACGACTCTCCTCTGTTCGCCCGGGATATCAGCACGCAGGAAATCTATGCGCTCGAAATGGATTGGCCGTAGGATCTGAGTCTTTGAGTTCTCACTTCTTCTTCAAATGTGGCTGTTGTAGCAATTTCCCCTCAGTGCGTACTACCCCCCGTGCGTGTTGAGAGGCGAAGAAAAGGTAACAATACTGGCTGCCAGACTCACAGGCGCGCTGAACACTGCGACCACGGACAGGGGCTGGACCTATCTCTCGCAAGCTCGTGAAAGTCAGCTCACCAATCTACGTTAGTGCTTAGTGTTGATCTTGCTCCAGTTCATGAATCACTCCGCGCATGGGGCCCACCTCGGGTCCCGGGGAGAGGGGGGAGGGGTGGCTCGGCTTGTCTAGATGGGTCCCCCTAGAGAGGGTCCCATCGGCCACCGCGCATGTAATGCACTCATGCAGTCTGAATCCGAACATGGAGTCGTAAGCCATCAATGCTTGCTAAGCAGGAAGACGGGCGATAACCGCTGCCTAGTGTGCCCAGTTTTGTGCCCACCACCAAAACCTACGATGCTTGATTAAGAGCGAGGCGTCTGAAACTCTGGTGTCGGTAGTGGTGTCGGTTGGCTTTGCAGTTCGCCGCGCTCAGGTGCGCCGGTGTGCGAGGTAAGGAAGCGTGTAACGAGCACAGAATCAACAGGTCTGCGTGGTGTTGCACAATGCGGCGGGACCATGCGCGGCGCTCAGAACGGCTTTGAAGGCTGGGGAGATCACCGGACCCCTTTCGCCTCCGGGGGAAGTATAGCTGGAAGTAGGCGATGGTGAGTGGTGACTGGTGACTCGTTGAGCGGAGATCAGAAATCAGAAATCAGAGAGCAGAGAGCGCATTGCTAGGTTGGCCGCGCCGCGGAGAAAAGAGTGAGCAGGCAGGGATGCCGGCGTTACGGGAAGGAGGCGAGGAGTAGCGACGTGAAGTCGCGGCTACAAAGAGAAAATCAACAATCTGTGCGAGGTGAGCGGACGGTAACCAGAAGAGGAGGCCACTTTGGCTATGGTCAGGCACGGGCGGCGACTAGTTCTGCGGCTTGTTTGGTGCGGATGAGGGCGGCCACGAGGTCGTAGAGGGCGGGGCTGGTGCAGACTTCGTAGTAGGGGTGCGAAGAGGCGGCGCCGATCTTGCCGTCGGGGAGCAGCTGCCGAGCGAGACCTTTGCGGAGGACGAGCAACTCGACGGATTCGCCAAGAGGGACTTCTCCGTAGTGGACAGTGATGTTTTCTTTGCCCCAGGGCATTTCGAGTTTGGTTTCGATGGAGTCGAGCGAAATTTCCTCGGAGAGCTTTTGGAAGCCTTCTTCGTTGAGTTCGATACCGTTGTGATTGAAGCGGACGAGAAATTCGTCTAATTCTTCGGCGGACGCGCCTTCCATGGTGTTCAAAAATTGAAATAGGGAGAAATGGGATTTCTGTTTCGAAAGCATGCGCTTGGCGAGTTTTGCGCAGCCCGAGAGACGGTCGGAAAGATTCAGCGCCTTCGAAATCATGATGCGCGAATCGCCGTCGGTCCAGTAGGTGGGGGCGGAGCCCTGAAAGGCGACGCCGAGGCCGAGTTCGAGCGTGGGGAGATCGCTGTCGGAGGCGCGCTCGTTGTAGGAATTGCAAACGGAAAGAATCTGGCGCGCGAGGATGCAAGCTTTGGCGACAGGGCGCGCATAGGCGATGGTGGCTTCGGTTTCAAAAATGGCGAGGATGATGGCGTCGCCTTCGATGAAAACTTTTTTGGCGGAGTAGCGGTCGAGAAGTTTTTTGACGGGCTCGTGCAAGTTCAAGCTGAAATGGGAAGCGGGGTTCAGGCCGCGAGACAAGAGGTCTTGGGTCATGCGGGTGGAGCCGCGCACGTCGGCCTTGATGATGACGTGGGAGATGACGTTGTCCTGTTGCGGCTTGGCTTCATCGGGAAGCACGCATTCGTAGAGGCGGTTGTTCAAGCGAGAGAGCTCGCGGGCTTTCTCCGTGGTGACGAGGTTGATGCGCTCCATGCAGGTGGCAAGATGGTCGGCATCGCGCAGATCGCGACGGAGGCGGAGAAAGTCCGTGGCAAAGCGCAGGACGAACGCCTGCATTTCCTCGCGGGGATAGCGGCGGATTTTTTTCGAGAGCTCCTCGAGAGCCTTAAGGGAGAGTTTTTTCGCGGGGACCTGCTTGATGACCTGCTCGACCTGTTTCAGTTCTTCTTTGGAGACCAGCGCTTTACGAAGCTGCTGGAGGTGGACGGGTGGGCAGTAATCGGAAGCGATGGAGCGGATTTCATAGCTGGCGACGACATGATAGAGAATTTCGCGCAATTCCAGACGATCGAGTAGCTGAGCCAGAAGGCGCGCGCGCATGGGCGCTTCTTCTTCCGAAGCAGAGCTGGCGTCGAACAGGCGCTTGGCGTTTTCCGGATCGTTGAGATAGGCACCGAGCTTGCCGGATTGATCCTTGACAAAGAAATCGAGTTTCTGGCGAGCGGCGTCAATCTGCGGGCCCAGTTCCTCCAGCTTGCACTCTTGATGTTTGAGGCGCTGCTCGACGTCGTTGAGCGAAGCTTTGAGGTCGGCGGGATCGCCAGAGTTCAGGAATTTGGTCAGGAAACTGTCGCCGCGGTCGAGGCGCTTGCGCGTGTTTTCGCGTTGCTCTTCCAGGGTGGCGATGTCATTGCGGATGACCAGAACGGATTCGAGAAGCGCAGTGTGCGCCTGTGTGGCTTCGGCGCGCGAGGGATCGTGGCCGAGGGTGATGCCGGCTTCGCGGAGAAATTCCTGGAAGAGAGCGTCCATGGCTTCGAAGCGGTCAGGATCACGGACGTAATTCCCGAGCAGGACATAGTGTTCGAGAAAGAATTCGTCGTCCTTCATGCCCTCGAGGAAGATCAGGCGGTTCTTGCAGAGCTCATAGAAGGGAGCGAAATCCTCGCCGAAGAGGGCGCGGCGAGTCTTTGAAATAACATTTTCTTCGACGTCGGAAACGATTTGCGCGACTTGCTGACCGACGCGGCGGAAGACGGCGCGGCGGGTGGACTGCAGTTCAGAGAGACGCGCTTTGATGACGTGGGCTTGCTGACTGCGCTCGAAGTGTTCACCGCGCTGGCGGATCCACTCCTTGCCTTCGAGAATGAGGTTGGAGAATTGATTGCCCATTTCGAAGGAGAGGAATTTGAGGAGCGCCAGGCGGAAGAGCAGATCGATCTCGATATTTTTGTGGTATTTGGCCTGGGTCAGAGCGCTTTGGAGAAATTCTGAAAGAAGTTTGCGAAAGCTGGCGCTGTCCGGCCCTTTGGTACGACGGAGTTCGATGCCGCTGAAATGGCTGGCACTGGTGCTTTGGCGGATGAGATCGAACAGATAATCGCGTGTGGATTGGACAAATCGGGGACTCAAGAACACGTCGTGGTGGATGTTATCCACGCCGATCGACAGCGATCCCATAGGGATCGTGACGTTATAGCTCTTGAGTTCGATCCGGGCCGATTCGCTTGCGCTGGGTAGTGCGAGTTCGTTAGCCATTCGCTTTCCCGGAAGGGGCTCTTTCTAAGCTAGCAGCGGTAGTCAGGCGGGGCAAGGAATCCTGTTGGATGCGTAACCAGAGAGTAAGGAGTTACGGAGAGGATCAGGGTGGGCAGGCGACGCACTAAAGGACGGTGATGCGGCGGGTATCGCCACCGAGGTGCTCCAAGCGAATGCGCACCTGGGGCCAGGGGGATGGCAAGGGGAAGCGTTCGGACCATTCCAAGATGGCTATGGAGGGGGTGGAAAACATGTCCTCGAGGCCGAGGGTCTCGAAATCGTGGAAACTTTCGATGCGGTAGAGATCGGCATGATAAACCTTGGCGGTTTTGCCGTAGACGTGGACGAGGGTAAAGGTGGGGCTGGTGACGTCGTCTTCTTTGGCGGCACCGAGGCCTGCGACGATGCCTTTGGTGAGGGTGGTTTTACCGCTGCCGAGGTCGCCGGTAAGCAGGACGAGGGTGGGGGGACGGAGGCGTTTGGCGAATTCCCTGCCCCAGCCGGTGGTTTCTTCGGCGGAATGGGTGATGAATTCTTCAGGCACGCTGGCGGAGCTCCATGACGAAATCGTGGTATGTGCGCGGCAGAGTCTCGGCGATCTCGCCGGCGAGCAGACAGGCTTCCTCGCGATTGGCGGTCGCATCATCGGCGGCGCGGCCGTGGAGAAAGACTCCGAGCGCCAGGGCGCGTTCCCAATGTTGCGCGCCGAATTGCGAGACCATTCCGGAGAGGATGCCAGTCAAGACGTCGCCGGAACCGCCTTTGGCGAGGGCGGGGTTGCCGGTTGTGTTGACGAAGGCGCTGCCTTTTGGGGTGGCGAGGATGGTGTGGAACCCTTTGAGGATTACGTAAGCGTTCCAGGCTTTTGCAGACCTAAGAGCAACGCCGAGGCGATCGGCCTGGACTTCTTTGGTGGAGATGCCGCAGAGGCGGGCCATTTCGCCGGGGTGAGGAGTAACAGCGAGATAAGGCGATTTTCGCTTGGATAATTCTTTGGCGCGCCCTGCAAAAGCGTTCAGCCCGTCTGCATCGAGAACTAAGGGCTGTTCTGCATTTTGGACGATGGAGCGCACGAATCGCTGAGTCTCGGGTTGTCTGCCAATTCCAGGGCCGATGGCGAGGAGAGTTTTGTTTTCGGCAATGGAACTGAAGCGGCGTGCTTTGAGATTCGAAGCGGCGATGGCTCCAAGCTTTGTGGAGAGGAGAGGCTCGGTCATAAACTCCGCTTGAGCAGAGGCGACGATCGGGAGAATGTCGCCGGGCGAGGCGATAGTGACTAATCCAGCGCCGGCACGGAGGGCGGCGCGTCCGGCTAAAATTGCCGCGCCGGATTTTCCGCGAGAGCCTGCTGCAAGCAAGACGTGGCCAAAGTTGCCCTTATTCGAATCGGGCCTGCGGACCAGCGGGAGATTCTGAAATTCTCCTGGTTCGATCCACCGCACTTTGCTCTTGCCAACTTCCTCAATCAACTCTTGCGGCGAACCGATTTGCCGGACGTGGAGTCTTCCGCAGGATGGGGCATCGTTCGAAATGAGCTGGCCCAGTTTAGGAGCGGTGAAGGTTACGGTGGCATGGGCTTGAAGCACTGGCCCTTGAGATGACTCTGCATCGGAGGGAAGACCGGATGGAGTGTCAACAGCTAGAATCGCTTCGGGGTGGATCGCGGTGGCGTGGCGGGAGATTTTGTTGATGTCACGGATTACGGCCGCGTACAGACCTTCCACTTTGCCTTTCAGACCGGTGCCAAGGAGGGCGTCGACAATCACGCGGGAATTCGTGACCCCGCTTCGCGCGGATTCCCAACGCGTGAGATCGGTGATGATTCGAACCTCCGCGCCGGATTTTTTGAGGCGTAGCAGATTTTCCGCGGCGTCGCCACGGACGGTCTCTGATTCTGCGAAGAGATAGATTCTGGGCTTCAAGCCGGCTTCCTGGAGAAGACGGGCCAAAACGAATCCATCGCCACCGTTGTTACCCTTCCCGCAGAGAACGGCGGAGTGGCTCGCGGCCGAGTCGCCGAACGAAGCTCGCAAGTAATCAAAAACCGCTTTTCCGGCGTTTTCCATCAACTGCAGGCTAGGAATGCCGCAGCGCTCGGTGGAGAGGTGGTCGACTTCGCGCATTTCAGCTGCGGTGAGAGCTTTCATCGGAGCCTCGAGACGATTACGGTCATGTCGTCGGCCTGGTCGGCTGTACCGGCCCATTCCTCGGCGGCGGCCATGAGTGACTCCGCAACCATAAGAGGAGCGGCGCCCTGCAGCCGAACGGCAGTTTCTTCCAAACGGCGGATGCCAAACTCTTCGCCGTAAACATTTTCCGGTTCTACCAGGCCGTCACTGTAGCCGATCAGGATGGCGTCGGATCCCACGGTCAACGATCCTTCTTCGTAGTCGTAATCATCCACGACACCAAGGACCATGCCGCCTTTATCCAGATGCTGCGAGGTGCCGTGACAGACAAGGAACGATGGGAGGTGTCCGGCGTTCGTATAGCGCAGCGTACGTGTGGCGCTGTCGTAGACGGCGATGAAGAAGGTAGCGAAACGATCGTCGCCGGTATTGCGGACGAGATGTTTGTTGAGGCGGGCGACCAGTTCGGCAGTACTGAGGCGTTCGCTACCTTCGGTGAGCATCTGGCTGCGCAGAGCGGCCTGCAGGCTGGCCATCAGCAGGGCGGCGGAAATTCCTTTGCCGGAGATATCGGCGATGGCGATGGCGACGTGAGTGGGGCTGAGCTGGATGAAATCATAGTAGTCGCCGCTGACGGAACGCGCCGCTTTGCAGATGGCTTCGATTTCCACACCGGGCACGGACGGTAGGCTGCTGGGAAAGAGCTGGTTCTGGACCTCGCGGGCGATCGAGATTTCATTTTCGAGGCGCTGACGTTTGTTCTGTTCTTCGATGAGGCCACTGATAGAGCCGGTCATTTCATTGAAGGATTGACCTAATTCACCGAGCTGGTCATGGCGCTCGATTTGCACCCGATGAGAGAAGTCCATGGCTTGTACATACTGCGTGCCGCGGTACAGATCGGCGACGGCCCTGGTGATCCTGCGCGTGAGTACGAATCCGGTGGAAAGCGCGGCGGCTTCGACCAAGGAGAACACAATTCCAATTAGAATAAAAAAGAGAAGATAGGAGTCGCGCAGTTCTCCGAGCGAAGTGAAGATGCGGGCGTTCAAGCGAGAGGGACGCGCACTGGAGGCCGCGAAGACCGGGCGGTTCGACTCGAAGGTACCGTCGCGGCCGACATAAGCGGAGTCCAGCCTGGAAACCACGTCGACAGGACTATCAATCCAAAACGCCGCATTTTGGAGCGTGCGGTTGCTCGCGACGATGCGGCGAGCTGCAACATACTGCGTGTCACCTGATTTGTACAGGAGCCCTCCTGGCGGGCCTCCAGTGTAACGCTCCAAAAGATTCAACTGGATGTTGCCGAGATCCGGCGCAACGGTGCTAAGGAAATCTGGTGTAACCGGAATCCGGAGAATGACAACACGTTCTCCTTTGCGATCAGGAATGAGCCGCAGGCTAACGATAGACAGAGCTTCCGACCGAGGATCGTCCCCCTGCAATAAGCCAGCGAAGGACCTTTTGCCCTGTGGGATCACTTTTTGAGCAAGGGCCTGGTCGTAGGAAAAAACAATGCTCAAGCCGGGGAGTTCGCGATCGTGAACCGCGTGGGATTGCGCCGCCAAGATGCGCTCCGATTCGCTCTCTGTAATACCGGGCGGAAGTGTTTGATGGGCAATGGCGATATGTTCCGAGATATCCGCGATCATGGCGATGCGCTGATGGATGTCCTCGTAGAGCAGATACGCGCCCAACTGCGAATACAGGATGCGGGCAGCCAGCACAGCCAAGGTCACAATGGACAAGAAGGGGACGGCGGCGATAAACAGGTAAGCAACGATCAAGCGATTGCGCAAACTCCACAACAGGCGGTTGCGCCACCAGCCAATCAAGCGAATGGACAGGTAGAGCGCTGCCAAAACGGCGAGGTACTTGAGGAAGTTCGAGGGTCCGGCGCCGAATCCGAGGACCGCCAAGAGCAATCCGGCCGCGACCACCAGGGCGGAAACAACATCGAGCCAGGAGAGGCGGTTCCAGACTTCTTTGAGGTTCGCGCGGAAAGGTGTCATCGTGCCGTCAATGAACCAATACTTTACCTGAATCGGAGTGAGGAGTGCAGGGGAAGACTGAGAGAGATGAAAGCCGGCCGGGGCTTCGGCAGAGATTTCTCGCCACCGCGCCCAGAGTAATTTGAGTGAAGCAGAATGCGGTGGAGGAGGGAGGAAAAGCGGCTCTCCTGCCTGCTGCCTGCCGCGGATAGGCCCAGGAGGGTAAGCTGCTGCCCGAGTCGCGGTGAAAGAGCCGGCGGAGATGGCGGGTCCGAGAAGAATGGACCGGCCGACCGAAAAAGCTAGCGTTGGGCTTTAAGAGCCTTATTGCCGAGCAGCGTTGCGTACCTTACTGTGCTTCACACTGTAGGTGAAATAAACGACCAAGCCAATACCCAACCATATAAACAGGCGTAGTATCGTAAGCCCGTTGAGGCTAGCCATCAGCGCCAGTGAAATTACAATCCCCATGATGGGAACGAACGGAACCCAGGGCGTCTTGAAGGGCCGTGCGAGTTCCGGCCGCCGTACGCGCAGAACCCAAACGCCGGCGCAGACGATGACGAAGGCAAACAAGGTGCCGATGCTGACGAGTTGACCAAGCGTGCCAATCGGCACCAGTGATCCCACGAAGGCAACCAAGATGCCGACGATGGCGGTTGACTTCCAAGGGGTTCGGAAACGTGGATGGATATCACCCGCCCATTTCCACAAGAGCCCGTCCTTGGCCATCGAATAAAAAACGCGCGATTGGCCGAGCAGCATTACCAGCATTACCGTGCTTAACCCAGCGAGCGCACCAGCGTTAATCACGTAACTTCCCCACCTGACACCGGTCTGCCGAATGGCCAAGGAAACGGGAGCGCCGATATTCAAGTGAGAATAATGGACAGTTGCGGTCAGCAGACCGGAGACGACGATGTAGAGGATCGTGCAAACAATGAGCGATCCCAAGAGGCCAATCGGCATATCCTTTTGCGGGTCTTTTGCCTCTTGCGCTGCGGTTGACACCGCGTCGAACCCGATATACGCGAAGAATACAACGCTCGCTCCACGCATGACGCCAGACCATCCGAACGAGCCAAAACTTCCGGTGTTGGGTGGGAGAAACACTTTCCAATTTTCGTGCCAGACTTGAGGATTCTTGAGGACATACGGGAGGGCCACGGCGATAAACGTCAGAACAGCGGCCAACTTCACAAAGACGACGACGCTGTTAAAGTTCGCCGATTCCTTAATGCCGATAATCAAGATGGTGGTGACCGCCAGAATGGCGAGAAAGGCGACGAGGTTGAAGCTGGAAGTCACGTGCGGCAGTGCGGCGAGTTGGTCTGCGCTCAGACTTAGAGTGTTTACAGGTGACCATCGGCCCTCATAAAGAGCCCATTGCGCTCCCGGCACATCGCAGATCTGCGGTGGGAGGCTGATGCCGTAGTCCTGCAGGAAGGCGACCAGCGTGCTGCTCCAGCCACTAGCGACGGTCGCCGCACCAAATGCGTATTCCAGAATCAGGTCCCAGCCAATGATCCAAGCGACAAGCTCACCGAGCGTCGCGTAGCCATAGGTGTAGGCGGAACCGGCGATGGGAATCATCGAAGCGAATTCGGCGTAACAAAGCCCAGCGAAAACGCAGCCGGTCCCCGCAAGCATATAGGAAAGCATGATTGCGGGACCGGCATAAAGCGACGCCGCTGAGCCAGTAAGCACGAAGATGCCCGCACCGATGATGGCGCCAATCCCAAGAGTGACCAGATTCACTGGACCGAGCGCGCGTTTGAGGCTGTGCTCTCCAGTATCGGAAGCCTCCTTCATCAGCGTGTCGAGCGACTTGGTAGCAAACAAGGGGTTGCCCATGCAACTCCTCCTCTGGGGGATTCCCCCTGTTCTTCAAGGCACTGCTAAATTGGCCTAAAAACATTGTAGGGGCGCAGGATGCTGCGCCCCTACAAGAAAATTGAATTATTGTGTGGTATCCGCTCGCCCGGTCCTCCGCGACCACCACGACCACAGGAAATAAACCGGCAAGCCGATGAGCACAATCACCAGCCCCGCGCCCGCGGTCTGGGTCTGATAAAGCAGCAGCACGAGCATGATGGCGGCGGCGGCCAGGATGTAGAGCGCGGGAACAAAGGGATAGCCGAAGGCACGATAGGGCCGGCCCGCCTCGGGCCGCTTTGCCCGCAATACAAAAATTCCCATTGTTGTCATCACGTAGAACAGCAATGCGGCGAAGACCACGTAGTTCAGCAGGTTGCTGTATAGATTGCCGTACGTGACGGCTCCGGCCGCATCCACACGCCGCGTGCGTAACAAGATCAGCACGGTAATCCAAATCCCTTGAAAGACCAGCGCGGAGCCCGGGACGCCTTTGTTATTCAATTTGCCGGTGGATTTAAAAAAGAGGCCATCTTTGGCCATAGCGTATGAGACGCGCGCGCCAGCCAGGATCAATCCGTTGTTGCAGCCGAACGTGGAAATGATGATAGCCACGGCCATGATCATGGCTCCGGCTGGGCCAAAGATGGCGTTAAGGGCGGCGCTGGCAACGCGGTCGTCGGGAGCGGTTTGAATTTGAACCAGGGGAAGTGTGAAGAGATAAGCCAGATTCGCGAGGCAATATAAAGTGATGACGATGATGGTGCCGAAGGCCATGGAGAGAGCCACGTCGCGCTTGGGGTTTTTGACTTCAGCAGCGGTGAAGCCGATGTTGTTCCAAGCATCGGCGGAAAAGAGCGAGCCGACTTGGGCCACACCGAAAGCAATGAATAAGCCAAACGCACCGCTCGCCGCGGTTATCGTCGGCAAGAAGCTACGCAGGAAACTGGCGCCGGGCTCGATCGGCTGGACGTTCCGAATGTCCCAGAAGTGGCCGAAGTTCTCGATCATTGCGCCGGCGTTTCTTCCGACAAAAATGCCGAGGAAGATTAATCCCACGAGGGAGAGGGTTTTCGCGCTGGTGAAGACATTTTGAATCAGCTTGCCGAGCCGAACGCCCAGCGTATTAATGAACGTAAGAAGAATAATCATCAGGACGCCGACCAATTGCTGGACCGAGAGGCTGATGGCGTATTTCGAACCGAGGGCGATGGGCTGAACGATCCACGCGGTTGGCGAGATCGAAGGCACCAAGACACCGAGATAGCGAGCGAAACCCACGGCGACGGCGGCGATGGTGCCGGTCTGAATCACGAGAAACAGTGTCCAGCCATAGAGAAAGCCCCACAGTGGCGAATAGGCTTCACGAAGATAGACGTACTGTCCCCCAGCGTGAGGGAAGAGCGCGGCAAGTTCTCCGTAGGAGAGGGCGGCTGAAATGGTGAGCAGGCCGGTGAGCACCCAGGTAAGAATGAGGCCAGCGGGGGAACCGGTCTGGCGGGAAATGTCGGCAGCAACGATAAAGATGCCGGAACCGATCATGGAACCGACGACGATCATGGTACCGTCGAACAACCCGATGGCACGGACGAAGCCGGGCTCGTCTTTCGCAACAGCATGGGGAACGGGATGCGCAGTGTCAGACATAAGCCAGGCGCCTCAGACAAAAGCCGCATGGTCTGCGGCTTCGAGCAGGTCAATAAACTGGCGCGCGCGCTTTGCGGGATCTGGCGCGAAGAGAATATCACTGATGACAGCAACGGAATCGGCGCCGGTGCGAATAACTTCCGCGGCGCGGTCCAAAGTGATTCCGCCGATGGCGACGATGGGTTTGGAGGTGAGCGCGCGAGCCTTGGCGATGAAATTCAGCCCAATTACGGGATCCGGGTTTGTCTTTGTGGACGTGGAGAAGACTGGCCCAACCGCAATGTAGTCGGCAGAAGTTGCAGCGGCGCGTTCGAATTGCTCCAGGTTGTGGGTCGAAACCCCAACCCACTTGCTGGGACCGATCACAAACCGCGCCGCCTGCACGCCCAAATCCTCCTGACCAACGTGAACGCCGCTGGCGCCAGAGAGAGACGCGACGTCGGCGCGGTCATTGACGACGAACGAAACACCTCGCGGAATCAAGAGCGAAGAAAGCCTGCCCGCGGCTTCAAAAAGCTGACGGGAAGACGCTGATTTGTTCCGGTACTGGAGCAAACGGACTCCAGCATCGGCGAGTTTCTGGGCGCACTCTGTTTCGGGAATGGTAAGCAATGCTGCGTCTAATATCACATACAGGCGCGGGAGGACAAGGCGGTTCAAAGTTTATTTTCCAGTGGCGCCGAGCAATCGTTCGATGAAATGAGTATCGAAGCGCCCGGCAGCGAAGTCAGGATCAGCAAAGATTTTGCGGTGCAACGGGATGGAGGTCTTGATGCCCTCGATGACAAACATCTCGAGAGCTCTGCGCATGCGGCCAATGGCTTCGTTGCGATCGCGCCCCTTGACGATGAGCTTGGCGATCATGGAATCGTAGTAGGGGGGAATCACGGCGTCAGCGTACGCGGCGGAGTCAACACGTACTCCGGTGCCGCCAGGCGCCTGAAACGTCGTGATACGCCCGGCCGAGGGCACAAAGGTTTCAGGATCCTCGGCATTGATGCGGCACTCGATGGCGTGACCAGAGTGATGGATTTCGCCGGTGGCGTCTTCCATTTTTTCGCCGGCGGCGATGCGAATCTGGGCTTTGATGAGGTCCACGCCGGTGACCAGTTCGGTCACGGGATGCTCGACCTGAATGCGCGTGTTCATCTCAATAAAATAGAGGGCGCCATCGCGATCCATCAGGAATTCAACGGTGCCAGCGTTCGTGTAACCAATTTCGGTGAGGGCCTTGACGACCTTGGCGCCCAGATCCTTACGGCGTTTGGGGTCCAGCACTGGCGAAGGAGATTCTTCGACAAGTTTCTGGTGCCGGCGCTGGATGCTGCATTCGCGCTCGCCAAGGTGGATGACTTTGCCGTGTTGATCGCCGAGAACCTGGAATTCAATGTGACGGGGCTGTTCGAGAAATTTTTCCGCATAGACGTCAGGGGTACCAAAGGCTTGCTGGGCTTCGCTGCGCGCGGTCTGATAAGCGGCGAGCAACTCTTCCTGTGTGCGCACGACGCGCATGCCGCGGCCGCCGCCGCCGGCGGAGGCTTTGAGAATGAGAGGAAAGCCGATCTTTGCAGTTTCCTTTGCAAGTTGCTCTTCGCCTTCGACCACTCCTTCGCTGCCGGGAATCGTGGGAAGGCCAGCAGCTCGCACTTCGCGGCGGGCACGGTCTTTCTCACCCATCATTTCGATGATTTCCGGCTTCGGGCCAATGAAGGTGATTTCCGAGGCTTCGCAGACCTTGGCGAAGTTGGCGTTTTCGCTGAGGAATCCGTAGCCAGGGTGGATGGCATCCACGTTGGTAATTTCCGCGGCGCTGATCACTTGCGGAATATTCAAATAGCTTTCGCTGCTGCGCGGCGGGCCGATGCAAACGGCTTCATCGGCGAAGCGAACATGCAGGGAGTGGCGGTCCGCTTCCGAGTAGACGGCGACGGTGGAAATACCCAGCTCCTTGCAGGCACAAATGACCCGCAGAGCGATTTCCCCCCGATTGGCGACTAGGATTTTCTGAAACATGTCCGGAGGCGCCGGCTACTTCTTCCGGCTCGGGCGGATGCCGAAGAGGGGTTGCCCATACTCGACCGGCTGGCCGCTTTCCAAGAAGATTCGAACGACTTCGCCGGTGACGTCCGCTTCAATCTCGTTCATCAGCTTCATGGCTTCGACGATGCAGAGCGTCTGACCGGCCTCGACACGCGCTCCGGCTTTTACAAAATCGTCCGCGCCGGGGCTGGGAGCGCTGTAAAACGTGCCGACAATCGGGGATTTGACCAGGTGCAAATCCTCGGCGGAGTGCGCTCCGGGAGACGGCTTGGCCGGACTTCCGGCGGCTTGGGGAGCGTCGAACGAGCCGCCGTCCCCGCTTTCCTGCGCAACAATGCCCCGAGGGGCTGATAGAACCATACCTGGGGAGGGTTTGCGCAAGCGGATGCGAAGGTCACCGCGCGAATACTCAAATTCCTCGAGATTGTGCTCCGTCATGAACTGAAGGAGCTGCTCGATCTGGTGTATCTCCGGGCTGGCAAACGCCGAGTCCGACTTCGTAGTCTTTTTGCGTTTCATGCCTGTTTTAGAGCTCGATGAGATCCCGCGGAACGCGGGTCAGTACTTCGGTTCGGTCAGCGTGCACGGCCACATCATCTTCGATGCGAATTCCCCCGATGCCTTCCGCATACACGCCAGGTTCAATGGTGATGACATTTCCGGGTTCGAGACGCGTCTTCTGCCCCCTTGCTACCCGGGGATCCTCATGTACTTCCAGCCCAAGACCGTGGCCCGTGCTGTGCACAAAGAGGCGGTCCAGACGATAACCTGTCAAAACCTGCCTCGCCGCGGCATCCACATCACCGCAGGTTGCACCGCTACGAACCGCAGCAATCGCAGCCGTTTGCGCTTCCAAGACTGCCTTGTACCAGGTCCGGATACGCCCCGAGGCTCGCCCCAAGAAAACCGTGCGGGTGATATCGCTACAATAGTAGCCGAGGATAACACCGAGGTCCAGCACGACCAACTCATTTTTTCTCAATCGTTTGGAAGTGGGACGCGCATGCGGAAGGGCGGCGCGGGAGCCGAAAGCAACGATCGTTTCGAAGGCGGGTCCGGAGGCGCCCTTTTTTCTCATTTGATACTCGATTTCGGCCGCCACCTCAAATTCACGGATTCCCGGCTTCAGCAAACCGATTGCGTGTTGAACCACTTCGCCTGCCAAGAGGGCTGCCTTGCGCATTTGCACGAGCTCTGACGGATCTTTGCGCATCCGGAGAGCTTCCACCTTGCCTGGAGCTAAAATCCAGCGCAAGCGCGCCCCTGCGAACTTTCGAACGCTTCCGAGCTGAGCAATCGTCAGTTGGTTGGGGTCGAATCCCACGCGCCGTATCGGTGCAGTTTTCAAGAACTGCCCGATGGATTCGAACAGGGAACCTTTCTGGAGGACAATCCGCACTCCGGAGGTCTCTTCTTGAGCCTGGACGGTGAAGCGGCTGTCCGTGATCAGGGCGGTTCCCTTCCGCGAGACCAAGAGGGCGCCAGACTCTCCCGTAAATCCGGTCAGGTAAAACCAATTGGCCGGATGGGTGATCAGCAGGCAATCGAGTTTCACTTGTGGCAACAAACTGGCCAAGGCACGGCGGCTAACTGAAAACGGTATGGTCATAAATGAAACGAGGAGACTGGAGTCTCCCCGTTTTGGTCCTTAGAAGGAAGATGGCCTCCGCGATTATCCGGGGATAATCCGCGGAGTCAGGAAGAACAGTAGTTCCTGGGATTGTGTGGTCACGCTGGTGCGCTTGAAGAGATTCCCGATCAGCGGCAAGCTGCCGACGATGGGTACCTGCTGGATATCCACGCGCTGCGAAGAGATGATGATGCCGCCGATTACGACGGTACCGCCATCGGCAACGGTGACCTTGGTCTCGGCCGATTCTGTATCGAGCGCCGGGATGCCCTGGACGCGAGGAATACCGGTGTCAATCTGTGTGTTTTCCACCAGTACATCCATGAAGATGGTGCCCTCCGCGGTGATTTGCGGGGTGACCTCGAGTTTCAGCACGGCATCAATGAACTGGACAGAAATCGTATTGTTGATGGTCGTCTGAATCGGGATCTTAGTACCCTGCTTCACCGTCGCTTTTTCGTTGTTCTGCGTGATGACCTTGGGCTTTGAGAGCAACTTGCCGACGCCCTTGGACTCGGCTGCGGTGATAAAGAAATCAAGAGCGAAATTGGCTGAACGGAACGAATAGCCAAGACCACTTGTGGGAGCGCCCGCCGGGAAATTGGTGTTCAGCGGGAGGCCATTGGTGATGCCGTTGCCGGTGGTTTGAGTACCGGTAGAAATGAGCGGCGGATTCAAAGTGGTGGGCGGATTCTGACCGCTTGCGCCAACTTGAGGAGTGCCGCCGAAGAGTGAACGGCCACCGTTGGTCTGCCCGGCAAAACCGAGTTGCGTGCCGATGTCCTGCGCAAAAGAGCGGGACGCGGAAACGACGCGAGCTTCGATTTCGACCTGCTGGGACTTGCGGTCCAGATTGCGGATTAGGTTATCGATGTTAGGGATGACCGAGGGAATGTCGCGAATAATGAGCTGGTTCGAACGGTCATCAAACAAAATATCGCCTCGAGTACTGAGGAACTTCTTCAGGATCGGAGCCAGGGCAGAGGCCTTGGCATAGCTCAGGACCCGTGGAACGGTAACGGGAGCGATGGCTTCGGCTTGCGCCTTTTCGAGATCCCGGGTCGATTCCGCTTCGCTCTTCAGAGTTGCACGGGTAGCGATGCGCAACACATTTCCATTGAGCTGCTTGTCTAGGCTGTTGTTCTGCAAAACGATGTCAAGTGCCTGATCCCACGGCACTTCATCGAGAACAATCGTCAAGGTGCCCTTGACTGCGGGGTCCAGCACGACGTTCAGTCCGCTGATTTCGTGGATGAGGCGGAAAAAGTCACGCAGGTCAACGTCCTTGAGGTTCACGGAAATAGGTTCCCCGGTGTATTTCGGAGAGGATGCCGCAGGCACAGGAGCCGGGTTCGACGATTGACCCTGCGAAGCAGAAGTGGCCAGCGTGGTTGCGGCAGTGGTAGCTTGCTGTACAGCCTGCTGAGAGGCTTGCTGTGCACCACCATCCGGACGAACCGGTTCATTCTTCCCGCTGAACGATGCCAATACGACTGAGGGCTGGGTCAGTTCGCTGGGCAAAGCGAAGCGAGGAGCTGGAACCTGCGATTTGCTCGGAGAATGGGCCACGGCCAAGCGCGGCGTCGCTGCCGTGTACTGAAACTCCTGATGAGCCGTCTCGACGGGCAGTGCAGCGGCCGAAGCGTTCTTCGCCAGGACGTCGACTGGTGCCGCAGCCTGGGCGTCGAAGTAGATCACTACAGAGCCGGCGTCTCGCGAAAGCTGATAGGGAGTCGCGCTGGTTAAATCGATGACGACTCGTGCAACATCCGGACGATATTGTCCGATACGAACGCCGCGCACGGGAGCCGCGACACCCGGGATGGCCGTCTTCTGGACGGCTAGCCGAGCGCCAGCAAAATCGAGCACGAGGCGATCCGGGTTCTGCATCCGGACAGCGTGGACGTCGAGACGTCCCTCGCCTTCCACCCGCACCGCTGCGCGCTGCGCAGCTTGAGTGAGGGCAACGCTGGAAATCACCGACGCGGTCGCAGTTGCGCCGGCAGGCTCCTGCGCTTGAGCAAGCACAGGGCTCGTGGCCAAGGCCATACTCGCTAGGATCAGGCAGCCATGCCGAAGGGCCGGCCAATTCGTCTTCATTGCTGTTCTCCTGCACTCGGATAAATTCGCTTGTTCACTTGGCGTTCCATGGGCTTGCCGAAGGCATCTTTGCCCTCTTCATGGAAAGACACGCCATCCATCGAAATCTTTTCCACACTGCCGTCGTAAAGATGATCCCCCTCGCGGAGGAAATAGGTGCGCGCCTGGGGATTCGAAACCACGGCGATCATTCCGTTCGGCGACTTCACAATGCCGTCGAGGCGCAGAGTGCTGACCTGCAGACCGGCTTTGCCCGGAGGAAGCTTGGCAATGGCGTTAGCCTGTGCCTGCTGGCGGCTGACCAAAGACTCAAAGGGATCTCTGCGCGCCTGCTTCATCTCGCTCTCGGCGGGCGCAGAAGCAGCAGGGGCAGCATCCGCCTTTACCTTTTTGACCGCTGGTTTCGCCGGGGCCTTGACGGCCGGCTTGGCCGCTGGTTTGGCAGCTTGCGCTGTAGGCTTGGTCGCGGCCGCAGGTCCCGGTTTAGAGGCTTGACTTGCCGGCGCCCCGGCACCCGCCAATGCGGACTTCACGCTGTTGGGTGTCGAAGGGCTGACCTGCGCGAGCATGCCCGGTGCGGCTGCCGCGATGATGATCCCTAGTCCGAGAGTTATCGCTGAACGCATAGTTCGCTCATTCCCGCTCAGTGTTTTCCAGCCGCGGCAGCCTGGGGCTTTGCTCCAGCAGCGGGAGCCGCACCAGTGTCAGCGGGCTTGGTGAAAAACGTTGTTGCCGTGAAAACAGCCGAAACTGTGGTGCCTGGACGCATGGGATACTTGGTGCCCTTCGGCTTATCCGGATCGTCAAAGACCAGATCGCCCACATTGATGATCCGGGACAACCGTCCCAGCCGTCCAAAAAAGTCGAGGATGTTGAAATAAGGGCCGTCCGCCTGCACTTCAAACGGCATTTCGTAGTGATACTCGCGGGGGACGATCGCCTGCGCCGTCAATTTCCGGAGCTGCACGTTGGAAGCACTCGCCGCGCCCTGCAGGAGGCGGATAAATTCATCCACTTCCTTCTCTTCCGGGACAATGGTTTTCAGCGTGTCCAATTGCTTGGACAAGGCATCCATCTGCTGCTTGAGTTCCCCGTAGCGCTGCTTGTAAACCTGAAGTTGCGTCACTTCCTGATTCAATTTGGTGCGTTGCTGAACCGCCTTGTCAACCTCATCGCGCTCCCGCGCAATCGGCGATCCCGGCACATAGACGCCGACCAGGACTAGCACCACGGCGACGGCCGCGGCTACCAGCGCTTGCATGATCACGGACATGTCTCGGAACGGATTAGCCATGGCGCCCCTTATCCTTTCTTCGCCGGCGCCGCAGGAGCTGCGGGCGGGGCCGTGGAGCTGGCCGGACGCGCCTGCGCTATCGGTGGCGGAGTAATTTCAGCGGTAATCGAGAACGTAAAGGTTTGCACGGAAAGATTCTTGTCGTCCTGCTTGGCTTCCTTGATTTCCACCTTCTGGAAATATCCGGAACGCTTGAGGGCGGTGATGAAATTGGCCACAGCGTTGATGGAGGCAGAAGCGCCATCAATCGAGAGGCTGTTACCATGGCGAGTCATTTCGGTAAGCCACAAGTTCTCGGTGCGCGAAACCGTATTCGCAACCATATCCAGGAGTTCCTGGCCACCGGTGCGGTCACGTTGCAGCTGTTCGATGGTGGAGACACGCTGCATCAAGATGGTCTTCTGCTTTTCGAACGCTTCCACCTGCAGCTTGGTTTGCTCCAGATCCGCCTTCTGGGCCTGTAATGCCTTGATGCGGCCGTTCTCTTCATTAAGCTGTTTTTGCCAGGTGTAGTAAAAGAATCCGAGAACCAGGGCACCGAGCACCAGTCCCGCGCCGATGAATACCACCGGCAATGCGGCGCCCGTGTCCACAGGGCGGCGTGCGGACTTCGGTCGAACTTGTCCAAGAAGGTTTATTCGAATCATGGCTAGTCAAAGCTCCTCAGCGCCAGACCAACGGCAATGGCAAGCCGCGGGGCCATCTCGCGGATCTGGTCATCGCTGTGCCGGCTGGGATTGATGAGCACTTTGCGGAACGGATTCAATTCTTCGACGGGCATCGCAAATTCCTCACGGAGCAGGTCCACCAGGCCCGGGACGCGCGCCGTGCCCCCCGCCACCACAATTCGCTGAATACTCTCGCCGCTGGCAGTCGCCCGGAAGAAGTCAAAAGTCTTCTGAATTTCCAGGGTAAGAATGTCCGAGACGCTGCGCAGAATCTGCTGCTTCTGCTCGTCGGTCACGCTGGGAAGTGAATCACCGCGCTTGAGACGCTCCGCATCTTCGAAGCTCAGGTCCAATTCCTTTTGCAGCGCGTCGGTGTACTGGTTTCCGCCAACGCTGACGTCGCGGGTAAACAGCGGCACGCCGCCACGGACGATATTAATGTTCATAACGCTGGCACCGATGTTCAGCAGGGCAACCGTCTGCCCGGCGTCCGGCTCGTAATTCACTTCAAAGCAGTTCTGCAATCCGAAAGCGTCGATATCGACAACCACTGGAGTCTTGCCCGCCTGCGCCAGGACGTTCGTGTGATTCAGAATCTTGTCTTTCTTAACAGCCACCAGGAGGACGTCCATCTGCGCGTCCATCGATTCCAGCAGCTGGTAGCTGAGGTTCACGTCGGCAATGTCGAAAGGAATGTGCTGGCTGGCTTCGGAAGGAATGCGGTCGTAGAGCTCATCTTCGGTCATCAGCGGCAGAGGTACTCGCTTAACAATCACAGAGTGTCCTGAAACCGAAGTGGCTACGTTCTTGGTCTTAATTTTCTGCGCGTCAAAAATCTTGCTGATGGCGCTGGCTACCTGCGGCGCGTCCATGATCGCGCCATCCACGACGGTGTCCTGCGCCAGGGTTTCCATGCCGAAGCTTACGAGCTCGTAGCCCGCCTTCGTCGATTTCAGCTCGACCGCTTTAATGGAACTGGACCCGATGTCCAATCCCACGAGTTGCCGGCTTTTTTTGCCCAATCCCAACATATCGCGGCCCCTTTTCTAGCAAACGTCCCTGTCGCCCACGCCAGCCTAACGGCGCCTTGACGTCGCCTGGCTCATCTTGCGTTCCATCCAGCGGTCCAGGATCGTTTTACGCAGTTTCCAACGATTTCCAAGTTTGAACGCGGGAATTTCGCCTTCGGTGATGTAACGGTACAGGGTATCCGGGGAGATGCCCAGATACTGAGATGCCTGTCGTACGTTCATCACTTCGCGCGATTCACTCACGAGGAACGCCACCCCGGCATTCGACTTCAAGCCTAAAATCACAGTCGTTCGTTGCACCCGACCTGCGCTGCGGATTGCCGGAGGGTGCGGCCCGTGGGAGCTTTATGACATTTTAGCATTCAGACCGTCAAGGGAATCTATAGGGCTGTTGCCCTATGAATACGGGTAGTTCTAGGCAGTTTGGGGGGTATTGTGGGGTAGTACCATAAGTAATTGTGGGACATCCCTAACACTACTACTATTAGTTGTGTTTTTTCGGTTGACGTGCCCTGTCCGCAGGGACGGTTATCAGTTGATGGCACTCTCTCATTTCCACCCTACAGTTGTAAGCTCTTCCAGAGCGATTGAATTTTTGCTTTGGTGGCATCATCCATCAGGATCTCATCCGGCCAGGACCTGGTAAATCCTTCTGTCTCCCACTTGCGAGTGGCATCGATTCCCATCTTTGAGCCGAAATCCTGCATACGCGCAGCGTGATCCAGAGTGTCCACAGGCCCCAAGCTGAATTGCACATCACGCTCGGGGTCCATGGCGCAGAGCGACTTCCACACCACTTCGCCATAATTGTGGATATCCACGTCGTGGTCCACGACAACAATGACTTTCGTGAACATGGCCTGTCCAAGCGACCAAATGGCGTTCATGATCTTGCGCGCGTGACCGGGATAGGATTTTCGGATGGCCACAATCATCAAATTGTGAAAAATACCTTCGGCGGGCATAGCAACATCGACAATTTCCGGATATTGCGTTTTCATCACCGGCAGAAAAACGCGCTCAACGGCGTGGCCCAGGTAGAAGTCTTCCTGCGGTGGCGGGCCGACGACGGTCGTTAAATAGATCGGGTCTTTGCGGTGCGTTACACACTCGACGTGAAACACCGGATACTCGCCTTCGAGAGAATAAAATCCCGTGTGATCGCCAAAGGGCCCTTCGGTGCGAAGCTCGTTCAGATTTACATGCCCTTCCAAGACAATTTCCGTGTTAGCTGGAACCTCCAGATCATTGGTTTCGCAGGGTACCATTTCCACCGGTTCGCGGCGCAAGAATCCCGCAAACATCATTTCGTCGAGGTCGGGAGGAATGGGAAGCATGCCCGCGAGTGCGGTTGCTGGATCGGCGCCGATGGCAACGGCAACGGGGATGCGGCCTTCCGGGTTCGCGGCGCGTGCGCGGCGAAAATGTTCGGCGCCATGCTTCTGCGTTTGCCAATGCATTCCGGTTGTGCGCTCGTCGTACACTTGCATGCGGTACATGCCCACGTTGCGCTTCCCCGTTTCCGGGTTTTTCGTGAAGACCATGGGGAAGGTGATGAAGCGGCCGCCATCCTGGGGCCAGCACTTCAAAATTGGAAAATCGAAGAGGTTGACGTCCGTTCCCTGGTGAATGACTTCCTTGCAGGCTCCGACTTTCACGCTCTTCGGAAAGAATGAGCTCAATTCTGCCAGCTTCGGCAGCATCTTAATCTTGTCGAACAATCCTTGCGGGGATTCCATGGCCAAAAAACCGCGGATGCGCGCGGCTACATCGTCGAGCTTGCCGACCTCGAATGCCAATTCCATCCGTCTCACGCTGCCAAAGGTGTTGACGAGCAGGGGAATGCGTGAGCCTCTGGGCTTTTCGAACAAAAGGGCGGGACCGACACTTTCAGCCGCGCGGTTTTTGTCCCGCGCTACACGCTGCGTCACTTCGGTAATTTCCAGGATAGGATCCACTTCGGCGCGAATGCGCTTCAGCTCGCCTTCCTTTTCCAATTCCCGCACAAACTCCCTCAAGTCACGATAAGCCAACCCACCCTCCTGCGATCTCTTGCCGCCGCTGGCCGCATTGAGAATGAAACTCTAGCACGAACCCTAATAACTCCGATGGTTTCGCACCGTCCTCATTAACATCGCTTATTTCGCGCTCTTCTTAAACCCAATCCGCGGGTCGCATTTGTTTTTTATACCCGAGAGCTATCCAGTGGCATCCAACAACCGACCAATTTCCGAAGGAGTTTCCATGACCAAAATGAAAATTGCCGTCGTCAGCAAACCCGGTGCAGATTTTGAAATACAGGAACGCGACATTCCCCAGCCCCCGGCCGGTCACGTCCGCATCAAAGTTCAAGCCTGCGGCATCTGTCACAGCGATGAGGTCACGAAAGATGGCCTATTTCCGGGCATTACCTACCCGCGCGTTCCTGGCCACGAAGTATCTGGCTTCGTCGACGAAACCGGCGCTGGCGTCACGGTCTGGAAAAAAGGCCAGCGCGTCGGCGTGGGCTGGAACGCCGGACACGACGGAACTTGCGATTCTTGCCGTCGCGGCGATTTTGCGTTGTGTGCCAACGGAAAGATCAGTGGCCTCAGCTACGACGGCGGTTACGCCGAATATATGCTTGCTCCCGCCGAAGCACTTGCGCGCATCCCCGAATCGCTCAATCCAATCGATGCTGCGCCGCTCCTCTGCGCCGGAATCACAACATTCAATGCTCTGCGCAACAGTGGGGCACGTCCCGGAGACCTAGTCGCGGTAATCGGAATTGGCGGCCTCGGCCACTTAGGTCTGCAATTTGCCAATAAATTCGGCTACCACGTCGTCGCAATCAGCCGAGGCAAAGAGAACGCCGAGCTAGCAAAAAAACTAGGCGCGCATATCTATATCGATAGTTCCGCCGCGGGTGCCGCTGCGGAGCTCACAAGACTAGGCGGGGCACGCGTCATTTTGGCCACGGTGCCAAGCTCCAAAGCGATGTCGTCCATTATCGGAGGCTTGGGACCAAACGGAAAACTGCTGGTGGTGGGAGCGGACCTCGAAAGCATCGCTGTGCCCACGACGAAAATTCTCTTTGCCCGCAATAGTATTCAAGGTTGGAATTCAGGAAGTTCGATCGACTCGGAAGACACGCTGCGCTTCGCGGAGTATAGCGGCGCGCGTCCCATGGTCGAAACGTTTCCGCTCGAAAAAGTCAACGAAGCTTGGGCCCGCATGACCAGCGGCAAGGCCCAATTCCGCGTTGTTCTGACGATGTGACCGCGCATAAGGCGCATTCGATTCACCCGTCATTAGAAAATGTCAAAGGCTGACCTTGTAATTTCAGTTTCCGCCCTTCACTGACTGCTTTTCTTCGGGCGGTAGTTGGGGCACTTGCAGCCGGGGTAGTTGCAATCGCTCGGTAGATCGGGTGGCTTCACTTTGACGTACACGCGGGCATGGATGCTCTTGGAGTGACCGCACTTGCAAGGGAGCATTTGATTGCTTTTCATAAATCCCTCGGCTCAAGACTGATTCGCATTGCCACTCGCGGCAGCTCTTTCACCTGCCGGTAGATCCCAGAATGGTACTCTCACATCCGGTCATGCCGCCAACAAAAGAAGTGCGGCGCGGCAACAGCTTATCGCGTTACCTGGATGGTCTCGAACGCAGTTTTTTGTATCGCACTATCACACGGAAAAGTTTCAGGTTGATACAAAATGTCTCACTATGAACGACTTGCTGCGAAGTATCCTGGTGCGTCCCTTCGGTCGAGGTTAGGGTCAATCCTAATCATCGCTTAGCAAGAGACTTATTGGCGTCCCAGCAGTGGTTGCTGCTTCCAAGCAGCGGTTGCAATTGGCCACACGATTGCACTCTATTCGACGGCACTGAAGCGATCGTTCGCACACAGCAAGTGTGCGCGTTCCCCGAAAAGCCCCGCGAACAGAGTATCTGAATCGCGTGGGCAATCGGCCTGGCCAGCTAGAGAAAGAGACTTCCAGAGCCAAGAACAGTTGGTCGATTCATTCGTCAGTTCTGTTCCTGCTCACCAAGAAAACATGCTGAATATGTTCCACATGATTCGACTCGATTACCTGTCCTGCATTTTGACGGTGCTCGCTACCGTGCTGATTGGCAAGAAGCTTTGGCAGGGCTGGGTCGTCGCGGGAATCAATAGCGCTGTGGTCTGCGTTATCGGCATACGCACCGCGCAGTTCGGCTTCGTGCCGGCCAACCTTCTTTGTATCGCGCTATACACCAGCAACCTGTTCAACTGGCGTTTCAGATCGCAGCCCTTAAGCGGAGCGCAGGACGCGAGCACAGAACTCTAGGACTCTTTCTCAAACGCTTTGTGCTTGCGCTTCGGCGAGGCGACTTCGGTCAACTTCTCAATCCTGCGAGCCCCTCTCGCCACTTCCGTCTGTCCCCTGATATGCTTGAAACATTGCCATGAACCACGTTTATCTTGATTACAACGCTACGACGCCGGTCGATCCTGAAGTGCTCGAAGCGATGTTGCCGTATTTCGGCGGGGAGTTTGGAAATGCGGCGTCCATCCACACGCTCGGTCAGCGCGCCAGGGCCGCGGTCGAAACGGCGCGCGAGCAAGTTGCGGCATTGATCGGCGCACGCCCTCAAGAGATCGTTTTCACCAGTGGCGGCACCGAGTCTGACAATCACTCTATTTTCGGGATTGTGGCACAGCCGATCCTGGCTTCGCGCCCCGGAGTAATGGGCAAGCACATCGTCACCACCGCTATCGAGCACGAGGCGGTCCTCAATGCCTGCGAAGCGCTCGAAAAAGAAGGCGTGCACGTTACCTACCTAAAGGTTGATCGCGAAGGGCGCATTGATCTGGAGGAATTGCGGCACTCGCTGCGGCCGGAAACCCTGCTGATCACAATCATGCATGCGAACAACGAACTAGGCACGCTGCAGCCGCTCGAAGAAGTTGGCCGCATCGCCAAGCAGCGCGATATCTACTTCCACAGCGACGCGGTGCAGTCCGCTGGGAAAGTAGCGATTGACGTGAACGAGCTGCATGTCGATCTGCTTTCTCTTTCCGGCCACAAGTTCTACGCTCCCAAGGGCATCGGTGCGCTTTACATCCGCGGCGGAACGCGATTGCGCCAGCTCTTCTATGGCGGCCATCATCAGCGCGGGTTTCGTCCAGGAACTGAGAACGTAGCTGGGATCGTCGGACTTGCAAAGGCTGCAGCGATCGCGCGCAAGTTGTTGAAAGAGGACGCCGTGCGCATCTCTGCCCTACGCGACAAATTGCAGCAAGGTCTGTTGCAGCGCGTTCCGCAGTCCCGTGTGAACGGAGGCAGAGCCCCGCGCACGCCAAACACCACGAACATCGTTTTTCCCGGCATCGAAGGCGAAGCCCTACTCATTGCACTGGACTTGAAGGGCCTCGCCTGCTCAACCGGCGCTGCTTGTTCCTCCGGCGCGGTGGAGCCTTCACACGTGCTAACCGCCACCGGGTTGCCGCCGGAAGAAGCTCGCGCCAGCCTGCGCTTCAGCCTTGGCCGGCACACCACCGAACGGGAAATCGAGTTTGCGCTCCGAGTTGTCCCCGCCGCCGTCGCTCAACTGCGCGAACTTTCCCCCACGTACCAGAAGTCTGCAGTTCATGGGTAGTGCGACGATCACTTCTGGCCTTATAAAACGTGTTTCCTGCATGAGCCTGCAAATTCCGCTAAACTGGTATGGTCACCATGACCGAGACCACCCAATTCGACACGTTCCCAGCTCGCTCTGAAATCCAGCGCGGACTCGTCGCTGTCGCCATGTCTGGCGGCGTGGATTCTTCTACGGTTCCCGCCTTGCTTCAGGAACAAGGCAGGCCGGTCGTCGGATTGACGATGCAGCTCTGGAACCAGCGCCGTTTGCCGGAACTACAGGGCGAGGGCCCCGCGCAGCACCGTTGCTGCTCGCTCGAGGATGTCTACGACGCAAAAGCCGTGGCGCAGCATTTGAAGTTCCCGCACTACGTGGTGAATTTTGAAGCGCAATTTGAAGAGCGCGTGGTGCGCCCGTTCGTCGAGCAGTATCTCTCAGGCCGCACGCCTATCGCGTGCACCAACTGCAACACCGATGTGAAGTTTGAACCGCTGCTGCGCATGGCGCGTCAGATAGGGGCCGAGCGTCTCGCCACCGGCCACTACGCGCGCATTCGAAAGAACGATGAAACTGGCCGATGGGAACTCTTGCGCGCTCGCGATGAGAGCAAAGATCAATCCTATTTCCTGTGGGGTTTGTCGCAGGAGCAGCTCGGGCGCAGCGAATTCCCTTTGGGCGAGCTGACCAAGGAAGAAGTTCGCGAGGCTGCCCGCCGCGCCCGCCTGCCCGTCGCGGAAAAGCCGGAAAGTATGGAGTTGTGCTTCGTGCCCAATGGCAATTACGTGCAATTCATTCAGGCGTACTCCCGTGAAAGTGGAATTTCACTGCAAGGCGGCTCAGGTGAAATCGTGACGGAGGCCGGCGAAGTTATCGGACGGCACAACGGCGTCCATGAGTTTACGGTCGGGCAGCGCAAGGGCCTCGGTTTTGCAGTGGGCAAGCCGATGTACGTGCTTTCGATCGATCAGAAACAGAACCGTGTTGTGGTCGGCGACGACAGCGCTCTCCGCACAACGACCTTCGAAATCGACGATGTGAATTGGGTTTCGTGCGAAAAGCCGCAAGCAGCCGTCCGCGCCAGCGTAAAAATCCGCCACAAGCACGAGCCTGCATCCGCTGTGATTGAACCACTCGATTCGAATCGCGTGCGTATAACGTTTGATTCGCCCCAGCGCGCTGTTACGCCGGGACAAGCTGCTGTTTTTTATGATGGAGATCGCGTGCTCGGCGGCGGGTGGATCCGCTAACGCGGACTAGATAAAAAGTTCTTCTTCCTGCTGTTCGCGCGGTTCATCGCCCCGAGGACCATTCTTGCGCCGCGAACGCAAAAGATCGAGGCCCACTTTAATTCCCTGCACTAACGCCGAAGCTTTCTGAACGGGACGCCAAAAGCTGTGCTTAAACTTCATGCCCGCATCCTCAACCGCTTCCAGCGTCCCGGTCAAGATTCGGTCGGCATGGACGAGCTGGCCGCGCAGCCGATCCGTCGCATCCGTCAGCACGCGATCAACCTTTTGCGCCTGCCCGCGGGCCAGATAAACGATGTGCGACGCGTCCGATACCATGGTGGAGATCTTTGGCTGCGTATCGTCCAGGAGAATCTGCACACGCGTAAGGATGGGACCGACGCGAGTCTGCAAATCGCCGACCAGCCGATTGACGTTCTCCGACGTGCGGCGCATCTGAAAAAACAACAGCGATAGCATCACCACTTGCACAACCAGAGCGATTGCCGCAATAATGCTGAAAAATTCGAGCCAGAATTGCATAGGCGCCCCACCCGCCCCACTTGGAAGCGGAACCCCGTGCTACTGCACAACTGACTACTTACGACTTCGATTCGCGCAAATAGGCTTCGCGCCCGGCTTCAACAGCTGCCGAAATGGAATCCTTTTTTCGCACCGCAACTTCCTTGCTGCGCTCGATCAATTCATCCGCGCGCTCGCGCAATTCGCGCGCTTTGCGCTGGGCAAAATCCTTGCCCTCATCGGCCTTCTTCGCAAGAAAATCACGTGTGTCTTCGCCCGACTTTGGAGCGAAAAGAATCCCCACGAGAGCGCCAACTCCCAGCCCTACGAGGAAATATGTCACCTTGGAACCAACATTGTCAGCCATAGCAACCTCCACAGAAACCGTAGCATAGCGCCAAGTCAGGTGCAATACAGACTAACCAGTATGGCCTGCAAACACTGGTTAACGCTGCCTACCCGCCAGCAAGGTGCGCTAGGATCTTTTCGGCGCTCTTGCGCGACACCACGCCGCTCAGTCTCTCAAGGCCAGCACGACGAATATTGGCAACGCTTCCAAACTCCTTCAAGAGCTTTTGCGCGGTCAACGGTCCGACACCCGGAATATCTTTCAGCGCCGTTTCTGTCTGCCGCTTCCCCCGAAGCTGCCGATGAAAGGTAACCGCGAATCGGTGGGTCTCGTCGCGGATATGCTGAATCAGATGAAGCACCGGAGAGTGCCGCTCCAAAACGATCGGTTCATCCTCCTGGCCGAGAACATAGAGGATTTCCTCTTTTTTCGCGATGCTGGCCAGCGGCTGATTGATAATCTGCAACGCATCGAGAGCCTGCGCCGCAGCGTGCAATTGGCCAATGCCTCCATCGATCAAAATCAGCCCGGGCAATTCCTTCTTCTCTTCCAGCACCCGCCGATACCGGCGCGTCACCGCTTCGCGCACGCTGGCAAAATCGTCATTTCTTACCAGAGAATTCCCGTTCTCATTCTCATCACCCCGAATAATGAATTTGCGATAGTCCGATTTTTTCATCCGCCTGTTTTCCCAAACCACCATCGAGGCGACTGTGTCCGTTCCCTGGATGTGCGAAATATCAAAGCTCTCGATACGCTTCGGCTCTTCCGCCAGGTTCAGCGTGTTCTGCAAAGCCTCGCCAATGGCTTTGGAACTCGGCTTCAGCACACGGAATCGCTGTTCGAACGAATGCCTGGCGTTATTTTCGACCAGGTCGAGAAAAGCGCGTTTGCTGCCGCGCTGCGGTGTAAGGATTTCCACCTTATGCCCCGCGCGTTCCGTGAGCATCTCTTCCAGCAGCTCGCGGTCCTCGAAATCCGCGGAGACATGGATCGCTTTCGGCAGATACTCCGCTTCCAGATAGAGCTGCTTCAAAAGAGAAGTCACAAATTCCTGCGCATCAAACTCTTCAAGATCCTCCCAATAAAATTCCCGGCGATCAACAACGCGGCCTCCCCGCAAATGAAAAAGATTCGCGGCTACCACAGGCGGCTCGGCATAAAAAGCAAGCACATCGGTGTCATCGCCCTGCGCGGAAGCGATGCGTTGGCGCTCTTCGATATCTTCTAGCGTGCGCAGAAGATCGCGGTAGGCTGCGGCCTGCTCGAACAGCTCCTTTTCCGCAGCGGCCGACATCCGCTGTTCCAAACTTCGAATCAAATCGTGGCGCCGGCCTTCCAGAAACAGCCGCGCATCGTGGGCAGCTTCCGCGTAACGATCCTCGGTCGTCAAGCCCGCGACGCAAGGTCCGAGGCACCTCTTAATGTAATACTGCAGACACGGTCGGGAATGGCTGCGCGTCAAATCCACCGTGCAGGAAGGAACCAGAAACCGCTTGTGAATAAAATGAAGAATTCGGCGGGCAAGACTGGCCGGAAAATACGGGCCGAAATAGAGCGATCCATCCTTCTTGATGCGGCGAGTGAAATAAACGCGCGGATATCTCTCTCCCGCCGTGAACCTAATATATGGATAGGTTTTATCGTCGCGGAGAACCACGTTGAACTTGGGGCGGTACTGCTTGATTAGGTTGTGTTCCAGCGCCAGCGCTTCGCGCTCGTTGTCGACAACGATGGTTTCCAAATCGGCAATCTCGCGGGCCAGCGAACCGGTCTTGGCATCCATCCAGCGCGATTCCAGGAAATAAGAGCGCACGCGGCTGCGCAGGTTGCGGGCCTTCCCCACATAGAGCACCGTGCCGCCGGCGTCTTTGAAAAGGTAGACACCTGGCGTTTCCGGGAGCTGAACGGCTTTTTCGCGGGGTTCCATGGGAGCGTCGCGCGGAACACTTCAATCGCCAGACAACTTCCATCATACTAGAGGGAATCGGAGAACAGGGAGAGCCTCCGTCTAGGTATGAGATTCACCAAACCAATTCCCATCTTCGTGATCGCTTTACTGCTTTTTGCGTGCTTCCAGGCGCGCGCACAGAATCCTCCCGGGGATTCCGCGTCGAAGCCCGTGGACCAACAAGACGCTCCTCCGCCAAAAGCTCCTGTCAAGCCGAACAAAGACAACGCTACCCAGAATGCACCCGACCAGCCAACCTGGGATCCCTTGCGAGCCGAAAAAGACCTGGAGGTCGGGCAATACTACATGCATAAAGGCGATGTGGACGCGGCGATTGATCGCTTCCAGGACGCTACACTGGCAAAACCGGGTTACGCCATTCCCTTTCGGTTTCTGGGTGAAGCTCAGGAAAAAAAGGGGCTGAAGAAGCAGGCCATCAAATCGTACCAGCGCTACGTTGATCTCTATCCGCACGCGGAAGATGGCGACAAGATCAGGAAGAAAATCGAAAAACTATACAAAGAAGCCGCAAAAGAAAAAGAGAAGCGGTAATTTTGGGTTAGGACCCGCAAGGCTAGCGCGCCAGACGGTCAAGGACTCGCCGAGCGCGTTCGAATTGCACGAAGCGTTTTTCTTCTTCACGAAATTCTCTTGAATGAGAAACCAGGCTGCATCCGGAGCGGCGCGTTGGATGCTTCACATGGAGCATTTCGTGAAAGAGAACATATTCCACCGCAAATTGCGGCACCCCCGGCCGGTCCATGCGGCGGTTCAGCAGGATCTGATTCGGCCCGGGATCGTAGCAGCCAAATTGGCGCCGCCAGTTTTTCACGCTCCAGCCAATGTGCGGCCGCTGCAAGTTTCCGCCAAAATAGTCCGCATTCAGATGATCGAAAAGTTTTTCGAGATCGAAATGCTCTCCGCGAGGATTCGTTGCCGCTAACCTCACGCGCCCGCGGCGCATGCGATTCATGCGAGTGCGAGTGCGGTCGCTGCGTGCATATTCCAGATACGGCTCGACGAGAGTGCGCGGCGCCTTCCGGCGGTAGACCCGCGCAAGCAGGAGCGCCGCCGCCCCCTCCAGCACGGCGCTCGGAGCGCGCCGCAGGAGATCGGAGAAGCGCACGTACACGACTTCCTCGCGCCGACGGATGGTCAGCACTAGGCTGGAATACGCGTAGAACTCGACACGGAACCGTGGAGGCCGTCCCTCACAACCGAGCCGTGTAAACACGCGCTGAAAGAGCGGCCCACCGCCTGGCACCAGAAAACTCTTTTGGCCTCTCCGCTTCATCGCTTTCGCCTCTTCGCACAAGGGCTAATTTTTTCTCCGCACGGGTGGAGGCGCGACTTTTTTCTTGGCTTTTTCTGCTTCGTTCATGGCGTCTCGCGTGCCCTCGATTGCGTCATCGAGATTCTCCTTATAGATATCGATCTCGGCGCCTCCCGCGGCCAGCTTCTCCAGGAGGACCAGGAATTCCTTAGTGCGCGTGGCCATCAGGTCGACTCCCACACGGATATTGTCCTGCTTTTCGATGCCCAGCTGGATCAGGTCCGCCGCATCGTCCACGCAGCCGACGTAAGCGTTCAGCATCGAATTCAGCATGTCCGCATGGCGGTTCGAGGAGGGGTGCTCCAGCTCGTACTGAAATTTCTTCAGCCGATCATCGGCAAACGTAAGAAATAGCTTTATGCGCTCGTTGACCGTTTCGGCGTCGCGAATTTTGTCCGCTTCGAGAGCCGAGAGATAGTCCTTCTGTTGCGCTGTTCGCGCACGGGCAATGACTGGAAGTGCCAAAACAAAAAAACCGAAAACGATCGAGGCTAATTTCATGGCTGCTTCTCCGCTTGCGGCGGGGATGCTTTCTGGTTCAGCGGACGGAGTGGAAAGAGCAATTTCAGCAGCTCATCATCCATGGCCAACAGGTCCTGACGAACGAGTTCCAGCGGGGGCTGGTAAGGTTCGGGCGCAATGAGCAGACTTTCTTTGACTTCACGAATTCCCTTCCGCAGCTCGATCTCGAGATGCCGGTAACCATTCGGCTGTTTTTCCGCATCGGGATGCTGTTTCTTCAACGCGTCAAATGCTGCACGAACATTGTCGCGATATTTTTCCAGCGTCAGGCCTACCGTGCTGCTATCACCGGCCTTTTCGGAACGGCGTGCCTCCACAAATTGCGCCTCACCAAGTCTATTGAGCATTTTAGCCTTGTGAACGGCATTCGATTCTTTATCGAACTGGGCCTGCAAATCTTTCAGCTCTTGCCCTTTGGCGCATACCGGCAATAGCAAAAGCAAAACCGCCAGGCTTCCTATCGTTCCCAGGAACTTCCCGCGGGCCTTCAAACCATCACCTTTTTTGCTCCAGCATCCTTCGCAACACCTTGCTGCGCTGTTCTGCCTGCCATACCTGGTCTGGATTCTTATCCTGATTCAGCTCGAGAAACTTTTGATAGGCCTCCAGCGCGGGCTTCGGCTGGTTCAGCTTATCGTAGCAAAGTGCGCGGATAAACCACGTGCCCGCAGTGGGTTGTTCCGCTTTTGCAATCTCGTCCAGCGCAACCAAGGTAGCCGAATAGTTCCCGGCCAGATAAAACGTGGAGCTAAGATCCTTCCAGTAAACGAGATTCTTGGCATCCAGGCGCAACGCCACGCGAAGCTCTTTTTCGGCATTGGCGAAGTCGCGCTTCTGCATGTACACGCGGCCAAGCCCACCGTGGAGTTCCGCCTCGCCGGGAGCCAGAGCCACGGCCTGGCGCAGTGTGACGAGCGCTTCGTCCCATTTTTTCTGGCCGATCTGGATATCGGCACGCAGTTTCAACAGCTCAAGCGAAGGCTTCCCAGTATCCGTGCGATTGAGTTCAGCGAATGCTGCATCGAATTGCCGCTGCTCCATGAGCAAGTGCACTAGACGCGCGCGCGCGACGGAGTCGGAGGGCTGTGCGGCGAGATATTTCTGGTACGCCTCCGCAGCGTCCGGCTTTTTCTGGGAGTCGAGGCTGCGGGCCAGGCCAAGCAACGCGCGTGGATCTTGCGGCTGGCGCTCCAGCGCGCTACGAAACTTCGTTTCCGCATTGGCAGGACGGTTCAAAACCAGATAGGCGTCGGCGAGATGCAGCAGCGCGTCGAGATCCTGTGGGTCGAGCACCACGGCATTTTCAAATGCCGCCACGGCGGCACTCAGATTGCCACTGCGCTCCAGCGCGACTCCCAGGAGAAAGTGGGGACGGCTCTCTGCCGGAAGAAGCCCGGCCACTTTAGTGAGCGGGGCCACTGCCGCGGCGGGATCCTTGTCGAGCAGAAGAATCCCCAGATCCAGATAAGCCTCCGTCATTTTCGGATCAATAGAGAGAGTGCGTTCGTACTCGGCGCGCGCTTCGTCCGTTTTCTTCAGAGCTGTATACACGTAAGCAAGTTGAAAATGCGCGTAAGCAGAGTCCGGTTGGTCGGCGATAACTTTCTGCAGGGGTGCAACGGCCGCTTCGAAATTATTCTTGTCAATGTCGCGCTGCGCTTCTCCCAGGAGATCGTTCAGAGGATTTGCAACTTTCTGAGACCTGGATTGTCCGGCCGGCTTTGGTTTTGAGGAGTCCTGAGCGTGTGCAATCGTTCGAACACCGGGGATTCCTGCAACAAATTGCGCCACGGCCAAGGACAGAACGGTCATCCCGAAGCGTGCTGCGAATAAGCCAACTTTGCGAACTACAGAATGCATCATGGCTCGCCCGGAGAATTCTTGGCGCCATTCTGAATTGTAGCTGAAGGGCCTGCCGGTTTCGATGCGCCGTTCGTTGTGCGCTTTGCCTGCCCGTTGCCGTTCAAAACCCGGGCGAGATAGCGCCCGGTGTGTGATTGCGTATTGCGCACCACCTGTTCCGGCGTCCCCGTGGCAATGATTTTTCCGCCATGGTCACCGCCTTCTGGTCCCAGATCGATCACCCAGTCCGCGGATTTGATCACGTCGAGGTTGTGCTCAATCACCAGCAGTGACGCTCCACCCTCCAGCAGTTTTCGGAACGCGCTGAGTAGCTTGGCGATGTCGTCAAAGTGCAATCCGGTGGTGGGTTCGTCCAGGATATAAAGTATGCCCTGGTTGTCCGTGCGCGTCAGGTGCGCCGCAAGCTTCAGGCGTTGCGCTTCCCCTCCGGAAAGCGTCGTGGCGGACTGCCCGAGACGCAGATAGCCTAGTCCGATTTCATTGAGCACCCGGAGTTTAGAAACGATCTTCGGCACGTTTACGAAAAACGCCAGCGCTTCCCGCACCGTCAATTGCAGCACGTCATGAACATTTTTGCCATGGTAGCGCACTTCCAGCACGCCACTCTTAAACCGTGTGCCTCGGCACTCTTCGCAAATCAGTTCTACGTCCGCCAGAAACTGCATTTCCACCGTGACGGTGCCATCACCCTGGCAGGTTTCGCACCGCCCACCCGGAACGTTGAACGAAAAATGACCGGCTGCATAGCCACGCCGCTTGGCATCCGGCGTATCGGCAAATACCTCGCGAATCGCATCAAAAGCCTTCAGGTAGGTCGCCGGATTCGAACGCGGAGTGCGCCCAATCGGCGATTGGTCCACGATGATCACTTCGCGAACCTCACCGTCACCTTCAAGCCGGTCGCAAAACTCCTTGATGCTCCCACCAATACGCTTGGCTGCCAACGCCTTGTATAGGACGTCGTGTACCAATGTGGACTTCCCCGAACCGCTGACGCCTGTTACCACCACCAACGTGCCGAGCGGAATCATGACATCCAGATCTTGCAGATTGTGCAAGCTCGCGCCGAACAGCCGCAGCACTTTTCCATTAGGCTTGTGCCGCACGTTGGGCACCGGAATCCGCAACTCTCCACTCAGGTAGCGCCCCGTCAACGATTTGTGTTCATCTAGCATCGCATCGTACGAACCAGCAAAAAGCAATTTTCCGCCAAGCTCACCCGCGCCCGGCCCAAGATCGATGACGTAATCGGCCGCATAAATCGTGTCGGGGTCGTGTTCCACGACGAGCACGGTATTTCCCAGATCCCGCAGTGATTTCAGAATATCGATGAGCCGCTGCGTATCCCGCGGATGGAGCCCGATCGATGGCTCGTCGAGCACGTACAACGCACCGACCAGATGAGAGCCGAGCGAAGTCGCCAGCTGAATCCGCTGCGACTCTCCGCCGGAAAGCGTGGAGGTCAAGCGATCCAGCGTCAGGTAGTCAAGGCCGACTTCATCCAGGAATTGCATCCGAGTTCGAATCTCCTCGAGAATCTTGTCCGCAATTTTAAGCTGCGCATCGGAAAGCTCCATCGTCGAGAAAAAGATACGCGCTTCCTTCACCGTGAACTTGCAAACTTCGGTGATCGATTTTCCCGACACGCGAACCGCGCGGGCTTCCGCACGCAAGCGAGTGCCTCCGCAATCCGGACATGTCGCATAGCCGCGGAAGCGGCTGAGGAAAACACGCACATGAAGTTTGTATTTCTTGCGCTCCAGCCAGGCGAAGAAACCCTTCACGCCTTGATAGTCGTTTTCCGGATCACCTTCCAGAATGAGCCGGCGCTGTTCCGCGGTGAGTTGCCGCCAAGGGACGTTTGTCGGAATGCCGCGGCCGCGCGCCCACTTTTTTGCGTCCTGAAAAAGCACGCGATAACGCGGTTTGGTCCACGGCTCGATAGCCCCGTCATCGAAAGACTTGCTGGGGTCCGGAACTACGAGGTTCAAATCGAAGTCGATGGTGTTTCCAAATCCCTGGCAACGAGGGCAAGCACCGTAAGGATTATTGAACGAAAATAATCGCGGCTCCGGCTCCTGGTAAAGTGTGCCATCATTCTTGCATTCGAATCGCTCGTTGAAGGTAAACCGCTCCGCAGAGTTCTCCGAGCCACCCGCGACGAATTCAAGAATCGCTTCGCCCTGCCCCTCCCGATAGCAGATTTCAATCGAATCCACCAGCCGCGCGCGCGATTCCGGGTTGACCGCTAGCCGATCGACCATCACGTACACTGGTTTCGCGAAATCCACATCGAGCAACGTCTCAGGGGAAGAGAATTCGTGAATTCTCCCGTCTTGATAAAGTCGATTGAACCCGCGCTTTTGCAAATCGCTGAGCGCTTGGCGAAGAACCTCCGGGGCAGGTGCGGCGGTGGTCTTCTTCCCGCCTCGTTTCGGACCGCTCGTAGCCGGTGCCGCAATTCGCAGCTGGTGCAGAACATAAAACCGGCGTCCCGGGGCAAGCGCCAGAATTCGCGTCGCAATTTCGTCCGGACTATCCCTGCGAACCTGCGAACCGCACTTGATACAAAACGTCTGCCCGCACCGCGCAAACAGCAACCGCAGATAATCGTAAATTTCCGTGGCCGTCGCCACTGTCGACCGCGGATTCCGGGTCGAGTTTTTTTGCCGGATCGCTACTGCCGGCGCGATCCCGGAGATTTCGTCCACGTCCGGCTTTTCCATACGCTCGAGAAACTGCCGCGCATACGCCGAGAGCGACTCCACGTAACGACGCTGCCCTTCCGCGTAAATCGTGTCGAAAGCGAGCGAAGATTTTCCAGAGCCGCTGACGCCGGTGACCACCGTGATTGCGTCATGCGGAATGTCCACGCTGATATTCTTGAGGTTATGAACGCGGGCACCGCGGACGCGGATAGACTCCTGCTCCGGGCGTGCATTCGTATTTGTGCGGGTAATCTCTTTGGTTGCCAAGGGGAAGCCCAGACAGCGCGATTCACGAGCCCTGCCTAAACTTCCAATTATACGGCTGCCGTCAAATCAGGGCAAACTTCAGGTCGCGCAGTCGCGCATCGCAAAACGGGAAAGTCTGAGAAAAGACGGCCTCAGAGCTCTTCGCTCAAAACGATCTGACCAATGCCACCCTCTACTTTCAGGCGAATTGTCGTGGGAGATTTTCCGTAAGCCTCGTTGGTATAGGAGTCGCCACTGTGCTTCAGTCCATGCACTTCTATGGAGCCTATTCCGCCGGATGCTTCCGCGATCACTCCGACATTCTTCGGCAAACGGATGCTCGCCTGGCCCAGGCCACCCTCGATATCAGCGGTCAGATCGGACTTGCGATCTCCCGTGAGATCGACATCGACTTGTCCCGCGCCGATATTCAGATCCAGTCGTGTCAGTGGTACATCCCGAAGATGAAGATTTCCCTGCCCCGCGCCCATGTCGATTTTCAGTTCCAGCGGGATGTCCTTGCTGAAATGCAAGTTCCAATCGTTTTGCGAACGGCCCATATGCACGGAGCGGGAGCCCTGTGTAATGTTGAGATTTCCGACGCCGCCGGTCACACTGTAATCCACGCGAGGCTCGTCAAACGAATCGGTATACGTAAAGTCCGTATCCATTACACGCATTGCCCCGCTGTTAATGGTTAATTGACCCGCACCCATCTCCAGTTTTGCATTGATTGATTTTGCGTCCTTAAGCTCCACCGTTTGCGCAATATGCTTCGTCGCGGCAAAGGATTCATGCCTGCGCGGAAAGCCGCGTCCGTGCCATAAAAGAATGACGATGATCAGCACGAACGCCAGCGTGCCCAGGGTGGCACCGACGGAAACACCAGCGGGTGCGTTAGGATTCCGGCTTCTCCTCGCGTTGTCCCAAATCTTGCCGAGGCCGATCAAGATGAGGATGAGCGGCCAGTATGTCCAGAGGATGGGAACCGGATCAAAAGCCGGCCGCCACGTGCGCAGCAGAAACAGAACCCCCACCGTGATAAGAATGATGGGAAAAACGAGAGAAACTCTTCTCGGATTGTCGTCCTGGGCCACCGCACACCTCCGCTTTCTTGTACTACGCATGCCGCAGGGAAATAGTTCACCCGCTGATGGAATACACTGTACAACAACGCAGGAGATACTAAGAACTGCGCGGATCGGCGAGCAGGCGGCCCTGGCGCAAACCAATCCCATCGCTACGCTCGGGACAAGAAAAAACCTGCCCACTGCGGGGGGAGAGGAAGCGAAGGATGCACGAATTAGAAAGGGTTTTCTGGATCGTGCTCGATAGCGTTGGCATTGGCGAACTTCCCGATGCGGCCGACTATGGCGACGTGGGACGAAACACTCTGGGGCATATCGCGGAATCGCGCGCGCTGAAAATCCCCAACCTCGTGCGACTCGGACTCGCCAATATCGCCCCGCTGAAATTTCAGACTCCGGCGGCGGCTCCAATCAGTGCCCATGGAAAAGGCGCAACCCGCTCTCCGGGAAAAGACACCACAACAGGACACTGGGAAATGGCGGGAGTACTGTTGGATCAGGCGTTTCCCGTTTACAAGAATGGATTCCCCAAGGAGTTGATCGAAGAGTTCGAAAAGGCGATTGGCAGAAAAACGATTGGGAATAAGCCGGCATCGGGAACGGAAATCATCAAGGAACTGGGTGAAGAGCACGTTCGGACTGGCAAACCCATCGTTTACACTTCAGGCGACAGCGTGTTTCAGATCGCCACTCATGAAGACATTGTTCCGATCGCTGAGCTCTACCGCATCTGTGAGATCGCGCGAAAGTTGCTGGACGGCCCGCACCGCGTCGGCCGCGTGATCGCACGTCCATTTAGAGGGACGCCCGGAAACTTTGTGCGCACCACACGACGCCATGACTACGCGGTGGACCCGCCGAAACCCATGCTGATGGACGTCCTCGCCGAACGCAAAGTGAACGTGTTTGGCATCGGTAAGATTCACGACATCTACAACGGTCGCGGTGTCGAAGAGTACGTCACGACGAAAGGCAACGTCGACGGCATGGAAATGCTGACCGCGGCCGCCGGCGACCGCAAGAGCGGCTTGATCTTCTGCAACCTGGTAGATTTCGACATGTTGTATGGCCATCGCAAAGACGTCGAGGGATTTGCCAAATCGCTCGAAGCGTTCGATCTCTGGTTGGCGGATTTCTTGCCGTTGCTAAGTCTTTCCGACCTCCTGATGATCACCGCCGACCACGGTTGCGATCCCGATCCGCGCTGGCCCACTACCGATCATTCGCGCGAATACGTTCCCATTCTCGCCTACTCGCCCGGCAGCGGGGCCGGAGTAAACCTTGGGGTCCGCTCTACCCTCGCGGACCTGGGCCAGACCATTGCCGAAAACTTCGGCGGCACGATTCCGCACGGAAAGAGCTTCTTGCGCGAAATTCGTAACTTTCCTGTTCGTAGCGCCTCTCCAGATCCCACGGATCGCCCTGCATTCAAACGACGAGAATGAGTGGACCAGCTGAATTGTGGGTTCTGGCCATGTGAGGCGGCGCATTGGTCATGGCCAGTTCGCTGTCACCACCAGACAATTGGCCTCTGACTTCCACCTCTCCCTGCGCCTTCCGGGTCACGCCGTTCGCTGGCTGGACTGTGCGCGGATTACCTCCATCACGACTTCCTTATGCGTGAGACCATACACTGAGGCACTCAGATCAAATGGTTCGTTGAGGGAGGGAGACTTTTTATGGATATGTTCAGGAAGGGTGGTGGACGTGACGACGGTGCATTTGAGATGAAGCGTGGTGGCCCGGCACTGACGTTTGCGGCAATCGCAGTCGGTGTGCTTGTTATCGTGCTTCTGCTGGGAGTTTTTCTCCTCCGCGTGACGCGCATCGAGGCCGGACACGTGGGTGTGGAGATTAATTTGGCGGGCAAGCAGCGCGGAGCGTCGGAAATACCCGTGCGCACCGGCTGGGTGGTGTATTCGCCTTTGAGCACGCAGATTATTGAATTCCCCACATACGTGCAGACGGTGAAATGGACCAAGGACACCAACGAAGGACATCCCATCAACGAAGAGATGGGCTTCAATTCCAAGGAAGGAATGGAAATCTTCGTGGACGTTTCGCTGTCTTATGCGATCGAACCGTCGAAAGTGCCGGACTTCTACGTGAAATACCGCGTATCAGACATGGAGATGTTTACGCACGGAATTCTGCGCGACGTGGTACGCAACTCGCTGAACGAAGTAGCTTCGACGTATGTGGTAGAAGATATCTACGGCGAGAAAAAAGCGGAGTTTCTGGGCAAAGTTGAGACGAAGATCGAACAGAAACTTTCGCCGGTGGGCGTGGGCGTACAGCAGTTCGGCTTCATCGGCGCACCGCGCGTGCCGACGGTGATCGCCACGGCGATTACGGCAAAAGCGCAAGCGATTCAGCAGGCGGAACGCGCTCGAAACGAACTGGCAACAACGCAGGCGGAAGCCGCAAAGAAAATCGCGGAGGCCGAAGGCGACGCCAAATCGCTGGTAACGCGTGCTCAGGGCGAGGCGGATGCCAATCGCATCCGGCAGAATTCGCTGACCCCGCAACTGTTGGAGTTGCGGCGGATTGAAAACAATCGCGCACTGATCGACAAGTGGAACGGCCAGCTGCCGACGGTGCAAACGGGACAAGGCGGTGGAATGATTCTGCAGCTGCCGAAGCCTCAGTAGTAGTCGACTCACGCAACTGAAATGCGAAAGCGGCACGATGTACCGTGCCCCCCAATTGCAAAACAGGAAAATCGTCAGTTACCGGTGGCCGTAGTAGGGGAGCCGGGGGCGTAGTAGCCGTTCCGTGTGCGCGCGACGAGTTTGCCGCGGCCGCGCGGCGGGATGACGTCCACGTTTACGGAGCGGAAGGAGCCGTCCCGGCGAGTATTCGTGGGATAGTAGGCCAGTATGTACTGATTTCGAATGTCGTGCGCCACTTGCTCGCAGATGCTGTGAACGTCGTCGACACTTTCCGGGAAGTAAGCCACGCCGCCCGAGGCCGCCGCAATTTCCTGAAGTACTTTCTTGGCGCGCTTGGCTTCTTTCTTGCCCTCACTGCTGAGGAGGCCGATTGTGTAGATGACCGTGTCGGTTTTCTGAATTTCGCGGAGCGTTTTTTCCAGTGAGTTATGGCTGGCATTGTCTTCGCCGTCGGTGACTACGAGCAATACCTTCTTGTCTTTGGCGCCTTTCTTAAGATGGTCCAGTGAGCCGATGATGGCGTCGCGAAGCGCGGTGCTGCCGCGGGAATCGATCCGCTCCAGCGCTTCTTTCAGCTCCGGGATGCTGCTGGTGAAATCCTTGTCCAGGTCGAGATAGAAGTCGTCATTGAAATTGACAACGAAGGCTTCATCGCGCGGGTTGCTGGCTTGCACGAGCGTCAGAGCGGCTTCATTCACGCGCGGACGCTTCTCGCGCATGCTGCCGCTGTTATCAATGACTAGGCCCATGCTGACGGGAACATCTTCACGCTTGAAAACAGAGAGCTTCTGCTCGGCCTTATCCTCGAAGACGCGGAAGTTTTCCTGCTTGAGCCCATCGGCAAATCGTCCCCGGTCGTCGAGAACGGAAGTGTGAAGGACGACGAGATTAACATCCACCTTGATGCCAGCGCCCTGTTTCCCGGAATTAGTTGTCGCGCCGGGAGGGGGCGGGGGTGGGGGTGGTCCGGGCAGCGGAATTTGCCCCAAAGCTGTAGTAGCCAGCAAAAAAAACGCGCAGAGCGGGAGAGAAAGTTTTCGCATGGGAGAAAATACGCGAGCCCGAAAGTTAGTGGCTGGGAGCGTAATATCCTGTCTTTGAATAGACGCTGAGGGGAGGAAGTCCCTTGGGTGCGCGCAATTTGATTTTGACCTTGCGCCAGCGCGCGTCATGCGCCTTGTTGCTTGGTCGATAGCCGAGGACATATTGATTTCGCAGCTCCATGCCGATTTTCGAGGCGATGTCCGGAAGCTCTTCCAGCTTTTCTACTCCAAAGACCCGGCCGCCCGTCATTTCCGTAACTTCGCTCAGAAGCGAGGGGCCGTTGAGCTCTTCCGTGGTGCGATTGCGAAGGCCGAGCGGATCAAAGATGCCGATCGCATAGAGCTGGGTATCTGCTTCCTTCACCAACCGCTTGATATCGCTTTCGTTGTAACGACTATGATTATCGCCTCCATCCGATAGGATGAGCAAGGCACGTTTGGCGTTGTGTGCACCCCTCATCTCACTGAGGCCGAGATAAAGCGCGTCAAGCAGCGCGGTCCGGCCCTTGGGAGCGGTGAGCATCATGCGGCTCTGCAGATCTTCGACGCTGTTGGTGAACGAACTGGTCAGCTCCGCGCGCTCGTTGAAGCTGACCAGAAAAAATTCATCCTGGGGGTTGGCAGTCTTGAAAAACTGGACGGCGGCCTCGCGCGCTTTGCTCACTTTGTTGGACATGCTGCCGCTGAAATCAAAAATCACGCCGATCGAAATCGGCACGTCTTCGGCAGAGAAGGTAACAACTTCCTGCTCGACGTTGTCCTCAAAAATGCGAAAGTTGTCGGGCTCAAGTCCGGTGACCAGGCGATTATAAGGATCGGTGACGGTGACGTTCACCAGAGCAAGGTCAACGTCCATTTTCATGAGCTGCCCGGGCTTAAAAGACATGCCGGAGGTATTCCTGCGGACGTCATCCTTTTTGGCTACATCTTGCTTGGCAGCATCCCTGGATTTATTTTCCTCGGAAAGGGATTGCGCCGCAGCGGGGGAAACTGCATGGCACCCGAACAGGCAAACAACCAGCACGATACGGAAGGAATAGATCAGAAGACGAGCTAACTCAGACCGTGACCTGAATACGGTAACCTGCAAATCGCATTTCACGGCACCCCCTTCATCCTGGATTCCCAGGACGGCCGCGCGGTTGGGACTCTCGAGAATTCTAACACTCGTTATCCCGAAAACAAGCGCAATTCGCGGGTGTGCAAAATCGCACATCTGGATGGGCCGGCCCGAGCGAATGGCGTGTGATAGCATCGGCGCAGGGGAACTCCCCCACTGGGCTAAACCGGGGGAGAAAGAGAGTTATTCCCCACCAGTGGAGTAAAAAACGAAATGGGTTTGTTAAAGGTCGTGGTGGTGATCCCAGCGCGGTACGGTTCGACGCGACTGCCAGGCAAGCCGCTGGTCTCGATTGCTGGGAAGCCCATGATTCAGCGTGTTTTCGAGCGAGCGAAGCTGGCGCAATGCGTGAATCAGGTAATCGTGGCCACCGATGATGAACGGATTGTGAAAGCGGTGGTAGCATTCGGCGGCGAGGCGCGCATGACACGTTCGGACCACCGCACGGGAACAGAACGCGTGGCGGAGGTGGCCGCGCACGTGGAAGGGGATGTCTTTGTAAACGTGCAAGGAGATGAGCCGCTGCTGGATCCGGCGGCGATGGATGCGGCGGTCACTTCGCTTCTGGAAGACCCGCCAGCTTCTATTGCTACGGTGGCCACGCCGATCAAGACGCCGGCAGATATCATGGATCCGAACGTGGTGAAGACGGTGCTGGATTTCGAAGGCAACGCCATTTATTTTTCGCGGGCGCCGATTCCGTGGGTGCGGGATACGGCAAGCAAAGTGCTGGCGCGGCACTTGAAGCATCTGGGGCTGTATGTGTTCGACCGCGAAGCGCTTCTGGAATATCCGACGCTTCCGCCGGGAGAACTGGAGCGCATCGAGCAGCTGGAGCAATTGAGGTGGCTGGAAAATGGCTGGAAGATCCGCGTGGCGGAAGTGGAGCACGACGCGGTAAGCGTGGACGTGCCGGAAGACGTGGCGCGTGTGGAGAAGTTGCTGCAAAAATAAACCCGCCCGGCGGTGACTCCGCGGGGCGGGCTAGCTCAGAAAAACTGCGAGCGAGTTGAAATCTAGGGCTGCTGTTGCGCTTGCAGGACTCCTGCGACGATACGAGTCGTGCTGGAATTGCTGTTATTGGTGAAGTAGGCCAGTCGTGGGTCCACGAAGTACACCACGAACTGGATCTGCGAGGAACCATTCAGGCTGATGGGCATGGTATTTCGGAGTCCACTAGACCCCGATCCATCTCCCCCTGTGCCGTCCCCGGCGAAAGCGATCTTGCCGGAGGTCGCGAGGTTGGTCACCGGTACGCCGTTGGTGAATTGAAAGATGTCTGACGTGCCTGTCAGGAACAAATTGGAGATGGCGACCTGTCCGACGAGATCTTCTTCGTCGATGAACTGGCCATTCTGCTGGAAGCTCAAACCGCTCCAATTGAGCGCGTAGGGGCCTGTAACGTTGCTGGTGGTGAAAGGGCCGCCGGATTGCGCGGCGAGCGTGCCATCGTCGACAGCGACGAGCGCGCCGCCTGAAGTGGTTACTTCCTGAACTACGCCCTGGGTTGCCGAACTCAAATAGAATATGAATTTGGACGGTGCGTTGGAGAACTGTTGATTCGCAAAGGTGAAAACTCCGCGGCCGGTAGTTGGGTCGTAAGTAATGCTGGTGCTGATCGTTGTGTTTACCTGAAAGAATTTGCCGGAATTGTTGGTGTCTTGCAGGACATTCGTAAGGGTAGCCGAGCCGGTGGCAGTAAAGCGGCCAATGCGGGTAATCCCGCCGCCCGTGGAAGACGACCCGGCGGCGATAAACGCAAAACCGCCGTTGATGGCGTTCACGCTGGCAGGAAGGTTGCTTTGCGCAATGGCGTCGCCGGTTAGCATGGAACCGCTGGTGCCCGCGCTGATGAGTCTTACGCGTGTCGGATTCACGACATAGTACACGTAAGCTGCTCCGGCAATCTGCGCCAAGCCGCGCCCACAAAGCGTCGGACCGGCAGGATTCGCGCCATCCGTACCAAAACTCCCGGTGATCGCCCCGCTGCTGAGAGCGAAGTTGTCATTCACGTCCGTAAAGCCGGTGGTGATTACGCCGGCGCTAACCGTATACTCGCCGATGAGGGAAGCAGGAAACCCACCCCCATCGAACCCGGAAAAGTCGAAAACGTAAGGACCCGCAACAGAAGTTGCTGGGCTCGCGCACAAGGCCGTATTTTGTTGGATGAAATTTCCGCTGCCGGTCGAGGCTTGAGAGGCAGTCGAAGTCTCATCGATTAGGAGGCCACCGGCGACAGAAGTGAGAGTAATGCCGAAAGTGATCGAAGATGCAACACCATTCGCATTCAAATTTAGAGTGAGCATCCCTCGACCATCCGCGCTGATGGTATAGCTGCCGCCGGTGATAGGGATTGCCAGACTCGGGAGAGTGCCGGGTTGGGCTACATCCTCGACGCCACCCTTGATGCCACCTTGCCCGTCCGCAATGAAACTGCCTGTTCGTGCGAGGGGCGTGGCAGTGACGGCACCGTTGGCGAACACTTCGCCGTTGGTGACGAAGGCATAGGTGCCACTGAGACTGGCAAGGGTGAAGGTGCCGTTGGGGGGCGGCGGAGTGATGTTATTACCAGAGCCGCTGCTGCAGGCGGCGCTCCAGAGAGCGGCAGCTGCCGCCAAGACCAGTACCAGGCGTTTCATCGCGCACCCCGCAGTGCTTCGAGCTGGTCATGGGTCATCACTGATGTGGGAAGAAGAGCAAAACCTTTCGAATTGCGGACGGCGACGGCTTGGGTGCCCTTTTGCACGATACGCGCGGCGAAAAACGTCGTGTCGCCCAAAGACAGGTTTTCGCCAACGATTCGAACGGAATCGCCGGCGTTTAGCGAGAAGTGGCTGGCTTGGAGTAGCTTGGCGTTGCCGACGTGCACGTCCACCTGTCCGGAAGCTGTCTGCAGCAGCAAATGGGCTCCCATCGGGGGCGTGGCGGATGCGGCCTCAAACGTGACCACGGTGCCAACCAGCGAACCTTCGCGATTGACATCATAGGCCGCGGGCGGCCGCGTGGCCGTTTGCACGGATTGTTGCGCGACGGCAGAGAGGCCAAGCGCCAGCGCGCAGAGGAGCAGGAGCGTAACCGATGTGATTCGAATGGTAGATTTCATTACCCTTCCCCACTTTCAAGAGTCGGAATCCTTCACCGCTGCGGGGACTAAACGGAAAAATCTTTCCGAAGCGCAAGGCAAAGGTTCACTTCATTAGACGATGTATCCGGAAGCGATGGTTTCCCCTCGAGCATCATGGTTCCAGCGCTGCAATCCCATCCCAGACCATCAGGGTTCAAGGAGTAATCCCCACGGGAGCAAACCCGTTCCCCGGAAAAAGGTTTCGCAAGAAAAGGCAGAAAAAAAACTGTTTGAGGGACGCGAAGAGTTCGATTTGACAGTTTGGCGAGTTCCGACCATAATTGTATGTACGTCAATCCTGTGGAGGGCAGACAAGCCCGGCAAGGAACGCGGGCTATAAGGATGGCGCCAAAATATATTTTTGTAACCGGCGGAGTTGTTTCCTCACTCGGAAAAGGCGTAGCAGCCTCCTCGATAGGTTGTCT
>DATDGF010000030.1:0-8760 GCA_036522195.1 Candidatus Acidiferrum sp. | reverse complement strand
AATGACGCGAACCACCGCCTGTACGGCAAGACGCTGACCGCAACCGATATCGTGCGCGAAACCGGTGTCCAACCAACGACTGAAGGTAAGTCCCTGGTTGCAATGCTTGACAGCAAACTCACAAAGCACAGCAACTGAAAAGACTTTAGCTCTATTTGTTCCGAGTTAGGACGACAGGCGTTTTTCGCTAACGGCGAAGCGCATGATAAAAGCGGTGGTCTCAATAGGTTGATGCGACACCTGAAATAAGCCTGTTCTCTAAAGGTGGTGTTGCATAAGGCAAGGCAAACGGTTTGGGCTTTCTACTGTGCTGAAGATCGAGCGCTCATGAATCGCATCCCTCCCCAGACCCCAATAAGTACAGCTCCGTTAGGGATGCGCGTGATTGGCAGAACCCGTATCTGATGGTGCAAGCGAATGGAATTGATGCCCGACCAATCAGCGCCGCTGCGGAAGCTCCGACCATGTCACCTATGGACGTGGTCGCGTACTTGGAAAAACTACCGTCCATGGCATGGCCCTATGGCCTTGTCGTAGCGGTGCAGGAGAACGGTGTGCGTGCCCGCGGTGACGATGTTCGAATCAAAAGAAACAGAGAAGAATTGGTACGTCTTCTAGAAAAGTAGGGGTAAGAGTGGACCTTTGGCCTTCAAAGTAGAATCGAAACACTGGCTAAGCACCCTCAATAGCTTTCGGCTTCAGCAGCCAGTCCCGATTAATCGTTTTACCGAAAACTGCTCATTACCTGGTGCATTCCCGACTGTCCATGCTTAGGCGCTTTTCTTAGTTTGCCGATACTCATCGTACGCCGCCAAATAGCGGTCCACATCCTTCCGCAGCAAGTAATAGGGCGTCGAAAGCCGAATCTTCGAAGGTGCCCCGCCTCGAATCCGGATCTTCTTCGTCTTCCACATCCAGTTTTCAATCTCCATGATCTGAATCGACGGCACGTTCACCGACACGATCGCGCAGCGCAGCGCCGGATCGGGCGAAGCCCACGACTCCGCTCCGCGCATCACCATCTCTTTCAAAATGTTATCCGCCGTCTGCCTCTGCCGCCGCTCGATCCGCTCCATCCCAATCTGATTCGCTAGTTGAATCGCCGCGCGCAGGCCCCACAACGACGGCACGTTCGAACTCCCGATGCGTTGAAAGCGCTCCGCGCGTAGCTTTGGATCGTCCCAGCCCGCCGTGACAATCGTGTTCCACACCCGGTCGATCACCTCATCGCGCACATAAAGAAACCCGTTGCCCTTCGGCGCTTGCAGCCATTTGTGCGGGCTCGACGAATACATGTCGCACCCAATCTCCCGCACATTCAGCCGCATCATTCCAATCACGTGCGCTCCATCCACCGCCGAAAGAATCCCTTTCGAACGCGCCAGCGCGCAAAGCTCTTTCGACGGCAGCACCACACCCGTCACGGTGGTGATGTGACTGAAAAACAGCACCCGCGTCCGCGGCGTAATTGCGTCGTTGAAAAGATTCATCACCGTCGCCGTATTCGGCACCGGTTTCGGCAGCGCAATTTTCTTCACCACAATTCCGTACCGCTTAGCACGCAGATTCCACGGCTGCTCGCCTCCCGGATGCTCCTGGTCGGTCATCAACACTTCGTCGCCTGGCTTCAGATCCAGTCCATTGGCCATGTAACTGTTTGCTTCCGTAGCGTTCCGCAGCAACGCAATCTCATCCCGCGTGCAGCCCACGAACTCCGCCAGCGGGTCGCGAAACTCGTTCCACGCCCCGTAACCCCAGATCGGATAATCCTCCGGATCGCTCTGCGCCATTTTTTCCGTTTCGTTGTACCCGTCGAAAACCGCCCGCAGCACCGGCATCGGTGACGATCCCACCGTCCCGTTGTTCAGGTAAACCTCATCCGCCGGAATCAGAAACTGTTTGCGCAGCTCCGCCCAATACGCCTCTTCATTCGAGCCAAACAGCGCATTGTCCGGCAGCTTCGGCGGCTCCTGTTCGAACAGCTCCGGCCACTTCGCAAACGAACCCAGCGCACCAGTCGCGCCCGCAACCCCAGCAACCGAAGACAAGAAACCCCGCCGATCCAGCATGCTCACCTCCACAGGTCCGTGTGCGCGAATTCTACGCGTGAACCCCCGCCGCAACAATCCTCATTCGAATTCTCTTCCTTCGAATCGCTATCCGCATTTCTCGTCTGGATCTTCTTTTTTTTCTGACTCCGTGTAGGGCCCGCCTTCTGAGGCGGGCCGCTCCTGCTGCCAGCTCGCTGCCCGACCGTTGCATCGGCAATCCAGCCTGGTGCTCGTCAGAAATCCGCTCTAACACTTGCAGCCGTGCCCGCCTAGGTCTATCTTTGCGCGACACTATTACGCCTCCAAAGGTCGGTGAGCATGCGATTTTCGAAGAGTTCAGTTGCAGCTATTCTCTTGCTGTTTCTTTGTGCCGCTAACAATTCCCCCGCACAAAACAAAAGCACCTCGAAGCAAGCGGTCGAAGCCCGCCTCAAAGCCGCCGAGAAACCAAAATCCAGCTCACCTCTCGACAGCGTCCTGGACACGCTCTTCGCCGCACGCACCTTCGAACAAACCTCCATCTCCCCCGACGGCAAAAAAGTCGCCTGGGTCGAAACTCTAGTCGGCAAAGACGGCGCCCCCACCGGCAACACCGCGATCTATCTCACCGGCCTGCAGTCAAGCGAAGGCCCAGCCCGCGTCACCGCAGTCTCGGCCGCGACGCGCGAACCCATTAAGTATGGTCGGTGTGCTGAAGGCTCTCTTGCCTGGTCTCCCGACAGCACAAGACTTGCGTTTCTTTCCGACGCAGTAAAACCGGGGCAATTGCAGCTCTACGTCAAAGATTTGGCTGACCGTGGCTCAATTCACCGGCTGACCAACGTGAAAGGTTTGCTCGCCACTCCGCGCTGGTCCCCCGACGGAAAAACCATCGCCGTCCTCTTCACCGAGAACGCCACTCGCGCCGCAGGCCCGCTCGTCGCCGAAACTCCCGAGACCGGCGAAATCAAGGACGCCTTTTTCGAACAACGCCTCGCCCTCGTCGACCTCGCCACCGGAGAATTCCGCCAAATCTCTCCCGCCGACACCTACATCTACGAATACGATTGGTCCCCCGACAGCTCGCGCCTCGCCGTAACCGCCGCCCTCGGCAATGGCGACAACAACTGGTACATAGCCGAGCTTTACACCCTCAACGTCGCCCTGGGCTTGATGAAGTCCATTTACAAGCCTCCTCTCCAAATCGCCAATCCCGCATGGTCTCCCGACGGCAAAAAAATCGCTTTCATCGCCGGCCTGATGAGCGATGAACCCTCCGTCGGCGGCGATATCTACACCATCTCCGCAAGCGGCAGTCAACCCACCAACGCCACGCCCGACATGAAAGCCTCCGCAAGCTGGCTCGCGTGGGCGCCGGAAAATAAAATTGTTTTCGCCGAATTCGTCGAAGGCGACGCTGCAGTCGCCACTGTCGATCCCGCCACCAACCGCATCGACTCTCTTTGGCGCGGCCAGGAACTCGTCTCTGCCGGCCTCTGGGGCCCCAATCTTTCCCTCGCCCACGACGGAAAAAATTCCGCCGTCATTCGCAGCTCGTTCAGCGACCCGCCCGAAATCTGGGCCGGCCCCATCGGATACTGGCATCAACTCACCCACGCCAACGCCGCCGTGAAACCCGCCTGGGGCGAAGCCAAAAGCATCCATTGGAAAAACGACGGCTACGAAATTCAGGGCTGGCTCATCTACCCACGCGATTTCGATCCCGCGAAAAGATATCCCATGATCGTCGAAGTCCACGGCGGCCCAGGCGCCGCGGTTCAGTCAGAGTGGCCTGAGCCATCCGATTTCGCCATCGCTCTCGCCGGTGCCGGCTATTTTGTTTTGCAACCAAATCCCCGCGGCAGCTTCGGCCAGGGCGAAGACTTCACCCGCGCCAATGTAAGAGATTTCGGCTACGGCGATTTTCACGATATCCTCGCCGGCGTTGACGAAGCCCTCCACATCGCGCCCATCGATGTGAATCGCCTCGGCCTCACCGGCTGGAGCTACGGCGGCTATATGACCATGTGGGGCGTCACACAAACCAACCGGTTCAAAGCCGCCATGGCCGGCGCCGGTCTTGCCAATTTTCAAAGCTACTACGGCGAAAACCAGATTGATCAGTGGATGGTCCCGTTTTTCGGCAAGTCCGTCTACGACGATCCCGAGGTCTACGCGAAAAGTTCGCCCATCACCTTCATCAAAAAAGTCAAAACTCCCACGCTCATCATCGTCGGCGATAGCGACGGCGAATGCCCCACGCCGCAGTCCTACGAATTCTGGCACGCCCTCAAAACTCTCGGCGCCGAGACCCAGTTAGTCGTCTACGAACACGAAGGCCACCACTTCTCTAAGCCCGAACACCAGCGCGACCGCACCCGCCGCACCGTCGCCTGGTTCGACGCCCACCTCCAACCATCCCACTAACTAACTGTTCCTGGAAAATTTGCACTTGCAAGTTGTTGATAAGTTGGGGGAGTTCCAGTGGAAAGGAACGGAATGCTCATTTCGCATTGGCTAGAGAGAGAGCGGAAATTGGAAATGTAAAAACAGAAATCGGAAACTTGAGAAAAAGTGACAGCAAGGTCCGAGAGGAGGGCTCAAAATCCACACCCTTACATGACACGCGATAATCCGGCATTCCTGTGCTGTATTGAACTGCGCGACATACGGACTCTGTGTAAGAATTGTTTCTATTAAGGATCGTGCTTCTTGTCTCCCGAAATCTTCTGGGCGCGCTCTCGGAGCCGACGCCAAGAGGATTCGCCAGTATCAGAAGCACCCCCTTTTTACCCTAGAAGCGCGACGGAATTCAAGTCTGCCGCGCTTTCCCCCCTGCCCAGCCACTCTCCCGCTTCGAATAAAAGCCAAAAACTAACACCTCGCCGACGCGCTCTTTGCCCACTCTTTTCACCAAGAGCGTTTCACAACTCTTTTGCAATCAGGAGCCTCCACACTCTATCTAAAGAAGGTCGGGTGGGCGGGGAACCAACCATCCAAATTGTTTGGCAGTACTGCGGAGAGGCGCTACCGCCCGTGGCGCAGGTAGTCGTCGGTCTTGTTCAACCAATCCTCGCGCGGAGGGTCGAACACGTCGAGGTCCACGGTATCTTCCAGCGCCCAGGCTTCATGCGGCATCATCGACGGGATGCACAGCACTTCCCCCGCGCGAACCACGATCTCCTTGCCGTCAATGGCAAACTTCAGCGCGCCTTCGAGGATGTACGTCACCTGTTCGTTGTGGTGATGATGCAACGGCACGTGCGCGCCTTTTTTCAGCAGCACTCGCGCCAGCATGATCTTGGCGCCGACCACCATTTCGCGGTCGATCAGCGGGTTCAGTTTTTCGCGTTCGACATTTTTCCACGCGATGTGCTTTGCATTAGCGGGGGTGCTCATTGAACGTCTCCGTAAAAATGTGCTGCGTCACACTGCATCGTTCCGGAAAATCGACGACAGCAGGATTACCGCGAAACCGTCGCGCGCCATTGCGTGGAAACGCGCTGCATCCTCTCCAGCGCTTCTTCCAGCAAATTCCGCGCGCTGACCAGCGAGAATCTAAGATAGTTTTTCCCGCCCGGACCAAACGCCGCGCCGGCAATTCCGGCGACCCCGGCTTCCTCGAGAAGGACTCTCTGCAACTCTTCCGCGGAGAGCCCGGTCTCTTCGATGTTCACCCAGGCATAAAACGCGCCGTCCGGCGTCTGGCAGCGAAATCCCGGTATGCGCGCAAGCCCGGCGATGAACTGATCCCGGCGCTTGCGGTATTCCGCAACCATGGTATCCACAGTGTTGGTGGAATCGCGCAGCGCTTCGATCGCTGCAACCTGGGTGAATTCCGCCGTGCAAGTAAACGTGTTCAACACCAGCAGGTCCATCGCATCAATTACGTGCGTGGGAGCCACGGCGTACCCCAGCCGCCAGCCGGTCATGGCAAAGCTCTTCGAAAAACCATCAATGATAACCGTGCGTTCCGACATGCCGGGTAGCGACCAGATGGATTTATATTCTCCGGTGAACAGGATGCGCGCATAAATTTCGTCCGAAAGAATCCAGAGGTCGTGTTCCACCGCGAGTTTCGCCAGATTTTCCAGCGCCGGGTTGCTGAAAACCGTTCCCGTAGGATTATTCGGTGAATTGAAGATGATCATGCGGGTGCGGGGCGTAATTTTTTGCGCCATTTGTTCGATATCCGGCTGGAATTTATTTTTTTCTTCCAGGCCAAATGGAATCGCAGTAGCGCCAAGACCGCGCGTGAAGGACGGATAAATCGGAAACCCCGGATCGGGATAGAGCACTTCGTCGCCCGGTTCGATCAGCGCCATCATCGCCAGGGAAAGCGCCATCTTGCAGCCCGGCGCAATCAGCACTTGTTCTGCGGCAATGTCCAGACGCCGCGTGCGCTTTAGATATTCCGCAATCGCTTCGCGCAACGCCGGCACACCGCGCGTGGAGCAGTAGCGGTCGCGCCCCGCTGCAACCGCGTTGCGAACCGCATCCACCACCGGCGCTGCCGGATGGAAATCCGGTTCACCCAGTTCGAGGTGAATAATCGAGCGCCCCTGGCGCTCAAGCTCTTTGGCGCGGGAATAAACGGCCAGAGCGCCTTCGCCGTTCAATTGGGAAACGCGTGATGCGATGCGAGTCATGAGTTTATCCGGGCAAGAATCTTATCACTTCGCCGCGGATAACGGCGTTGCTGGAATGCGCGGCGAAAGCTCCGCTTGACGCCGGCCTCTCCGGGCGAGACCCTATTCTGAAGTAAAGGGGCAGGTAACCTCCCCGCTCTTCAGAACGTCTAATGATTTAGGCCACGTCCCGGTGAGGGCGTAAACATGATCTCTCGTAGACTGATTCCTTCCATCGCAATTATCCTGCTGTTGGTTCTGTTTGTGGGTGCGCGGCCTGCTGCTGCGGATTCGAGCCACGCTCGGATCATTCGATTGAGCCTCGTGCAAGGCGATGTGCGCTTCACAAGAGAAGCCCATGGCGACCCGCTCACTGACTCCAGCGCGGTATGGGAGACAGCGCCGCTGAACCTGCCGATCCGCCAGGGCTACGTGATTTCCACCGACAACGGCCGCGCCGAAATCGAATTTGAAAACGGCGCGATGGCTTTCCTGAAGGAAAATACGGTCCTGGAGTTCTACGATCTTTCCCTGGATGACGGCGCGCGCACGACGCGCCTCGTTCTCTGCCAAGGCAGCGCTTCTTTTTATGTAAATCCGGACAGCCGAGATTATTTCAGCGTTACCGGCGGCGATTTCACCGTGGAAGCCAACGGCCGGAGCAGTTTCCGGCTGGACAATTACGATGACGGCAGCGCGGTCGAAACCATCAAGGGCCATGTTTCCGTCGCGCACAAGGATAAGACCACGCGGCTCGAAAAGGGCCAGTCGTTTTCGATGAAAGCCGGGGACGATTCCTCGGCAAACATTGGCAGTATCGCGGAGGAAGATGATTTCGACCGCTGGGTTTCCGGCCAAGTTGACACAGTATCCTCGGCCACCAGCGCCGCGCTTCAATACACAGGTTCGCCTTACTATGCCTCCGGTTTCGCCGATCTCTACACTTACGGCGCCTGGTCCTCCTGCGGCGGCTATGGATTTGGCTGGAGGCCGTTCGGCGTCGGCGCTTCGTGGTCGCCCTTCACTGGGGGGCAATGGCTCTGGGATCCTGGATTCGGCTGGACCTGGATGAGCTCTCAACCGTGGGGCTGGGCTCCCTATCATTATGGCGGCTGGCTCTTTGATTCTTCATGTGGCGGGTGGTTTTATTCTCCGCCGTTGTACTACGGAGTGCCCGGACGAGTATTCAATCCACGAGGTGGCGGTCCTCGCGGCGTACATCCTCCGCAACCAGTTTATCGGCCTGTGACAGGAGTGTTCGTTCGCAACAAGGGAAATTTGGGAATCGTGCCGATGCATCCTCTCGATGAAAAAGGGAAGACGCCCTTGAATCTGGAACATGGCATATTCTCACCGGTTCTCGCAAAGGGAGTGAGCGAGCCGATTGCCGGCGTGGAACACGGACAAAAATGGCAAACATTAAAGTCGGCCCCGCGTGAAGCCCTGACGAACAATCTTGCCGCGGCTCCGGCGCCAACTCGCGTTTCGCGAACGGTTGTGGAAGGCAGTTCCGGCGTGCGCGTTGTTTCGTTCAGCAAGGATTCTTCCATTGTTTACGATCCACGGGAACACCGGTTTGTGAATCCGAATGCTTCGCCGAATTCCGCTGCTTCTCTGGACGGGAGGGAAGCGCATTCGGAAATCGGGCAAAATAGCTCTGGCACAACCGCGAATGCGGGCAAGGGTTCGGCGCGAACCGAGGTCCCTTCTGCGCGCGTCGCAACTCCGCCAAGCGCGCCGCGCAACACCGTCCCTCCGCCGGCGCCGCGTTATTCAGGCGGCGAACGAGGAGGCTCGATTGGAGGCAGCAGTGGGAGTGGTGCAAGGTATTCGAGCGGAGGCGGCGCAGCACGGTCGTCGCCATCACCCTCGTCCTCCGGATCATCGCATCCATCCGGCGGCAGACCCCACTAACGGATGATCCATCCCGGATTCGAACGGCCCTGAGAGTCTCAGGGCCGTTTTCTTTGTGTGCCGAGCACGTTCGATAGCTTGGGGGTGAAAGTCCTCTACCCATCCTGATGGAGGAGAAGGGTTAGTGAAGCGCAAGGGCTGAGCCGCGAGGCGAGGTCTGAAAGAAGCGCGGAGCAAACACGCGAGCC
>DATDGF010000029.1:0-10512 GCA_036522195.1 Candidatus Acidiferrum sp. | reverse complement strand
GCAGCGCCAGCGGCCTTCAGATCACCCTGCAAGAAAAGGCCGATCCCATAGTCATTCCATCGAGTCCAATCCTCTTTTGTGCTGGTGGTTCTGGGTTGAGGCTCTGGAGCGCTTCGCGCGAGGACACGCAACGTCTTCGTATCCTCGGCGATGGTGATGATGGGAAGATCGGGAATGGCTTTGAGATTCCCGGATACTTTCGATGTGTCGCCGGCGAACGCCCATTTGCGATCGTCATAGTCCGGAGTAGTGCCACCCTGCGGCTGCGATTGGTCCTCGACGCCCGCGAATGAAAAGTGCGTATTGAACCACCCAAACTTCCGATAGTTCAGCTTGGCGTGCAACGTGATGTTGTCACCCGCATTTTCCGGAATGTGCAGGCGAAAGTGCGCGGTGTCCGCCGCGCCTGGAGGGATCAGATGAACGTAAACAACGGAGCGAGTGGCCCAGGCGTTGCGCTTGTTAATAGGATTGCCATGCCCATCGATCTGAAGCGAACGATAGAAGTGAGCTCCCGGCTCGACCGGGCCTTTGCCATCGTCTTCAACTTTTCCGCTCCAGAAAATGATCTGGCCTTTCTCATCTGTGGCTTGCAGCTCGAGCCAGGCATCGAAAGCATCAACGGTGCCACCTGGGAAAAAGTGGCCGACCTTCCGAGTGCGGACTACAACATCCACGCGAGCATCGTCGCCCCGGCGCACAGCTGCATCGGTGCGATCGATGGGAGCGGTAATCGGACGCACTTCGCCGGCCGGACCTTTTGGCAGCGAAATATCCGATTCTTCGCCGACAGCGAAAGTCGTCGAAAGTTCCGGCTTTCCGATTTCTCGCCCCGCGGCAGGTTTCGATTCATTTCCCGCCGGGGAAACCGCGAAAATATCCACGGTGAGTTGTTTGTCCTGTAGAAACTTCTTCGCAAACTCGAATTGCGCCTGGTCTTCGTTCGCCGTGGGAACAGCCGTGTTGGCGCCGGGGAAGCGATGCGAATGAACAAGCCCGTTGATGTTGCCGTCGTCGCCCGAAGGAACTTGCGGCATATGGCAATCGGCGCAGTTCATGGGCGTCTTCGGATAGTAGAACGCGCGCGCGCCCTGGCCAGAAACACCGCTGGCTTGCCAGTTGTCGTATTCATTGAAGCCGCGAATCCAGCGGTAGTGATTTACGGGAATATCCAAATGCACTTTGTGGCACGAAGAGCAGAATTCCGCCGTGTCCATGCGCATGAACGGCTTCAGGAAGGTGCGGCGGTGCGGCTCCGGATTAAGGCGAACCAGAAAATCGTGGAGCGAACGGACCACGGGATTGTCACTCGCTGCGAGTTCATGCAGCTTCGGATACTCCAGGAAAAAGTCGCCCTGGCCCATCGTGCTTTTCACTTGCACGATGCTGTGGCACATCAGACAGCCGAGACCGGCGCGGGCTTCGGGACGGTCCACGATCTGCTTGATCGGCGTATCAAACATTCCGCTGTAGAGCAACGCGGGATCATGGCAGCCCGCGCACCATTTCGACGACTTCACGCCCGAGACATCCTGCATGTACTCGATGCTCTTCCGATACCACTGATTGTTGAAGGAAGAGAAATGGTGCATCGAGCTGTTCCACTGTTTGTAGATGTCGGCGTGGCAGCGCTGGCAAGCCTCGGACTTCATGAAATATTGGGAGGGAATGTTTCCGCCATGTTTGGTCTGCGCGGAGCTTGGGAAAAACTTGCCTTGCGTACCGTCACCCTCGTTGTCCATGGTTTCCGGCGGCATGTGCGGATTCGAAATGCGATTCGCATTCTTCCAGGCGATCTCGCGAGTCCACCACGCGCCAGCGGCGATCCCCGCAGTCACGAGCAGCAGCGCGACGAATCCCAAACCGCGCCGCGCAACGCTACTACCCAGCCAGCCATGCGATGCCAGCCGGGATGCGGACAAACACACCGCGCCGAATAAGCACAACACGATATGAGCGTAGAGCCACGACTTCAAGTGATTGGGCGTGCCAATCTTGATCAGCACGATGCCGAGAACGGCTCCCGCTGCAAGCAGGACCCAGCCGAAGCGAGCCAGCAGTGTCCCGTCACGGAGCAATCGAACCAGGGTGAAAACCAGCAGGATGGCAAAAGCGATTCCTATGGCAACGTGAAACAACACCACGATGCCGAAGAAAATTGTCGCCGAAGGATACCCGTACAAATACGCTGCACTGACGATCAGCGCGATCAGGCTTCCCAATAACCAACGCTCTCTCGACGACGTCGCCACTATTCCCACCCCGCCTTGTAACTACCGTACATTAAAACAGCGGCCGGATGCTTGAGTAACATCCGGCCGCAATTCAGTTTGGGTGCCTCGAAATAAGCCTGCCGGCTTATTCGGAAGCGAAGTTACTGGTTGCGTCATTTATATGTGCCACCGCTGGGGCTGGCAATAATGGAAAAACACTAGAAGCCTTGCTGCGCCTCTATCCCTTTTGTTTCCAGGCATTTGTATGAGCGGCCGGCAGGAAGGTCTTTGTATTCTTCGTTGCGGCCGCTGGGCCAGTCGATCACCACGCGATCGATCTTGTCGCGGGACCCGAGGCCAAAGGTCAACGGCAGCTCCGATTGCGAAAGATAGCTGGAACCGCCGCGAACCATCCTGACCTGGCTTTGTCCGTCATAAAAAATGTGAACCACCGCACCGATGGCGTCCCGATTGGACTTCACGCCTTGCAACTGAAATCGGATGCTCCGTGGATGAGCGATCTGGTCGTTCCGGTATAAATACGCGGGTCCGTTGTTCGTGGTCATCAGCACGTCGAGGTCGCCGTCGCGATCGAAATCTCCGTAAGCCAGTCCTCGCCCCACTTTCGGCACCGCGAAGCCGCCGCCGACTTCTCCAGCCACGTCGCGAAATTTTCCGCCGCCACGATTCAGGAAAAGTTGCGGAGATTGAGCGTATCCGGTATTCCCGCGAATATTCCGGACGGTTTCATCAATATGGCCGTTGGCAACGGCGAGGTCCAGCAAGCCGTCGAGGTCCACATCCAGGAACATGCAGCCGAAGCCTAGAGTGTTTCGGGATGCCGAGCCAATGCCGGAGAGCATGGAGATGTCGTCGAAAATTCCGGGGGCGCTCACTCGATACAGCCCGGTCATTTCGTTGTCGAAATTGGTGATCGCTACGCCAGGCTTGCCGGAGTTTTCGAAATCTCCGATGTCCACTCCCATGCCAGCACGCGCTCTTCCTTCGGTGCTGAAGGCCAGCCCGGCTTCCACTGCGACATCCTTGAACTTGCCGTTCTTCAGATTGCGATATAGCTTGTTCGGCTGCGTATCGTTGGCTACCAGCAGATCCGGCCAGCCGTCCTTATCGTAGTCAAACATCGCAACACCCAGTGACTTTGAGCTGGTGTCGAAAATTCCGCTCGCTGCCGTCACGTCTTCAAACGTTCCGTCGCCGCGATTGTGGAACAGCCAGCAAGTGTCGCCGCGATACGCTTCGGGCGTGCAGTAGGATTTGTGCGTGCCGTCCAGGCTGCAGAAGACGTCGTGTTCCGGAGACCAACGCACGTAGTTGCAGACGAAGAGGTCGAGCAAGCCATCCCGGTCATAGTCGAACCATAGTGCGGATGTACTGAAGCCCTGATGTCCGAAAAGCCCGCTTGAGCGCGTAGCGTCAACAAAAGTTCCTTTGCCGGTATTGCGGAATAGCCGGCTCTGGCCGACGCACGAGACGAAGATATCCTCGAAGCTATCGTTGTTGAAGTCGCCGACAGCCACGCCCATGCCGTACATTTCGACATCCAGTCCGGCGCTTCGCGTCACGTCCGTGAACGTTCCGTTGCGATTATTTCGATAGAGCTTCAAGGTGGATCGCTGGAGTTTGTGGCCGGCCCAATCCATTCCGTTGATGAGCAGGATGTCCTGCCAGCCATCGCTGTCGTAATCGAGAAACGCGCATCCCGATCCGAGCGTCTCGGGGAGAAACTTACCGCCATACCCACCGTTGTTGTGGTGAAACTGGATGCCGGCCGATGCGGTAACATCCGAAAAACCAAAGGTGAGCCCCGCGCTCGACTCTTTTTGAAGGCTTGCAGCGGGCAGGGCTGACGCAAATCCCGCCGCGCAGGCCCCCAGCAGAAAGTCCCGGCGGATCATGGAAGATTGACCAAACCGTTTCGAATCGCATAAACGACGAGCTCCGCCGTTTTGTGGATTCCCAGCGTATCCATGATGTTCGCGCGGTGAACCGCGACGGTGTTCACGCTGAGGCCGAGGTCCAGGGCAATTTCCTTGTTGGATTTGCCCGCCACGATGTGTTGCAGGATTTCCAGCTCGCGCGGCGTCAATCCGCCTCCGCGTTCTCCGCGCAGCGCGTCCGGGCGAGAGACCTGTGGATCAAGAACCATCATACCGGCGGCCACGCTCTTCACCGCGCTGACCAGATCGAGATCCATGGCATTCTTCAACACGTAACCGCGCGCGCCCGCGTCGAGCGCCTGGCCTACCAGCGTTTCCTCGGAATGCATGCTCAGCATGAGGATTTCTGCTTCCGGAAATGATTCCAAGATTTTTCGCGTCGCTTCGATGCCGCTCAACTCCGGCATGGCGCAGTCCATCACGATCACTTTTGGCCGCAATTCGCAGGCCAGCCGCACCGCTTCCTTGCCGGTGCTGGCTTCTCCCACGACGGAAATCTCGGGGTCGTCTTCCAGCATGCGGCGGAATCCGCGTCGTACGAGCGCGTGATCGTCGGCCAGCAGGACGGTGATTTTATGCCCCATGCACTTCCGCCTTTTCCCGGGGCACGTGCAGCCGAACCACCGTGCCGCCTTGCACGCGGGGCGTGATTGCCAGCACGCCGCCAATCAATTCGGCGCGTTCGCGCATGGCCACCAGCCCGATGCCGCGCTGCATTTTCTCAGCGACAAAACCCGTTCCGTGATCTTCCACTTCCAGCTCCAATGCATCCGGAGAAAATTTTAGCCGTATCCATGCCTCGCGCGCACCGGAATGCCGGCTCACATTGTTCAGCGCTTCCTGCAACACACGATAAACGTGAACGCCCGCGCCAGTTTCCACTGGGAAGGGTTGCCCGTTCTTCTCGTAATGCAGCGCAAGTCCGGTTTGGCGTTCGACCGTTGGAATATACCAGTCGAGAGTGCTCTCGAGGCCAGCCTCTTCGAGAAGCACCGGATGCAAAGCCTGGGAAAGCGTGCGGATATTGTTCAACGTCGATTGAGCGATCTCTTGCACTTCCAGCAAATCATGGCGGAGAGGCGAATCCTCCGGCGCGTGATTACCGGCGCGCCTCAGCATCGAGCCGATTGCCGTCAACACCTGACCAAACTCATCGTGGAGCTCGCGGGAGATATGCCGCAGCGTCGACTCCTGTGTGGCAATCAGTTTCTGCGCCAGTTCGCTGCGCTGCTCGGAAAGCTCTGCCAACCGCGCAAAAATCTGTCTGTTGCTGCGAATCAGATAGAGGCTCGTCAAGACAATAGCGATGAGCGTCGCCGCAAGAAAGATGTATAGCTGGCGCTGAACGCCCTCGTAAATCTGCACGATTCGCACCGCGGCTTGCTCTTCCCCTTCGTTGTTCTCGACTAGGAGCCGCGAAACGGCGGTACTGAGCGCCTGTTGCCGCGCCTGCAACGATAAGCGAATCTGTTCCCGGGCCTCCGCCTCTTTGCCGCTTTGCGCCAGCACAAACATCCGGTTTACGGCGTCCCAGAACTGCGCGGCCGATTGACTGAGATACTGACGCTGTTCGGGAGTGCGGTTCACCGCGGCGAGGTTTTCCTCGAGTTTTAGCCCGGCGTCGAGATCCTCGTGAATGCGTTCGAATTGAGCGGTCCAGGCCGTCAGCGGATAGGGCTCGGTGGTGTCCAGCATGTCGCGCATCGCCAGCGCAATCGAATTCAAATCATTTTGGATACGTAGAAGTTGCAGCGAGTCTCTTCGATTACGATCCACCATCTCGCTCTGCAGCTTTCGCAGGCCGGCGAGCTGCACGGTGATATAGGACGCATAAGCCACCACTGCCGCCAGTGTGATCACCAGCCCTAGGAGCAATCCGGTTGTGGGAGAGCGTTGCGACGAAGCGCCATTCTGCACGGCTAAGAATACCTCAGGCCGTGGTTTGCCGCCGAAGGAGCAGTACCAGGCAGATCATAGTGACGGCCCCGACCAGGGGTACCAGCAATCCCAAGCGCAAATTACCGGAGTATTTTGAGACAGCTCCAACCAGCCAGGGTCCCGCGGCTCCGCCGAGCGAGGCGAGTGCAAAGAGGACGCCTCCGATGTGCTTCGCGCGCGCGCCATACCACCGCGACAACCAAGCAATATAAATAGGGTAGATGCTCGCACACCCCAGCCCGGCCAGAAAGACTCCCACGACGGCTACGGTGAGCGTGCTCGATGTCATCACGATTGTGGTCCCCACTGCGGACAGGGCGAGTGCGCCCAATACCAGCCGCCTTTCAGGAACACGCAAAAGCACGAGCGGCGCGAGCGCGCGGCCCGACATCAATCCGGTGTAGAAAAACATCGGCGCCAATGTCGTCATGCCGCTGGATCCCTTTGCGAGCCTCTTGGCGAGTTCCGCCGCCCATCCGCCGACGCTGGTTTCCATGGCGACGTAAATAAAAAATAGCGCGGCGAGAGCTACGGTGACGGCAAGCCCGATCTCTACCGCGCCAGCCTCCGCAGTCTTCGCAATTTCTCCGTGTTTCTCTCCGCCGAACGAAGCAAGAATGAGTCCGAGCACCATCAAGCCACCGGAGATCCCCAAACCCGTTAGGAGAACAGGGACTTGAGCATGTTTTAGCGCCAGCAGCACTAATGGAGAGCACGCGACCGCCCCTAACCCCCATGTGAAATTCAGCAAGTTCAGCAAGGAGGCGCTGCGCTTTCCTCCTGCCTCTGCCACCAAAAGATTTGTACCGGGAATTACCAGACCGTAGCCGCATCCGAACGAAGCCGTGGCCACAAGAGCAAGCCTATGGCTTCCCGCGTTCAATGCCGTAAGCCCCGCTGCGGTTAGCACATATCCTAGAATCAGCGCCGGCCGGTAACCACGCCATGCCGAGAGCGCGCTGGACATTCCAACTCCAATCATTGCGGCGGTGAACTGCACGGTGAAGAAAAGGCCCGCCTGGCGGTCATCTAGCGACCACCTCTGGATAAACAGGGGCAGCATCGGTCCGATGATGACCGTGGCAATTCCAATGAGTATGAACCCGGCAAAAAGCAGGATAAGCAGATTGCGCTGTCCGTGATCCCTGCCTGCAGCTGAAGTTTGCTCGTTCATCAGTTAGAAACCATTCTGAGGGACACCTCCCTTTCAGGCAACTTTGCATTTTCTGAAAAATCCTTCTACGCAGAAATTGAAAATTCGATACTCTTTACCATTCGCTTCGAAAGAAAGACTCCTTCAGATGATTGAAGTTGGCCTCGTCGGATTTGGACTTGCCGGACGCGCTTTTCATGCCCCGGTGATTCGTGCCGTGCCTGGATTGCATCTTGCAGCCATCCTGCAGCGCAGCGGCAACGAAGCTAGCGAGAAGTATCCTGACGTTCGAATCGTGCGCGATCTGGGCGAACTGCTCGCGATCAAGGATATCCAGCTCATCGTCATCGCCACTCCCAACGACACCCATTATCCGATCGCGCGCCAGTGCCTTGAGGCAGGCCGCGATGTGGTTGCGGATAAGCCGTTCACTACCACTCTTGAGGAAGCTACTTCACTGGTGCAAATTGCCAAAAGCACGGGCCGGCTTCTGACCGTGTATCAAAACCGCCGCTATGACGGCGATTTTCAGGCTATCCGGCAGCTTGTCTCTGCGGGCACGCTGGGACGCACCGTTCGATTCGAAACGAGCTACGACCGTTACCGCCCGCAACTGAAGCCCGGCGCGTGGCGCGAAACGCAACGTCCCGGCAGCGGCATCCTTTTTGATATTGCGCCGCACCTCATCGATCATGCCTTGCAACTCTTTGGCCTGCCGGAAGCCATCACGGCCGACGTTCGAATCGAGCGTGAAAACGCCGTCGCCGACGATGCTTTCGATATCATGTTTCACTACCCAGCCGGCATGCGCGCGGCTCTTAGATCGAGCATCCTCGCCGCTGCACCGCGCCCGCGCTTCGCCCTGTTTGGCACGCAGGGCAGCTTTGTTAAACAATCTTTCGATCCGCAAGAGAACAATCTACGCCGCGGAAACATTCCCGTTGATAGGGCGTGGGGATTCGAACCGGAAGAAAAGTGGGGCGTCCTCACGGTTCCCGCAGGAGACTCGTTCGAACAGCGCCGCATTCCTCCTGCTTCATGCGACTACCGCGACTATTATTCAAACGTGCGCGACGCCATTCTCGGTCGCGCTGCGCTCGCCGTCACCCCCGAATATGCTCTCGACATCATGCGCATGCTCGAACTCGCACGCGAAAGCAGCCTGAAACAGCGCACGATTCCCTGGTGATCCACGAACCCTCTTTCGAATTGCACTTTTCATCAAGCTTCAAAGCACTTACGCGTATAATCGCTTTTTTCAAGGGAGTGAAGGGGTGACACGCCGGACATGGCCATTGAGCTAGCACCATCCATCTTGTCAGCAAATTTCTCGCGGCTCGGCGCGGACGCAAAAGCCGCCCTCGACGGCGGTGGCACCCTGCTACACGTCGATGTGATGGACGGTCACTTTGTCCCCAACATTACCATTGGCCCCCTGGTGACGGCATCCCTGCGGAAGGCTTTTCCCGGTGTGATTCTCGATTGTCATCTGATGATCGAAAATCCGGAGGCCTACATTCCCGCATTTGCAGAAGCGGGGGCGAGCTGGATTTCCGTGCACCAGGAAGCTTGCGTGCATCTCCATCGCACGCTGCAGCTGATTGAATCGCATGGATGCAAGCCCGGAGTCGTGCTGAATCCCGCGACGCCGGTGATGATGCTGGATGAAGTGCTGGACATGGTGCATCACGTCCTGGTGATGTCCGTGAATCCGGGATTCGGCGGACAAAAATTTATTCCCGGGGCCCTGCACAAAGTAAAAACGCTCGTGGAGGTGCGCGAAGTATTAGGGCTATTTTTCCGCATAGAGATCGACGGAGGAGTAGCTCTCGATACAGTTGGCGAAATCGTTCGCGCCGGTGCGGAGATTCTTGTCGCCGGCAACGCCGTTTTCGGCAAAGGCGATATTGGCGAGAATGCGAAAAAATTACTGGAGGCCGCGCGCTCCGCCACGCTCATCCGCACCTGAGTGAGAATTTACTGGCAAGAATCATCCGTTCTGCAACGCTGCCTGTTTTTCCCTCTACTGCTCCTGGTAGTTCCACGCGAGCCCGCCATCCACGAAAAACGTCGTTCCCGTTGCATAATCGGATTCAGAACTCGCCAGAAATGCAGCCATCGACGCTACATCTTCCGGCTTGCCCAGCCGCTTCAAGGGAATATTCTCCAGCAAGGCTTTCAACTTGGCCGGGTCGTTGAGTAACGCCGTGTTGATCGGCGTTTCGATCGCCCCCGGAGCAATGTTGTTGATGGTAATGCCCAGCGGTGCCAATTCGATCGAGAGATTGCGTGTCAACATCTTCACGCCGCCCTTGCTCGCGCAATAGGAACTGAAATGCGGGAAGGGAAGCTCTTCGTGCACGGAGCTGATGTTGATGATTTTGCCGCCAGACTTCGCCTGCATGCGGTGCTTTACGAATGCCTGGGTGATGAAAAACAGGCCTTTCAGATTTACATTCAGCACCGCGTCGTAGTCTCCTTCGGTGGCGTCCCAGAAATCTGCGCGGCGTTCGAGTCCCGCGTTGTTGACGAGGATGTCGATCTTTCCAAATTGCGCCACGGTGTCCGCGATGAACTTCTGCCCATCCGCAACGCGACCGATATCGCATTGAAATCCCGCGGCCTTTCGCCCCATCTTCTGAATTCCGGCCGTCACTTCGTTGGCTCCCACCCTATTCGAGCGGTAACAAAAGGACACGTCCGCGCCTTCTTGCGCGAACCGCTGCGAGATCGCTAGTCCTATGCCTTGGTTGCCGCCCGTGATTGCCGCTACTTTGCCATCCAGCCTGTTTGCCACGGTTTTCACCTCAAGTTTCGTTCCTAAGTGTGATGCGCCAGACGGGTTTGCCGCAGGCCTGACTTATGAGGCGGTTCGCGTAGTCAACCCTTTGCAAGAGTCGGGTTCGGAATAGTCGGGCTCTCGAGTTCTCGGATATTCTTTGTGTCGGGAAAGAGTCGGCAATCACGGAGCAGCTTTGAATGCCAGCGTAGCTGAGCGGAGTCATGGCGGACAAACACTAGCCCTTCCAGATGTACTTGCCGCAGGTGCAAGGGATTGTCTCGGTGGGAAGTTTCTTTTCCAACTGCTGCCGGCAAACTGGACATTTTTTCTGCCACATATACATACCCATCTATTCTTTTGATTGAGCCTGATGCCAAAAAAGTCTACCAAGCGCAAATTCCAATGTCTGTCCAAATTGGAACAAATGCAAGTCTGTTCCTTTTTTGCACAGATGCTCCATTCACGATG
>DATDGF010000028.1:0-1863 GCA_036522195.1 Candidatus Acidiferrum sp. | reverse complement strand
CCGTTTGTCGTTATCGACGAATTGCACTCTCGGTTAGCGACACAAGCTATCTGTGGGATCTGCAGGTGGTGCCTTGAGCGCGGACCTAGCCTGAAAATCTCACCGAGGACTAGAAAAAAGCTGGCCGATATGGCATAAAACAGTTTGTCCAGAACATGTTCTGCGCCACAAGGAGGCCAGCTTCTTTCATGACAGAGTGTAGCCAATCTTCATTCGATTTTCAGGGGTTGTTTTCGCGAGGAGTGGTAGGGCGTTTCGACGGCGGGCAGATCACCTCGGACGGAGGCGCGTTGTTGTTGCGCGAAGTGGAGAGCCGGACCCGAATCGTGGAACGGTTCGCGGAGTGTTTTCGCGATCATCGTTCGCCGGACCGGATTGAACATTCGGTGAACGAACTGGTGGCACAGAGGATTTACGGGTTGGCGCTGGGTTACGAGGATCTGAACGATCACGACCAGTTGCGCTCAGACCCATTGATGGCGGTGGTGGCGGGCAAGCGGGACCCGGAAGGAGCTTGCCGGCGCAAGCCACGGGACCGCGGCAAAGCGCTGGCGGGGAAAAGCACATTAAACCGTTTGGAACGAACCAAAGCGGATGCGGGCCGGGAGGAGCGTTACGCCAAGATCGTGATGGACCCCGAGGCGATCGACCGGCTTCTGGTGGATGTGTTTCTCGAAGCGCACCGCGCGGCCCCGGAGGAGATCGTACTGGACCTGGACGCCACCGACGATCCGCTCTACGGGAAACAGGAAGGCCGCTTTTTCCACGGCTATTACGGCCACTACTGTTATCTGCCGCTGTACATCTTCTGCGGCGAGCATCTGCTCTGTGCGCGTTTGCGTTCCTCCAACATCGACGCCTCGGCGGGCAGCAAAGAAGAGGTGGAGCGCATCGTTACCCGGATTCGCCAGCGGTGGCCCGAGGTGCGCATCATTCTGCGTGCCGATTCCGGCTTCTGCCGCGAAGAGCTGATGGGCTGGTGCGATGGCCACCAGGTCGATTACGTGATCGGATTGGCGCGGAATGCCCGATTGCGGAAGTGGATCGATGCGGAGATGGCGCAAGCCCAAAACCTGCACGGGCAATCCCAACAGGCAGCCAGAATCTTCCGCGAGTTCTCTTATCGAACGCACGATACCTGGAGCCGTGCGCGGCGTACGATTGCCAAAGCCGAGTATCTGGATAAAGGCGAGAATCCCCGCTTCCTGGTCACATCTCTCGATCCGGAACGCTGGGCGGCGCGTCCCCTTTATGAACAACTCTACTGCGCGCGCGGGGAGATGGAAAACAGAATCAAAGAACAGTTCATGTTGTTCAGCGACCGGACCAGCACGGCGCACATGCGGTCGAATCAACTGCGGCTTTATCTCTCCTCGGCCGCCTATCTGCTGATGCATGGTTTGCGGCGGTTGGGACTACGCGGCACCGCGCTGGCCAAGGCCCAGTGCGAGACCATCCGGCTCAAGCTGCTCAAAATCGGCGCCCTCGTTCGCATCACCGTGCGTAAGGTCTGGATCTCATTTTCCAGCGGCTTCGCCGAACAGATGCTATTCCAACGGATCTTTCAACAACTCAGATCCTGATCCCTTTGGATTCCCGCTCTTTGACAACTTCCGCATCACTGCCTGGCAGTACCCTTTGATTCGTGCGCCCAAAAATCGGAACGCAAGCCTGGAAAACTCTCATCCCGCAACTGCCCGCACATTAATTATTTTTGATGCCTTCGTCTTACGTCTGGTGAGAAGATCCGGCTAGAGCGCCTGCGCGAGCGCATCTCGATGCGGGACAGCGAGCAGTTACTTCGACAAAAGGAACTCGACGAATTCAAGGAACGGCTGCTACAGAAAGGCGCCGAACGAGACC
>DATDGF010000027.1:0-44514 GCA_036522195.1 Candidatus Acidiferrum sp. | reverse complement strand
TTCCGCTCTCCTACTTCGACTCTCTCGGGCTTCCTCGGCTCTTCGATGGCCTTGCGTAACCCTCTGAACCGCCCGATGCGGACCCGCATGTCGGGTGGTGTGGCAGGGGAGAGCGGGCAACCGCTCCCCCTATGCCGATTTGGGCCCGCCCTATCCCAGGATTGTTACCCCTCTGTGCTCTTTGTGCCGCGGCACTCTGTGTGTGTTATGTCTTTTCGGAAAGGTCGCCCACCCGGATCTCCTTATAGGGTGCCCGCCGTGGCGGGCTGCGCCCTTCTTGACGGTCCGATCATTACTTTAACTGCTTCTGAACACGCACGCGGGGACTCTAAGATGCCGCGGCATCGCCGGCGAGGGCTCGAACCGCCTTGCGCTGAGGACGCAGCAGCAAATAGAATGCGACGACGTGCGTGATCATCAGCACGGGCACGTAGATGATCGGGATCGCGTACGTGGCGCCCAATTGCCCCGCCAGCGCAGGAAGGCCAACCTGCGTGGCGTGGTAATAGTCGAGGATGAGGTCAATCGTCCCAACGAGATTGAAGGCGACGACGAAAAGCCAGAAGAGCGGACGTATCCTTACCGTGAGAAGCGCCAGGATGGCGAGCACCCCGGTTGCCAAGTCCCAGTAGGCGGCGAACGTGGCGAAGCCAGCGGCGGGCAGATTCGGGCCGACGACGCCTGGAAGGATGAAGACCAGCCCGAAGAAGCGGAAGCTGTGCAGCGTAGCGATGGCGCGTTGCGCTGCGACCTGGTCCATCGACTTTAGCCTGGGCATGACGTACACGCCGAAGCAAAGCAGCCACGCGACATAACCTAGAACGAGATGCAGATTGAAGATGGTTTCCGGCGACATTTGGCCTCCTATCGGATTAACGGTTTTCGAGTTCACTTATTGGTTGAGTTGTCTCTCAGGAGTATCCCGAGCGGAAAGAGTGGCCCGACCGGGATGAACTGCGCGTCCACGAGGTTTTCCTTCGAGAGAGGTAGGCTTTCGATGAAGGCCCGAGCCTCCGCCACGTCCTTGCAGTTCAGTAGGAAGATAACGCCCCGGCCGTCGCCGCGCGTGAACCACTGCTGAATCTTGCCGTCGAGATAACAGGAGAACGGTCGCACGAATTTCGGCGGGCATGATTTTCATGACTTGCTCGGGAGTAACCCCCGGTTTTGGCGTAAGGATCGTCAGCACGCCGGTGATCTTGGGCTGCGGCGGTGGGGACGGTCCTTGCGCCAGGGGCGCCAGGACCGTCGCGAACGCCAGCAGCAGGTAGGACATTTCAATCTTCATTGTTCAGCTCCTTTGATTCCTCACGGAATTCGGATCTTGTGTGGTACCACGGGGTACCACATGCTAGTTTAGACGCTCGCGAGGAGAAATGGTTACGCCCCGAGCAAAAAAGCTCGCAAAAAAACTCGAAGCTCACGGAAACTGACTAATAGGAAAAGATGGTGGTACGATACGGTACCAGCGTTGTCAAGGAGAGGTTGATGACTAAGGCATCGATGTCAAAACGCCGCCAGGAAGGCGGCGACGAAACCGCGGTGCGCGAGCGCATCCTTGAGGCGGCCTTGCGGCGTTCATGAAGAGCGGCTACGCAACGGCCAGCACGCTTGAGATCGCGACGTGCGCGCGCGTTTCGAAACGAGAGCTTTACGCGCTAGTTGGCAACAAACAGGAAATGCTGATCGCCTGCATCAGCGAGCGCGCCAAGCGACTGGACGTGCCCGCTAACCTGCCCGTGCTGCGTGATCGCGAGATCCTGGAGCAGGTGCTGGCTTCTTTCGGGACGAAGTTCGTCCGCGAGGTAAGCGATCCCGCGGTCATTGCGGTATTCCGGCTGGCGATCGCCGAGGCGGTCCAGGCCCCCGAAGTGGCGCGTGCGCTCAACTCTATAAGACGCGAGGCAAGCCGCGCCGCCCTGCGTAAAATCATGGCCGGGGCCCAGGCGTCCGGACTGCTCACGGGCCGTCCTGCCGAACTTGCCGGGCAGTGCGCCGGGCTGCTCTGGCGCGATTTGCTGGTCAGCCTGCTGCTCGGCGTCGCCGAGCGACCGAACTCCCGCGAAATCGCGGGACGTGCCCGCGCCGCCGCAGCCGCTTTCCTGCAACTTCATCCGCTACCGAATGACGCGCCACCCTGAAGTACGTTTTAACGCGGCCCCCGAACGCTCTCCCGGCATCCGCGCTTTGTAGAGGCCGGGCTTCAGCCCGGCTCCTTTTCTCGTCACTCGCCACTTCTTCTCTCACTCCCCACTCGCCGCTGGGTGGGCTTCGGCGTCACATTGCGAGCCTCGCAGGGTTGGCCGTGATATGCTTGTCGGCCTCTTACTAGTTGTGCGGATCAGGAACCGGCATGACCAAGACAGCCGTCAGCGAGCAAATCACTCACCGGTGGTACACGCGTCCCGTGCTCTTCGTTGCTGACGTGAACCGTGCACTTCGGTTCTACATCGACATGCTCGGCTTCGAGAAGCGTTGGCATGAGGGCGACGGCGCGGGCAAGGTCTGCCAAGTCAATCGCGCGGAATGCGAGATCATCCTTTGTGAGGATGCCACGCGAAGGGACAGGGCGCGCTTGTTCGTCGAACTGACCGTCGATGGACTCATCGCTCTTCGCCGTGAAATCGTCGAGCGCTCGGTTCCGACCGAGAAGTCCTGGTGGGGCTACGACGTGATCAAGATTGTCGATCCCGACGGAAATGAGTTGCTGTTCCCCGCGGCCGAGTAGTCCAAGCAGTGGCGTGCCGGGAGACGGTGCCGGGGCGCGTCGGGGGACAGTTTCCCGGATCTTCTTGTAGGGGCGCAGCAAATCGTCCTGAATATGGACAACGTCAAGTATATCGACAGCTCGGGGCTGGGGACATTGGTCGCTGCGCATTGCAGCGCGAAGACCCAGGGCGCATCGCTGCGCCTGTGTCACCTCGGCAGCAAGTTTCAGGAAGTGCTGCAGATCACCAAACTGCTGATGGTATTCGATGTCTGCGATACGGAAGCAGCCGCTGTCGCTAGTTTCTCAAACTGAGCGCGATCTCTGCTTCCGAGCGGATGGATAGGAGAGGATTCAGGATTCAGCGATGCCAGAGGTCGTACAGTACTACACGACGTTTAAGATCTTCGATCAGATCTTCGCGCGTGGAGCCATAAAACCAGATATTGTTATCGCATCAAGCCGTTTCGAGTTGTTCTCCACGAATGAGCTATGGGAGGAGATGTCGCTGCTCGGCACCCGCCTAAGCATGAATCAGTTGTTAGGGTCTGGCATTCACTTACTTCGACTCACCTTTCCTCGCGAAGTCGCGCCGTACGACTGGCCTGCACTATGCAAGGCCGAACGATTTGATGCAGGGAAGGCTGAAGCATTTGAAAAAGAGGCGCGGCACCGACAGGCCAATCCCGCTTAATGGCGCTGCTCTCTCGGGGAAGTTTCAATCAAGAAACGGATCGAGGTAAGACAGTGGGGCAGTCACGAGTGGGTCGCGCTCCCTGGCTAGTGTGGCAAAATCTACAGTTCGAGGATGACCTCGGATTGAGATAGCGGTTCTTCCCAGTGTTGGATACCTCACAGACAGCAGTCCTTTGCTATCGGTAATCTTCAAGCCTTTTGGATTCACTTTCGGTGTTGATGTGTGTTCAAAAGCGATGAGGTGGCATGGAGCCGATGCGTCGCATACTGGTATGGACCGAAAGACCGAATTTTCAGGGCTGGGCTTGCTCCGAATGCGCATGGGCGTTCAACCCTTTAGGGCCGCTCGTTGGCGAAGCCATTGACGACATGAAGATGCTCTTCGAACAGCAGCGCGATAACGAGTTCACATCTCATGTCTGTGCCGAGCATCCGAAAGCCACAAAAAATCCCCGTTAGCCAAATCACTCGCGGGCTAAAAGTTGTGTGATTCTCGCGTTCATGAAAAGCAACTACCCCTCAAAGCAGGATATTGGATTGCAGCTTTTTTTCAGTCTGTCGTTCCGGGAACATGTCGGAGTAGATTCTGCGAGCAAAGCCAATTCAATCCCCCCGAGACGTGGATGTAATCGACGCGACCACCTAACAAATTAGTGTGCCAATTTGAACAGTTGCCATGGTGTCCGTTGTGGGATAGTGCGAACATGAAAATGAGAGACATATCGCCCGAGCTGTTTAACTCCGTGCCTTGTCCGACGTGCCGGGTCGGTCCTGGCAAGCGTTGTCTACTCCATTCTGGTGGTCTGCGCAACGAGCCGCACGTTGACCGAAAGCTAGCTGCGATAGAGGCTCAGGAAATGAAACGCATTCACCTGGTTGAATGAGGTTCTGATGGCTCTTAAAACCACTCACAGCAGTAGAGATGGGGTTATCGTGATCCGTCTCAGCGGCGCTATTGAAGGTTGTGGCCGAGTAGTCGAACTACAAACCAAACACTAAAAAAGAGCGAAACTGGGTGCCGGGGGACAGACGGGAAGTTCCCTGTCCCTGATTTCTCCTCCCGACACTCGCCACTGTCACTCGCCACTGCTGTTTCTTGGCTCTTTCGCATCCCACCAGTTACAATAGTTTGTTTGCAAGTGAGGTAAGAAAGCGGCCCTCGCGGACGTAGTTCTCAGAGAACCGTCAGGGGACGGCGAAACCATCCATGGAAGCAGCACAAATACTCGACCGCGTTGTCGCTCGATTTATCGGCACCAAGCACGAGCGCGACGTCAAAAAATTGCAGCCCACCATCGCGGCCATTAATGCGCGCGAAGCGGAAGTGCGCGCGCTCTCGGACGCAGACCTGAAGTCGCGCTTCATGGAGCTGCGTGCCCAGGTTCAGGAACAGCTGAAAGACGCCGACCCTACTGAACCCACTTTTCGCGAGCTGATGCAGCAAGCCCTGGAGCCGGCCATCGTTCCGGCGTTTGCGCTGGTGCGCGAGGCGGGGCGCCGCTTCCTGAACATGCGGCATTTTGATGTGCAGCTCATCGGCGGCATCGTTCTGCACGAAGGCAAAATCGCGGAGATGAAAACGGGCGAAGGGAAAACGCTCGTGGCCACGCTTCCGGCGGTGCTGAACGCTCTTGCGGGGCGCGGTGTGCACATCGTCACCGTAAACGACTATCTCGCCCGCCGCGACGCGGAGTGGATGAGCCCGCTCTATCGCGCGTTGGGATTGAGCGTTGGCGTGATCGTGCACGATCTCGACGACGAACAGCGCCGCGCGGCTTACGGCGCGGACATCACTTACGGCACCAATAACGAATTCGGCTTCGACTATCTTCGCGACAATATGAAGTATGACCTGGCGCATTGCGTCCAGCGTGGCCACCACTTCGCCATCGTGGACGAAGTCGATTCCATCCTCATCGACGAAGCGCGTACCCCTTTGATCATTTCCGGTCCGTCGGAAGAATCCACCGACAAATATTTCCGCATCGACAAGATTATCCCCAAGCTGATCCAGGACATCGACTACACCGTTGACGAAAAGCACCGCACCGCCACGCTGACGGAAGAAGGCTTCAGCAAGTGCGAGCGGCTGCTGGGACTCGCCAATCTTTCCGATCCCGGTAACATCGCGTACCTGCATCACGTGAGTCAGGCGCTGCGTGCGCATGCGCTCTACAAAATCGACGTCGACTACGTCAACAAAGACGGCGAAATCATCATCGTGGATGAGTTCACCGGGCGCCAGATGCCCGGCCGCCGCTGGTCGGATGGCTTGCACCAGGCCGTGGAAGCCAAGGAAGGCGTCAAGATCGAGCGCGAAACTCAGACGCTCGCCACCATCACTTTCCAGAATTATTTCCGAATGTACAAAAAACTTTCCGGCATGACCGGTACGGCTTCGACGGAAGCGGGGGAGTTCAGCAAGATTTACAACCTGGAAGTCACGATTATCCCGACCAATCGCGAGCTGATTCGCAAAGAGTACCCCGACGTTGTTTACCGCACGGAAAGAGAAAAGTTTGAGGCCGTCGTCAACGGCATCCTGCAGGAAGACAATTCGCTGGCCAACGGTATCCGCCAGTTAAACGAGCGCGGACAACCCGTGCTGGTCGGCACGATTTCCATCGAAAAGTCCGAAGCTATCGCGGAATTGTTGAAAAAGAATCGCATCCCGCACGAGGTGCTGAACGCCAAGCAGCACGAGCGCGAATCGCGCATTGTCGCGCAGGCGGGGCGCAAAGGCGCGGTCACTGTTGCCACCAACATGGCCGGCCGCGGCACGGACATTCTCTTGGGCGGCAACCCCGAGCAGATGACACGCGACCATTTTCTGAAAAACAAGCTGGCCATGCCGTACGCCGCCGCGCCTGCGGTCATTCCCGCGGAACCTGCTCCCGGAGAGACTGCGCAGCCCATGGCGCAGATGGTGCTCTTCCAGAACGAAGGCAAAATCTTTCAGGTACCCGTCGACCAGTGGAAGCCGGTGTATGAAGGATTCGCCGAGCAGTGCAAGTCTGAGCACGACGAAGTTGTGGCCCTTGGTGGATTGCACATCCTTGGCACGGAACGCCATGAGGCGCGGCGCATCGACAACCAGTTGCGGGGGCGCGCGGGACGCCAGGGCGATCCCGGCTCTTCGCGATTTTTTCTTTCTCTCGAAGACGATCTGATGCGCATCTTTGGCGGCGAGCGCATCAAAGCGCTGATGTACCGTTTCGGGATGACCGAAGGCGTGCCCATCGAATCGAAGATGATTTCCAACCGCATCGAGAATGCGCAAAAATCGGTAGAAGCGCAGAATTTTGACGCGCGCAAACACCTTCTCGAATACGACGACGTGATGAACAAGCAGCGCGAGACGATTTATTCGATTCGTCGGTCCGCGCTCGAAGGAAAAGATCAGCGCGATTACGTCCTGGGCGTCTCCGAAGGAGTGGTGCTCGAACTTGTGGATACGTTCTGCCCGCGTGACCAGCATCCCGACCAGTGGAACACCACGCAGTTCCTCGCGGAGGCCAACGCGCAGTTTGGCGTGGACATGAAGGCCGCGGGCGCGGACCCCGCGACACTGAGCCACGAACAGCTTGCCGACGCGGCCGCCGAGATCGTTCGAAAGCGCTACGAGGAAAAAGAAACGCAGTTTGGCGCGGACCTCATGCGCTGGCTCGAGCGCCGCATCATTCTCGACGTGGTCGATTCGCAGTGGAAGGACCACCTGCTCTCGCTCGACCACCTGAAAGAGGGCATTGGCCTGCGCGGCTACGGGCAGAAAGATCCGCTCGTCGAATTCAAAAAGGAAGCGTTCATTCTTTTTGAAGACATGATGACGCGCATTGACAACGAAACGGTGCGCTACCTCTTCCACATTCAGGTGCAGCAGGGCGAGCAGCAGGGTTCGGGAGGCACGCCGCAAACTCCGTCCCCGCAACAGCCGCCTCGCCCCCGTGCCGCGGCGGCCAGCGCCGCCGCTCGCGCCAGCGAACCGGAGCATTTACCAGCCGTCGCGCGTGAAATCGAACGCCGCCAGCAGCGCCAGCAAAAAGATTTGCAATATCAAACCGGCCCGGCGCAAGCCGAAGCGCCCAAGCCAGTGCGCGCCGGCGCGAAAGTCGGCCGCAACGATCCTTGCCCTTGCGGTTCTGGCAAGAAATACAAGAAATGCCACGGCGCGAACGCCTGAGTAGGACAGACATTCCTGTCTGTCCAGCTTTGGCTGAAGCGACGGACTAATGATTGATCGCGGTTGAGGCAAAAGAGGACAGGCAAGAATGCCTGTCCTGCGACAAAGGACAAAAATGCCACCAGGTCCAGCTCCCATGCAGCAGCCCGAACGCCACCCGATTCCCGGCGTAGAAAATCTCGTCGCCGTCGCGAGCGGCAAAGGCGGCGTCGGCAAAACCACCGTTGCCGTGAACCTTGCGTTGGCGCTCGCGAAGCTTGGTCACAAGGTGGGCTTGCTCGACGCCGACGTCTACGGGCCGAACGTGCCCATCATGCTTGGCACCACACAGCAGCCGGAAGCCACGCAGGACAAGCACATCATCCCCGTGCAATCGCAGGGCGTGAAAATGATCTCCATGGGCTTGCTCAATCCCGGCGACAAACCCATGATCTGGCGCGGGCCGATGCTGCACAGCGTGATCACGCAGTTTCTGCGCAGCGTGGAATGGGGCGAGCTCGATTATCTGATTATCGATCTTCCGCCCGGCACGGGCGATGTGCAGTTGACGCTCATTCAAACCGTTGCCGTCACCGGCGCCGTCGTGGTCACCACGCCATCGACCGTCGCGCTCGCCGACGTCCGCAAAGCTATCGAAATGTTCCGGCAGGTGAATGTCGAAGTGCTCGGCGTGGTTGAGAACATGAGCTCGTTCGTCTGCCCGCACTGCAATCAGGCGATTGATATCTTCGGCCACGGCGAAGGAGCGAAAACCGCGCTCGCTTACGGCGTGCCCGTACTTGGCGAAATTGAAATCGATCCGCGCATTCGAATCGGCGGAGACACTGGCAAACCCGTCGCCGCGCTCGGCGAAGCAGGCGCAGGAGCGAAAAGCCTTTACGCCGTCGCGCGCGCTGTCACTGCGCGCCTCGCCGAAGTTGCCGGCACCACCGGCGGTCCTTCAATCCAAATCGACTGAAACTTTACGCTTCTTTTCTTTCGTGGAGCTCCTGGATTGCGGCGATCTTTGCAAGAAGACAATTCCGACAAAGGCATGCCGTCGCATCGGCGGGCATCGGGACGCGCGGCAGGTCCGCGCACCAGCAACCGCCTTCCGGCTTGCAAGTCATCGTCGCGCCGCACTGTGCGCACTTGGTTTCCACAAAACGATAATGGCGCAGATGCAGCACGCCGTCCAGCGCCAGCCGTATTTACCGGCGCTGGTTCGACGGCGTAGTCGAACCCGGTTGGGTGGCGGGGGGTTCGACGTAGCGCCTAAAGTAGGGCAGCAGGGGCGCGACCTCAAAGGGCATTTTCTCGCGAGGGGAATTGGGTGTTGCCGCGACGGTCTTCATCAGGGTGACGTGATCGGTGTAAGGATCGAGCTTCACGCGCGCTCCCAGCGGCAGGTCCGCAAGCTGGTCTTTGTTGTCCGGCTGGAGCGGTGGCGCGGCTTGCAGCAATTGCGCCGCGAAGTTCACGTGATTGCCCAGCCGCGGGCTGATCAACTGCTTCAAGGCCTTGGCTTGCGAATGCAGTTGCGCGAGGAACAGCCCGGCGTTTTTCAGATTGCCTGCGTAGGGCGCTTTCTTGTCAGTTCTGTACGCGGGTGTTATCTTGCAATGTCAGGGAATGAAGCTCTTCTGGCGGGCGAGTGGCGTGTCGCGCCGTCTTATCTCTGGGCAAATCAAAGGGATAGCATGATTCGACCCTATCGCGGCAAGCGTCCGCAGATCGCGGCTTCGGCCTATATCGACTCCGCCGCCGTCATCATCGGCGACGTGGCCATCGGCGAGGATTCGAGCGTGTGGCCGTGCACGGTGATTCGCGGCGATGTGCACTACATTCGCATCGGCGCGCGCACCAATATTCAGGACGGCTCGATCTGCCACGTGATGCGCGACGAGTGTCCGCTCGTTCTCGGCGATAACGTGACCGTCGGCCATTCCGTGACGCTGCATGGCTGCACCATCGAGTCGCGCTGCCTCGTCGGCATGGGCGCGATCATTCTGAACGGTGCGACGATCGGCGGCGGCAGCATCGTTGCCGCGGGCACGCTCGTCACGGAGCGCACTGTGATTCCTCCGGGCAGCCTGGTGATGGGTTCGCCGGGAAAAGTGAAGCGCCTGCTCACGGGGATCGATCAGGCATCCATCGACGCCTACGCCCAGCGCTACGTCGAGTACAAGAATATTTATCGCCAGGAGCCAGCCGAGTGAGCGAAGGCGCAGCCAAAAAAGAACAAAAGCCGCGCAAGTTTCAGGCGATCCGAGGCACGCGTGATTTGCTCCCGCCCGAGACCGCACTTTGGAATCACGTTGAGCAAGCCGCTCACGAAGTTTTCGCAACGTTCGGCTTCGGCGAAATTCGCGTCCCCATCTTCGAACCAACACAATTGTTCGCTCGTGCTGTCGGTGGCGAAACCGACATCGTGTCAAAGGAAATGTACACGATGCCGGATCCAGAGACGGATCACATCTATGGTCTCCAGCGTTCCTTGGCGGAATGGGCCATAGCGCCTGGAAACTTCGAAGATGCTGATTCATTCCAGGGCCTCACGGTCTCGCTTCTCGTTTTCATCGTGCGAGCACAACAGGAAAAGGTGCTTGGATTTGACTTCGAGGAAGTAGGCTTTGAGGCTGTAAGCGAAATGACCCTCGCAGCTGGGGAACTCAAAGACCTAATTTCCAAACATACTCAATCGGGCGACGCCAGCGCCTGGAACCTCGTCGCTGAACAAGTTCACCGCATAAAGCTCGCCAACGATCAGCTCACGGTCGGTGAAGATATCTCCCTCCGCCCTGAAGCCACCGCTTCCGTGTGCCGAGCTTACATCGAGCACGGCATGAACAGCCTGCCACAGCCGGTGAAGCTGTACTACATGGGGCCGATGTTTCGGCGCGAGCGGCCCCAGAAGGGCCGCTACCGGCAGTTTTACCAGATTGGCGCGGAAGTGCTGGGCGGGAGCGACGCGCCGGCAATTGACGCCGAAGTGATCGAAATGGTCATGACGTTTTTCGACCAACTCGAATTGCAAGGCGTGCAGCTCGATCTCAATTCGATCGGCTGCCGCGAGTGTCGTCCAAAGTACGTCGAGCTGCTGCGCGCAGAGCTACTGAAAGTGAAGGACCAGCTCGGACCAGACAGTCAGCGGCGCATCGAGACGAATCCGCTGCGCGTGCTGGATTCGAAGCTGGAGAGCGAGCAGGGTATCATCGCCACATTGCCGCGCATCGCTGATCACCTCTGCGGGGACTGTGCGAAACACTACGCGGAGGTGAAACACCAGCTTCAGCTTCGCGGAGTTATTTACCGCGAAAACTGGCGGCTCGTCCGCGGGCTCGACTACTACATGCGCACGACGTTTGAAATTACGGCGCAGGGCCTCGGCTCGCAGAACGCCGTCTGCGGCGGTGGCCGCTACGATGGCCTCGTCGAATTGCTTGGTGGACCGCCCACCAAAGGCATCGGCTTCGCCATAGGCGAAGATCGCCTGATCTTGTCGCTGCAAGAGAGCGGGAAAATGCCCGCGCAGCAAGGCCGCGACATTTACATCGCCTGGATGGGCGAGAAGGCGCAGGCCACCGCCGTTCGCGCGGCGAAAGGCTTGCGCAAGGCAGGATTCAGCGTCGAACTGCCACCCGTGGAGCAAAAATTCGGCAAAGCCCTCGGCCATGCCGACAAACTCGGCGCGAAATATGCGCTCATTCTCGGCGATAATGAAGTGACCAGTGGCGAGTGGACGCTGAAAACGCTAGCCGACGGGTCGCAAACGAAGTTCACGGAGCAGGACTTGCTAGAGCACCTGCGAAAGAAATAGTAGGACAGGCAAGAATGCCTGTCCTAGTGAAGCGCCAATAGAATTTGGCCTGTGTGAGGAGACGAAGACTTGCTGGACTTTCTGGGAAACTTGAAACGCACGCACTACTGCGGCGAGCTGCGCGCCACGGATGAAGGCCGCGACGCTCTCGTGATGGGCTGGGTGGCGAAGCGCCGCGACCTCGGCAATCTGCTTTTTCTCGATATCCGCGACCGCACCGGCATCGTTCAGGTGGTTTTCAACAAAGAAACGCAGCCCGCGGCGCACGCCAAAGCCGAGCAGGCGCGCGGCGAATTCGTCGTCGCCGTGGAAGGCAAGGTCATCAAGCGCCAGAAAGCCAATCCAGAATTGGCCAGCGGCGAAGTTGAGATGGTCGCGACGAAGCTGCATATCCTGAACAACGCCAAGACGCCACTGTTCCCGATTGAAGACGAAATCAACGCCGCGGAAGAGACGCGCCTGCGCTTCCGCTATCTCGACCTGCGCCGTCCGAAGCCGCATCACAATCTTGCGTTGCGCCACCGCATCATTCTCGAAATTCGCAAAGTGATGGACGAAATGGGCTTTCTTGAAGTCGAAACGCCCATGCTTACGCGCTCGACGCCGGAGGGCGCGCGCGACTTTCTTGTCCCCAGCCGCATCCATCACGGCCAGTTCTACGCGCTGCCGCAGTCGCCGCAAATCTTCAAGCAGATCCTGATGATCGCCGGGCTGGATAAGTACTTCCAGATCGTGAAATGTTTTCGTGACGAGGACCAGCGCGCGGACCGCCAGCTGGAATTCACGCAGCTCGACCTGGAGATGTCTTTTCCGCGCCAGGAAGACATTTTTCACGTCATCGAGCAGGTCATGGTGCGCGCGTGCGCCGTCGCCGGTATCAAGGCGGAAGCGCCGTTCCCGCACCTGCTCTACATGGATTGCATTCGAAAGTACGGCAGCGACAAGCCGGACATGCGTTTTGGCATGGAACTGCACGAAGTAACGCAGTGCTTTCCGGAGGAAGCGAAACAAAAGCTGCAGATCGAAGGCAACGTTTTCGCGCTGGCGGCTCCGGGCGCGGCATCCTATTCGCGCAAGCAGCTTGACGAATTAACCGAAAAAGCGAAATCGCTGAAAGCGCGCGGCGCTTATTTTGTCAAAGTGGTGCCGGAGGGAATCACCTCAACCGTCGAGAAATTGATCGGCCCGGAAAACGTGAAGAAGCTCGCCGAAGCCTGCGGCGCGAAGCCCGGCGATCTCGTCGTGGCCGTCTCCGCCAAGGAACAGATCAAGGGCACCGAGGCTGCCGCGCTCGTCGCAGGCCAATTGCGTTTGCACCTTGGCGAAGCCCTCGGCGTCATCGACAAATCGCAGTGGAAATTCCTCTGGCTCACGGGGTTCCCGCTGTTCGAATGGAGCGAAGCAGACAAGACTTGGGTCAGCGCGCAGCATCCGTTCACCGGAATCGTGGATGAAGATCTGGAAAAACTCGAATCCGCACCGTGGGAAGTGCGTTCGAAAGGCTACGACCTCGTCCTCAACGGCTACGAGCTGGGCTCCGGCAGCATTCGAATCCACCGCCAGGACATTCAGGAGCGCCTGTTCAAAGCTCTCGGCCTTACGGAAGAGCAGCTACGCCGCCGCTTCGGCTTCTTCCTCGACGCGCTGACGTATGGCACGCCGCCGCATGGCGGCATCGCTCTCGGAATCGACCGCGTAGTCATGCTCCTCGCTGGCGAAAAATCGATCCGCGAGGTCATCGCCTTCGCCAAAACCACCGCCGCCCAGGATTTGATGGCAGAGTCACCGTCGCCCGTGGACAAAGAACAATTAGATCAGCTAGGGATCACACTTAAGGATTAATTTTGCGCTTTGAATCTTATTTTCGGACGGATCTGTAGATGGTTTGGCGATGGTACGTTTATTCTTGCCCGATCTGCCGAAAGACCTATCAGCGCTCCTTAAGCCCCTTTCAGCTGGGCTCTGGCAAACGCCGTTGTCCGAACTGCACAAGCGTCTTCGATGACGGAACGAGAGAATGGCCCGAACTTCCGCCGATGAAAAAATTTGAATATGTCTGTCCCACAATGGTCCTTGGTTATTTTGGAGGCACGGCTATCGTTATCGGATATGCATTTTTCATGGCCGCAGATTCTCGCGAGCTGAATTTGATGTTGGGCGTTTTATTGCTCTGCACGGTTTTGCCCTGGATACCGTATTTTCTTTCGCGAAGCGATGCCATCAGGTCTTCCAGGGAGCGTTTTGTTCGCCGCCAGTCGCTCGGCGACGGCCAGGATGTAATATTGCCTCTCTAAGGTAAACGACCAAGCATGAGTCGCATACGCATACTTCCGGAAGCGGTGGCGAATAAAATCGCGGCGGGCGAAGTTGTCGAGCGGCCCGCGTCAGTGGTGAAAGAGCTGCTCGAGAACGCACTGGACGCTGGCGCGAACACCATTCGCATCGAAGTCGAGCAGGGCGGGAAGCGCATGATCCGCGTGATCGACGAAGGTCACGGCATGGCGCATGACGACGCGCTGCTGGCGTTCGAACGCCACGCCACCAGCAAGCTCCGCTCCGCCGACGATTTGCTTTCCATCTCCACGCTGGGTTTTCGCGGCGAAGCGCTGCCAACCATCGCCGCCGTTTCGCGCCTGCTTCTCGAAACACGCGATGAGGCGGAAGCCGACGGTACGCGCATCGAATTCGCGGGTGGCAAGTTGATCAACGTCAAGCCGGCGGGGTTACCAGCGGGAACAACCATCAGCGTCGCCGATATCTTTTACTGCGTTCCCGCGCGCAGAAAATTCCTGAAATCCGACACCACCGAACTGGGTCACATCGCCTCGCTGGTCACGCACTACGCGCTGGCAAATCCCGCAAAGCAATTTATTCTTACGACGCCGACGCAGGAGATCATCAACTGTCCGTCCGCCGAGAAGCTGGCCGATCGTGTCTATCAGCTCTTCGGCAGTCAAGCGCTCGCCGAATTAGTAGAGATTCCCGCGGCATCCGCGCCATTCCGCGCGGCCATCACCGAGCCGGCGCTCGATCCCGAAGAGGAGAAAGCATCACTGACAGTGAGCGGCTTTACCTCGCGGCCTGATATTCAGCGGACGAATCGCAACGGCATCTACATTTTCGTGAACCGCCGCCTGGTGCGCGACCGGCTGATCCTGCACGCCATTCATGAAGCCTATCGCAACATCCTGCCGCCGGCGGTTTTTCCCGCGACACTCCTGTTTCTGGAAATGCCGTACGACGAGGTGGACGTCAACGTGCATCCCGCGAAAATCGAAGTGCGTTTCCGGCGGTCGAACTTTGTCCACGATTTCACCCGTGACACGATTCGCCAGGCGCTGACGGGTGCGCGCCCGATTGCAAGTTTCGCCGCTGCCGCGGCCGCAGCCCCTCACTCCGCAGGATCTGACAATGGGACACTTGACGGCGAAATCACCCCCGCACCCTTGGAATCCGGAGTGCCTCGCGCGATCATTCCGCCGATGGAGGAAATCGGACTAGGCTCCGGCGTCGGCTTGGACGGCGGATTCGATCTAACTTCCGCGCCGATGCAGCCGGTCGTGCAGCGCATTCCTTTTACTCCAGGCACCTCATTTGGCACGGCGCTCGCGCCGGCGCAAATATCCTCGGCGGGGAATTGGGCCGCGAATCTTGCCGCTCCCAACGCGGAGGCTCCCGCGAGCCTGCCGCGACCAGAGCAGATTGCGGACCTCAAGCCGCTCGGCCAGGTCAGCTCGAGTTTCATCGTCGCGGTGAATGGCGAAGGACTCTGGCTCGTGGACCAGCATGTGGCTCACGAGCGCGTGCTTTTCGAACAACACCTCGAAGCACGCCGCGCCGGAAAAGTGGAAGCACAGCGCATGCTCATGCCCCTGGTGGTTGAACTATCGCCGCGCCAGATCGTCACCTTTGAAAAAATCGCCGAAGAATTAAGCGCCAACGGATTCGAAGTCGAGCCCATGGGACCAAAGAGTGTGGCCATCCAGGCCGTGCCGGCGGGCGTCGGAGCGCCGGACACAGAAAAACTCCTCCGAGAAATCCTCGACGGCCTCGAACGCGAAAATGCCGCGATTTCCATCGAAACCTTGCAGGCGAAAATCGCTGCATCGACGGCCTGCCACGCGGCGATCAAGATCAACATGCCGCTCGAACAATCCCAAATGGAATGGTTGCTGGATGCGCTGGCCAAAACCGATTGCCCGATGAGCTGTCCGCACGGTCGTCCGGTCGTTCTTCGTTATTCGCTGAAGGAAATAGAGAAAGCGTTTCACAGAATTTGACTATTGTAGGCGCCGGGCTTCAGCCCGGCTTTCGGGAGACGCACCGAATGAGCGAAGCACAAAAAACCGCAGTCATCTTCGGCCTGGCCAACAAGCGCAGTATCGCCTGGGCCATCGCGAAAAAACTGCACGAAGCCGGCTGGCGGCTGGCCATCACCTATCAAAACGAACGGCTCGAGCTCGAAGCGAAGGATCTGATCGCAGAGATGCCGGGAGCTGCGGGGTTTATGTGCGACGTCACCAAAGACGACGAAATCGCGCGCCTGTTCGAGGAATTGAAGTCACGCTACGGCGTGCTTCACGGCCTGGTGCATAGTGTGGGATTTGCCCCGCCGGAGGAACTGAAAAATCCTTTTCTGAATACTTCGCGCGAAGGATTTCGCATCGCTCATGACATCAGCGTCTACTCGTTGATCGCCGTGGCGCGCGGCGCCGCGCCACTGATGACCGCCGGTGGCGGCATCGTGACGCTGACCTACTACGGCTCCGAGAAAGTCGTTCCGAACTACAACGTGATGGGCGTGGCCAAAGCAGCGTTGGAAGCCACCGTGCGCTACCTCGCGTTCGATCTCGGCGCGCAGGCCGTGCGCGTCAACGCCATTTCCGCCGGCCCTATCAAAACGCTTGCTGCGCGCGGGATCTCGAACTTCGGCGACATGCTCAAGACACAAGTCGAACGCGCGCCCTTGAAACGCAACATCGAAGCCGCCGAAGTTGGCGCGACCGCCGCGTTTCTACTTTCCGACGCTGGCTCGGGCATCACCGGCGAGATCATCTTCGTCGATTGTGGTTACAACATCATGGGTTTCTGAGCTGCGAAGGCGCTCCTGCCCGTGCAGCTGTTTGGTTAGTCGAGAGAAAAGCGCACAGACAAGATTGTGTCTGCGCTACCCAAATGCCGAAACTTACCATCGCCATTGACGGTCCCGCAGGCTCGGGTAAAAGCAGCGTTGCGCGGCTCGTCGCGCAGATGCTCGGCTATTTGTACCTCGACAGCGGAGCGATGTACCGTGCGCTGGCGCTGAAAGCAATACGGACTGGCATTTCCCCCGATGACGAGACGCGTCTCGAAGTGCTCGCGCGCGATACGCTCATCGAACTGCGAGTCCCTTCCCCGGAGCAGGAAGCTGCCGGCGCGAAGAATTGCGTATTCCTCGATGCCGTGGATGTAACAGCCGAGATCCGATCCGCGGAAGTGGCTCAGGCGGCGTCGCACGTCGCTGCATTCGCCAAAGTGCGCAAAGTGCTGGTTGCGGAGCAGCAGCGCGCGGGTGCTGGAGGCGGCGTGGTGATGGAAGGCCGCGATATCGGCACGGTTGTTTTTCCCAACGCGGAACTAAAGATTTTTCTGGACGCTGCGCCGGAAACCCGCGCCGAGCGACGCTGGAAAGAGCATCAGGAAAAAGGAGAACGTTTGACGCTCGCCGAAGTGTTCGATGAAGTCATCGAGCGCGACAAACGCGACGGCGAACGCAAAGTGTCTCCCCTGATCCGAGCGGCGGATGCCGTTCTGGTGGACAACACCGCCATGGGCATCGAAGAAACCGCGCGGCTGATCGTCATGCTAGCGCAAGAACGTGAAAAGGACTTGGCAAAAGCGTGGAGGGCGGGATGACGCGTTGGATGGGCTTGCTGCTGATTGGAGTTGCGAGCACATCATTTGTGCTGCCAATGCTGACGATCGCGCAATCCGCATCGACCGCGACCAGCGCCCAGGCGAAGGCCGCGCACGAATTCCGCTCGTACCTGGAAAAGGATTGGAGGCTCTGGATGGAGCAGTATCCGGAAGCCGCAACCGCTGTCGGATTCCCCGGCCAAAACCGCCGCTGGAGCGATGATTCGCCAGATGGCATCGAAGCAAGGGTCCGGCACCTCCACGAAAGTTTTTCCGAGCTGAATTCCATTTCGCGCGCTGCGCTTCCCGCCGAGGAGCAACTCAACTACGACCTCTATCGCGAGCTTCTTCAAACGGCGCTCGAGGGCTTGCAGTATGGTGACGACCCTGCTCCATTCCGCGATGTTGTGCCTGGCAATTTGTGGATGCCTATTACGCAGATGGGCGGAATCCAGCAAGGCGGCGCGTCCACGCTGGCGAACATGCCACACCAAACGGCAGCGGATTATGAGGACATTCTTGCGCGGCTCGAAGCGCTGCCGAGAAATGTCGAGCAGAACATCGCGCTCCTCCAAGTTGGCGTGAAAAAAGGCTACACACCGCCGAAATTGATGCTCCGCGATGTACCGCAACAAATCGCCGGTCTCATTCCCACCGATCCGCTGGCTAGCCCGCTCCTGCAGCCTTTCACCGAATTCCCTCCTGGCATTTCTGGGGCAGACCGTAGCCGGCTCATCGATCGCGCAAAGAAAATCTACACAAGTGCCGTTGCGCCCGCGTTCCAGAAACTGTACGACTACCTGGTGACGACGTACTTGCCTGCCTGCCGCCTATCCATCGCGGCAACGGCCCTCCCGAACGGTGCGGCCGCGTACGCCTTTCATGTGCGCTGGCAAACAACCACAACCCTTACGCCGCAGCAGATTCACGAAATCGGTCTTTCCGAAGTGAAACGCATTCGCGCGGCAATGGATCAAGTCATCGCCTCCGCCAATTTCAAAGGCAGCTTCCACGATTTCACCGAATTCCTGCGCACCGATCCCCGTTTTTTCTACGACAAGCCCGATGACCTGGTGAACGGCTATCGCATCATCACAAAGAAAATCGATCCCGAGCTCGCGCATGAATTTGCAAAATTGCCGCGCTTGCCCTATGGTGTCTGCGTGATCCCCGAATTCAAAGCTCCATCGCAAACGACCGCGTATTACCAGCAAGGCGCGCCAAGTGCCGGCCGCCCCGGCTGCTATTTCGTGAACACCTACAACTTGCATGCGCGGCCCAAATGGGAAATGGAAGCACTCTCACTGCACGAATCCGTGCCGGGTCACCATTTGCAGATTTCCCTCGCACAAGAGATGGAAGGGCTGCCGGAATTCCGCAAGCACGCCGGCTACTCGGCATTCGTCGAAGGATGGGCGCTGTACTCGGAAAGTCTGGGCGCGGAACTCGGCATGTATAAGGATCCCTATTCGAAATTCGGCCAGCTCAGCTACGAAATGTGGCGCGCCGTCCGTCTGGTCGTCGACACCGGAATGCACTCGATGGGCTGGACGCGTGAGCAGGCCATTCAGTTCTTCAAGGACAACACCGGCAAGACAGACCAGGACATCACCGTCGAAGTGGATCGCTACATCGTCTGGCCAGGCCAGGCGCTGGCGTACAAGCTCGGCCAATTGAAGATTCGCGAGTTGCGCACGGAAGCGGAAAGAAAACTTGGCGCGAAATTCGATGTCCGCAAGTTTCACGACGCCGTGCTCGAAAGCGGAGCCATTCCACTCAATGTATTGGAATCGCACACGGCGCGCTGGATGGATGAGCAAACAGCGCATTGAGAGCCTGCTTCACTAGGTACCTGAAAATTAACAAGTTACGCAGAAAATGAGCCAAAAACGCGGTTTATCTAAAATTTGACTTGACAGTTCTGGATTCTCCGTTTACTTTCGAATTACCTCAGTCGTACATCCCGGTAAACCGGGCTGAGCGTGAAGAGGCAGCCGTGAGACACGAAGACAAAAGCCCAACCGAAACCGCAATTAGGCGAGAGCGTCTCGTGGTCTGCTTGTTCGCGCAGCTATAAACAAATTCTCCTAATTCGTTTCGATCCAAAATAATCAGCCCACGGGAATTGTGTTTCCAGTGGCCTGTCAGCTTTTCTGTTCCATGAATTTCCGTTGTGGGAGAAGTGTTCCCGGAAGGAGGTGTAGTTGTCCGACGAATCGTTCCTCTGCAACGCGAAGCCGAAGGATGCGCTGCAGGCGGCCGTTCGCGAAGGCTCGTTGAGGACACGCTCGAACCTCCCGAACTCCGGGAAGTTGCCTGGTCCGCAGGGAAGGACAAGCGCGAGAATTTCAATCGGCTCCTGCCGCAACCATCGGTAAGAATAAAAAGCGCAGCGGGGAAACCTGCTGCGCTTTTTTGCGCTCGCGAAAGCTCGAACCGAAAGTTCGCCGCTTGTTTAGGTTGGAGCCGACATCGAGCCGAGGAACTCCGCATTCGATTTTGATTTCGAAAGCCGGCTGATCAACAGCTCCATCGCCTCAACAGTCGAAAGCGGGCTCAAAACCTTGCGCAGAACCCAGACGCGGCTGAGCTCATCGGGAGGCAGCAACAATTCATCCTTTCGCGTGCCGGAACGCTGAATGTCAATCGCTGGAAAAACGCGCTTATCCGAAAGCCGCCGGTCCAGGTTGATTTCCATGTTGCCGGTGCCCTTGAACTCTTCGAAGATAACATCGTCCATGCGGCTGCCAGTATCAATCAGCGCCGTAGCGATAATCGTCAGCGACCCACCTTCTTCCACATGCCTCGCGGCCGCAAAAAAGCGGCGCGGGCGCTGCAAAGCATTGGCGTCAATACCGCCCGAAAGCACTTTGCCCGATGGCGGCGTAACCGCGTTGTACGCGCGCGCCAGACGCGTCACGGAATCGAGAAGCACCACAACATCGCGCTTGTGCTCCACCAGCCGTTTGGCTTTTTCCAAAACCATTTCCGCCACTTGAATATGCCGCTGCGGTGCCTCGTCAAACGTCGAGCTGATCACTTCGCCCTTCACCGTGCGCTGCATGTCCGTGACTTCTTCCGGCCGTTCGTCAATCAGCAGCACGATCAGAGCGACTTCCGGATGATTCACGGTCACCGAGTTCGCAATGGACTGCAGCATCATGGTCTTGCCGGTACGCGGCGGAGCGACAATCAAACCGCGTTGCCCCTTGCCCACAGGGCAGAGCAGATCCAGTACACGGCCTGTCATGTTCTCTTTCGTCGTTTCCATCTTCAGCCGGCCCTGCGGATACAGCGGCGTCAGGTTATCGAAGAAAATCTTGTTGCGCGCGACCTCGGGATCCTCGAAATTCACCGCTTCGACTTTGATCAGCGCAAAATAGCGCTCGCCATCCTTCGGCGGCCGCACCTGGCCAGAGACAGTGTCGCCGGTGCGCAGGTCAAACTTGCGGATTTGCGACGGCGAGACGTAGATATCGTCCGGGCCGGGGAGGTAGTTGTATTCCGGCGCGCGGAGAAATCCAAATCCGTCGGGCAGGCACTCGAGTACGCCTTCGGAAAAGATCAACCCGTTCTTTTCTGTCTGCGCGCGGAGGATCTGGAAGATCAACTCCTGCTTGCGCATCCCGCTGGCGCCGGGTATGTTGAGTTCCTTGGCGATCTTGGCGAGATCGGTGATGTTCTTTTCCTTCAGCTCGGCAAGGCTGATACTCATCTGATTGTTTCCTTCAATGCTTGTTTCTTTTGGCATATATCCTTAACTTTGATTGTGAAAATTGACTCTATCCTGCGCGCCTGCGAAGCGATTAATGAGAATCTCGAATTTTTTGAGGTGGCGCACTGAACTGGCGGCTGACTGCACCGCGGTCACGTAACATTTCGACCGCTCAGCAATCACAAACCGAAGACCCGAACACCATCCGAAATAGATAAACCAGGCTTTCTCAAGCGTGAACCCGAATCGGTCGTTGCCGACCCTGACTACCTGCAGCGCCAGCCTGCACTCACCTGCATGCCCGCAGGGTGGGCCGAACCCAAAACATCGCTGCTTAGTTTGTCAAACTCTTGTCTTTCTCGGCGCCGGCGACGAATGGTTCCGCAACGGGCGCAACCGCGGCATGCTCAAGAGGCACAGTGGGCCGTTCCAGCGCAATCTGCAGCACTTCATCCATGGTCTCTACAAAATGCACCGTGAGACTGGAGAGGATCTCCTGCGGGATGTCCGCCAAGTCCTTCTCATTGTCCTTCGGAAGCAGTACTGTACGCAAGCCCATTCGGTGGGCGGCTAGGAGCTTCTCCTTGACCCCGCCGATCGGCAATACTTTGCCCCGAAGCGTGATTTCGCCCGTCATGGTCACATCGCGACGCACCGCATTCTTGGTGAGCGCGCTGACGATAGACGTGCAGATGGTGATTCCTGCGGAAGGCCCGTCCTTGGGAATCGCGCCCTCGGGCACGTGCACGTGAATGTCGATGTTGCGGTAAAAATCCTTGGGTAGTCCAAGCAGATTCGAACGCGAGCGCACGTAGCTCATGGCGGCTTGCGCGGACTCCTGCATCACGTCGCCGAGTTTTCCTGTAAGCGTCAGCCGGCCCTTGCCTTCCATCAAAGTAGCTTCTGTGGCCAGCACCGTGCCGCCAACTTCCGTCCATGCCAGGCCTGTCGTCAGGCCGATTTCATTGTGTTTTTCCAGCCAGAATTCGCGGTACTTCAGAATCCCGAGGTAGTCGTTCACGTTGGCGGGCGTGATTTCCACCGTGGAAGCCGGGCCGTCCGTGACGACTTTGCGCGCCATCTTGCGCGCAATATTCTGGATTTCGCGCTCCAGGCTGCGAACTCCCGCTTCGTGCGTGTAATGCCGGATGATGTGCAGAAGCCCTTCAGCCGTCAGATTGAGGTTTTTGTCCGTCAATCCTGTCGCTTCGCGCGCGCGCTTCACCAGAAACCGCTTGGCAATCTCCAGTTTTTCCTGCTCCGTGTAGCCCGGCAGGCGCAGGATCTCCATGCGATCCTGCAAGGGCTGCGGAATCGTGTGCAGCACGTTCGCGGTGCAGACGAACATCACTTTCGAAAGATCGTATTCCACGTCCAGATAGTGGTCCGTGAACGAATGATTGAGCTCGGGATCGAGTACTTCCATCAAAGCGGCCGACGGGTCGCCGCGAAAATCGGTGGACATCTTGTCCACTTCGTCCAGAACGAAAATCGGGTTCACCGTCCCGGCCTTCTTCATCATCTGAATGATCTGGCCGGGCAGCGCGCCAATATAAGTGCGGCGATGGCCGCGAATTTCCGCTTCGTCGCGAACTCCGCCGAGCGATACGCGCACAAATTTGCGTCCCGTGGCGTGCCCGATGGACATGGCCAGCGACGTCTTGCCCACGCCCGGCGGCCCGACGAAGCACAGGATAGAACCCTTCGGATTCTTCACCAGCTGCCGCACGGCCAGGAACTCCAGGATGCGGTCCTTGACCTTTTCCAGGCCGTAGTGTTCTTCGTTGAGGATTTTCTCCGCTGCCTTGATATCGCGGATCTCCTTCGATTTCTTTTTCCACGGCACCGCCAGCAGCCAATCCAGATAATTCCGGCTGACGGTCGATTCCGCGGACATCGGAGGCATCAGCTCCAGGCGCTTCAACTCCTGGATAGCTTTCTCATGCACTTCCTTGGACATGCCGGCGGTATCAATCTTCTTTTTCAGTTCGTCGATCTCGCTCTTTTCGCCTCGGCCCAATTCTTTCTGGATGGCCTTGAGCTTTTCGTTGAGGTAATACTCTTTTTGCGCGCGTTCCATCTGGCGCTTCACGCGCGTATTGATGTTGCGGTCGACGTTCAGCTTCTCCAACTCGATTTCCAGGATGTCGCCGATGCGGTTCAGCCGCTCGAGCGGATCCACGGTCTCCAGCAAATCCTGCTTTTCATCCACGGGAAGCTGCAGATTGGCGGCGATGGTATCGGAGAGACGCGCCGGATCATCCACGCGCGCGGCAGCGATCATTGTGTCGTAATTCAGGCTCTGCGAAAGCTTGATGAACTGCTCGTAGAGGCCGGTCACCTTCTCGACGATCTGCTTCACTTGCGGCGAATCTTCGACCCGCGCACCCAGCAGGCGCACCGTCGCGCGGAAGAAACCCTCTTCGGCTGCGATCGAGATGGCCCGCGCGCGCTCCACGCCTTCGACGAGGACCTTGATGTTCCCGTCGGGGAGCTTCACGCTCTGGACGATATTCGCCAGCGTTCCCACCGCGTAAATCTCTTCCGGCTTGGGGTCATCCACGGAAGCGTCGTGCTGCGTGGAAAGGAAAATCTTCTTGTCGCCCGCCAGTGCCTCTTCGAGCGCACGCACGCTGGCTTCGCGCCCGACGATGAAGGGCGTCATCTGCTGCGGAAAGATGACCATGTCGCGCACCGGCATCATGGGCACGCGCTTCAATTCCTGTTTTTCTCGATTGAACATTAGGGCCCCTGAACTCTACGCCTGCAACCGGCTATCCGGCTTTTTCGAGCAAGCTCCAATTGATTTCGCGGGTGCGGACCATATCCGCCGTGACCACAAAGTCCCGCACCTTCCGCTGCATGGGAAGGTGGTACATCAGTTCCAGCATGAGGTCTTCGAGGATCATGCGCAAGCCGCGCGCGCCGACCTTGCGCTGAAGTGCTAACTCCGCGACCGTTTCCAAAGCGTCGTCGGTGAAGCGCAGCCGCACATTTTCGAATTCGAACAGCCGCTGGTACTGCTTCAGCAGCGCGTTCTTCGGCTCCGTTAGAATTTTCACGAGCGCGCCCTTGTCCAGATCGTTCATCACGCCCGCAACCGGGAGGCGGCCCACAAATTCTGGAATCAAGCCGTAGCGGATTAAATCGCCCGGCTGCACCTGCTCGAGCAATTCGGTATTGCGCCGTTGCGGCGTCGTCGGAGAAGCATCCGTGTGGAAACCCAGCGAACGGCGCCCGGCGCGCTTCTCGATGATTTTTTCCAGTCCGACAAACGCGCCTCCGCACAGAAAGAGGATGTTCGTCGTATCCACCGGTGTAAATTCCTGGTGCGGATGTTTCCGTCCGCCTTGCGGCGGCACATTGGCAACCGTCCCTTCGAGAATCTTCAGCAGGGCTTGCTGTACGCCTTCACCGGAAACGTCGCGCGTAATTGAAGGGTTCTCGTCCTTCTTTGCGATCTTGTCGATCTCGTCGATATAGATGATGCCTTGCTGCGCCTTCTGCACGTCGCCATCGGCAGCCTGCAGCAGCTTCAGAATAATGTTTTCGACGTCTTCGCCGACATAACCTGCTTCGGTCAGCGTCGTGGCATCCACGATCGCGAACGGCACATCCAGCATCCGCGAGAGCGTCTGCGCCAGCAGCGTCTTGCCCGTGCCCGTGGGACCGATCAGCAGAATATTCGACTTGCTCAGTTCGATCTCGCCCGGCTGCTTGTTCAGGAAAATCCGCTTGTAGTGGTTGTAAACCGCCACCGCCAGTTTTTTCTTCGTGCGGTCCTGCCCGATGACGTAGCCATCCAGGAATTGCTTGATTTCCGGAGGGCGGGGAAGCCTCTTCGTCGGTGCCGCCGCCTGCTCGCGTTTCTCATCTTCCAGAATCGTCTGGCAAACGCCCACGCACTCGTTGCAGATGTACGCGCGTGGATAGTCCGAAGGCGAACTGATCAGCTTCTCGACCTGCTCCTGCGTCTTATGGCAGAACGAACAGCGCAAGGGCTCTTCTGGGTTGAATTTTTTCACTGGTGTGAGGGCCTCGTCTCCGCTGGGCTTCGACGGAGTCTCTATCCACTATTCTAGGCCGATTTTTATCCTGAGCAAAAGAGAAACTCGAGGCATTACTAACTTTTTGGAACTAGTGTCCTGCCCCGGCTTCGAACCGTAAAGCGCTCTGCGGCGCTCAAACTAACGATGCTTGTAAATAATCTCGTCGATCATGCCGTATTCTTTGGCTTGTTCCGGATTCATGATGTAGTCGCGCTCGACGTCCTTCTCGATTTTCTCCACCGGCTGCCCGCTGTGCTTTGACAGCAACTGATTGATGGTCGACCGCATGCGCAATATCTCTTTCGCATGCAGATCGATATCCGTGGCCTGGCCCCCGAGCCCGGACATCCACGGCTGGTGAATCAGGATGCGCGCGTTTGGCAGCGCAAACCGCTTCTTCGGAGCGCCACCCACAAGCAGCACCGCGGCTATAGAGGCCGCCTGGCCGACGCAAGTCGTCACCACGTCCGGCTTCACAAACTGCATTGTGTCATAAATGGCAAATCCCGCGGTGATCGAGCCGCCCGGCGAATTGATGTACAGCTGAATATCCTTCTCGGGGTCTTCCGCCTGCAGGAAAAGCATCTGCGCCGTGGCCAGGTTGGCGACGTGATCGTCAATCGGCGTCCCGATAAAAATAATGTGCTCCTTCAGGAGCCGGGAATAGATGTCGTAAGCGCGTTCGCCGCGGCTGGTCTGTTCGACCACCATCGGTACGAGGGTTGTGCCACGATACTCTGGTTCTTCGAAATTTTTCATTTGGATGGCTGAGCTGCCGGAATGTTTCACTTCGAATCCCTCGCCGCGATCGCAGCCGCTACTGTCTTGATCTTGGCATTCTGCGCCAGCCAGTCGAGCGTTTTGTCGCTGCGCAGCTTAGCTTTCATCCTATCGAGCGTCCCCTGCTTTGTCAAACGAGCGCGAATTACTTCCGCTGATTCGCCGCTGTGGCTGGCCATGTGTTCCAGCTCATGTGTGATTTCCTGGTCGGTTACATCGATGTTTTCCGTGGAAGCGATGCGGTCGACGATGAGTTCTGCCTTCACGTCGTCCTTCGCGCGCTCTTCCTGGCGCTTCCGCAGCGTAACCCAATCTACGTTCACGGCGCGCGGATCTACGCCTTGCGAGGCGAGCGAGCGGACCACGCGTTCCAGGCGCGCATCCATTTGATGCTCGACCAGGGATTCGGGTACAGGGAAGTCATGGAGCTTGACGACTTCCGCGAGAACCTTCTCATGCAACAGCTCTTTGTGTTTGTGGTCGCGTTGGTGTTCCAGTCCTTCGCGCACCTTTGTTTTTAGTTCATCGAGCGTCGTCGCATCGCTCACATCTTTGGCGAAATCGTCATTCAGTTCGGCTAGCTTTTTGTTCTTGATGCCCAGCACTTCCACCGCGTATTGATACTTTTTGCCCGCCAGCTTGGGATCAGGGTAATCCGCCGGATACTCCACCTCAAAATTCTTGTGATCGCCGATGTTCGCGCCCTTCAGGTTAGCGTTGAACGGCTCCATCGTTTCTTCCGCACCGATGTGGCAGAGCACGCTGTCCGCTTGCAGCGGCTCGCCGCCGCCCTCGGGCGTGCCGAGCAGCTTGATCTGCGCAAAGTCGCCGTCTTGAATCGCGCGGCCCTCGACGGGTGCAAAAGTAGCAGCGCGCTCTCGCATATCTTCGAGCGCCTTCGTGACCTCTTCGTCGGTGATGTCCAGCGCGGGCATCTCCAGCTCCAGGCTCTTGTAATTGCCCAATTCGAATTCCGGCAGCACTTCAAACACCGCGCGGAATTTCAGTGGCTGGCCCTCGTTGAAATCAAGCTTATCCACCTGCGGCTGCGACACGGGCGTGAGTTTTTGCTCCGCAACGGCTTTTTCCACGCGCTCCGGCACCAGCGACTGCAGTACTTCTCCCTTGATGTCGTCCGCGAATTTGCGCCGAATCAGCGAAACCGGCGCTTTCCCGCGCCGGAATCCCGGGACGTTGGCGACGCGCGCGAATTCTTTCGCCACGCTCTCGATTTTTTTCGTTACTTCTTCCGCGGGAATTTCTAGTTCCAGTTCGCGGCGGCAGCTTGCTTCGGCCATGCTACGGTCCTTTCCTGGGACGGTAATCGGTTTGATGTTGAATGCTTCGCCGGTCTCGATGGCAGGCGCCTTGGACCGCGGCCACGAACGATTCGGACGTGTGCCGCCACGCAGCTCAGATGAGGCCAGACCGGTGAGAATTCACCCTGCAATTCGAATCAACAGTATAGGCGAGCGTTCGAACAGCGTCAATTGACGCGGCCACGAACCCGCCAAACTTGAGTAGAATGATTCCGCAAAGCGGGAGACCGGTTTTGAAAAATAGCGCAATTCTTCTGGTGCAGTGCCCGGACCGCAGGGGACTCGATGCGGCCATCGCCGATTTCATCTACTGGCATGGCGGCGACATCCTTCATTTCGAGCAACATCAGGCGGGTAGGGAGCGTTTTTACCTTGCCCGCATTGAATGGGATCTCACCGGGTTCGAATTCGACCTGAAAGATTTTCCGAAATGGTTCACTCCCATCGCCGAAGAATTCTCTATCCGCTGGCGCATCACGACCTCAAGCCATCGCCCGCGAGTGGCGATTTTTGTTTCAAAATACGATCACTGCCTCGTCGATCTTCTCTACCGCCAGAGAAACGGCGAGCTGGCCTGCGAAATTCCGCTCATCATCAGCAATCACGCGGATGCCAAACGCCACGCCGATTTTCACGCCATTCCATATCACGTGATTCCGGTGACGAAAGAAAACAAGCCGCAAGCCGAGCAGCAGGAACTCGATTTGCTGCGAGAAAATAACATCGAGTTAGTTGTTCTGGCGCGGTACATGCAAGTGCTCTCCACGGATTTTATCCGGCACTTTCCGCAGCAAATCATCAACATCCATCATTCGTTTTTGCCCGCGTTTGTCGGCGCCAAGCCACATCATCAAGCGTTCGAGCGCGGGGTAAAACTGATTGGTGCCACGGCCCACTACGTCACCGAGGTTCTCGACGACGGGCCGATCATCGAGCAGGGCGTGGCGCGCATTTCGCACCGCGACACACTGGACGATCTGGTGGAAAAAGGCCGCGAAATGGAACGCGTTACCCTGTGCGGCGCCGTTCGCTGGCACATCGAAAATCGCATTCTTCTTTACGGCAACAAGACGATTATTTTCGAGTGATACTTTTTTCGAGCGAATTTCTTTCCTTTCTACTTTTCAATCTGCTGCTGCAGGACGATTTGCTACGCCGGTCAAATCGGCGTGGAGCAGACGGTGGAAGAGGTGTTCGCCGGCTTCGCGGCGGACCGAGAGGCGTCCGGCGACATAGGCGCGTGAGCCGAGACCGCGCTGGACGGCGTCGCAGATGGCTTCGTCTTCGTCCTGCACTTTTTCGCTGACTTTGATGCTGGCCTGATTTTTCTTCGCGGCTTTTTTGCTGACGTCGGCGAAGAAATAATCGAAAACGACGGCGCACTTTTCGAAGCCGAGCGGGAGAACGAGATTGGTGTCCATGACGCCTTCGTAGGCGTTGATCATGAAGTTCGGATAGATCCACAGATAAAAGGCCCGGCCCTGGCGCGTGGCCGCCACACCGGATTCGGACTTGGAATCTGTTGAGAGCGGGCTGGATTGCAGGCAGGCGCGCTCGAAATTCTCGATGGTGTATTTGGTGTATTCGATCACGCTGCTCAGCCCTTTGTGGGCGTGGGGGACGTGGTAGCCGCCGTCGAGATAGTTGTCCACGTAAACTTTCCAGTTGCAGTTCAGCGTGTAGACACGGCGGTCGAAATATTTCAGTTTTTTGGTGAGTTGCAGCGGCGCGACGATTTCCGGAATCGCACCAAGAAAATTCTGCAGCGGCGCCGCATGGCCATCGAGATTCACGAACACAAAATTCTCCCAGGTGTCCACCTTGACGGGAACGAGGCCGTTTTTTGCTCGATCGAAATTGCAGACGCCTTCAAATTCGACCATGCCTTTGAGCGCGCCGTCGATTCCATACGTCCAGCCGTGATAGGGGCAGCGGAATTGTTTGGCGCAGCCTTGCGGTTCGGTGACGACGGCGGCGGCATGATGGCGGCAGACGTTGTAGAAAGCGCGAAGCTGGTTGTCTTCGCCACGCGCGACGACGATGGGTTCGCCAGCGATGTCCGCGGTGAAGAAGTTTCCTTTTTCGCGCACTTGATCGATGCGGCCGACCGCCTGCCAGGTTTTGGCAAAGACGCTTTGCTGCTCGAGTTCGTGAATGCGCGGATCGAAGTACCACGGGGAAGGAATGGTCCAAGCGTGGTCCAGGGAATCATTGGGATTGTAGAGATTGATGAGGTCGTGGATGTTGCGTTCCATGATTTTGCTCCTAGGTCCGTAATCCTCGCACACATTCTGCGGGCAAGCCAGAGAGCGGCGAATGCGGGGACCGGAGGGAAGCGTTGGAAAGTTTGCAGGTTAGAAGGTTGGGATCCTCCGCCGCTGAAGGCTTAGCAGGCCGAGGCGCGGCAAGTTCCGGAACGGGAATTGTTGGGTGACACCCCGGCATTTTCACGAAAGAGTGTGGAAGGGATTGATTGGAAAAGGGTTGTGAAACACTCTTGGTGCAAAGAGTGACAAGAGCGGGCAAAAGAGCGGAGAATAAGAAGGAAACAGACCCCCTCCCCCTATGGTTTTCGTAAGGATGTGGTTCGATGAGGGGTTAGAGGGTGGGGGGCTGCTAAGGATGTGATTCCGTAGGAGTTAGGGGAAGGGAAATGGCTGATCGAGAATATCGAGGGGGAGAGGTAGGGTGCGCAATGCGGAGTTCCACCCCCCTGTTTTTTGTAAGTGTTGCATTTAAAGGGTTTAGCCTTCCCGCAAGTCTTTTGTTTGCACACTTGCGGGGAGATCCATAAGTGTTGCCGCTAAAGGACTTATGGGGCCAGGTGTTGGCGAGAAAGTAACGGTCCAGGATGGGAAGATTTTGGCGGAGTTTGAAGGACTACCTGGTGGGCGCCCATAGGAGGCAGGCACTAGAGATCGGTGCCCAAGCAATACAATAATTATAGCATATTGGTACAGTCAGTCAAGGATTACTTGTAAGTGGTTTGACTACTGCGGGATAGGGGAAAGGGGGAGGACAGGGGCACCCGCGGAGTATGGCATCGTCCGCCGTCCTCAGAAACTTGCAACAGCCGCAGTTTCGGTCGGACACGTTTCGAATATTGGCAGCAACCGGGCAATTTCCAACGCCTGCTTCAGGTTCGGGCCGAGATTACAAAGCTTGAGGCCTCCGCCTTTGGCTTTTGTCTTTCGATGTATTTCGATGAGAGCGCCGAGGCCGGCGCTGTCAACATAATTGACTTGTTCCAGATTAACGACAATCCGTGTGGAGCCGGATGCGAGGAGATTGTCCATCATTGTAAGCAGCCCACCGCTCTCTTGCCCGAGCACAAGACGCCCTTTGAGCGCCAGAAGGTAGATTCCATTCATCTCACGCTGCGTTATTTCCAAAGCCATCGTTTGCCTCCCCAAGGACCGTTACGCGGATTCGCGATGCATCCATAATAGCCTCCGGATTCCCGATACAAAAGGGTCCGCTTTGATTAGTTTCTGATTCGATGACGAGTATAAGTCGAGTTTAGACGTTTCAGTTCGTCCAAGGCGTTCAGGCGCCTGAAAAGTGAGTTGCTGGACAAGTAGGGACACATTTCTGGTTACCCAGGCATCGAGTCCAACTTAGTGCGCTTGACGTGGTCAGGGTGGCGACCTAACATGCGCTGAAATGACAGATTTCGACGCGCTCCGTTCTCCTTTGAGTTTTCTGCAGAGCAGGCTTGCAAATATTCCGCATCGCGATTTGCTTGAGGCCGAAGAAGGGTGGTGGAAGGGCGAAGGCGTGGCCATTTCGGGGGCCATTGATCGGGCGGGGACGCCGTGGTTGCGGATGTTCGATCGTGGCGGAAAACGCGGGGATGAGATTCTCTACCCGCGTGAATATCAGACGATGTTGAAGAGGGGTTACCGGGCGGGAGTGGTTTGGCGCGCGCTGGAAGAAAAATCGCTGATCTCGACGTATTTGCTGATGTACACGATTTCGTTCCACGATCCAGGGATTTGCTGCCCTTATACGGTGTCGCTGGGGACGGCGGTGCCGCTGGCGAAATATGGGAGCGCGGAATTGCAGGGCCGCTACCTGGCGCAGCTCCTGCGGAAGGATGATTCCGTGTGGCAGGGCGCCACGTGGATGACGGAGATCAAAGGCGGGTCGGATTTGGGAGCGGCGGTGGAGACGGTGGCGCGGCCGGCGGGAGATGGATGGCTGCTGAGCGGCGAGAAGTACTTCACGAGCAATGCGGGTGCAGAGTTGGCGGTGGTGGCGGCGCGGCCGCACGGAGCGGCGGCGGGTGTGCGCGGGCTGGCGTTGTTCCTGGTGCCGCGATACCGCGAGAATGGCGAGCTCAATTATTTTGTACGGCGGCTGAAGGATAAGATTGCGACGCGGTCGGTTCCCACGGGAGAAGTGGAGCTGAAAGACAGCGAGAGCTACCTGCTCGCGTCGGCGGACGCGGGAGTTTATCTCATCCTCGAAGTGTTGAATCTCTCGCGTGTGGCGAACAGCGTGGTGAGTGTGGCGTTGGCCCAGCGCGCGATGGCGGAGGCGCTTTCGTATGCCGAGGGCCGCACAGCTTTCGGCAAGCGGATTCTCGATCATCCGCTGTTGCGTCATCAATTTGAAGACCGGATGAAAGGGCTGCGAGCGGCGTTTGCGCTGGCGTGGGAGTCGGTGCAACTGCTGAACGAAGTGTGGATGGAGCGGCCGCCGTACTCGGAACAGTATCACCTGTTTCGACTGGTGGCACACCTGTCGAAATACTGGACGGCGGAGTTTGCAGTGGATACGGCAAAATGGGCGATGGAAGTGCATGGCGGGCTGGGAGTTCTGGCGGAATATGGCGCGGAACGCTGGCAGCGGGAGGCGATGATTCTGGCGATCTGGGAGGGAACGTCGCATCGGCAGATGCTGGATGGGCTGGAAGTGATGGAAAGGAAGAGAGCGCACACGATGCTTTTCCGGCGGCTGGGGGAGATCGAAGCGTCGAAAGAGATTCAGGAGATGGAAGCGGAAGTGGAGCGGCATTTGAAGCTCGCGCCGGAGGAAAGGGAAGCGCTTGTGGAGCCGTTGTTTCGGAAGCTGGCGAGTTTCACGGCGGGGAGGCTGGTTGGAACATAAGGAAAAGCGAAGAGCGGTCTGCCTCAGAAGGCGGACCCTACAAAGACAAAAGCGAAGAGAGGGCACGATGTATTGTGCTCCTACACAGGACGAGTCAGGCGGACAAGCACCGGGGGGGCTTGGGTACCGGAAAATGGTCTCCGCCTGGGCGGCGGGGCAAAATCGCGGTGGAGCGGCCGTGGGCAAGCTTGTAGAATGGAGGGACCACTGCGGGAGTGGCGGAACTGGCAGACGCGCAAGACTTAGGATCTTGTGGCCGAAAGGCCGTGGGGGTTCAAATCCCTCCTTCCGCACCAATATTTCCATTTGATGCTTCTCATTCCAAGCTGCGATTCCAAGCTTTCGATAGTGGTGGATTCGAGATTGGTGCCGGGGCATAATACGTGGTTAGAAAGAGAATTGCCTGGCGAAGCGTCCCCGCTGCCGGGCCGACGCGCCTATCCCAAGGGTGCGTGAACGATGCGGCTGCGACAGAGGGCAGCGCAATGATCATCCAGGATCAGGGCGATCACCTTATTATTATTCGGCAGACGGACCACGCGATCCTGTCGGGCTTTTTCGCGCGCGAATTGGGAAACGAGATTTTTTCCAAGCCCGAGCCGGGGGAATCGTTCCGCCTGGCCGCGACCGAACACGACAATGGATGGGAAGAATGGGAACTTGAAGCGAGTATTGACCCGGTCACGTTCCTGCCGTACAGCTTCATGTCGGTTCCAACCGCGGAGCATATCGCCCTCTATCAGCGGGGAATTGAACGGGTGGTGAAGGCCGACCGCTACGCGGGACTGCTGGTGAGCATGCATTGCGCGGGACTTTACGACCGTACGCGCGCAACGATGCCGGGATTTTCGGCCAAGTACGTGAAGTCGCAGGAAAGCGCAGTGGTGACGGATGTGATGCAGAGACTTCGGCTGCAGCAATTGCGATTGAAAGTGGATTTGCGCGCCGATCCGGCGCTGAAAGATTTCTCCGAGGAAAAATGGCTGCAGGCGAACTCGCACCGCCTGGAAGCGATTGACAGGCTCTCGCTGTATATCTGCCTCGGGCCGGTCGAGCCGGCGACCATCGACGCTGTGCCCATGGACTATCGCGGCATCGAAGCGGATTGGAATCTTCAGCCCGAAGGGAACAACGCGGTGGCGCTGGAGCCATATCCATTCCGGCGAGACCCGCTGGAAATCAGCATTCTTGCGCGGCGAATCCCGAAGCGGCATTATGCGGACGATCTCGATTTTCAGAAAACGCTCGCACAGGCGTCGTTTTTCGCGATGAAATTCACGATTCGCGCAGGCGGCGCCAAGATGCGCTCCCATGTAGCGAGAGCTTGATCAGGTCAGCTGGCGTCCGCGCGTTTCCGGGAGCAAGAGAGCCAACATCGCGGCGACGAAAAACGCTCCCGCCTGCAGAAAAAACGCCGGACCAATTCCATATTTCAAAGCCAAAGCTCCCACGGCGAACGGCGCAATTGCGGAGAAGCCGCGCCCGACGTTGTAGCTGAGGCCCATCGCCGCGGCGCGGATTTCTCCGGGAAAGATTTCGCTGGCGATCGCCGCGTAACCTGAAAAAAAGCCGGTGCCGAAGAAAGCCACGAAAGGGCCAAGAAGCAGCAGCCAGAAAGAGTTGCGCGACATTCCATAGATCGGCACAAGGGCCGCGGCGACCAGCAAGTAGGTGAAGTAGGGTTTTCGGCGGCCAAAGGCGTCAGCAAAAAAACCGAATGAAGAGTATCCCAGCCATTTTCCGAAACAGAGCACCAGGAAGAAGGATGTGGTCTTCGCGAGACTCAGGCCGCGGCCGCCCTGAGTCGCGGGCAAAGATAAGTAGCCCGGGATCCAGGTAAACAGGCCCCAGTAGCCGAACATCCCGCAGGCGTTCATGGAAGTGGCGAGGAGGCCGTTGCGAAGGATTTCTTTTTCGCGCAGGCGGGCGAGCCAATTGTTTTTTTGCACCCGGACGCGATTCTTCCAGATGTCAGGTTCCGAAACGCTGCGACGCACCCAGAAAACGAGGAGAGCGGGCAAGACGCCGACGAAAAAGACGGCGCGCCAGCCGTAGTGCGGCAGGACGGCGATGACGATCAGCGCGGCGATAGCTTCGCCAATCGCGTAAGCCGATTGCATCATCCCGAGCGCTTTTCCACGATGCTCCGGGCGCCAGGTTTCCGCGATGAGCGCGGCGGCGGCGGTCCATTCGCCGCCCATGCCAAGCCCAAGCAAGAATCGAAAAAAGGCCAGCTGGGGAATGGTATGAGAAAAGCCGCAAGCGGCGCTGGAGAGGGAATAGACGAGGATGGAAGCCATCAGCGCGCGTTTGCGGCCGATGCGGTCGGCAAGCAGCCCGAAAAGGAAGCCACCGATGGCCGAGGCCACAAGAGTCAATGAGTTCAGGAGGCCCGCGGTGCGCGTGTTCATCCCAAATTCGCGAATGAGGTAAACGAGGACGAGGGAGTACAGCATCACGTCCATCGCATCGAGCATCCAGCCGAGCCCGCCCGCGAAGAGCGATTTGTTTTCGGCCGGAGTTACATCGCTCGGCCACGCGAATATGGAAGACCCAGGGCTAAGCGCGGGCCCGGGCGAGACAGTTGTTGCCGTGGAGGAAGAGTTCGGCAATGGGGGCGTTGACACGCCCAGATTGTAACGAATTCAGCGATGCTAGGAAGAGAAAGTGGAGCAGTGTTGGTCAAGCAGGGCGCCAAGTGCGCACCTCTGGCCACGATCTTCAAGCAGACCGAAGAGCCCATTTCCACTTGACATTCCTGGCGCGCGCGTACATCTTGGTTGGCTTTCTCCCGCTGCGGCTGAAGGTCACAGGCGCGGAGAAGCGACTCGACTAACTATGACCAAGGTCCGCCTCTGTTTCCACGATCGCTGCTTTGATGGTACCGCTTCCGCCGCTCTTTTTTATCGGTTTTATCGCGAGCGTTTTGACGCGGCCGCGGAGTTCGGGTTCACGGGAATGACGCATCGCGCGGCGCAGCCCTGGGAACCGGGCCTGTTTGACGGTGACGAAAACGTCATCGTGGACTTCAAATATTCGCACTCTCCAAAGGTGACCTGGTGGTTCGACCATCACCAGAGCGCCTTTCTCACGCCTGCCGACGCGGAACAATTTCGGACACATCCCGGGCCGCACATGTTTTACGATCCGGACTACAAGTCCTGCACCAAGCTCATTGCCACAATCGCGCGGGAAAAATTCGGATTCAACACGGAGCCGCTGAAGGACTTGATTCACTGGGGCGATATCATCGACGGCGCGCAATACCCGACGCCGGAGTCTGCCGTCGAACTCACCGAGCCGGCGACCCAGCTCGCGCTGGTGATTGAGGCCGCGCCCGAAGACGGGCTGCCCGCGCGCATCATTCCGGAGCTGGCCTACCGCTCGCTCAGCGAAATGGTTAAGCTGCCGCTCGTTGCCAGGCATTTGGCGCCGCTGCTCGAACGGCACCGCAAGTCCATCGAGATTTTGCGCGAGCGCATTGAAGCGCGCGAAGGAGTCATATTTTTTGACGTAGGCGACCTGGAACTCGAGGGCTATAACAAGTTCATTCCTTATTTATTGCACCCGGAATGTGTGTACTCCGTGAGCGTTCTGGCTTCACCCGTGCGCGCCAAGGTTTCGCTGGGCACCAATCCGTGGAATCAGGCCACTGCCGACAAAAATCTCGCCTCCCTCGCAGAGAAGTTCGGCGGTGGCGGACATCCACGCGTGTCCGCGATCTCGTTCGAACCCGGAGATTTGCCGCGTGCGCGGGAAGTCGCCCGCGAATTGACCGCGACACTCCGCGGAAAGTAAGGCACGCGAATCACGCAGCAGGTCAAGGCGCGAGGGATGACAAGCATCGTCAAACGATTCATCGCAATTTCACGGCATCGATACCGGCGTGGGGCGATCCCCGCCCGTTCGACAAAATTGTTTGTCCCATGTAAAATTCTAAAATACCAACCGTGGGCCGGTAGCTCAATGGTAGAGCAGTTGACTCTTAATGGCGCGCTCATGCCCGATTGGGCTGTGTTTTGTACGGTTTACCTGCTGTCTCGTGCTGGCACTTGCTGGGGTTTTTGGACCCGTTAGTGCAAAATTAGTGCAAATTTTTCGGTTTTGCACTTACCAATTTGCGCCGCCAAGGTCCGGGCTGTTAAGCTGTTTTTTGTGGACGACTAGCTCAATCGGTTAGAGCATCTGCCTCTTAAGCAGAGGGTTCCCGGTTCGATTCCGGGGTCGTCCACCACACTTTTCACCTAACAATTGATGCGGGGTCGGGCCGGATAAAATCGGGCTTTTTCGCTGGCGGAAACACGCGCTTCTTTGGCGCTGGCGGCTTCACTTTTTTCTTAGCTGGCTTCTTCGGCATAGCTGGGTTGCCTCCCTGCCGGGGCAGTGTATCACCTACTTGGCCGCCACGGGCCGCGCCAGGCTACAGTTAGGTCAACGGAAGCATGGCGGAGCTAGTGAGGCACCGACAGACGAAAGGGTCGGCAACCGATAGGCTCAACCTAAACCACCGCGCCACACCTCGACTCCACTAAAGTTCGTACTAAAACCTACTTTACCGGGTAACCGTTAATCAGGGACAATGCGGTTTGCTTCGAGTCTCTGACTCGTGCTTTGCGGTGCTTCGTGAACTTCCTTGAAGACGCCCGCCACTGGCCCTCCGGACGAATCATCGAAAGAAGTTTCAAATTGCATCTGCCGGTAAAAACCGCACCCGCCAAGAAATCGACGGGTGCGGTGAAGGGGAGCCCCAAAACAAACAGGCTACACCTGCAACGATTTCCAATTACGGAGTAACGTGGACGCTGATCGCGATGTTTCTTCCGCTGTCCTCGCGGTACGTGACTTCGGCATTGGCGTTGACTTGAAGCTTGCCCTCTATAGCCGTGTTCTTATCGATGCCAAAGGTCATCGCCTTGGGACGGGGAGCATCCTGTGCGAAATGTTGTGTCTGACCGGCCACGGCAAGAGTAAAGGAGTCTTTCGCAACGGCCGTAATCTTTCCGGAGACGGAAAGCTGGGCTGCGGGAGTTTGCTCGGCAATTGCAGTTGATTGGTTGTCGGGAGCTGGCGGCATCGCCCACAATGCGGCGACGATAACCAGACTCGCGAGGGAGGTAAAAATAATGCGACGAAAGTTCACCATTGATGTGACACTCCTCAGTGTTGGTTTTGGGGGGCCTATTTTTCGTGCAGATCAGTAGCCACAGCCGTAAAGAATTGGGTAGCGCTATCAACCCATTGCGAATGTTTGAATTACAGAAGTTTTCTCGCCTGGCAGGTTGTAGCCAAGGCAGTACTAGAACGGGAAATCCTTCCATTGGGCTGGTCGAAGTTGCTCGCAACCGCGGCAAATCGAACAGTTGGCCGGATACGCGGCTGGTCAATGGGTGGCGCTGGATTCCGAGGGCTTGGCAGTCGAGGCGACGGCAGCATCGGCCAACGAAGGATTGAGGGAGGCAGTCAGAGAATAGGACCTCCCGTGATCTGTCAGGTCGGTAATCAGAAGCTCGTAGCGAAAGCCTTCTGGATGGTTTCGGCTCCGCAGCAGAACCAGTATGCCGCGAACTTCGGACCCCGAGTGAATCACAATTTCACCCGACGAAGTCAGGCCGGACATGACCTTGCCGTGAAACTTGGTCCCATCCGCGTTTACGGCCGAATCTAGAGAATCGAGCATCTTGACGCGCAGCAAGGTTCCCTTGGGCAAGCCGTCTACACTATCACCATTTGTGGGGTTAAGCCGGGCGTGGAGATAAAACGTTAGGACCTCTCCGGCAGAGGCGTGCACCGGTTCGATGCTGGATGCTTGACCGAGCGCCGTACTTGCGAACGCACAAATAATGCCCGCCACTAGAGCTATACGTTTCATGGACTGGGCCTTTCGTATCTCTAGTAACCAAGAGACTTTGCTTACTCAGCTTTGATGCTAAACATGACTGTAAGGTTTTTTTTGGGATGCCGTCAATGGTCCGTCGAGATTCGATGTGTTCTATGTCAAATCTATCTCCAGCTCCCGGCATTCATCGCCTATCAGACCTTGGTTCTAGGCCGTGCTCACCCGAGCTGGGATCAGCGGCGGATACGAGGGTAAGAATGGGACCACCTATGGGCGCCGCGACCCCGGCGGTAAGGTTGCATCGTGGAATGCCCGATGTAGGCTGCGCCCGCCCAGAAATCCTGAAAAGGGCTTCAATCTGTCCCTCCTTGGAGGCATCACTGATGCGAAAGATCGTTCTAGGAATCATCACTGTCACCATCGCGGGATTGCTATCTCATGAGCCGGTGCACGCTCAGGCAAAGGAGGAAGCTGCGCAGGCCAAGCCAGCTTCGCAAAGGCCGGAAGGCTTCAAGCCCGAGCTGCAAGCCAGCCACGCCTATGAGAACCGAAGAAACCCAGCTAACCACATGAGCCCCCACGACTGATTTCCCTTACGGACTGCTCCTTGAAATCATGTCGCGATTTTGCTTTTAGTTTTCAAGTGCCTGGTTCGTCGTGCCGGAGAAGTTCGTACTGGAACCTAGCTATCGGTAGGTGACCAATTTTTGTGAGCATTCACATCGTGTCCAAACCCCGCGGCCATAAGTTTTCATCCGCACCGCGTAACGACAACGCGTCTTGTTTTGGTGGCGTTACGTAAAGCCACCGAAGCAAAACAAACCATACCCCGAGAAGCAAGACGATTCTTACCAACTCAGGCAATCCATCTCTGAACGTGAAGCCGACCATAGGTGTTCCGTGGGTTATGACATCCTTGTATTCACGCCGCGTTATCCATCCAGCGATGGGATTGGCAAAAACGTTTGCGAAATGAAGAACACATTGCGCAAGCATGTAGCCAAGAGCCACAGCTCCGACGTAGCTGTCGACCAAAGCCGATTTCAAGCGGTCAAGCATGATTCCTCCGGTGCAGTCTACGACGGTACCCAGTCAACGAACGAAATGGACCCACACCGTATACCCAACGCGACAATAACCAAGCTGCGGCAAGACTCAGAAAAGAACTCAGCAGATATAGCACGGTGAAAGTCCACATGATGGGAGTGTGCGCGTACGGGATTCCACGAATAGCTATCGCGTTGACCACGAAATCAGCGGCGGGAACGACTAGAGTCCAGAGACCTCTGACTCCCAAGTCGAGGGTCCAGAGCAGGAGTACAGCAATAGCAACGGCGGAGATGTGAGACTCAGCCAAAACCTGGGAGAATGACTTGGACAGAGCCTTCATGCGACCAGCATATGACAAATGCATGCTTTAGCCTTTAGCCACCCGATGCGGCTTGGAACGGTGACCAAAACGCAAAAAAAATAGATTAGCTCCTGATTTGTCCGCTACTCGGAAAGGTCCCTCCCAGTACCGATGAGCGTCAATCAGGCGCCACCAGAGCCCACTCATCTTGGCGAGGAAACCACAAGTGCATCATCAGCCCGTAGTACATCACAATCCAAAGTGAGGCGAAGAGGCGCAATTTCCAGGCTTTCAGGAAGAAATAATCTCGTTCTGAGATGTGCCCGATTATTTTTCCGTGACTGTTCAAAACATATTCCCCATTGATGACCTCCGGTGACGCAGCATGACTCAAGGCGAGGAACGCCAAAAAGACGGCAACGAAGAGGAAAAAGAGGACTTGCATACTGCGAAGAACCCGGCGCGGTTTCCCGAGAAACGGGTTCACGCCCTTACCCCACCGCTCAGCAAAGGCCAAAGGGATTGCCAGTGCGAAAATGCCTAGATGCAGGAGAACCGCTTTGCCTCCCAATTTATCCATCGTCAGTCCGAAGAAACTGGCGATGAAAATGTAGATGCCCGCAAATAAGGCCTGGTGCCGCCGCTATTGCCACGACTTTTCGCATGACCTGTTCTGTTCAACTTTATGCCTCACGCCGCGCTTTTGTCCAAGTCCTGATTTGTCGCCTTACCGGACGTCTTCGTACCAGGACCAACGGTTACCCCGTTAACCAGGCACTGCAGGTCTTAAGACATCCTGCCGAGGTTTCTCGGAGGTATAATCGCGGCCAATCATGCTTCTATCTTCGGGTACACACCTTGGTCCATATGAGATCATCGACCACCTGGGCGCCGGCGGCATGGGGGAAGTCTACCGCGCCCGAGACACGCGGCTGCAGCGCGCCGTTGCCATCAAAATCCTTCCCGGCCTATTTTCATCTGACCCTGTCCGTAGGCAGCGGTTCGAACGCGAAGCGAAGACCATTTCGAGCCTGAATCACCACCACATTTGCGTGCTGTATGACATCGGCCATCAGGACGGAATGGACTACCTGGTGATGGAGTTGGTTGAAGGACCGACGCTCGCGGTCCGCATCCGATCCGGCGCGATGCCTCTTGACGAAGCTTTGCTAGCCGCGAAGCAAATTGCCGACGCGGTGGAATATGCCCATGAGCATGGGATTGTGCACCGCGATCTGAAACCGTCGAATGTAATAGTCGCGACCGACGGCCGCGTGAAGGTACTTGATTTCGGCTTGGCGAAGGCACTCTCCCCTGATCCTTCTTCCGTGAGCACCGACGACTCGCCCACGCTCAGCGCCATATCGACGAACGCGGGGTCTTTGCTCGGCACTGTAGCGTACATGTCGCCCGAACAAGCCAAAGGCAAACCCGCAGACCACCGCGCGGATATTTGGTCCTTTGGCGTCGTGCTGTATGAAATGCTTGCGGGGAAGCGGCTCTTCACCGGAGAGACGACATCCGACACGCTGGCGGCGGTCCTAAGAACGGAGCCGGATTGGTCGCAGTTTCCTATGAGCACGCCTCCTGCGATTTGTAACTTGGTTAAGCGCTGCCTGAAAAAGGATCCGCGCCAGCGACTGCAAGCCATCGGCGACGCTCGCATCGCACTTGAGGAAACTATTGCAGGTTTGCCAAATGAGTCTATCCTCCCCGCTCCGGCCCCGCATAGATGGCCTCGCGTGCTCTCCTGGGCTATCGCCGCTGGCCTCATGTTCGCCGTTACCGTGCTCGCTTGGAATTACCTGTGCGTCGCACACATTTCTGAGCAGCCAATCGTGTCGCAAATCGCGCCGCCTGAAAACTCGAATTTCGTGCTTTCTGGACTTGATGGCGGTCCGGCTGCCCTTTCTCCAGATGGCAAGCGGCTGGCCTTCGTAGCGCAGAACGCTGATGGCAAGCAGTTCCTGTGGGTGCGGCCCCTTGATGCCTCTACAGCGCAGCCACTCGCAGGAACTGACGGTGCAACATTCCCTTTTTGGTCGCCCGACAGTCGCTATCTGGGTTTTATTTCCCATGGGAAACTGAATCGTATTGACGCTTCCGGCGGCCCAACTCTTACACTCTGTGACGCTGCCGTTGGACGCGGGGCCGTCTGGAGCAACGAAGGTACTGTGCTCTTCAGCCCGGCGGTTAACTCTCAGCTTTTCCAGGTGACTGCCTCTGGCGGAACTCCCCTGCCGGTGACGAAACTCGCTCCCGACGACATCGCCCATCGCTGGCCACAGATTCTCCCTGACGGCCAGCATTTTCTCTTCTACGTTTGGTCGAGTGTCGCTAATAAGAGCGGTACGTATATCGGCGCCTTAGACGGCGGCGAGCCAAAGCTGCTCATTCGGGAAAATTCGAACTCAGTGTACATCGCGCCGGGCTCGTTGCTCTACGTCCATCAAGGCACACTGATGGTTCAGCGCTTTGACGCGACCGCGCTTCGGCTGATAGGCGATGCGTTGCCACTGGCTGAACATGTTGCGGTCAATGGTCCGCTGCACTGCGGGCAGTTTACCGTTTCTCAGAATGGCCTTCTGGCGTATTCAACTGCGAATCAATCAGCAGTAAATAATCGACTGCTGTGGTTTGATCGTAGTGGCAAGCAGGTTGGTGAAACGGGAGCACCTAGTAATTACGCGGGTGCTCGGATTTCGCCCGATGGACAGCATCTGGCCGTGGCCATGATCGCGCGGAACACCTCAGAGGTCGGGATCTGGGTCTATGACCTCTCCCGAGGGGTCGAGACACGTCTGACATTCGACGACGCGGCGGGTTACGCAACGCCGGTTTGGTCGCCCGACGGGAGAACGATCGCATTCTCTTCAAATCGAAATGGTGCCTTGCACATCTACCAGAAGCCTGCAGACGGCACAGGAGCTATTTCGCCGCTGGTCGTAGACGATGCAGTGGAGCAGTACCCCGCCTGGTCATCTGACAGTCGCTACTTATTTTTCTCGCGCATTGGGCCGCAAGAGGGAGCAAATTTTGGGATCTGGGCACTTCCATTCTTCGGCGATCGCAAGGAGTTCCCCGTGGTCAAGGGCCAATTCTTCGTGGACCAGCCAAGTCTCTCACCTGACGGGAAATGGCTGGCTTACAGATCGGCCGAATCGGGCAGACCAGAGGTCTATATAATTCCTTTCGGCGGACGTAGTGGCAAGTGGCAAGTCTCATCGAATGGCGGCGCATTTCCGCACTGGCGACGCGACGGTGGAGAGCTCTACTACTTGGGGGGTGACGATAAAATTATGGCTGCCGAAATCTCAGAGCAGGAAATGAGCCTGAGAATCGGTAAGGTCTCGGCGCTGTTTCAGGCGACTCGGAGCGTCACAATTGGTGCTCCTTTCGATGTCACGGCCGACGGAAAAAAATTCCTTGTTGTTACTCTGACCGCACCCAAAACTGCTCAGCCGCTCACGCTGATCACGAACTGGCCAGCGCTGCAGAATAAACAATGATATTTGCTTCGGGAACAAGAATTGGCCCTCACGGAATTGTTGCACCGCTCGGCAGACCGTGCTCAATTTTTCACAATGCAATAAGGTGGCTCTCGCCCCTGAGCCCGTGATGAAGCCGTGAATGGACATCACACCTCGGGCGAAAGTCCCGATATGTCGCGTTACCGTTAACTTGGGTACCAGAACCCACTTAACCCTGTTTATCAGGACTTGAACTCCTGAATCGCGTCTTCGCTTTGCCGATTTGCGCCCAAGTTGGTTCGGACCATCGCGACGGTCCTCCAGCCGGTTTCTTGAGTGTGCGCTGAATTAGGATGTGGGAAGGTTTGCCGTCCAGAAGAGAATCGTTTTCGGGCGCAAGCGTCACTTCGCGAGGCGCGCAAGAATGGGTCCAAGGATCGCTAGGAAGAGCACGTAGGCTGCTGCGAGTGGTCCAAGCTGAGGCTCGATACCTGCACCCAGGCCCGCGATAACGATTGAAAACTCTCCGCGCGCTATGAGTGCCATGCCCGCTCTTATGCGGCCCTGCCAAACGACTCCGGCTCGGCCCGCCGCCCAGTAACCCGTCAGCACCTTTGTAAGAGCAGAGACCAGGCCCAGGCCAACGGCTAGGGGCATGACACGAGGCAGAGTTCTCGGGTCAATCTGCAAACCGAAAAAGAAGAAAAATACCGCCGCAAACAAATCGCGAAGCGGGGCGAGCAGCCTATGGGACTTCTCGGCGATAGGGCCGGAGAGGGCAATACCCACAAGAAACGCCCCAATTGCTGCGGATACCTGTAGGCGTTCCGCCAAGCCCCCCACGAGAAGAACGGTCCCAAACGTAGTGAGGAGAATAATCTCGTCGGACTCGTGCAGAAAGAACTTGCTGATTTGCCGACCGTAGCGCAAAGCGACTACGAGAATTACTACAACCGTGACCAATGCGATGGAGACAGAAAAAATGACCTTCTGCGCACTGCCTCCGACCAGAAGCACGCTTACGAGCGGGAGATAGACGGCCATCGCAAGGTCTTCTAGGACGAGCACAGAAATAATCGATGGTGTTTCGGGGTTGTTCAGCCGGGTTAACTCGGCGAGCACCCCCGCGATGATACCGGACGACGAAATATATGTTACGCCCCCCAGCAGGGCTGATGGTAAGGGTGCCCACCGCAGCAAAAGGCCTGCTATCAGACCGGGTGGAAAGTTGAGCGCAAAATCGACCAGCCCCGATGGAAGCCCGGTCTGGAGACTCTCCTTTAGATCCTCTCCCGTGTATTCGAGACCAAGCATAAACAGGAGCAGTAGCACACCGATCTCTGCCCCAATATGGGTGAATTCCTTGCTGACACTGAGTGGAACGAGACCGCCATTGCCAAACACAAGACCGAACAATAAGTAGAGGGGAATCGCTGAAAATCCGAGTCGATTTGCAAACCGCGCCAGGAGTGCAAGGCCAACTATCCCGAAACCCAATTCGACAAAAACTTTGGACACGTCGTGAGATTGCGGCGCCATGCGGATGGTGGTAAGGATAGCAACAGCACCCGTTTAATTTCCAGCGCCAACGTTGGGTTGACAGTT
>DATDGF010000026.1:0-1518 GCA_036522195.1 Candidatus Acidiferrum sp. | reverse complement strand
AGTTCAATACCTCTATTTCTCTCCCCCACGTTTCTTGCCCTCCATCATCACTCTTCTCAAGATCCGATTGATCCGCGTCTGGTAGCCGGGTCCGTTTGCCTTGAGCCTGTCGTTCGCCAAAACTAGATCGCTAAAAGCATATTGACTTTCCAATCGCTTAGCAGGAAGAATCGGGCGACATGCTCGCAATCCTGCTCGGTTTGTTTCGGCTCATTTGGCTATTCGGTGGAAGCCAGGATGCGGTAGCTCTGGAGAACCTGGCCCTCCGCCAACAGTTGGCTATTTACAAGCGCAAGAAGACAAGAAGAAGCGTCCACGGCTAATCCGGCGGGACCGCTGGTTCTGGATTGTGCTGGCCAGCATTTGGAAGGACTGGCGACAAGCCCTGGTGGTCGTTCACCCGGACACGGTTGTGCGCTGGCAACGCCAGCGGTTTCGGAGCTACTGGGCAGAACTCTCGAAGAAGCGTGGGAAGCTAGGTCGACCGTCAATCGGCAAGGAGATCCGCGAGCTGATTCAAACCATGGCTCGAGCGAATCCCTTGTGGCGAGCTCCGCGCATTCACGGCGAGTTGCTGAAACTCGGAATCGAGGTTTCGGAACGAACCGTGTCCCGTATTCTGCAGACCGTCGATCGGCCGCCGTCACAGACCTGGAAAACGTTCCTTCAGAACCATGTAGGGGAAATCGTTGCCGTCGACTTCTTCACCGTGCCGACTATCCGCCTGCGGGTTTTGTTTGTGTTTCTCGTGTTGGAGCATCAACGGAGGAAAGTACTTCATTTCGGAGTCACGGAACATCCCAGCGCCAAATGGGCCGCCCAGCAAGTGGTCGAAGCCCTCAGCGAACGGGACGCCAAGCCATATTTGATCCGCGACCGTGATGCTATCTATGGCAACGAGTTCCGGCGCCGCATTCAATCGTTGGGGATTAACGAGATCATCACTGCACCACGGAGCCCTTGGCAGAACGCATTCGCCGAACGGCTGATTGGCTCCATTCGGCGTGAGTGTTTGGATCATGTTGTGGTCTTAAATCAGCGACACCTTCGCAAGATGCTGGGGAATTATCTGGCATACTATCACCGGTCGCGGACGCACCTGGCTTTGGAGAAGGACGCCCCGGAGCCTCGGGCGATCATGCGGCAAGGCGCGATCATCGCCGTTCCTCAGGTGGGCGGGTTGCACCGCCGCTATGAACGCCGCGCCGCGTGAGAGTGGAATAGGTCGTGGTCATCCCGGAACGATCGGCCAAGGCCGCAGTCTCCATGTCTTCTGCCTCGGTTTGACTTCGAGCACGATTCGATGTTGGTTGATGTCTGCGATGAACCGCTGATCCACGAATCCGACTGATGGGAACCCAACCGCGTAAGTTGGCTTGACAGCCTACACGATCTAATTCTGGCGAACGACAGTGATGGACCTGGGCTGCTTCCGCTAACTGCTCCCATGGAATCCGGCTCTCCTTGGCGGCGTTGGCTTCCACGAAGCTGCCATCGACCGACAGATGTTTACCCTGC
>DATDGF010000025.1:0-2330 GCA_036522195.1 Candidatus Acidiferrum sp. | reverse complement strand
CCAAGCCGCCTGCCAGTCCTTCTTTACCGTTCGCCGAGTGCCGATGGTTTGCGCGCGACGCTCGACCGCGCTGGTGTTCACGCGCACCGCATTTACCCAATCCAAATTCAGAGGTACACCACGGTTGGTCTGAAGATCCCGTCCTGCGTAACTAGCAATGGCGGTATCGGAAGGGGAGATTGGACGTTGTAATCCTGAACGTTCAAGACTTGAGGAGATGTCAATCCGCGGGTTGTTGCGCAGGGTCATGGCATTTCACCGCTATTTCGGAACAATCAGGAAGGCTCTATCTTAACACTTTGACAAAGCCGGTTTACAGGCGCACACCACGATTGGGTGCACGACATAGAAGTGAGAACAGAGTAAGAATAGGGTTGTAGGATACCTATCTTACGGCTAGTATAGCCGTAAGGAGGCACTATGCCCGATCCTTACGAAGTTCCCTCGCGCATTCGTGATCTTGCCGCTCAGCTTGCACAGCCCAAGCCGATGCGTCGAGGTTCTTTCTCCGAACGTTACGTCAAGTGCAGTAAACCCGGTTGCCCTTGTGCCAACGATCCAGAGGCCCGACACGGCCCCTACTTCAGCCTCACCCGTGGTGTGCGGGGCCGCACCCGCTCGCGTTTTTTCTCTGCTCCGCAAGCGGAACTGGTTCGCCGTCAGGTTGCGGCTGGCCAACAGTTTCGCAGCCAAGTGGAGGCCTTCTGGGAGGCCTGCGAGCAATGGGCGAATGCCCAACTCGAAAGCCCAGCGGCCGCTTCCAAAGCCGCCCAAAAAAGGGGCTCCAAACGGCGTTGGAAGCCGAAGCGGTCCAAGAGGTCGAAGCGCTCTTAGGTCCTGAGGCCGTCGCGGAATTGGACTTCGAAGCCTTCGAAGTGGCCCTGCGCCATCGAACGCTCGGGCTCGCGGCTCGAGCGATTGAGCAACGTCTCAACGCCGATCTTTCCGATGAAGCCAGTCCGCGCCTTCGTTGCCCTTGTGGGAGCGAAGCGCGCTATGCCGGTCGTCGCACCAAACAGGTCGAGAGTGTCCTCGGCCCCCTACGACTAGAGCGCGCCTACTATCACTGCTCCTTGTGCGGCCACGGCTTTTGTCCTCGTGATCAACATCTGGGCCTAGAAAACACTTCGCTCTCGCCCGCGCTCACGCGCATGGTGGGCACGGTCGGTGCCATGGTCAGCTTCCAGGAAGGCAGCGAACTATTGACGGAACTGGCGGGTGTGCCGGTGGATGCCAAACAGGTCGAGAGAACCGCCGAATCTCTGGGAGAAGAAGTTGCCGAAGACGAACGCCATTACACGGAACCTTTCAATGCTCTTGCTCTGCCGCAGACCCTGTATCTGGGCATGGACGGAACCGGGATCCCCTTACGAGCGGAGGAGCTTGCCGGCCGCACCGGCAAGCAACCAGACGGATCCGCAAAGACCGGGGAAGTAAAACTCTGTACCATCTGGAGTGCGGAATCGCTCGATGAAGAAGGCACGCCCATCCGCGATGAAGGGTCAGTCAGCTATTCGGCGGCCTTGGAAAGCGCTTCGGCGCTGGACACAGCTCGAACACGCTCTCCTTTTGCCGAACGCGTCTGGAGAGAAGCTGCGCGCCGCCGCTTCTGCCAAGCCCCGCGTACGGCCGTGCTCGGCGATGGCGCTCCGTGGATCTGGAACATCGCCGAAGATCAGTTTCCTGAGGCCGTTCAGATCGTCGACCGCTTTCATGCCAAACAACACTTGAGCGATCTTGGAAAAGCTCTTTATGGTCTTACAGACGCACGTGCTGCTCGGTGGGCAGAACGCCGCAAGGAAGAACTCGACGCCGGAAAATTCCGGGCTCTACTCACCGCGATCCGGCGCCAGGTATCCCGCTCCGAGGACGCTCGTCGCTGTCTCCACTATTTCCAGATCAACCGACACCGCATGCGCTATCCAGAGTTCCATGCGCAAGGCTTGTGCACTTCCACCGGCGTGGTGGAAGCCGGATGCAAGGTCGCCATCGGTACGCGTCTCAAACGCGCTGGAATGCACTGGACCGTTCACGGCTCTAACGCCATCATCGCCCTCCGCTGCGCCAAGCTCAGCGGGCGCTTTCAGGACTTTTGGGAACGCAGAACGGAACAAAAGGCCGCATGACTCATCACTTTCTTGTCGTGCACCCTTGGCGAAGAGTTGGCGGATGGAGCGGGTCAGGCTGCGGATTCGGAGGGCAGCTTGAGCCACGCGAGGACAAAGATAAGCAGGGCTACGGAAAGGAAAGTGACCGGGACGACGAAGAAGTAGCGGAGCGAGACGCCGACCATGACAACCAGCCAAAGAACGTTGACCAGGGAGATGCGT
>DATDGF010000024.1:0-56975 GCA_036522195.1 Candidatus Acidiferrum sp. | reverse complement strand
AGCGCCTGGAAGAGCGGCTTTACAGTAGGGTCGTTGCCGTGGGCGCTCCCGGAACTGAACAGGGGCTTGTGCCAGTAGGCAAGGGTGCAAGCGACGGGATGCGCAGCGAGGTCCGCGTGCAGCCATTTTCCCTGAGGCGAGTCGGCATCGCAGCCACCGACATCCTTACACTCGCTGTTCAGAACAATAATGTGCCACTGCCCGAGTTCGTAGCTGTAATAGCCGGTCTTGGGGTCTCCGGCGAGTGCGCCAAAATAGTCGAAATAGGGGGTGGCCGCGGCAGAATGGAATTCATGATTGCCGGCGGCGGGGCGCGTGCGGGATTTCACGCGGCCCCAAGTCTTGTTGTAGCAATTGTCGAATTGTTCTTTTGTGCCGCTGGGGTAGGCAAGATCGCCGACAGCCATCACGGTTCCGGGGATTTTCTCGAGCAGCTTTGCGGTAGCCTCAGCGCCGGAAAGGTCGGCGCAGTCGGCGATGTCGCCGGCGCCAACGAGCACCGCGGTCCTCTCATCCGAAGCAGGAACGGAATTGGATCTCGCGCCCCCCGAAGAGAAACCAAACGGAAGTAGAACCGAGAGAAAAAGAACGGAACCGAACATCGTCTTCATGGAAACCTCAAGTGTTGCCAACCCTGCAATGCACCTAAAGAGATTAGAGAAACAAACCTAAACACAGCCTAAACCGCTTCTGAAAAATCCTTCGGCAGAAGGCTCGAAAAAAATGATCGAAGGGCAAGGATAGAATCCCCACCCCGGCAAATAGTGTATCCGCCCCCCTAAAACTGCACGCGCAGCATGAATTGGATCTGGCGGGGCAAACCGGTGCCGGTATTCGGCGAGGACTTATTGTCATTGTTATTGTTGAAGTTGACCGTCGAAGTTATGACGCCAAAGTTCCCCGGGTCTGACAGGTTGGTAGATGTACCTCCGGGGTTGTAATCGAGGCTGAGTGTGCCGGGGTCACCTAGCTGGACGTGATTGAGGATGTTGAACACCTGCACTCCGAACTTCATCGAGAAACGCTCAGTGAGCTTGGTTTCCTTCATGATCGCCAAGTCGATCTGCCAGGATGACAAGGCGCGAATGATTCCATTCCCGGCGTTACCAAAGTGGGTAAAGAGACCCGTGGCTGGGTCGATGGGCGGAGCCTGGAACGCGGCAATGTTAATCAAGGGCACGTTATTGTAACCGCCTCCGGGGAGAGTCAGCGGTACTCCGGGGACAAGGTCGGGACGCTGGTTGGTCTGATCGTTGCCGTCAGGAAGTAGAAAGGTATTATTACCAGATAGATTCATGGTGACCGTCAGAGGATGGCCCGTATGCCAAATACCGATCCCGCTCAACTGCCAACCACCGACTACACGGCCCAAAACGCCGGATTCATGCAGAAACTTTTTGCCCGGCCCAAAAGGGAGATCGTACACGGCGTTCGCAGTAAAATTGTGTCGAATGTCAAATATGCTTGGGCCTTTATCGCAAGGTAGACAGTTAACGTTTTCGGCCCCATTGGACTCGCCACCTCCCACAGAACCGTTATTGATGGAGTGGGACAAGGTGTAGCGCGTCTGGAAAGAAAATCCGTCCGTAAACTGCCGTTCGAGAGTTACCAGAAGTCCGTGATAGGTGCTACTTCCACCATCATATTTGTAGTCGACGGAGCCAAACGGATTAGTAGTGTGAAGAGGATCCGTCAGCCCGTTGCTATCAGGATAGTACTGGTCCAACTGTCGTGCGCAGACACCATCTGTCGGAGGGTTGGTAATTGTGCCCACGATACAGAGGTCCAAAGCACCGCGCGTGAATAACCTGACGCCGTGGCTTCCGAGGTATGCAGCAGAAATGCGAAAGTTGGCAGGCAGTTGATTCTCCACGTTTAAGCCCCAAGTCTCCACATAGAGGTCGCGGCGGTCCTGGCGCTGCAAAGCGCGAGGGTGTTGCGGCGTGGAAGAACCCAGGGGTAGAGTCGATAAATCGGGTGTCTCCTGTTGCCAGCCGGGTTGGAGCGCTGCCTGCGTCGGGTCGGTCGGCTTAAACGTGACGCGAAATGTGTCGCTCTCCAGTCCTGCGTTCAAGTCGTCGTTTTGCGCGGCACCGTGATAAATACCAAATCCAGCCCGAATTACAGTCTTTCCGCGCAGAGCCCCCGGACTCCAGGCGACGCTCACACGGGGGTCAAAGTTCCTGTAACTTGGCTGGTAGAGTGCCGGGTTTAGAGGGCAAGCCGGTGTATTAATCGGGCCGGGAGAAATCGGTATGTTCGTGGACCCCGATCCGAGACAGACGCCGTGGAATTGATTGATATCGAAAACGGTTGTGCGATTGTCCGCCTCGTTTGCAACGCCATAATATTCCCAGCGAATTCCCAGATTAAGGGTCAGGGTGGGTCTCACTTTCCACTCATCCTGGAAGTACGGCATGACGAAAGTCCGGCGATACTTGTGGCAGCACCAGGGAGCGTTATAGGTCAACTTTGAAATTTGGGCGTTGACGAAACCCGTATTCGCGATTCCCGTCTGATCCGAGAAGTCGAGATTATTGTCAGCTGTTTTCCCTTGATTCAGCCGGATCCGACGGATTTCCACACCCATTTTGTATGTCTGAGTGCCATGAACCCAGGTCAGGTTATCTATCACGCCGTAGGTCGTGCCGACTTCGTGGTCGGCATTGTTATTGTTAAGGCCAGTCCAGCTATTTGAGGCGACGGCATAAGGTAGGATGCTCGCTTGAGGATTGATGAAGGGCGCTCGATTGATGAATACTTTGGCCTCGTTCACAATACTTGTCGAAAAGAGGTGTTGCAGAGCGATGAAGTAGTTGGCCGGATGATTGATGGTCTGAATGTGGTCCAGAACGCCGTTTGGCCCGTCCACGAGGCTGATATCGCGCTGGGCGCGACCGTATAGTGTCGTTCGAGCGTTAATCTCATAATCGATGCGAGTGAGCCAAGTATCCTCATGGACGGTACTCGGCAGAGCATTCGTAAATTGGTCAGTATCGCAGGGCAGCACCGGCAGTGGCGGCACTTGGGGAGGGGGCTGCGTGCAAGGCAACAATTGGAAGGCTCCGTCCGGAAAGACGAATTGGGGCGCACAACCTAAGATCGAGCCCGTCGAGGCTCGCCACGGATAGGCTTGAAGAATGGAACACATCTGAGGGGACGTTGACAAGGTCGCCTGCTGAATGGCCGCTGAAGGCACCTTTGTCTGGGTTGTCAGAGCCTGCAACTGACGGAGACCTTCATAATTCAGAAAAAAGAAAAGTTTGTTCTTCACGAAGGGGCCACCGAAAGTCATGCCGTACTGGCCCATGCGGAACGGAGGAATCGCGGGGTTGCCGTTCACGTCGAAATCGTTGAAGTTACGGGCGTCAAACACGGAATTTCTCAGATAACCGAAGGCCGTTCCGTGATATTCGTTGCTGCCTGACTTGGTGACAACGTTGATTTGACCGCCCGCCTGCGTCCCATACTCCGCCGAGTAAAGTGCGCTGCTGACGCGATATTCCTCGACGGCATCTTCCGAGATTTGCAAGCGCGTTTGGGACTTCTGAGCCTGTTCCTGTATGCCACCCGCATCGACACCGTCAAAGGTAAAGTTGTTGTCATCGCGAGCGCGCCCGGCGAAGCGGATCGTGCGCTGGTCGCCGCCGCCGTCGTCCTGGGCAAAGGGCGCCAGCAGGGTTAATCCTGTCCAATCCCTTCCGTTAACAGGCAGATTTGCAATCTGATTGGTGTTGATGACGGTTGACGCCTCCGCAGAACTGCGCTCAGAGGGAGCGGCATCCGCCTTGATCTCCACTTTTTCTGCGATTTCACCGATCTCTAGCCGAACGTCCAAAGTGCGGGTCTGGCCCACCTGGAGGACCACATCCTGGATGACCTTGGTCTTAAAGCCCGTGGCGGATGCGACAACGGTGTATTCTCCCACGGCCAGACCCGGAAATCGGTAATAGCCTTTTGGATTTGTGGTCCGATCGTAGTTCAGGCGTGTCTCGACGGCTGTGATCTGCACTTTGACGCCAGCGATGGTGCCGCCGCTGGCATCCGTTACAGCACCTTCGAGCGTGGCGCGATCAGTTTGCGCATAGGCGGTGGAATTCAGCAAAGGCAAACAGACGAACACGAACAGGATACCCAACAAGCTTCGCATAGTTGGTCGTTCCTCCTTAGATACAAAACGAGTTACAGATCAGGGGTGAACGATCGAACCTGTTCCCTCCGAGAGAGGTAACCGCTTCCCAAATTTTGAACAGACCCGAACACTCAGTGAAAGTGAGTAAACGTTATGTTTGTGACAGTCAGATGAAAACAACATGAGAAAGAAATGAAACGAGCGAGTGCCCGTTGCATTTCCTACAAGGAGAAGCGGGAGAACTTATTCTTCTCGAGAAAATTATTCTTGCATGGCAGTTGTGGGCCGGAGGTAGTAATGGATCGCGGGCGTAAAGATCAGCGAGAGAACCATGGAACTCAGAATGCCCCCAACGACCGCGATGGCGAGAGGCTGGAGCATTTGTGAGCCGGCGCCAATGGCGAAAGCCAAAGGCAACATCCCGGCGATCGTCGCCAGCGCAGTCATGGCGATGGGCCGCAAACGGCGCCGGCCAGCCTGGATCATGGCATCTTCGGCGGAAAAACCCAGGTCGCGGAAGTGGTGCTCGGAATCGAGGAGAAGAATTCCGTTTTTCGCCACAATGCCGATGACCATGATCATGCCCATGAACGACGTCACGTTGAATGTCGTGCGCGTGACAAGAAGCGCAAGGAAACCACCAAAAGTGGAGAGTAATGCCGAAGCTAGAATGGCAGAAGGCGCGGAGAACGTGCGGAATTCGAACAGCAGCACGACGAACAGCAACAGAAGCGCAAGAAACAACACCATCACAAGGTCGTGAAACGATTTCTGCTGCTCCTGGTACAGGCCGCCGTACTCGACACGGATGGACGACGGCAGATGCAGATCGTTGACAGCCTTCTGAACAGCGGCAATGCCGCTGCCAAGATCCGCGCCCTCCAGGCGAGCGGTAACCTGAACAACCCGCTGAAGATTTTCGCGTCGAATTTCCGTCTGCCCAGGTTCCGCGATGATCGTGGCCAACGAGCCAAGAGTGGCCGTGCGGCCAGTGGAACTGGTCACCAGGGTATTGCTCATGCGATCCAGCGAAGAACGGCTCTGCTCGGGAAAGCGGACGCGAATGGTATATGCGCGATCATTAAGTATCACAGGCGTTGCAGCAGGCTCGCCTTCCAAGATGGCGGCTGCGTCCAATGCGATTTCCTCCGGAGTAAACCCGGCGCGCGCAGCGACAGCGGGATTTACCTGGTACGTAACGGCCGGGCCGCTGGTGGTGTTTTCGATACCGTTTAGTATGTCCACGACGGGGTGAGACTTCCCAATTTGGACTTTGCCGATAGCATCTGCGACCTGCGGAGCCGCTTCTCCGAGAAGCTTGGCATCCTGCGAAAAGAGTTTTATGACGATGGGCTCCGGGGCGCTGGTGAGGTCGCCGATCATGTCCTGCAACACCTGGATGAATTCGACTTTTGTGGCAGGTTCCGTTTGTTCAATTTCCGACCTGACGTCGGAAATGATTTCATCGATTGCGCGGCTGCGTTTGCGTTTTAGCCTGACGGTAAAGTCACCTCGATTAGCTTCGGTCACGGCCGCAAGGCCAAGCTGCAATCCGGTGCGGCGCGATGTGTTTTCGACTTCCGGTACGGAATGCAGAATTTTTTCGATGTGTTGAAGAATGCGATCGGATTCCGCAAGCGAACTGCCCGGAGGGGTGTCATAGTCCAGAATGAATCCTCCTTCATCCATCTCGGGGAGCAGACCGCTACCCAGGGATAGGTAGCAGACAATGGAAAGAACAACAATCACGGCCGAACTCGCGGCCAGCACCCGGGGACGCTTCAGCACCGCTCTCATCGTTCGTGCATAAAAGTCCACGATGCGCCCGAAAAAGCCGGAAAGGTGCGCTTCTTCGGCGGCGAGAAGGGCCGCAACGTCCGGACCGCCAGCGGACGACGGTGCTGAGGCTTCAGCAGTGTCTTTTCTGCGTACCAAATACAGACTTAGCGTCGGAGTCCAGGTCAGTGCAAGAAGGAGCGAGGTGAAGAGGGAAACCGTCATGGTGACGGCGAGAGCGCGGAAGAAACTACCCGTTACACCAGTCGTGGAGATGAGCGGCAGAAAAACGACAATCGGCGTGACCGTCGAACCGATCAGGGGAATTGTCAATTCGCGCAGTGCGCTCTTGATGGCTTGCGAGCGGCTCTGGCCCGCGTCGCGGTGCAACACGATGTTTTCAAGCACTACGATAGCATCGTCAATCACAAGGCCGACTGCGGCGGCAAGACCGCCAAGGGTCATCAGGTTAAAGCTCTGGCCGGTAAACTTTAGGACGATGAAGGTGATGAGCAGCGTGGCCGGGATGACTAACCCGGCGACCAGGGAACTGCCCCAATCGCGCAAGAAGAGTACGAGAACAATCGAAGAGAGCACCAATCCGAGAAGCACCGCGTCACGGACGCTGGCGATGGAATCGTGGACGATTGTCGACTGATCGTAAAAAGGCTCGAGATGAACTCCCGGCGGAAGCGTAGCGCGAAGCTGTTCGATTTGTGCATGTACTTCGTTCGCCACGTCGAGCGTGTTGCTCTCCGGCTGCCGATTCACATTGAGCAGCACGGCGGGTTTCCCGTTAGCCGTTACGATGGTGTACACCGGCGCCACCGATGGCGCGATCGTCGCAACGTCGCCAAGTCGAATCGGCACACCTAGTGGCGAATTCTTAACGACAATCTGACCAATCTGCTCAGGACTGCGCACCTGCCCGCTGACGAGACCAAGTACAAGATGATGCTCATGTTCGAGAAGCCCGGGAGAGTCAATCAGATTCGTGCGGCGAATTGCGTCCAGGATCTCCGTGACCGTGACGCTGGCGGCAAGAAGGCGTGCGGGATCGGGCATCACTTGAAATTCGGGAACGCGGCCACCTTGAATGATTACCGACGCGACGCCGTCCAGCCGGTTGATGCGCGGTTTCATATCGTACGTCGCGATTTCCCAGAGCTTGTTCTGCGGAACGGTGTCCGAAGTCAGGCTGTAACCAATGATGGGAAACACAGCAAACGTGAGGCGATGTGTTTCCACCTTCGCGGTCTGTGGAAGTTCTGCCTGCAAGCGCGCCACCACCGCATCAACTCTTTGCAGTGTCAGAATCATGTCGGCATTCCAGTCGAAGAAAAGATCGACTTCGGCGGAGCCGCGGCTGGTGATCGACTGAACCTTCAGCAATCCAGGCACACTATTGACAGCTTCTTCGATCGGACGTGTGATCACCACGAGCATCTGGTCGATGGGCATGACACCGTTGTCCACGCCAATGACGATGCGTGGAAAATCCGTGTTTGGAAAAACGGAGACGGGTATCGTAAATGCGAGATATCCGCCGACCAGAGTCAGGCTGACGATCAAAAACAAAATTGGTCGCGAGAGGCGTTGAAACCAGGGTACGTCTGGCTTAACAGGTGGATTCGTCGTGCGAAGGGAATCGGACGTGGGCTCCATCCGCGTCTACTCCTTGTCCTTTTCCGCGGGTTTCGCCGAATCACCGGGTTTATCTGCTTTGTCGCCCTTGTCGCTGGCATCTTTTTCTGCAGGTGCGGGCGCCTCGATCTTGATCGCCGTATTGTCCGGCAGCGCGTATCCTCCGGATGCTATCACTGCATCGCCAACTTTGATCCCGCTGACAATCTGGGTACGGTCCGCGGCCCAAATGCCGACCTGCACAGTTTTCACATGCGCATGGCCGTCCGAACCGGCGAGGAGAACGATGTCCGCTCCTTCGGGACTCTTGAATATCGCGGACGTGGGCACGACGACGGCGTCCTTCACGGTTTTCGCGGTAATGGAAAGAGTGACGGTAATTCCGGGGCGCAATGCCGGATCGGGCTTCGACGCTTCGACCCACACCTCGATGGTAGTGCTGCCGGGATCGAGCGCCGGGCTGACGAGAGTTACACGGCCCTTCACCGGATCGTCAAGACCAGGAACTCTAAGCTCCGCGGGGTTGCCCACTTTAAGGGAAGCTGCTTCGGACTGCGCGATGTGGGCCTTGGCAATCAACTTCGAAATGTCCATAACGGTAAGAATCGGCTGATTGGCGTTTGCAAGATCCCCTTCATAAAGGGGACGATCCGTCACAACACCGTCTAGAGGGCTAAGAATCCTCGAATAACTAAGCTGCGCCTCTGCACTGAGCATACGACCGTGTGCCGACTCCAGAGTACCCTGAGCAGCTTTCAGACCTTGCTCTTGGCCCACGCGCAGCAGATCCGATAGCTGCTTTTGCGCCTGTTCGTTTTGGCTGCGGGCCTGAAGAAGAGCGACCTCTGCCGAGTCCAGTTCGCGCCGCGGCAATGCTCCCTGCTGAAAGAGTTCCTTACGGCTGTCATAGACTTTCTGTTGCGCATCAAACGCCGCTTTCGCATTCACAGCATCAAGTTGCGCCTTTTGGATCTGCTGCGGGAGGCCGGAATTGACCGTGGTGACATAGGTCGCATCGGCCTGTTTGAAGTCTCCTTTGCTTGCCAATGCCACACCGGACAGGTCGGCGTTCTCCAATTCGACAAGCAATTGCCCCTTTTTGACTCGGCTGCTTCGCTGCACGTGGAACCGCTTTATAGTCGAAGTAATTTTCGGCGCGATGACCGCTTGTTGCACGGGGAACACAACAGCCTCCGCGGATATCAACTGCGAAATGGGAGCGCGTTCCGCCGGCGCGATCTGCACGGAGACCAAGGGCTCCTTCTCCTTTTCCGTTTTGTCGCAGCCACTTATGCCGAAGAGCAGCGCACCAACCGCTGCCACGGAGACCAGGAAACCTCTTTGCGTTTGCAGGTGAATCATCATCGGAAGATTCATGGAATCGTCATCACCCCTGTAAGAGTTTGCAGATTGGCCAGCGCCACGCGATAGCGCACGGCACCATCCTGATAGGCGCTGCTGGCCTGGGCGTTGGTCGTCTGCGCATCGACTACTTCCAGCACCGTGGACTCCCCGTTCTTATAACGCAGCGTCGTGAGCCGCAGGCTTTCCGCAGCGAGCTCCGCGGAACGGCTCAGCCCGCCAAGCTCGTTCAACGACGTTTCCGCTTCCGCGTAGAAAGATTTGATTTCAGCAAGAAGTTTGCGTTGCGCCAGAGAGAGTTCCCGCTGCGCCTGAGCGCGGCGCAACTCCGATTGTTTGACACGGCTCTGCGTGGCGCCCCAGTTCCAGATGGGAATGTTCAACGTGGCCGCGGCGGCAGAGCCGAGGTTCGAGATTTTTTGACCGTTGATCACGGTGTTCGTGGCGAATAGCGGAGCATCGATTCCGTACCAGTAGTCGAAGCTTAGCGAAGGCAGATAGCCGGCTTTCGAGGCGGTTACCTCCGCGCCCGCTTCGTGGACCGCGGCGAGCGCTGCGCGAACCTCTGGATTATCCCTCGCTGCCTGCTGTTGGACTTCCGCGAGTGTGGGCAACGGCGCAGGAGCATGCAGATCGTCGGCCACTTCGTAGTTGTCGTTGAAATCCGGAAAGATCAGTACCGCCAGATCGAGCCGGCTATTCAGGAGCCCCAGCCGGGCCTCCTGCAATTGGCGTTGGCGTTCCTGCATCTGCAATTCCGACTTGATGACATCCGAATGCGCCACTTCCCCGCCGTGTTCGAGTTCCTGCGTCAGTTTGTAGAAGCCCTGGCCTTCGTTCGCCGTTTTCTGCGCGGCCTCGATCTTCTGCTGGGCCGCGGCAACGGCGTAATAGCTTTGAACCACGGTTACCACCAGGCCGCGGGAAGCGATTTCCGCCCGCGCGCGCGCAACTGCCGCGGCATAGGAGGCACGGCGATAATTGGCGACTCCGGCCACATCAAGGGCTTCATGCACGTTGCCCTGGCTAGTGTATTCGTGCACCGCATTGTTGGCGATGAAGCGCACGCCGTTCCCCGGACCGTTACTCTGGGTGTAAAGAGCCGCGGTGTTGTAGTTCACGCTGGGAAGCAGCGCGTCACGCGCCTGCGTTTTGTCTTCGTGCGCCAGGGCGGAGTCAGTCTGGGCACCTTGAAACTGTGTGCTATTTTTTCGCGCGAGTGCCAGGGCCTCCTGCAAAGTAAGCCGAAGCGACGACGAGCTGCCAGGAGCTCCTTGCTGCGCGTCTTTTGTAGGAGCAGGGCTTGCGGGTGTCCCCGTCTCCTGCGCCGCGGCAATCCCTGCGCAGCACAGCAAAACGGCAGCGACCGGTGTCCAAGACAGAACGAGGATGCGATGCGATTTCATAGCTCTCGACTCCTGAGCCGCGCGAAAACGCGTGCACGGCAAGGAACAATTTAAACTATCGAAGCTCAGATAAATGCAGGATTAACCGCTAGATGCGGGCGTGAATGCCGTCGCGGGGAAATAAGCCGTAAAGGAGCACCCCGTCGGATCAGACCGCGTCAACTCCAGGCGTCCGTGATGCGCTTCGGCGATCCAGCGGGAAATAGACAGCCCCAACCCGGCGCCGCCCCCATCATTTTCCGCGCGCGAACGAGCTTTGTCGGCCCGGAAGAAGCGCTCGAAAATCCGCGGCTGCAGTTCCGCTGGGATCCCCCCTCCGGTATCCGTGATGCTCAGCGCGTAATCCTTCCCCACGCGGCGGCAGGAGACCGTGACGCGTCCACCTTCTGGAGTGTACTTGATCGCGTTATCCAGCAGATTGAGAATCATGCGTCGCAAAAGGGATTCGTCGGCTTGTATGGGTGATTCGGCCGCTTCATCGATATTCAGAGAAATCTTTTTTGCCAGCGCCAGCGTCCGCGCCGAATGCACACACTCCGCGGCAAGCTCATCGAGATAAAAGTCGCGTGGTTGAAGCGGGTACTGGCCGGCATCGGCGCGCGTGATCGTAAACAGATCTTCGACAATGTGCGTCAACCGCGCCGCTTCCTGGTGAAGGACCCCCAGCGATTCACGGTAATCCTCCGCGGAGCGCGCCTGCTGCGAAAGCGCCACTTCCGATTCACCGCGCAGAATCGCCACTGGCGTGCGCAACTCGTGCGAAGCGTCGGCCATGAAACGCTGCTGCCGTTCGAACGATTGGCTGAGGCGGTCCAGCAAACTGTTGAAGGACCCCGCTAGGTGTCCCAGTTCGTCCTTTTCGTTCTGCACCGCCAATCGTTCGTGAAGGTTCGCGGCACCGATGCGCCCCGCCTGGCTGCTCATGGCCACTACGGGAGCAAGACTCTTGCGGGCAAGGAAGTAGCCGCCTCCGCTCGCCAGCAGGATGGCAATCGGAATCATCCACGCAAAAGTGGAAGTGACTTCTTCCAGCATCTCTTGCTGCGCATGAAGCGATTGCAGGATCACCAGGGTATAGGACTGGCCTCCCGATGAAAATTGCCGCGCGAATCCGCGGTAACCGGATTTGGTCCCTTTGACTTCGCCAAAGGCGCGGTCGGCCCGCGCGGAAGCATCAAGAAAGCGCCGGAATGAGACCGAGGACAAGAGCCCGGCGGGCGAGGAATCAATCGCAGAATTCCCCGAGGGAACATCCTGCGAGCTGACCACCAGATTCCCCGAAGAATCAAAAATCGCGAAAACGTGATCGCGAAAACGGTGTTCTGTGATGGCTACCTGCGCAGCGTTCTTCAGCCCGTCCGGCCCCGTTTGATCGTCCACTTCGGCATTAAGCGTGGTTAGAAACGCGTCAGACAGTTCCACAAGACTTGCGTCTGTGCGCTGCACCGTGCTCCGCCAAAAGATGAAATAGGTGATGAGGGAAAGCGCAACGAGGACAAGCGCGAGTACGACCGTATACCAGAGCGTAAGCCGCACGCGGACAGAATCAAACATGACTCTTCCGCGTGGGAACATTGGCCTTGGCACGTGGGCGCGACGCAGCGTTTTCTTCTCCCTGCTCGGAAGCCATAACTTCCGCAGAGGAGCCCAGCACATACCCGGCTCCACGGCGGGTGTGGAGCAACGGCTTCGCGGAATCCGCGTCGATTTTCCCGCGCACCCGATTGATGTAGACCTCGATGAGATTTGAAAAGGGATCGAAGCTCTCGTCCCAGACATGTTCCGCAATTTCGGCGCGCCCCACGACGCGGCCTGCATTGCGCGCGAGAAACTCCAACAACGCATATTCCTTGGCCGTGAGCGTCACGCTGCGGCCCGCTCGGGAAACGCTCTGGGCCGCGGTGTCCAGGACAAGATCGGCGATATTGATTTTCGCGGGGCGAAGCTCACCGGAGCGCCGCAGTAGGGCGCGAAGGCGAGCAAGCAGTTCGCGGAATTCGAATGGCTTCGTCAGGTAGTCGTCCGCGCCATGGTCTAGCCCCGCGATGCGGTCCTCGACGGCGTCGCGCGCCGTCAGCATCAGGATCGGCATGCGCTGGCCGGATTTTCGCAACTCGCCGCAAACTTCGAAACCGTTGCGGCCCGGAATCATCACGTCCAGGATCACAAGATCGTAGGAATTAATGGCAGCTTGGTAGAGGCCATCCTCTCCCGTGGAGGCGACATCGACGGCGTAGGCCTGTTCGCGCAGGCCCTTGGCCACGAACCGCGCAATGCGCGCGTCGTCTTCGACTAGCAGAAGCCGCATGCGAGCATCATACGGCAGATGGGCGGAAAAGTGAGAAGCTCGCGCGGGTCGAGCGGTAAGAGCGCCCTGCGTTGTCACCCTCTGGAAGCCTCAGGAATTTCCAGGCTACTTGACTGGGTGCGACGCGAAGTACTGATCCAGACTGGCGAGCATCTCACTCACGCCCCTCTGGACGCCCTGATCGAGCGCACCTACGATCGCGTTCACGTTTTTGCTGGCCACGGGCTCATCGTGCGCATAGTAGTGCGTCCAGATCGTCACACCGGTCTTGAGATTACGCATCTCCATTTCGAAGGAAACTCTTGCGGTCAGCTGGGTCCCGTCCACTTCCTTGAAATCATAAAGACGGCCGCGAACTGCAAAGTCTCCTTGAATACCGCTGCGCCGGAAATAAACCGCCTGGTAGCGGCCGGAGTTCCTCAGCTCCCGGAGCAGGACATCTTGGATCATTTCGGCGGGAGGCGTCGCCCAACGCTGATACTCATAGAGCCCTAATTCCTCGCCCCCGTTACCGTAAACAATGCGGTCCTCACGATACAGATGCGATGTCATCATGGGACCGAGGAGCAGCGTGATCGGCACAGTGTCTGCCTTTTCGACAGGAGCCACACTTGCAGGAATTGTGAGCTGATAATATTTGCTCGGTTTAGCCGCGCCGCAGCCGCCGAAGAAACCGAATGCTAGTAAACCGGCTGTGACCAGCAGTTTTTGGGCCGCTCGAACTGCCGATTCGATGCGCCGCTCCGAAGTGCTTTCTGCCCGCCTCATTTCCGCATCACCTCGTGCTTGGCTCATGGCTTTTCTCCCGGCTTGTGGTCGCGTGGATTACTGGAACGAATGAGCGTGTAGGGTTTGGTCTTGATGGTGTTTGTAAATTCCCTGAGATTCTGGCTCACATGGCGCAGGTTGTCGAGCAATTCATCAATGTTATCGGAGTTTACGTCGAGCGTCTGATCGATCCGGCCGGTGAGCTGCGTCACATTCGCAAGCGCCGTCCGCAACTCAAGGATGGCTTTGTGAATGTCCTCTCGGTTTTCTCCGATGAGGGCATCGACATGATCCAGAGTCTTATTCGCCTGGGCTGAGGTTTTTCTCAAGTCGTCCAGCAGAGGTCCGAGCTTGTCGCTGGCAGTATTCAGATGCTGCACCGTCGATTTTATGGGCCCGCGGTTTTCCGCCAGCATGCCGTGAGCCTCGGAGAGCGTACCCGAAAGATTGGCACGGTTTTGGTCATTCAGCAGATCGTTGACACGGGCCAGAGTTACTTTGAGTTCCGTGGCGCGCTCATTGAGGGTCACCATCAGCTCCTGGGCATGTGGCGCCAGATCATTGAGCTTGGCAGTTAATGCATTGAAGTCGACGAAGGGCTCGGCATTCAGAGCCGTTCCGGACGGAGCAAGGGGGGCATTCTGGCTGCCCGCAACAATCTCCAGATGATTGTCCCCCAGGGGACTCAGGCTCATGATCTTCACGTGGCTGTCGGTTTTCACCGGCACACCCGGATGTACACTGAACGTGATTTCGATGCGGGAAGCGTCCTTCGGATCGATCTGCAGTTTTTCCACGCGCCCTGCTTTCGGTCCTCCCGCGTAGCGCACCGTTGCCCCGGGCTCCAGTCCGCCGGCGAACGGAAAATAGGCGCGATACGTTGCCGCAGCGCCGCCAAATGCGCCGCTCAGGGCAAACACTGTGGCGATGAGCAAGCCGCTCGCGATCAGAACGAAGATTCCCACCATGGCTTGTTCGCGTTTCGAATCCATTCCGCACCTCTTTTCCCGGCGCTTAACGGCTGGGGCGCCGGTTCTCTTCTGTCAACATCTGCAGATAATCCAATTCCTGCGAAACTTCCGGTTCGGGCACGCGGTCCAGGAACTGCCGCACGCGGGGATGCGTGCTCGCGCGCATTTCCTGCGTTGTGCCGATGGCCACCACGTTGCCCTTGTCGATCAACACCATGCGGTCGGCAATCAGGAAAGCGCTCGCCAGCTCATGCGTGACCACGATGATGGTCATGTGAAACGCTTTTTTTAGGTCGAGGATCAATTCATCCACACCCGCAGCGATAATGGGATCCAGCCCGGCCGAAGGCTCGTCAAAGAAAAGAATTTCGGGGTCCATGGCCAGCGCGCGTGCTACCGCGGCGCGCTTTTTCATCCCGCCGCTGAGCTGCGACGGCATGTAGTTTTCGAATCCAGCCAGGCCCACCTGATCCAATTTGAGCCGCAAGATAATTTCGATAGTGGGGTTTTCCAGCTTGGTGTGCTCGCGAAGCGGCAGAGCAACATTTTCTCCCACGGACATGGAGCCGAATAGCGCCCCGCCCTGGAAGGACATGCCGATTTTCTTGCGAATTTCGTCCATTTCCGCATTGGATATCGCAGCAATGTTTTTCCCTTTGAGCCAAATCTCCCCGGAGCTCGGCCTCTCCAGCCCCACGAGCGTCCGGAGGAGCGTGCTCTTGCCGGACCCTGAGCCGCCGAGAATGACCAACGTCTCTCCTCGCATCACGTCAAAACTGATGCCGTGAAGAATTTCGCGATCGCCATAACTGACGCGAAGATTCCGCAGCGAGATCATGGCCTCGGGTTGCTGTGCCGGGTTTTCAGTCTGGTCCATTGCGCTGTCCGAATCCTATCCTGCACTCAAGAAGAAAAAGAGTGCAGTGAATACGAGGTCCACAAGGATCACAAGAAAAATTGAAACCACCACGGCGCGTGTCGTGTGCCGTCCGACCTGCTCCGCTCCGGCGCCGGTGGAGAGTCCTTCATGGCAACCCACCGCGGTGATGGTAATGCCAAACATGATGCTTTTGGCCAGGCCCGAAGCAATATCGCGCAGGAATAGTGCGTCCAGCGAAGCCTTGACGTACGTGACCACGGTGAAATCCGCCTGGGTCACGCCAAATAACGCGCCGCCGAGAATCCCCATGAAGTTCGCCCAAGTTGTCAGGCACGGCAGCATCACCACCATGGCTAGGAACTTCGGGGTCACGAGAAAATGGATCGGATCAATGGCCATGGTTTCCAGCGCGTCGATTTCCTCCGTCACTTTCATCGTGCCTATCTCAGCGGCGAACGCGGATCCGGATCGCCCGATGACGATCACGGCCGTGATGAGCGGCCCGAGCTCGCGCGTCATGGAAATCGCCACCGCGCTGGCGACGAAAGTGATCGCACCGAACTTTCGCAACTCGTAGGCGCTCTGCAGCGCAAGGATCAAGCCGATAAAAAACGTAATCAGGGAGAGAATCGGCAGCGCCCCGACACCAACCTGCATCGCCTGCGAAACGGCGCGCTGCATGCGAAGGGGTTTGCCCTGGAAGGGCGCGACAAACGTAAAATAAGCAGCGCGGATTCCCAGCCTGGCCAGCGCTCCGACATACGCCAGCCCGTCTGTGACCGATCCACCAATCTGACTTGCTAGTTCCACAATCTTCTCAACAATCTCGCGCGGATTGCCGGAGTGGCAGTTCTAGGGTGCGACTGCTTGCTCTTCGTTTTCACAAATCTCAAAAATTCTTACCAACTTTGAGAGTTGCAGAACTTCCCGGACGGTAGTATTCAGGCCGAACAAAATGAATCGCGAACCGACGTCCCGCGAGGCTTTTAAGCCCTCGACCAGCGAGGCCACGCCCGAGCTGTCGATATACCGTACCGCTCTTAGATTGAGGATGACGCGCGGCGTGCGCAGCTCGCGAAGCTCGTGCAAGAGCGGCTTCCGCAACTCCGGCGATGTCGAGAGGTCAATATCCCCCGAAATATCGAAAACCGTCATCTTGTCCAGGTGTCGAGCAGAAATTTGCACTGTTGTGTCTCCTCAGGAGCCCGCGGGGGGCTTCTGTGCAGGAAGAATTTTTACGAGTCGGAGCTGATTTCGTCCGTCTGTGTGGCTGAATTCTACCTCATCCATGGTCTCCCGGATGAAATGGAGACCCAGGCCGCCAGGCCGCACATCCTCGAGCGCCCGGCCAGATAACTTCGCTTCGTCAAGTTTTTTCCCTTGATCCAGCAAAATGATCTCGAGGGCCTCAATGCCGGCGCCGCGCGACGGAACCTGGATGCGGTGAAACCAGACTTCGATGGGCTGCTCGGGTTGCCCGGCATACGCGTGACGAATGATATTCGTTAGCGCTTCGTCGACTCCCAGCACCACCGCTCGGCATTCCGATTCGGAAAACCCCAGTCTTTCGGCGAGCTGCCCAAGCGCACCACGGACCACGCAGAGAGTCTCCGGATTACTGCGCAATTCCATTCTTAAGAGCAAACTGCGCCGGTCCACGCGAACGTTCTCCTCTGACTCAGGAAGCTCTTGGTGCCGCGAAATTGTCATGAGCCAATTTCGCTGCCTTTTTTGCGAAATCGTAGGTGGCCCGGAGGTTCGCTCCGAAGAACGCCACCTTGCCGTTCAAGTCATGCTCCAGGAGCGTCTTGCCGTCCTTGTCCATAAACTGGCAGTGAATGTCGATCGACGTCTTGCCCGCGACCGTGGTCACATTGCGCTCCATCTCACTGCCCTTCTTGAACCCCCGAACCGTGCTGTGAAGCACAACCAGGTCCGCTGCGGAAGCAGCGTCGCGGTCGCCGTCGCGGTAGACATGCTGGAACCCGCCCTGCTTCTGAAGCTGCTGAATCAGGTCCTCGTAGAGCGCCACCTGGAATTCCGCCGGCAGCTTGATTTCGTCGGAGTGAATCATGATCACCTGGATCGCCGACACCTTCTTTGCCAGTGGGGGAACAGTCTGAGCACGCAGTTCCGTCAACTCTGCACCAAAAGCGAGCAACCCATAGATAAAGAGTGCAGCACAGGTTGTACGCTTCATGGCTTCTTCTCCTTAGCCGCGCCAGGCTTGGCATCTGTGTTTGCCGGATGATCCTGTATCGGAATGGTGGTGCGCGCTCCCCCTGCGAGCATCTCTTTTTTGAACGGTTCCGCTTTGCCCAACGCCATGGTGAAGATGGCGCCATGTAATGCGCCGCTCTCATCACGATATTTGATCGTGAGCGTATCGATTTTCGAGCGGAACAAGCTCAGGAAGCGCCCGCTTCCATACGGTGCAAACATCGTGAATGTCCCAACGGTGCCACGAAAAACTCGTTCACTATCCAGGTCGGTGACCACGTCATTGATGGTGCGAAGCGGCACGTTCGCTTTCGTTTTGGAATACTTAAACTGGAGGTCGCCGCCATCGAGCGCGAGCGCGCCCTTGGTCTTATGCTTCACGCCGGCCAAACCAATGACCTGTACAGCCGAAGTGCCCGCAGCGGGCTGTTGCGCGGCACTCGGTAACACCATGGGACCCACGATCCAGAAGATGGCTATCGTGGCGTTTCGCATGGAACGTATGACCATCGCAGCATCCTTGATCTTATTCTGAAAGTTGCACCAAACGTGGATCAAGCAACGTCTCGTGAACCTGCCCGACATCAGGGGAGTAACAATCAACTTTTCGGCGCAAAATGTCAATCCTTGCGTGGCCAGAACGCAGGCGAGCCGGTGGCCGGACCTCTCGCACGCAAAATTATCATTTTGCTGCTGTTCGTACAGCTCATGAGGCTTCTGTAGCTTTGCTAAATAGATGCGCGGAAATAGTGCGCTCTTGTGGAAAAGAGTCTGCTCCTTGGCAGTTTTCCTGAAAATGTTCGGAAAAAGATCTGGACTCTTTGTGCGAGCGGAATCAACAAAAAATTGGCGGACGGGCCTGTAAGCCGGATTCTGTGCCGCACGCAAACCGCTAAACAAAACGGCTTGCCTGCGCGGCGATCATTCCTCTAGGTCACGGTTCGCACCGTGACTCCAGCAGCCTACCCGAGGGTTTCTCAATCGGCGATTGCTTGCGCCACCGCGAAAGGAGCGCGTTCCTTCGCAGGAACGCTAACTCATCGAGCCGGGCCGGCTCTCCCCTCCTATTTGGCCTTGCACCACGCGGGGTTTTCCGTGCCCCCGGTGTCACCACCGGAGCGGTGGGCTCTTACCCCACCTTTTCACCCTTGCCAAACGTCGCGAGCTTTTCGAAGACGTCTCACAGGTTTCCCTTGTGCGATGCCACCGCGCTTCACTCCGCCGGCGGTCTATTCTCTGTGGCACTTTCCGTAGCTCACCGCACTGCGTCGGGTTAAACCCAGCGCCACACGCCGAAGCGCGTAACTCTGCCTTTCGGCAGACCCTGCGTGGCAAGCCCCCTGGCGTTACCAGGCGCGTTGCCCTGTCAAGAGTTCCGCTCCCCACAAAAGTGAAAAGCGTGCCTCAGGACGGTGTCCGGACTTTCCTCCCGCCCAGCCATCTTCCGATGACCAAGCCAGCGATCACCCGGCCCGCCCGCCACTCTTATTATACCGCGATAGACTCGAATCGTAGTTCGAGTGTTAGAAAAGGGCACTCCCAGCATCTAGTTGACTCATTTTTTTGGCCATCTGAACAAGACCGAGTTGCAGAACACGTATTGGGGGCCGGAGCGTTATCATCTAAGTGGCTATGCAGATCAGAACAAGAAAAATCGCGCTCCTGACCCTGGGTCTCGGCTGGCTCGCGGGCGTTTTGTAGATGATCATTGGAAACGTGGTGCTGAGAGAAACGCGACTGGGATTTATCGCTCAGTTCCTCGATAAATTGCCTCCTACAATAGCCAATCCCTTATTCATCTTTCTCTGGATTGTCACGCTCTTTGGATGGGTCGTACCCCTGACGCTAGGTGTGATAGGGCTTCTGCGCAAGAAGCCTCCAAATTGACGCATGGATATGTCGGTGGTTATTTGAGGCCAAGCAGCTTCTCGAACTCGGTCTCAGTCAGAATCGTCACGCCCAACTCCTTGGCTTTATCGTGCTTCGACCCCGGATCAGTCCCCACAACGACGTAGTCTGTTTTCTTGCTGACCGATCCCGAAACTTTGCCGCCATGCTGCTGCACTATATCCCCAGCCTCTTCGCGCGAACGATTGGCAAGTCCGCCCGTGAAAACGAAACTCTTTCCCGCAAACTTGTCGCTTTTGACCTTGCGCTTCTCCGCCGTCGGATGCACGCCCGCCTTGTTCAGCTTCTTAATGAGCTTCAGATTCGCAGGCTCAGAGAAAAACTCGGCGATGCTGGTGGCAACCTTCGGTCCGACCTCCGGCACCTCGATCAGCTGTTCTTCCTTCGCCGTTGCCAACTCTTCCAGTGAAGAAAAATGTTCCGCCAGCAGCTGTCCCGTGCGCTCTCCCACAAACTGTACGCCCAGCGCGTAAATCAGCCGCGCCAAACTATTCTTCTTACTCGCCTCAATCTCCTCCAGCAAATTCTGGGCGGATTTCTCCGCCATGCGCTCGAGCCCGGCCACCTGGTCTTCCTTTAGCGCATAAAGATCCGCCACATCCTTCACCAATCCTTTGTCCACCAACTGGTCCACAATCTTGTCGCCCAGCCCATCAATATTCATCGCATGCCGCCCCGCAAAATGCAGCAGCGACTCCTTGCGCTTCGCCGGGCACGCCGCGTTCACGCAGCGATAAGCCACTTCCCCTTCCACGTGATGAATCGCGCTCTCGCACTCCGGGCAATTCTTGGGCATCTTGAACGGTTTGCGATTCTTTCCTTCCTTCACCACCTTTAAAACATGCGGAATCACTTCCCCCGCCCGCTCGATCAGCACCGTATCGTCAATCTGCAATCCCAGCCGCTCGATCTCATCCATATTGTGGAGCGTGGAACGGCTGACAGTGACGCCTCCCACTTGCACCGGCTCAAGGATGGCCACCGGCGTCAGCGTTCCCGTTCGCCCCACCTGCACGATAATGTCGTTAACCACCGTCGTCTCTTGCCGCGCCGGATACTTGTACGCAATCGCCCACCGCGGGGCTTTCGACGTGTAACCCAGTTCATTTTGAATGGGAATCGAGTTGACCTTGATGACCACGCCGTCGATTTCGTACGGCAGTTTCTCGCGCTTCGCGTCCCAATCATCGCAATACGCCGTCACCGCCTCGATCCCCGCGCAAAGCTTCCAATCATCCGAAGCGCGGAAGTGTAATTGCTTCAAAGCTTGCAAGGACTCCGAATGTTTCGCAAACGGCACTTTTCCATCTACCAGCAGGTAGTAGGCGAAAAAATCCAGCCGCCGCGCCGCCGTAATCGCCGGATCCAGCACGCGCACCGCCCCCGCCGCCGAATTCCGCGCATTCACAAAAATCTTCCCCCTAATCTCCTCCTGATGTCGGTTCAGCGCCTCAAACGCCTTCCGCGTCATCATCACTTCCCCGCGCACTTCGAAACTCCTCGCCAGCTTTATCTTTTTCAAAACCGCCGCCTCGACTCGAAGAGGAATCGACCGAATCGTCTTCGCATTCGGCGTAACGTCTTCGCCCATCGTGCCATCGCCCCGCGTCACCCCGCGCGCCAGCACTCCATCCTCATACTGCAGCGAAATGCTCAGCCCATCGAACTTGTGCTCCGCAATGTATTCAATCTTTTCCTGCCCGCTTCCCTCTCGTACCCGTTTATCCCAATCGCGCAAAGCGTCATACGAAAACGCATTGTCCAGGCTCAGCATCGGCCGCGCGTGTTTCACCGTCGAAAATCCTTCGCGCGGCTCTCCTCCCACACGCACCGTTAACGAATCGGGTGTCACCAGTTCCGGGTGCGCTTCCTCCAGCTCCTTCAACCGGTTCATTAGCCGGTCATACGCCGGGTCCGAGATCTCCGGATCATCCAGCACGTAATACCGGTATTCGTGGTACTGAAGCTTTTCTCGAAGCTGGTCCACTTCCTTCTTGATGGCGGTAGACGCGGCTTTGGCCATGAAACCCTCGGAACAAGAGTGTGCTGAAAATCGCCTAACATTATATAGAATGATTCTCTTACTATACGAACGGGACACCTCGATTCACCGATGACTTTTGCACTTCGAAACGCTCTTTTGATTCACAACCCTAACGCCGGCAACGGCGGCAAGGGACGTCGGATCAAGCTCGATGAAGCCCGGCGCATTTTCGCCAGTGGCGGCATCGAAGTCGATCTTATGGAAACCACCGGCCCGGGCGACGCCACGGAAATCGCGCGCCGCGCCGCCGACGAAGGCCGCCAGCTCGTCATCGCCTGCGGCGGCGACGGTACCCTCAATGAGATCGTCAATGGCCTCGCCGCCCAGAAAAACGGACACCGCGTCCCGCTCGCGCTCCTTCCCGGCGGAACGGCCAACGTCCTCGCAAAGGAATTGGACTTGCCTTGGGACATCCCCAGTGCGGCGGAAAAGCTGGTTCGCGGAAAAGTAAAGGAAGTCGCGCTTGGCTTGGCCACTCCGCTGGAGCAGCCCGAAAAGAAAAAATATTTCCTAAGCGTGGGCGGGGCCGGCCCCGACGGAATGATTGTCTATTCCATTGACCTGGACCTGAAAGCTCGCCTCGGCATCCTGGCCTACTGGTGGCAAGGCGTCCGCGAAGTCTTCCGCTACCAGTTCCCACACTTCCGAGTCGTCACCGGCGACGAGAAGCTCGACGCTTCCCTGGTCATTGTCGGCCGCACAAAAAACTACGGCGGTCCTTTCAAAATCACCACCGGCGCCGACCTCTACGAAGACCAGTTCGAAGTGATGGCGCTTACCACGCAAAGCGGCTTGCGCTATCTCAGCTACCTGCCAAGTCTATGGGTCGGCGATCTCCGCGAAACCGAGGGCGTCCATTTCTGGAAAGCCGATACACTCATCTGCGAGCCCCTGGACAAGGATCCCCTCTACGCTCAAGTCGACGGCGAAGCCCTCGCCCGTCTTCCCGTCGAATTCAAGATCATCCCCCGCGCCCTCAAACTCCTCGTCCCGCACACTCCCTCGGAGTAGCGCCTGCCCAGTCAGCGTCGCTCCACCGGCTCATCCCACATGTGATGCGACATCTTCCATTTTCCGTCCGCCTGCTTCCGCAAGACATTCAAGAAGATTCCCTTGTGCGACGCGCTGGTTGTCTTGCCGTTTTGCGTCGTGGTCCACGCCACTTCATGCGTCCCCCAGGCATACGCCGTTTCGCCATCTCCCCCAATACTTTGCGGTGCGACCACCAGCTTGGTGATCTTTGTCGGCGGCGCGTCTGGCGGAAACCAGTATTCATTCAATCCCTTTTGTCCAATTCTCGGCTTGTCTCCGTGCGGTGGCAGCAACACGCAATCCTCTGTGAACAGCGCCCTCACACCGTCAGCATCCCCCTTGAGCCACGTTTCTTCGTACCGGCTGTGCACCCTCTTTATCTTCGCGATGTCTTCCGCCGTCAGGCTCCCTCCGCCAGCCTCTATCGCTGGACACAGCAACAACATAACCAGCGCAACCTTCGTCAACAGCTCTTGCATCTTCATAACCCCTCCTCAAACTACCTGCCCTTTGGACGCCTCGCATGCGCCAATGTCGTCACTCCGGTCGCTTGGACTTTCGTCGATCGTTAGGCTACCTTCTCTGCGCAGTGGACCTTCTCACTCACACTCTCGCCTCCTACACACTCAAACGCGTCGCCTTTCCCGGCGCCGCGCACGCCGTCACACTCGCCATCCTCCTGGCCGGCACTCTCGCCGATCTCGACAGCCTGAGCGCGTACTTTGGCCCTTCCGCTTTCCTCAATTGGCATCGCACTTACTGCCATTCGCTCTTCGCGCCTTTCTTGCTTGCTCTCCTCGTCTCTGTTCCATTTCTCTTGTCGAATCGCCGCTCGGCCGGCACACAAACTCCGCTGCTCACCGTTTTCAAGCCCGTGCTCGCGGCCGCCGTCCTCCATCTCCTGATGGACACCTGCCAGAACGAAGGCCTCGAACTTTTTTGGCCCTTTTCCACACGCCGGTTTGCTCTGGACTGGGTAGCCCATCTCGATCTGTGGCTTTCGGCGATCCTTCTTGCCGGAATCTTTCTGCCCATGCTCAGCGGTCTGGTCACCGATGAAATTGGGGCAAAATCAAAAGGGCCGCGGGGAAGAGTGGGCGCCTTTCTCGCACTCGCCACAATGCTCCTTTACCTTGCTGTGCGCTTTGCGATGCACCAAAGCGCAATGGCCGCCCTTCAATCGCGCACCTACCGCGGCGAGCAGCCCCGGCGAGTGGCAGCATTTGCTGAATCCAGTTCCCCCTTCCGCTGGCATGGCATCGTCGAAACCGAAAGCGCTCTTCACGATGTGGAAGGTGACGTCGGTCCTGGGGCCGGCTTCGACGCCGAGTCCGCGGTCACTTCCTACAAGCCGGAACCTTCTCCTGCGCTGGATGCCGCTCAAAATTCCGCGGTGGCGCAGCGCTTCCTCCAGGTCGCTCGATTTCCCAGAGCCACCGTCGAAAAAACGCCCAAAGGCTTTCACGTCCTCCTCCGCGACTACACTCCCCCTTCTGGCTGGCGCGTCGAGGCCCTCATAATCACCGACCCATCCGGCAAAATCCTCTCCCAGGAGCTGATCTGGGACCCCTTTTCCCGCATGCTCCATTGAAGAGAGCCTCACCCCCGCGCCTGTACCAACTTCACCGTTGACAGTTTTTTTCCTGGGACTAGAATTTTAAATAGGAAGAATTGTGGAGTGCGGCAGCTTGCTGCCGCCGTTCTTTCGTCCACCCAACTCAAGGAATCCCCGAGACTCGAAATCGAAGCATTTCCCGCATGTAGGGGAGGGGTAGCGCCAGACTCCGAGCGCATCACAAGTCCTTTATAATCAACACTTGAAAGCCACTCGTAAGCGTTCAGAGTGTTGATTTCAAAAGACTAACTTCATTTTTAACTCCTTTAGAATCAACGCTTACAAAAACCGGGGGCTCCCCCTCAACTCGGTTTTTCTTGCTGGGGTTTATGTCGCAGAATCATTCGCGATAGTAAGTAACTCACCGCCGCCAGCCCAATCACCACCGCCGTCACCTGCCATTTGTGTCTGACCAGGTAAGGCAGTGCATCCGCTCCGTAACGGATCGCCAGGTACCCGATGCCAAAGTAGCGCACCAGCCGCGCCAGCGCGATCGCTGAGGTAAAACTGATCAACGGGACTTCAAACACTCCTGCCGCCACCACGAATACCTTGAAGGGCGTTGGCGGCGGCAGCAGCGCGGCAATCAGCATGCCCCCGAATCCGTTATGGACTACCCAGTTGTGGATGGCCTGCGCTCGTTTCCCAGCGTGCTTGTGGAATAGCGCCTCACCGCCCTTTTCTGCAATAAAGAAGAGGAGCACGCATCCGAGCACCGAACCCAGTGCCGCCATCAGCGCGTACAGCGGCATCCGTGCGGGATGTTCGATGGAGAGTTCGATCAAGAGGAGATCGTTGATGACCGGAAATGTCAGCACTGAAGAATCGAGAAAGGAAATCAGAAATAAGCCCGGCGCTCCAAGCCCGCCCGCAAACGCCACGATTTTCTGCTTCCATCCACTCAAACTCGATGACAAAAAAGATTCCTCCAGGCACCGAGGTACTACTGATATAGAACCACGATTGACCTTGGCGCAGCCGAGGGAAGTTGCGTGCGCATCTATTGCGAAAAAGCGGCGCGGTCGAAGTGATTCATAAAAACCTGCATCAGCGCGGTGCGGTGCAGGTTTGGCAGCTTGGGAATTTCGCCGATGACGCGGACATGGCCAAACCGCTCGATGGTCTCGCGGTTTTCCCGGTTTTGATCGCCGATCAGCACCACTCCATGAATCGGCAATTCCGCGGCGTGCAGCGCGGCCAGCGTCAGCATCGTGTGATTGACTGTGCCCAGTCCGCTCCGCGCCGCCACGATCACCGGCAGTTTGAATTTCACCATCATGTCCAGCATGAACTGCTTCTGGTTGATGGGTACGAGCACGCCGCCCGTGCCTTCAACGATCAGCCAATCGTTGATCAAACTGGTGGGCATATTAATCCGCCCGAGATCGATTTCCACTCCCGCCCACCGCGCCGCCAAGTCCGGCGAAACCGGCGGAACAAATTTGTACACTTCATCCAGCGTTCGATCGGTTCCGATTCCTGCAAGCCGCATCACCGTCACGCGGTCCGAGCCTTCCAGCGTGCCCGTTTGAATCGGCTTCCAGTAAACCGCATCCAGCGCGGCACACAGCAGCGCCGAGAGCGTCGTCTTCCCGACTCCCGTATCCGTGCCGGTGATGAAAAAGTGGTGCCTCATCCACACCACGTTTCAGCGCTCGCACCCATCGTGGGCAACCGCCTCGCCGTGCTCCGGATAAACGTCCGCTCGTGGTAAATGGGATTCTCCTTCAAACCGGCGCTTGCCAAAACAAGCGCCGCGTAGCTGCCAAACTCATTCCAAAGGGGGTGGAAGACATTGGCGATTAGCGCCGCTTCCAATATTGGCCTGTTACCCATGGACTCCAAACTGGCTCGTCTCGCTCCGCCTTAATTGATTCTGGCATGTTACCACCGGTTGGTGAAATCGTATCTCTGCCGTATCGAACGCGATAAGGGGCACTCGGCTCCCACCATTTGCGCGGTTTGACCCGCCATCCTTAAAATGTTATAAATCTGCGTCTTGTATCAGCTTCTGCGCCCGGCACCAAGGGTGCGTTATCGGCCGGTTTTGGGGTAATCTCAGACCGGCGCGCGGCGGCCTCTTCCCGATGGAATGAGAACATTTTGCGCAGTGGTCGCTCCCCAGGGGCGCTTAGTCGAAAAAGTGTGCCGAAACGCTTCTGCCGGGAAACACTTGCCCGGTGAATGGATGATCGATGGAGGAATGTGAATGAGAACCTGGCTTGCAAGTGCCTGGTCCCTGAGCTGTAGATTCACCAAGTTTGGCGCGGCAGCTGCCGTGCTTTCACTTTTCACCGGCTCGGCCCGGGCGCAGGAAGCCGGCGGCGAAGCGGGCCTGAAGCTGCCCGACCTTTCGCAAGTGAGCTTTCTGGGCATCGACGGTCATAAGCTTCTGCTTTTCGGTATCGTCATCTGCATCTTCGGGCTGGCTTTCGGTCTGGCCATCTACACGCGGCTGAAAAACCTGCCCGTTCACAAATCCATGCGGGATATTTCCGAGCTGATATACGAGACCTGCAAGACCTATCTCATTACGCAGGGCAAATTCCTGATGATCTTGTGGGTCTTCATCGCCGTCGTAATTGTGCTTTACTTCGGCTGGCTCGCTCCCGTTCAGGGAAAACCCGTCGCTCTCACCCTGCCGATTATTCTCCTCTTCAGCCTTGTCGGAATCGCAGGCAGCTACGGCGTCGCTTGGTTCGGCATTCGCGTGAACACTTTTGCGAATTCACGCACCGCCTTTGCCTCGCTCCGTGGCAAACCATATCCGATCTACCACACGCCGCTTGAGGCCGGAATGAGCATCGGCATGATGCTCATCAGCGTCGAGCTGGTGATGATGCTCTTCATTCTTCTTTTCGTCCCGGGGGACTACGCCGGTCCATGCTTCATCGGCTTTGCCATCGGCGAATCCCTTGGCGCCGCCGCTCTGCGCATCGCCGGCGGCATCTTCACCAAGATCGCCGACATCGGCTCCGACCTGATGAAAATCGTTTTCAAGATCAAGGAAGACGACGCGCGCAATCCGGGCGTCATCGCCGATTGCACGGGCGACAACGCGGGCGACTCCGTCGGCCCCAGCGCGGACGGCTTTGAAACTTACGGCGTGACCGGCGTCGCGCTCATCACGTTCATTTTGCTCGCGGTAAAGAGTCCGACTTTGCAAGTGCAGTTGCTCGTCTGGATTTTTGTCATGCGTATCGTGATGCTCATTGCCAGCGCCGCCGCATATTTCATCAACGGTTTCATTTCCAACGCGAAGTATGGCAATGCCGACAAAATGAATTATGAGGCGCCGCTGACTTCGCTGGTTTGGATCACTTCTTTTGTTTCGATATCCCTGACCTATCTCATCTCTTATCTGATCATCCCCACTCTCGGTGGTGATGCTACGATCGCTGGTGATCCAACTCAGTGGTGGAAGCTCGCGACGATCATTTCCTGCGGCACGCTCGCAGGCGCTGTCATCCCTGAATTGGTAAAAGTTTTCACTTCCACCGAGTCGCGCCACGTGAAGGAAGTAGTCACGTCGGCGGAAGAAGGCGGGGCCTCGCTCGGCATTCTTTCCGGCTTTGTCGCCGGCAACTTCTCCGCTTATTACATCGGCTTGGCGATGGTCCTGTTGATGTCCGTCGGCTACCTGATCAGCACCATGGGACTCGGCGATCAAATGCTGGCGCCGGCGGTGTTTGCCTTTGGGCTGGTTGCGTTCGGCTTCCTTGGCATGGGCCCGGTGACTATCGCCGTCGACTCCTACGGCCCCGTGACGGACAACGCGCAATCGGTCTACGAACTTTCACTCATCGAGCAGATTCCGAACGTCAAGCAGGAGCTCAAGAAGGACTACAACATTGACGTGAACTTCGAGTACGCCAAAGAAATGCTCGAAGCCAACGATGGAGCGGGCAACACCTTTAAAGCCACCGCCAAGCCCGTGCTGATCGGCACGGCCGTAGTAGGCGCCACCACGATGATCTTCTCCATCATCATGGCGCTGACGAAAGGCCTCACCCAAAACGTCAACAACCTTTCGCTTCTTCACGCGCCCTTTGTGCTCGGCCTTGTTACCGGTGGCGCGATGATCTACTGGTTCACCGGCGCGAGCACGCAAGCCGTAACCACCGGCGCTTACCGCGCGGTCGAGTTCATCAAAGCCAACATCAAGCTGGATGGCGCCGCGGCCGCCAGCGTCGAGGACAGCAAAAAAGTCGTCGAGATTTGCACTCGCTATGCGCAGAAGGGCATGCTGAATATTTTCATCGCTGTTTTTTTCGCCACGCTGGCGTTCGCCTTCGTCGAGCCTTTCTTCTTCATCGGCTACCTGTTCTCTATCGCCATCTTCGGCCTCTACCAAGCCATCTTCATGGCCAACGCCGGCGGCGCCTGGGACAACGCCAAGAAAATCGTCGAAGTCGAAATGAAACAAAAAGGCACGCCACTCCACGACGCAACGGTAATCGGCGACACCGTCGGCGATCCCTTTAAGGACACCTCCTCGGTGGCGCTCAACCCTGTGATCAAGTTCACCACCCTCTTCGGCCTGCTCGCCGTCGAGCTCGCCGTGCAAATGACCGTTGCCCAGGGCGCGAACATCACACACGCGCTCGCCGCGGCGTTCTTCATCGTCTCCTTCGTTTTCGTGTACCGTTCGTTCTACGGCATGCGCATCCGCGGCTCGGCGGCTTGACCGGAAGCGCAACCGAGCCTGCCACAACCTGGATACTCTAGTCGTGGGATGCGATGAGCGAAGAGACTCAACCGAAGCCTCAAATCATTGAGGCCTTCCACGGCTACAACCCGCCCTTTGACGTAGCCAAAATAGTGCGCCGGATGTTGCGGGACGTTCCGCCTCAATATCTGCACGGGCTGAACTCAATCGTGCTAACAAACGCGGCGGCTCTGAGCCATCAGGAGCGAGAAAGCAAAGCACGTGGTCGCGGCCGGCGGGTAAGGCTAGGAGAGGCCCGAGGATATTACAGTCAGGCATGGAAGGGGAACCGGCCCGAATCACAAATTCTCGTCAATAACTTCGAGAAGCGATTCGGACGTTCTTGGTTGCGGGTAGGAATTGTGAGAGACCTGGATTTCTCTGAACTTCTCTTTCACGAGTTGGGACACCACATTCACCGGCTCCACCGTCCCGAGTAGGAGGGACGCCAGAACGTGGCGGACAAATGGAGCAAGAAGCTCTCGACCAGATACCTGCGAAACCGTTATTGGTACCTCATTCCCTTAATCGTCCTGCTCTCTTTGCTTTTCGATCTGGGAAAAGGAATAGCAGGAAAATACCGGAGTATTCGAGCTAAGACCTGATCAACCCGGTGAACTTTCTTGGATTGTTATCGAAGCCGGGGAAAACCGTCGAAAGATCTTTCACGCCGACATGCTTCGAGAGAACTTCGCCGACGACGGAACGAAAGTCCGTGGTGAGCGCGAGGTCGCGGCCTTCGTTGAGCTGGTGATCGTCTAGTCCCGGCCACTTGCCATACACCTGGCCGCCCTTCACGTCGCCGCCCATCAGGAACATGCAGTTCGCGTGGCCGTGGTCTGTCCCGCGGTTGCCGTTTTCTTTCGCGGTGCGGCCGAACTCGCTCATGGTCACGACCACGATATCCTGCATGCGGCTCCCCATGTCCTGGTGGAAGGCCGCCAGGCACTGGCCGAGGTCTTTCAATAAATTCGAAAGCTGTCCTTGCACGCCGCCTTCGTTGACGTGGTTGTCCCAGCCGCCGCAATCGACGAACAAGACTTCCACGCCGATGTTAGCCTTGAGCAGCTGCCCGATCTGCTGCAAGCTTTGTCCAAGCCGGCTCGTCGGATATTGCGCGCCATTTTCCGGCTGATATTTTGACGGGTCGGCTTTGCGCAGCAGGTCGATCGCTTCAAACGTCTCGGTGCCGGTGCCGTGCAGCGCGCGATCTACGCTCTGCGCATACATCGCTTCGAATCCGCCTTCGACCACTTGCCCCATGCCGGGAGATTGCGACATCACTTTGAACTGTTTCAAATCCGGCAGCGCAATGGCCGGAGCGCTCCCATGCAGCATGCGCGGAAGATTTGGGCCCATCGCCACGGCCCGGAACGGCGAAGCGTTCTCCTCCGGAACGGTTTCCAGCGTGCGATTCAGCCAGCCGTCTTCGGTTGATTTCAAACCCGGCGTCCCGGATTCCATGAAGTCCTGCGCATCAAAATGCGAGCGCGTCGGGTCCGGCGACCCTGCTGCATGCACAATCGCAAGCTGGTTCTTGTGAAACAGCGGTTCCAGCGGCGCAAGGCTGGGATGCAAACCGAAAAATCCATCGAGATCGAGCGCGGCGTCTCCGCCGCCGCGCTTTGGCTGCGGAATGGCAATCGAAGGACGCAGGCGGTAATAATTCGACTCGCCGAAGGGCACCACGATATTCAATCCATCCGCCGCGCCGCGCTGGAAGAGCACCACGAGCTGCTTCTTGTTCGGCATGGGAGTCGCCGCTACGGCGCGCTGCAGGAACGCCGGCATCGCGCTCAGGCCCACCATTGCCACCCCGCCTTGCTTCAAGAAATATCGCCGCGAGAATTTGAGGCCTCGCACGCCTTCGCAACATTTGTAACTCATCGCTACCTCGCTTCACTGCCCTTTGGAGTGCGGCGGCTCGCCATCGCTTTTCTTCCGGCCGCGATCGCGATTGCACTGCCGCAAGTCTGAGCCGCCGGAAAAGCGGGAGCTCTACTCCCGCACTCCAAGTTACCTGCGTTGAAATTCAGGAGCTCCAAGCACCAGCCCCGCGACCACTCCAAGATCCACTTGCTTTCTCGGGTCATCGAGCTTTGCCTGCACCACCTGCGGATTTTCCAGCTGTTTCTCGAGCGTCTCTACTGTCGTCGGCCCCACTTGTCCGCCGAGAAATACTTGTACGGCACGATCCAGCGCCGCCTTCGGATCCGTCGAGGCATCCAAGCCCATCAGCGAAGCCACATCGGTGCGCGCGCCTCGCATCTTGTTTCCCGCCAGGGCCAGCGAATAGTTCAGCCGGTTCAACAGCGCGCCGGTATTCACCCACGCTTCGCCCTTATCCGCGTAGCCCGTCGGAGGCTGGCATTGATACAGCGGCTCTCCGATTCGCCCGACCCACTGCACCAGCGGCATCGGCGTATCCACGTCCGTGCCCATGGCGCGCGCCGCGGAAACCACCAGCTCGTATGGCGTCTTGATCTTCGCGCGGTAAGTCTCGCGCGACCAGAACTCTGGCGACCAGATCATGGTCTTCATCACGACGCGGATGTCGCCGTCGCTCGATTGGAAAGACTGCGCCATGCGCGCCACCAGCGCGGGCGGCGGATTATCCGAAACAAAACGGCGCGCCAGCTTCGTCGAGATGAATTTCGCGGTATTCGGATGATGCGCGAGCAAATCGATGACCTGCTCTCCATCCTTCATCCCGCCGGCATGAATCTTTTTCCCCATGACAACTTTCGGGTCGGGATCGTGCAGGCGCTCGTCAAATTTGAAAGTCGCCGACTGCCGCGGCTTATCGATGGTCCAGCCCGTAAAGCACCGCGCCACTTCCGTGACGTCCTTCTGCGTGTAGCCGCCGTCGACACCCAGCGTGTGCAGCTCCATTAATTCGCGCCCGTAATTCTCGTTTAGACCGCGCTCATTTTTCTTCGCCGTTTGCTGAGGATTTACCGGCGGACCGCCAAATCTGCCGCGTCGCATCTGCTGGCGCATGGCTCGTTCGGCTGCTGCGCGCTGCGCTGCCCGCGGATCGGCGCTCAAATAATTATCCAGGTAGAAGAGCATCGCGGGGCTCTTAGCCGTGGCCGTCAGAAGATCCTTGAATTTCCCAAAGCTATGCGGTTGGATAGCCTCCCGCTCATAAGGCGTAATCAGCCATCGGTCGTCGCCCTTCCCCGCAAACACATTGAAGTGGTTGAACCAGAAATCGTCCATCACCTGCTGCAGTTGCCGCTCGCTGTAAATCGCGCGCGTCACTTTGGCCATCGACAGTTCGGCCACCACGCGTTGCGGCCTCTTGCTATCATCCGCGATCGCGCGCGGCACATTGTTCGGATCGCCTCCGCCAAGTACGTCGCGCTTCCCTCCGCCGTTGGCCGCATTGCCGCGCGGCTGCTCCTGTTTCATCGGGGCCGGCGCATCGCTCATTTCCTGCTTGGATGGCGTACTCTCCGCCGTTTGTTGGGGCGCTTCCTGGCCATCGGCCGCGGCATTGGTGCTTCCCTGTCTCGCCTGCATATCGCGCGCCACCGTTTGCGCCGCCGCATCCGGGCGGCGCTGTTCCGGCTCTACGACGGCCACTGCCCGCTTCTGTTCCTGCTTTTCCGCCTGCTTCGGCTGCGGATACTCGTCCAGCAATTTCGCGCTGGACATCCTCAGCGTTGGATAGTTTTCCAATCGCGCTTCCAGAGCCTTGTCATCGATGGCGCCAGGATTCAGTTGCTCGTCGATCCACTTCGCGAGTCCCATCTGCTTGACGCGTTCCACGTCGCCAGGGCGCGGTCCATAAGCCAGGCGATTGAGTGCGTGAAGAATGGCTTCATCGACGCTCAGCTCGGTGATCGGCAATCCTTTTAGGGAAGGGTCCTGTTTTGGTTTCTTGTCTTTTGTACTTGCGGGATCCGCCGCCATCGCTGAGACGTCCATCCCCATAGAGAAAACGCAGGAGAAAGAAAGAATCGCCGCAAGGAACGACTTCGGCGTTGCGGAAATCTTCGGAATCTTGAACAAAAATGGCGGGGCGGGGCGGTCTTGCAACTTCATGACACTCTCCTGACGGTTGGATTCTTGGGCGAGCTACCAGCCACTTCTAGAATAACCCTCACAGGGCGAAGAAGTTGCGGAAGTCCCGAGGCCGTGTCGAATCGTACCCATGGCCGAACGTACAGGAGGGAAAGGACTTACACGAATTCGACAAGATTTCAGCGGACAGCATTTCCCCGGAAATCCCCTGGCCGGTCAGTCGGTGCGCTTCATGTCCTCAGGTCCGTGACATGTCTGGCAGTTCCCAGGCAGCTTATTCGGTTATGTCGAAATCCACCATCCGGCTAGGTGCCTGGTTCTTGGCGCTATCGACGGCCTGCATCACAAGCCGGTAGGATCCCGGCTTCAGATCGTCCACCTTCACCTTCAGTCCGATGGGGATCACCGGGTTGCCCTTCTGGACGAATTCATCACCAGTCTGAACGCCGGTGAAGAACAGTTTCTTGTTGCTGTCGCGTTCGAAAATCGTGTACGCCATCCCGACGCGTGGGGGATCTGCCGAGGTCAGTAGTGGCTCATAAATCTCCGTATAAACCACGACCGCATCCGTATGTTTGAAGCGATTGGTCCCGGACGGAACGATCTGCATGCCCTTCACCACCAGCGGTGTGCGATCTTCGAGCAACACGGAATCCAGACCCGTCGGAATTTCGCTGAGTTTCTGCACGGAGTTTGTCAGCGCCAGACCGCTGAGATTGAAGTGCTTTCCGTCGTACGCATCAATGACTAATGGGGTTTCGAATTTGCCGAACGCGTCGCTGCCGGCGCTCAAAACCACGGTGAGCTTGTAAGTTCCCGGAGCTGCGTCAAACTGATTTTCGTAATGATAAGGCGTTTTCGTGAACTCTTTCAGATCGTCCTTTTCGAGATCCAGGTTGACGGTATCGCTGAATCGCGCTCCGACCGTTCCATCGGGCCGGTAGGCGATGCCCAGCACATTCAAATTCGCGTGATACTTTCCTTTGTCTTTGTTGAACTGCAGCGTATTCGACGGGATCTCCATCGCCAGATTCACCCGCGCGGTATTCGGCGCGGTGTAGAAATACGGCACCTGGAGCGCCCCTTGGATTGATCCGGCCTGCGAACCCGTAGCGTGCGATTCGAGCTGTTTCTCCAAAGGCTTGCCTTCGAGAATGTTGGTCGACTTCGTGTTGCAGTATCCGCTCCGCGAGCGAACATTCATTCCGCCTCGATCTAATTTTACTTTCAGGGTATGGCAACTGCCTTCCGGCGTATCTCCCGGCACATAGCCCAGGATGTAGAACTCATTCTGCTCGCGGCCGATGCGCTCCAGCCCTCCAAGAAGATTGTTGGTGTTAAAGATCGTGAAGCCGCCGGTTCCTTCTGCCAGCGCGGCAAGGATCTGCTGATTGGTCGAAGCCGACGGTGGAAATGGCGGCACAATCGTCCGCGGCTGGTTGTAAGGAGAGTTGTTGTAATTCGAATTCGGCACAGTCCCACCACCGCGCGTGCCGCCACCGTTGCCCCCGCCATTGCCGCCGCCCGTGCCACCCTTGCCGCCTCCACCTGTGCCTCCGCCGGTCCCTCCACCCGTTCCACCCTTACCGCCGCCACCGGTGCCACCGCCAGTGCCTCCACCAGTACCGCCTCCGGTGCCGCCACCAGGATGGCCACCGCCCCCACCACCAGTCCCTCCGCCGCCACCGGTGCCGCCACCTCCACCAGGCCGCTGCGGGTCAGGCATCAGACTCGCCGGGTAGGCAGCCAACAGGACTCGCGGACGGGACGCAGTCTTGGGTGCGGTTGTCCGATCTGAAGCTGTGCGCGTCTTACCCGCCGGAGCGTGCTTCATCGCGCTGCCCCCTGGAGCAGCGGCAACAAGGCCTCGCGCGTCCAGCGCATACACCGCCACGTTCGCCTTGTTGCAGGCGTCGATGGTTGCCGTAAGCTCCGATTGATTTTCATTTGTCAGAGGAAAGCCGCCAGAGAACAGCACCACCATTTTCCGTCCGGGCACACTCCGCAGATTCTTCGCCAGGCTTCGAATCGCGAGCAACATGCTGCGGGCGCCAAAATCCGCTTCCGCGTTGCCGAGCGAAGACAATCCGGCGGTCCCCAAGCTTGTCGACGCCACGGTGACCGGGCCGCCCGGCGCCGGCGCGTTTGGATCAACCGACGAGTTTTTTATTCCGGAGACCGCCGCCTGCAGCAAATCCGCATTGGCCGTAAAATTCTGTACGATGCGCAGCGAGCCTCCAAAATCGACTACCGCCATCAAGCGATCGGGCCCCGCATTGGCTTCGATGAACTTCTTCGCCGCGCCACGCGCCTGGATCTGATCCGGAGCCGCCATCGTGGAATTATCAAAAAAGAGAATCAGGTAACGCCGCTGGCCATTGGCCTGCGTGGCGGTATCCGCACCCGTGGAAAACGTCGACACTTGCTGTTCTTTGTTGTCCTCGAAGACTTTGAAGTCATTCTGAGTCAAGTCGCGGACGTAAGCTCCTTTCTTGTCCGTCACCACCGCGTCGACGAGCACCAGCTTCACTTCCTTCTTGATCATCGCACCGGACTGTGGCTCCGCCGGCTGGGCCGCCTGAGGAGGCGGCGGCGCCGGGGCGGGTTGCCCCTGCGCCATCAAGGAGGACGGAAGAATCCAAATCAGAACAGCCGCCAATCCCGCGGCCCATCGCTTTCCCCATTTGCAATTCTTCGGTGTACTCATTTGCTCCTCCAACGTTGTCCGCTCGGCCTAATTAGCATTAATAAGGAATAACTACCGCTCCATTCCGGGCCGCCATCTGAGCGCCTTCGGAATCGCGCACCACCAACCGCACCATGTACGTCCCGGGCTTCACGTCAAAACTCGATTTCACCGTGAGACCCGACTGGCTCAGCCTCTCATACGTCGTGTCCAGCAATCTCATCTGCACCGTTTTCTCGCCGCCCGTCACAAAGTTTCCATTCTCGTCGAAAATACCGGTAAAAATCGTCAAGTTGTCGTTGTTGCGTCCTTCCGCTTTGCGGAAGTGCATCCCCTTCACATCCAATCGCGTCAAAACCGAAAGCCGCGCTTCCGTGTCGTCTTTTCTGAAAAATTGCGTTTGCAGGTCCACCGGCAGGTCGCGAATCTCCTCCTGCGAAAACAACGCTTCGCGCATCTCTTCTTTTGAGGCCTCCGCGGGATCAGTGATCGACTTCGGCGCGTAATATCCGTGCCGGGCCTGAATATTGTATTTCGCTTTGCTGGTCAGCGTGACTTTCAGCGTGTGGTAGCGCCCATCAATCTTCAGGTTTTGCGGAGAAAATCCCAGCAAGTAGGAGACGCCCGGCGCCGCAGCAGCTTCCCGCATGGCTTCATCCACGTCATTGCGATTGTGAAAGAATCTTCCGCCGGTTCCGTCGGCCAATTGCGCGAGAACATCTTCCTGCGCCGTCTGCTGGGCCACGCGGTAGGAAGCCTTGTACCCCGCGGTTCTGTAGCTGTCCTGCGGGGGACTGGCGATATCTCCCATCACATCCGAGGCATAGAGTCCGCGCGCATCTATAGTGTTGATCACGATGTTCGCCCGTGTCGCACGGTCTACCATCTCGGATGCCTCGGATTGAATCGTGGTCTGAAGAAAACCAGGAGAGACGAATACCAGCACCCGTTGGCCGGGCATGCCTGCCAGACGCCGTGCAACATCCTCTATATGCCGGTAGGCAAACTGCGTCTCATTGTCTCCTGCCGTGACGGCTCGTCCCGCCGCGACCGTCGCCATGTTTTGCGCCAGGGCGGCCATCTGCTCATTCCCGTTAAACGCACACTGTACGGCATCTTCTGTCGCCACGGCCAGCGCCTGCGTGTCATTCCTGTTCATAATCAAGTCTGCCTGGTAATAACTCAAGTCCGGGCAATCATGAAATCCTTCGGCCCCCAGCGGACGCGGAATGATCCCCAGCAGCGCTTTCTTCAGCAATTCCTGATCATCCGTGAACTCCTGCGTGACCTGCCCGGAGGTGGTATTGATGGAAACGCGGTCGCTGGCTGCCAGCGCCCCGAACAGCCGTGTGGCGGAGTCGCGCACGAACGTCGTGTCTTCCATCGAGAGGTGCACGTCGTCGAAAACCATGGAAACAAATCGCCGCGGCAAGACCGTGGCCTTCCCTCCAATGGCATCCTTACTCGACGAATATCCAGCATCTGTTGACGGCGACGCCAGCACCGAAGCCGTGGCCATTTCCGGAGTCTCCACGCTGAAGGACGAAATCGTCTGCGTCTTCCGGCTATCAAACAGCTGAAAGTCTTCTTTTTTCAAGTTGCTGACAACTTTACCCTGGGCATCGCGGACCACCACGCGCACTAGCACAAGGTTAACCCGCACCTTGAACGTAGTCGGTGCGTCGTGACTCGATACCTCTTGTTTGTCGCTGGGGGCCGGAACTGGCTCCGGCTTGCCCGTCGAATCGGCCTTCGCAGGAGCATCCTGCGTGGGTGTAGCCGTCACAGGGGTCTGCGCCGCAGCGCGCGTTCCTGAAATCAAAAAATAGCAAAAGAGAACGATAACGGTGAGGTGCCTGACTACCCGGAATCGCCTTGGGTAAAACATCCCTGCCCTTCTGAAACCTGCATCCCCGAGTGCTCGCGAGGAACGACCCACCCTGGATGCCCAGATGCAGACTGGTGTTTTGACTATACGCTCACCCTAATTTTTATGTCAACGCGCCTCATGCGTTGCGCTGGCGAAACTCAGCGGGGAATCTCTACCCCGCGATTTAAGGCCGCTATTTGCTCGCCTTCGGATGCTCGCACCACCAGCCGCACGATATAGGTACCCGGCTTCATCGCGAAGTCCGAGTTTACGCTGATTCCCGTCTGCCTCAGCCGCTCCAAAGTCGCGTCCTTCAGCCTCAGGTCGAACGCCCTCTGCATCCCGGTCACCAGGTTTCCATTGTCGTCAAACACCGCTGTTGCCACCGTCAAATTGTCCAGATTGCGGTCCTCCGCCTTCCGGAATTTCAACCCCCGAAAATCGATTTGGGCCGACACGGTGAGGCGCGTTTCATCACCGCTCTTGGAAAGGTGCGTTTCACAGCTGATCGGCAGATCGCGAAGTTCCTCATGCGAGTAGAGCGCTGCCCGAATCTCTTCATTCGCTGCGGCCTCGGGTTTCGATAATTTCGCCGGTGCAAAGTAACCGTGCCGCGCTTGCAGCGTGTATTTTTCCTTGTTGGTCAGGGTAACCTTCAGATGGTGATACTTACCGTCGGGCTTCAAGTTTTGCGGCGCGAATCCCAATACGTAAGCCACTTCCGGATCGGCCGCGGCTTCCAGCAGCCCTTGATCGATATCATTTCGATTGTGAATAAAGAGCCCTCCCGTGCCGTCCGCCAGTTCCCCCAGCACGTCATCCTGCGCCCGCTCCTCCTGCGTCATGAAGGACTGACGAAGCGGGCTGGGATTGGCCATATGATTTGAGGCATCGAGGAAGGAAGAGACGTACAAGCCGCGCGCATCAATCGTATTGATCACAATATTTGCGCGCGTCGCGCGATCGATCATCTCGCTCGATTCCCGGGTCGAAGGGGTCATGAAAAAACCGGGTGACATCATCACGATCGAGCGTTGGCCGGGCAGCCCACTCATTCTTCGGATCAGCGATCCCAAGTTGGCGAACGAAGACTCCACCTCCGATTCCCCGACGGCCAACTCCCGTTTTGCGGCCATCTCCGCCACGATGGGTGCCATTTGCGGAGTGATACCGCAGGCGATGGCGTCCATGGTGCCCAGTTGGATGGCTTGCGGATCTCGCGCTTCCACGAACATATATGCTTCGTAAAACGACATCGGCGGGCAATCGGTTCCGGACGGAGCGGAAAGGCTGCGAGGGCCGACACGTTGCAGCGTTTCTTCCAGTTGCTTGCGATCCGCTGTGAAATCCAGTTGTACTTGGCCGGATGTGGTGAGAATCGCGACCCGGTCCGTCGGCTGCAACTTCGTAAACAGATTCCGGGCCGCCCGTTGGGAAGTCTGCACATCCGAAGCTTGCAGATGCCGGTCGTCAAAGAAAAGTGCGATGAATCTTTGCGGTAGCTGTACTGTCCGGGTCGTCCCTGCTGTCGCTTCCGCTTCATTCGAATGGATCGCTACCTCCGTGACTTGCGAACCCGGTGCCTCCACTGCGAAGCTGGAAATCGTTTGGAGCTTGCGGTTGTCCGCCAGCTGAAAATCTTCCTTTTTCAGGTTGGTGACCGCTTTGCCTCTGGCATCGCGCACCACCACGCGAACCAGAACCACATTGACGCGCACTTGAAGCGTAGCCGGGGCCTCGTGCGTCGTTATCTCATCTTTCCCAATGCTCACTGGAGCGTCCACTTTCTGTTTGCTGGGCGGAGGTGCGGGCGGAGGTATCACCGGTGTCAGGTCCGGCGTTTGTGCCAACAGAATCGATGGAATTCCGCTCAGAAGGAATAGCCCGAAGATTCGGAGAAAAGCAGTAAGCATCCGACTGAGCGGCCTTTCCACCGTCGATCCTCCACTCCGTCAGGCTTCCGCAAATCTAGGTACATGCGGGAGTATGTCAATGCGGTTCAGCCGCATTACCTTGTTAAGTCGCGGCGCGTGCGCAAGAGGCAGCAGCTCGCTTCGCGCTCCGCGAATCTCAGTACGGGATCACTACCCCGCGATTCATGGCCGCCATCTGCGTTCCTTCCGAATCCCGCACCACGATGCGCACCAGGAATGTTCCAGGCTGCAGATCAAAGCTCGATTTGACGCTGATCCCCGTCTTGTTCACGCGTTCCAGTGTTGCATCCTTCAGACGCAGCTCAAGAATCTTCTCCAGTCCTGTGAGCAGGTTCCCGTTTTCATCAAACACCACCGTGGCCACCGTCAATTTGTCGTTGTTGCGTTCCTCAGCCTTCCGGAATCTAAGACCCTGGGTCTCGATGTGCGCTACAACCGTCAACCGTACACCGTTCCCGTTCTTGAAGAATTGCGTCTGGCATTCGATGGGCAGCTCGTGCATTTCATCCTGCGAGAAAACCGCCTGCTGAATCTCCTCTTTTGCCGCCGCTGCGGGATCGGCACTGCCCTTCGGCGCGAAATATCCGTGCCGCGCCTGCAGCGTCCATTTCTGCTTATCCGTGAACGTCACTTTCAGATGGTGATACTTCCCATCCAGCTTTAGATTTTGCGGCGTAAATCCCAGCACGTAGGAAACTTCAGGCTCCGCCGCGGCTTGTAGCAATCCCTTATCAATGTCATTGCGGTTGTGAAAGAAAACCCCGCCGGTCCCATCCGCAAGTTCCGCCAGAACATCATCCTGCGCCGCTTCCTCCGCCATGGTGAAAGCTGTCTTCAGATTGTCCGGCGGCGTACGATTGGCAACGTCGTAGACCGAGGAAACATACAACCCCCGCGCATCAATCGTATTGATAACGATATTCGCCTTCGTCGCCCGATCGATCAGTTCGCTGGATTCGCGCATCGAAGGAGTCACGAAGAATCCCGGCGACATCATCACAATGACGCGCTGCCCGGGAAGCGCACTCATTCTGCGAATCAGCGCTTGCAGATTCTGAAAGGCAAACTGCACCGCGGAATCGCCCGTCGTCAGCTCGCGCTGCGCGGCCATCTGCACCAGGCTCTGCGCCGCTCCGGGCGTGTTTCCCACGCAGCGCTGAGCGTCGATGGTCGCGATTTGCAATGCGGTGGGATCGTTCGCTTCAATAATCTGGTATGCCTCGTAGTACGACATCGGCGGACAATCCATGGTTGGGCTGGAAGTGAGCGGGTGCGGGAAAATTCTCTCCAGGGCCTCTTGCAGTTTGTCGCGGTCCGCGGTGAATTCCAGCTGCACCTGCCCGGAGGTCGTGAAGATGGCGAGCCTGTCCCCCGTTCCCATGGCGCCAAGCAGTTTTGTAGCCGCCAGTCGGGATTGCATCAGGTCCGAGGTGGAAAGATGCAGATCGTCGAAGTACAGCGTGACAAACCGTTGAGGAAGTTCCGGCGTCTTTACCGGCGTCACTTCGGTGGCATCCTTCGCCGCCTCCACCTTCACAGTAGGCACATGCGAAGCCGGCGTTTCCATTGCAAAACTAGAAATGATCTGCAATTTCCGGTTGTCCGCAAGCTGAAAGTCTTCTTTTTTAAGATTTGGAACTGCTTTCCCCTTCACATCCCTCACCACCACGCGGACCAGAACAAAATTGACGCGCACTTTGAACGCCGCTGGGGAGTCGTGCGAAACGATTTCGTCGTTGGAGGCCTTCGTCTCCGGTTTTTGTTCTCTTTGTGTTGACGGCGATGGGGGAGCTTGCGGAGGCGCGGGCTGCGATTGCGCTCGCACTGCCGAAAGAGAGAGCAGGAAATAAACGCCGCTGACCAGAACGGAACTGAGAATTTTCAACAGAGTAGATGGGGCCCGACCGAGTGGTTCTGCCACAGTTAATCCTCCACTCCGTCAGCTTTGACTCAATCTAGTTCCAATGGAGCGGCGTGTCAACGTGTGCGGGCTCGCTTGGTTTTTGCGCGGAAAGCGCTCAGGCTCCAAACATCCTGTGCTTCCTCGCAGCGCAAAACGTAGCGGTCGCCGCCCTCCACCGCGATGCGGAAATAAGTTGCGCCCGGCGAATACCAGCGATCCTCGACGCTCACGATTTCCAGTGTGCTTCTGCCGAGGTGCACGCGCAGGGGACGTTCATCCCCCTTGTACCCCGCGTAACATTCCACACTCACCATCAGTTCATCCATTTGCCCGGGCTGCCCTTCGACTCTCTGCCAGCTCCGCGTTCCACCCCGCGCCGAGAAAAATAATCATCGCAGAGATTTGCATCCAGATGATCAAGCCGATCACCGCTGCCAGCCCCCCGTACACCACATTGTACGGCACGCGCCGCACATAGATTCCGAAAAACACATTCACCAGCCACCAAAGTAGGGTCGCTACTGTCGCTCCCGGGAGCACGTTTCTCAAACTGTCTTCCCCCGGCCGCGCCACCCGGTAAATCACCGTCAGCGCCATCATCGCCAGCACGATCGCCGCCACCGGAAAAAAGATCGTCCACCAGCCTTGGGGCAATGTCTGTTTGCCGAATTCATGAGCCAACCACCGGCGAATCGGCCTTCCGAGAACGCCGATAATCGCTGCTCCCAGGAGCGGCGCGATCGTCACCAGCAGGAGCATCAGCCCTCGGACTTGGCGGTGCAGAAAACCGATCTTCTCCTTGTCCCCGTAGATGATGTGAATGCCTTCCATCACCAGCTTCATCACCTGCGACCCGGCAAGCAGCATCCCTGCCCAGCCCACCGCCGCAATTTTCCACGCCTCCGGCCCGCGTTTCACCAGAAATTCCGAAACGATGGTCTGGCTGCCCGGCGGCAAAAACTGCATCAGATCCGTGATCAGATCCAGCAGACTCGTCTTTCCGCCGATCCGGCTCGTCGCCAGCGCCACCACCACCAGCAGTGTCGGGAAAAACGCTAGAAAAAGGTTGAAAGCTATCGCCTGTGAAATCATCCCGCAGCGCGGAAATACCCGCGCCAACGTGCCATATAACCGCCGAAAAAAACTCACCACTGGATTCATCGCCCGGCATTATACCTGCCCCAGCCCGCGCGTGTCCGAATCAGCCAAGTTTCTCGAAACATTTTTGAACGCCTTAGGCCTGCGGGAGGCCTCCAGCAGTTCTGTTTTTCTGGACTTGCCCCAACGGCAATAAACCATTCGACAAGCCCTGCCGTATTCCACAGTCCCTCCCGCTCGCATACGGCCATACTGTTCAGGGCTCGCATCATGGCCCTGCTCTTTCTCGGGAGAATCATGATCCTCGGACCTGTCTTGCTCCTGCTGCTATTCGACGTGTTTCTTTTTCTCGCGGCTGCCTTCTATTTCGATCGCAGCGAGCAGAAGTGGGAGAACCTTCTCCTGAGCGCGCTGTTCCTATGTTCCGGCATGCCCGCGTTGATCTATCAGGTCGTCTGGCAGCGCGTCTTGTTTTCCATCTACGGGGTGAATGCGGAGTCTGTAGCCGTCGTCGTTAGCGTGTTCATGCTCGGCTTGGGACTCGGCAGTCTTGCCGGCGGCTGGCTCTCGGCGCGCTTTCCTCGCAACGGGATTTTGATTTTTGGCCTGGCCGAGCTGGGCATCGCCGTTTTTGGCCTCTCTTCTCTCCACATTTTTCGCTGGGCTGCCGCGCACACAGCGGGCGGCAACCTGGTCTCCGTGATCATCTTTAGCTTCGGGCTCTTGCTGGTACCCACCGTGCTGATGGGCGCGACACTTCCCATCCTCGTCGAGCATCTTGTCCGGCGGTCCGGCCGCGTCGGCGCTTCCGTTTCTCAACTGTATTTTGTGAATACCCTCGGCTCCGCCATTGCCTGCTACCTTTGCGCCGTGTATTTGCTTCGCGAATTTGGCCAGGCCGGCTCGGTTTCGATTGCCGCGTGCCTCAACACTCTGGTCGGCGCCGTGGCCTACCTCTATGGACGCCGCCCGGCCACGACATCCGGCGTTGCCGTACTCGCGCCACCGCTCGCCACGCGCGGCGATTCTCCCATCAAACTTCCCCTGGCAATGCTCCTCGCCGGACTCTCGGGTTTTATCGCGCTCGGACTGGAGATTGCCTGGTTCCGCGTTTTCGCTGTGGCCTCCGCGGATCGCGCCCCCGCCTTCGCTCTTCTGCTCGCGACCTTTCTCGCCGGAGTCGCCGCGGGCTCTTTTCTTTCTGAAAAGCTGACGCACAATTGGAATTCCCAAACCGTTGTGCGCCTCATCGGCGTCCTCATGGTTCTGGCCGGAGCAGTCTCCGCATACCTGCCGACCCTTGTCGCCGCCGCGAGAGTTCACAATCTGCCATTCCTCACTCCCGCGCCAATTTTCTTTCTCACCGCGGGCATGCTCGGCTCGGTCCTTCCGCTCTTGTGCCAACTTTCTGTTTCCGCGGATGAAAAGGCCGGCGGCGGCGTCAGCCTCATCTACGTCTCGAATATTCTCGGTTCCGTTTTGGGGAGTCTGGGGATCGGGTTCGTTCTCATGCAGTACTTCGGGCTCCGCCAAATCTCCTTAGCACTTGGTGTCTTGACGGTGCTAACCGGGGGCATGGTTCTTTTTCTCAGCCGGCAGGGCTCCAGATTTCCTCCTGTCTGGGCTACTGTGCTCTTCGTGGCCGCGCTCGTTGCCGTTCCCATAGCTTCCCCGAGCTTTGACTCACTTTACGAAAAACTAACATTCGGAAACCGCATGGATGCGACCACCGGTTTCGCTCGTACGGTGGAAAACCGGAACGGGGTAGTCTGCGTGACCAACGCGGACGCTGTCTTCAGCGGCGGTGTTTACGACGGTTACTTCCGCATCGATCCCAGCCATGATTCGAATCTCATCATTCGTCCCCTTATTCTCAGCGCCATACATCCGGCTCCCAAGCGCATCCTCATGATTGGGCTCGCTTCCGGGTCCTGGGGACAAGTTTTTGCCAATCACCCCCAGGTCGAATCCCTCGACGTTGTTGAAATAAACCCCGGTTATCTTCAGCTCATCCCCCAATATCCCGTCGTAAGTTCGTTCCTCCAGAATCCGAAAGTTCACATTTACATTGACGATGGCCGCCGCTGGCTGATCGCACATCCTCAAGCCCGCTATGACGTGATCATCTCCAATAACACTTATTTTTGGCGCGACCATGGCTCTGGCCTTCTCTCCGTCGAGTATTTCACCATGGCTCGCATGCATCTGAATCCCGGGGGCGTCTACTACTTCAATACCACCGAGTCCGCCGACGCCATTGCCACCGCTCTGCACGTTTTTCGCTACGGCATCCGCGTCATCAATTTCATGGCCGTCAGCGATTCACCGCTCGAGGTCGCCACCTCCCGCTGGATCGATACTCTCCGCGAATACAAGATCGACAATAAGTATCTTTTCGACCCCGCCGATCCCGTCGCTCAACATACCCTCGCCGCATACTATCAATTTGCCAACAGCATCAACCTCCCGCCGGCGCAGTTTGGCCTGGAAGGTTCAAACTCCTTGCGCGCACACTATGGCCGCGAACGGCTGATCACCGACAACAACATGGGCCGCGAATGGGAACTCGAAGTTCCCATTCCCTGGCACTGAAATTCGATGAATAAATGAAATTGAGCTGAATCCTGCCGCCACCAAGTCCCAGGTGGGGCAATGCCTACGCCTGCTTTTCCATGTGGATGACGGGAAGTCGCTCGCCGTTCACCAGTGGAATCTCGATAGGTTTCACAGCAACGTACCCTTTGACTCCGAAGAGCTTTGCCCCTGTCAGCGTCGCGCCCATCTCGTAACGCGTGAACCCCGCCGCCTTCGCCGCGGCTTCGCAAGCCTCCAGAATCATGCTGCCGACCCCGCGCCTCGCCCAGTCCGGATGAATGAAGAACGCGCGAATCTTTGCCGCGTCGCGGCGTGGGTCCAGAAGTTCGTCTTCCCTCCCCGTCCACCGGTCGCTGCCATACAATGTTTTGCGCTTGCTCCAGCCGCCGCAGCCCGCGATTACCGTCTTCGTTTTTACGTTATGGGCGTCCGTGCGCTCGACTCCATCAAGCGGGGCTTCCGCCACGATATACGTTCCGTCCGCGATTAGCTGGCTATCCACCCCGAACACGGTTTTCAGCGCTCCCTCGATCTGCGCCGCCGTATAGTCCTCCGCCTGCAAAGCGCGCACCGAAGCGTCGATCAGCTCGCGCAGCACCGGAATATCCGCGGGCACCGCGAGCCGGAGCTGAATTTTTCTCTCCATATTCGAAGGCTCCAGACCAGAGAAGCTGTCAGTCGGTGTTCGAATTCTACCGCTGTCCGCGTTCTTTCGTCTTTCGAACGGATCGCGGGCTTCGCTCTGGTATGTTTGTTGCTTCTCACAGCGATCCCAAACTCCTTAGGAGGCGCACTCGCATGCTCTACATGGTCATCGAACATTTCAAAAATCGCGATGCCAAAGCGGTCTATCGCCGCTTCCGTGAACGCGGAAGAATGGCGCCGGAAGGTCTCGTCTACGTGGAGAGTTGGGTGGAAACGAATTTCGATCGCTGCTTTCAATTAATGGACTGCGATGACGCGGGGCTGCTGGACCAGTGGGCTGCCCACTGGCGCGACCTCGTGGACTTTGACTTCGTTCCCGTGCGCCACTCCAAGGAAGCCGTGGAACTCATCACTCCCGAACTTTGATCTCCGCAACCGACCAGGCGCTAGGAAGGTCTTGCCTCTGACCGCATCGCGCGTGCTATGGAATGTGACAAACCGCGCAGCCGCGTTAGGAGCGCCGCCAGCTGCGGCCGGTCTTGCTCGCTCACGGCCAGGAATTTTAATCCCAGCCCAACACCGGGTACGGCGTAACGCACCACCGTATCAGCCCTGATCTGTCCCTCTTTCACAAGAAAATGAAGTTTGGCGGTTATACCGGGAGCTTTGGGCTTTTCGGTCTCAAGGAACAGCCCGCCCAGACTCATGTCCCGAACGTGCGAAACGTCCTCACGTCCATTGCATTGCCAGTAGACCCACACGTCCTCCGGCGCCGCGACACGCGTGGACAATCTCCGCGAAGGGGAACTGCTCTGGGACAAGGCGGGTCTCCGTGCGGTCTGGCCTGGGGGGTCTTAACCGCGTTGCTCACACAGTGCGAGAGTGACATCAACATAGTGTCAATGGGGGATTGAACGTTTCAGAAAAAATCGGCGGGGAAAAACTTACTTTGCGGGGTGGCCTCTAAAGGACTTCAACTCCATTTTACGAGGGCATTTCTGACGCTATCGTTTTTCGATGCAATAGCCTAGACGATCTCTTTGCCACGCAGATGAGGCTCTCGCCGCATCCCCACGCGGGTAGGACGACGCGCGGACTTGGCCACTCGCGACCTGGCCATCTCTTTCCTGACGCGGGCCAACGTAGCTCGGCCCGTTTCCGTCTTGGCTTTCTTTTTACGCATAACCTCATAGTGGCATCGAACCTCAAGACATACCGTTCAATTTGGTACAGAAATAGCAGTATGTTTCATTTCCCTGTTTCGCTGCACCACCGGCCTCCACAGTGAATTCGTCTGACGCCGGCTCCGTCCCCTGTTCCTATTCTTGGTTTTGGAAGGATTACTACGGGAAGACGGCTCGCTACTGGTTTCTCTGGGATCGCTCAAACGTGCGGCGTACAACGATTTTAGCAAAACACGGCGGACGGCAAACCTGATAAAGCTGCGCCAAACAATTTACTGCTCCGTGACAGCGGGCTGGGACCCAGCAGACAGCAGTCTTTGCAGTTTCCGCGAATACAGCCCGGAATCCGCTTCACACAGCAGGCTTTCAATCGAGTCGCCGTTCTCCGGATAGACAAACACACCGAAACTGACGGAAACCTTTGGCCCCTTGCCGTCATTGGCAAAGCTTTCGCAAATGCGTCGCGCCACGCGATTGGCCGCCACCGCGTCCGTTTCCGGCAAGACCAATGCAAATTCCTCGCCGCCGAACCGCGCAGACGTGTCAATGTCCCGGCAGCACGAAGACAGAACATCCGCGAGCCGGCAGAGGCCTGGCTTCCCACCATGTGTCCGTGCCGGTCGTTGATCTGCTTCAATCCATCCACGTCAAAGAACAGCAACGCAAACTCCCGGTTGGTGCGCTTGCTTCGTTTGATCTCCGAATCGATCACGTCAACCAGGTGGCGATAGTTCGCCAGCCCTGTTAGCGGATCGCTGGCGGCCTGCCGCCGCAGATGGTCCTCCAACTCTCGCAGCTGGGTGATGTTCTCCGCAATCACCTCATAGGCGCCCAAATCGCTCGGCTCTCCTTGCACCTCTCTCCCGCTCAACGTCACCTTCAGCACCGAATGGTCCTTGCGTTTCCATTCGACCGGATCAACAGGCACGGTCACGCCCGAATGACCCAGCAGTTTTGCTCGTCTGCTAGGGTCTTGAATCATATCTTCCATCAGGTTTTTCGCCAGCAGTTCTTCCTTGGAGTCATACCCGAGCATTCTCATCATGGCCTCATTCACTTCCAAAAATCTTCCTTCGCGGCTGCACCGGCAAATCCCGAAGCTCAGGTTTCCCGCCAGGGCACGATAGTGCACCTCTGACCGCCGTAACTCTTTTTCCGCTCGTTCTCGCTGATTGCGCAGCGTTTCTCTTCAAGGGCTCGATGCACCGCTACGGGCAGGTGGCCAATGCTATTCAGTTCAATACAATCGGCCGCGCCTTTTAGAATAAACTCTGCGGCGGTTTCTCGCTTCAAGCCGCGCGCCAAAAAGATCAGCGAAATGTCTTTCCCCATGTCGTGCAGGATGTCCAGTGCTTGCGTTTCATCCAGTTTGGGCTGGGATGCTCCGCCACGATCGTGTCGTAAACGTCCACGCGGAGTCGCTCGACGAACTGCTCGGGAGTCAGGACCACATCCGAGCTCACCGTAAATCGCAACCTCTTGAGCTCCTGAAGGCCGCGCTCGACATCCCCCAGGCAACGATTCACAAATAGGATTCGCACCAGATTTTGCCGGCGCTCGGGTGCATTCAACGCAGAAACCTGCGCCGCTGGATCGAAGATGGGTTCGGATCTCGTAGACATTTCAGGCTTGGACTTAATCGCGGGGAGTAGTTCCCTTCCGCGCCAACTGCTCCACGGGATTAGTCGGAGTTAACTGGTTGCGAGAATACCGATGAGAGTTTTGTATTTCTGTTCAGAAGTGAACATTGAGTACTAACTTGGCTTTCGGGCCATATGACTTTTGACTGATCCAATTTGAACCATGCGCCTGCCACCGCGACACACACACAATGTCGTTTGCTCCCATCAGTGATGCTTTGCCACGGCGTCCACATCCTGATAGCCCTTCCCCTTGGTGAATACCGGGTTGTCGATCGTCCCGCCGATTCGAAAGGGAAACTGCAGCTTGCCGTCTTTTAACGTGGCTCCGGAAAACCGCGCCACGGTGTTGGTGAAAAAACTCTCCTTGGTCGTAATCTCCGCCAACCCGCGATAGTCCAGCTCGTCCGATCCAGTGAGGCTGACGCTTCCTGAGCCGTCTACATCGACTCCGTACCCGTCAATGTCGATGACCTTGCTCGAAATCCGCTGATTGGCCAGCTCCAGATCCGTGGTGATTAAATTGAACGAGGAAGGATCATCCTTGGCCGGCCCGAGATCGTTGAAGTGCGCCATCTTCATCAAATTCGCGTTGAGCTTCAGGCTCGGAACCTGCCCATTGCGCACCGTCACGTGCCCCACCCCGTGAATCTGCGCCAGCGGGCGGTCCGTGTGTGCGATGACTCCCGATAACTTCACGTCTCCTTCCATCCTTCCGGTCATCCTTCCTCCCCCATTTGGGAAAGCCGCCAGAAGCTGGGCCAGGTTAATGCCACTCAATCGGACATCGGTTTTGAAACTTGGATTTTTTCCAGACAAGTCAAACGACAGTTCGCCTGTTGCGCCCCCGCCATACAACTCCGCTTTGACCTCCGTGAAGAATGCGCGCTTCGCCTCCAGTCGCAACTTGGAGTTTAGGTTTTTTACTTCGACAGATCCGAAACGCAGAAGCCCCGACTTCACCGTGCCATGTCCATCCGCTGTCGAGGAGCCCGGAGTGATAATTCCGGTCAGGTTTACCTGCTCCATCTCACAAGAAACGTCGTGAGCTTCGAAGAACACCGGACCCGCCGCGTCGGATGGCAGAAGATTCGAGGCGATCAGCTGCCCTCGATTGATCTGAACTTTTGAAATCACTCCCAGCGGTACGCCGCTGACCGACTCCTTTGCTTGTGGATTTTCGAAATTCCACGGACCATCGGGATCGGAGGTCAGATTCATGATCGGATCTTCGAGCACCAGTAACTTGATGTTCACCTGCCGGTGCAACAGTGCTCCAACATCAAGTTCCGCGTCGATCCGAGCCACTTTTATGATGTAGCCTTTCGGAAAAAGCGCGGGATTCTTTACCCCGAAATCCTGAATGTGAATAGAGACGGGAAATAACGTGAACGACAGCTGACCGATTTCGACTTGCTTTCCCGTTTTCTCCTGCAGATAGGAAATTACCTCAGGCCGGTAGTGATCCACGCGCAGAAGCGCGGGCAGGACGAAAATCAGTAAGAGCAGGAACGCTGCGGCGATTCCAATTGCGATTAGACCGGTTTTGCGGCGGATGGCCATCACTCTTTTTCAAAATCAGTGGACGTTCCTACAACGCAGGGCGAGCAACGCGTGGGGCCAGGGACATCTTCGTTCGGCGCTCGTCCGCGTTCAGCTGGGTTGCCCTTAGCTCTCACGTTTTCCCGTCTGTGGCATTATAAAGCTGGCGGAGACAGGCGTCTGTATAAATCGGGACACCTTCGCGCTCCATCTGCGCCTTCCTTCCCCCCAAATCACATTCCACTCCGAACTTCTCTTAAGAATGTCCGGCAATAAGTCGAGATCAACTTGATAGCCGCTGGCTATGCTCGACGACCTATGGCAAAATATTCTTTATGGGAAACAAAGACGCACGTAGACGCGAACTCAAAAAGCCGCCCAAGAAAAAACCGCCCAAGCACGTCGTCACACAAACTGTGACGCACCCGGTCTACAAGCCTCCCGCGCCGAAGCCTTAGTCATCGATTTCACGCCCACTCCTCCTGCGTCGACTTTCTCTGGCGGCTTCCGTACACTCAACTCACACACTTCGCACGAGAACTCGTGCGGTGGAAAGCGCTGGCGACTCAAAAGATGAGATTTCTTCGTTTCATTCCCGTCGCAGGGATACTCATGCTGGCTCTCGCTCTATGCGCCGGTTCCCGTGTCGGCGAAAAAACAGTCTGGAAATCCGTCGTCTTCGCCATCGTGAAGTTCAATGACGAGGCCCCGAAATCCTGGAACATCTATCATACGGAGAAGAAAGGCCTGCTTCTTGTCCACTTGTGGAAGCGCTACCTGTTCGTCGACATGAAGGAAGAAGAAGTCTACGAAGTCGATCCGCAAACGGTAATACCGCACGGCGATGACGTGGAATGGTCCACTTCCGACATTCCCGCGCAACCCTTGGATGTCTCCGAATGGAAAGAACGCAACGTCGGACAGATGGAACGCGTGACCTTCCGCCTTGGCAAGGGCGGCCACATCCTAGAACTCCAGATCCCCTTGAAACCCGACGGTAAGCCCGCTTTTTGATCGGCCACTCGGTGTCCAGGGTAAGTCTTCACTGTTCACTGATCACTACTTTTCTTATTTCAGTTTCAGTGCCGATATACCCCGTAATACCACGGAATCCCCAGCGCCCCCGGCTCGACCGCAACAACCACGGAATCCCCCGCGTGAAAACGATCGTAATCGTCAGGATCCACCGCCAGGCGTTCGTACTTTTGCCCTTCGCGCCACGAGCGTACGAAGAGCCGACGCGTCCCGCGCACAACTCCCGGCATGTTGTAGCGCCCCTCTACCGTAGTCGCGTGGTACGTCACATTCTTTCTTGAATCCAGTTTTCCATTGATAAAAATGGTAGCCGCGAGAATCAGCGGCAGCGGAATAAATCCCGAGTAGATTCTCTTCAGCACTTCCAGGTCCTGGCGATTCCGCGCGCGCCGATCCAGCACCACCGCAATCGCCAGCGCTAAAAAAAAAATGACCCCGAAGAACACCAGCATCAGGTCCAGATCGAGCGGCGGATAGATTTGGCTGATGTAGGGAAACGCCAGCGACCCTGCTAGAAACACCGCCGTGCGCTTGAGGAATCGCCGCCGGAACATCACCTCGGCGGCCGCCGACGTCAGCCCGCAAGCGGAACACTGATCCGCCGTGCGCGTGGAACCGCAGTCAAGACAGCGTGTCATCGCCCTTAGTATAAGACGGCTTCAAGTTCCGGTGTTGCAGAGCGAAGAAAGAAGGTCCTGATAAAGTTTCTGGCTTTCCGATTCCGACAGAGCCACCGAAACGCCCATCCCCCGTCCCGGTTCGATGCGCTTCACCGAACAATCCATCCTCAGCGGACGGTCCAGATTCAACCGCGCGGTAAATCCCGCGCCAATCCACAGCGGATCGACGGCTTCGATGAACATTCCATTGGAGCTGATATCGCGCGTGTTCGCGCGCAGGACCGCGGAACCCCATTCGATCTCGAGGTCCGCGCGGAACGTGTACCGTGGTGCCCATCGGCGTTCGAGCCGCCGGGACGTCTGATCCCCACTGCCCATAATTCTGGTGCAACCCCCTGCCAGGGATTACGTACCTCGGCGCCAGGGCGAAATCGCCGTTCCTCGGTTCCAAGCATACCTCTTCTCCCGCCACATCTCATACGACGCCAGTAGAGGATGTTTTGTTCCCGCCAATGCAAACTTTGACGCGTGCGCGGCTAAATCGTCGCGCTAGCACGGTGAATAAAGAGAAACAATTTCTTAGTCTTGCTCAGGCACTGATCCTGCATCGGAGTTCTCTCGGCCGCTTTCGCCTTTTTTAATCGCGCGCGTTCGCCGCTGCACTTCGGCCTGCAGGTACTTTCTCAAGCTTTCGGTAACGATCCCAGGCGCGGCAAGATCCCGGAGGTCGGAGACCGTGAGTTCAGGAAGGTACGCAAGCACGGTCGCAAGTGGAGCCGACGGATGGCGGACGAGTGCAAGCCGAATATTGTAGGTGATGGACCATTTTCGATGATGCGAAATGGCCGGAATCACCGCAGTAGAGAGTTTTTCTCGTGAGAGCGCCTTCAGGATTTGCGCTTCGGTCATGTAGGGATTATCAAGCACAATGCTGATGATTTGCGCGTGTCCTTCCGCGAGCAGCGCCCCTGCAATTCGCGCGGGGCCACGACGCGCCAGAGTAATTTTTTGCCCAAGCGGAAGCTGCGGCAGCCGCGCAAGCAGTTGCTCCTCGGCGTTGCGTTTCAATTCCGCGGAAACTCCCGGCAACAGCGCAATCCGGACCAGATCCATCAGGTAGAGATCGCGCAGGAGGTGCAAGCTCACCAGTCGCGGTGTGCGCGGATGAAACGCCAGCGCGCGGCGCACCCGGTAGCTCTTCAACAGGGGCTTGCGCCGCACCACCTCTTCGAGAACTTCTGCGGGCAGGTTTTTGCGTTCGAACAGCAGGCAAAGTTGGGCCTCCTCCAGCGCCGGATTGCCGAGCAGCGCAAGGATCACATCCGCCGAGGGATGATGCAGCAGCGCGGCAAGCTGTTCGCCGGTAGCGTTCCGCGCGCGTTCGCGATCTTTTGCGACTTCCGTCATTTCACTTTCTTGCGGCTCGTGCCGCCGCCTCCGCAAGCGACATTCGAATCCCGCCGATTCGCCCCGCCGGCAAAACTCGCGACAAAGCTGCGTCTAGTTGCGTATCAAAAAATACGGACCGCCCCAACGTGCCTCCCATCTTCGCAATCAAAATGTCCCCACGACCGTATCCCGCGTGCTCCGTAACCGCACTCACCAAGGAGGATAATGCGCCAGCCGCCTGAACCAGAATCTCACGCGCCTCCATATTCCCCTCGTCCGCCGCCGCAGCCACTACGGGAAAGACCATCGGAAAAACCCTGTCCGGCTGTACTGCCGCGCGTTCCCGCAGTTCAATCCAGGATGGAAACCCAAGTTGTTCCAGAATTCTCTCTCCCAGTTTCGAATCCGTTCCCCGCTGCTCTTTCTCCTTCATCGCTTTCGAAACGGCCTTGCTCCCGATATCGTAGGCGCTGCCATCGTCGCTGCGCAATGGACCGTATCCCCCCGTGCGCCAGATTTGCCCTTGCGCGTCCCGCCCGATCGCAGCCGACCCCGTGCCCGCGACAAGCACGATCACCGGACCGCCCCCAGCAGCCGCTAAAGCCATTTCCAAATCCGTAAAGAGATTCAACTCCACGCCGGGAAACACTCCCGTAAGCGACGCCTTCATCCCTTCTTTCATCTCCTGCTTGCCCGTCCCCGCCAAACCCGCGCCCAGCGCCACCACGGAATTCTGTGCAACCCCCGCTTCTCCCAAGCAAATTTCCGCAGCTTTCAAGATTTCCCGCGTCGCCGCTTCCACTCCCACTCGCGAAGGATTCGACGGCCCCGAAAAACTTCGCGCAACAATCGTACCCGCACCATCCATCAGAACGCATTCTGTCTTCGTGCCCCCGCCATCGAAACCCAGAACATATTTCATAGCCAAAGCATACGTTAAAAATCGCTAAGCGGAATTGCATCTCCACCGGGACGTTGCGAAATCTTCGCATCACCGCTCAGTGATTCCTTGACGCGTTGACTCTGCACCACTATTCTCAACCCACTTTTCCGCGGCAAAATCTAATCGCCGCGGCAAACATACTCGATGCGCATTCATCCACTCGACCTGGCGATCGTCATTGCCTACTTGATCGGCGTCACCGCGCTGGGAATACATTTTCGCCGCGGTCAACAGGACGCGAAAGACTATTTCCTGGGCGGACGGGCCGCGCCCTGGTGGGCGCTGGCGTTTTCCATCGTCGCCACGGAAACTTCCACGCTCACCATTATCGGCACCCCCGCCATCTCCTACGGCGGTAATCTGACATTCATTCAATTGGTCTTCGGCTATCTTCTCGGCCGCGTGCTCATCGTCGTACTGCTTCTTCCCGGTTACTTTCGCGGCGAATTCTTTACCGCCTACGCGCTGATCGAGAAACGCTTTGGCGAAAAAATGCGCGTCGTCGCAGCCAGCACTTTCCTCATCACTCGCGCCGTGGCCGAAGGCGTGCGCGTCTCCGCCATCGCCCTGGTCGTCAGCGTCGTGCTCGGAACCTCAGAAAAACTAGCCGTGCTCATCGTTATCGCACTCACCGTTCTCTACACTTTCGAAGGCGGCATGAAAGCCGTTATCTGGACCGACGTGACACAACTGCTGATTTATTTGACGGGAAGCGCAGTGACATTCTTAGTTTTGCTCCACCTCATCCCCGGCGGCTGGAGTGAAGTCACTCAAGTCGCAGCAGCTGCCGGGCACAAATTGCAACTCCTCGATTTCTCATGGAACCTTGCCACGAAATACACCTTCTGGTCCGGCCTGATCGGCGGAGCGTTTCTCACCATGGCCACTCACGGCACCGACCAGATCATCGTGCAGCGATTGCTCGCCGCAAAAAGCGAAGGCGACAGCCGTCGCGCGCTGCTCACCAGCGGCGTCATCGTGCTCATTCAGTTCACGATCTTTCTGTTGATCGGCGTTTTTCTCTACGTATTCGCGCAACACACCCCGCTGCTCGCCGCCGGCGAGCGCACCGATCGCATCCTTCCTCTCTTCATCGTGCGAGAAATGCCCATCGGTCTGGCGGGATTGATGATTGCTTCCATCGTGGCCGTAGCCATGTCCAACGCCAGCGGCTCGCTGAATTCCCTCGCCGCTTCCAGTGTCCTCGATTTCTCTCGTTTGCGTGGCCGCAATACGGATCCGCAAAATCTCCTGCGCCTCTCGCGACGCATGACGCTGGTTTGGGGATTGGTGTTGATGGGCTTCGGTCTGGTGAAATGGGGGCCATTACTCGAGACAGGACTGACGGTAGCTTCTCTTCCATACGGCAGCTTATTGGGACTCTTCCTGATGGGCACGTTCGATCGCCAAGCCACTGCGCGTGGCGCCCTCGCGGGGATGTTCGCAGGACTGGCGACGGTCTTGTGCGTTTTTCGTTTCACGAACGTGGCGTTTACATGGTATTTCCTGATTGGCGCGTGCGTGACGTTCGTAATCGGCGCTTTGGTTAGTCGTGCCACGCCACAAGACAAACTGGCGGCCTGACGTCGCCAAAGAGGATGAATGCCCGAAAAACGCCTTGAACTCGTCCGCGGTCTCGGAGCCTGGGCTTCTGCCGCCATCGTCGTCGGCACCATGATCGGCACGGGCATCTTCCTCAAGCCCGCCGAGATGGCCCGCTAAGGCCGCAGCGTCTCCGTCGTTTTCGCCGCGTGGATCATCGGCGCGATTCTTTCCATCTTCGGCGCATTCTCTTTCGCCGAATTAGGTTCCATGATTCCCGAAGCCGGCGGCGAGTACGCTTATCTCCGCCGCGGCTTCGGCCCGGTCTACGCATTTCTCTTCGGATGGATGCATTCCATCGTCGGCCGCCCCAGTTCCCTGGCTTCGATTTCTGCCGGCATGATGCGCTTCCTCAGTTTTCTGCTTCCCGTCGTGGCCGTTCCGCTCTTCACCATTCACATCGCCATCCCCGGTCTCACCGGTTGGATCAAACCCTACGATTTTGTCTTCACCTGGGCGCAGCCGCTCGCCGTCGTGTGGCTGCTGATCATGACCGGCATCAATTATCTCGGCGTTCGCCTGGGCGGCGCCGTTCAGGTCTTCTTGACTTCGATCAAAATCATGTCCGTCGCAATCGTCATCGGCGTTGCGTTTTTTTCCGCCGCACCCGCAGCGCGCTCGCCCGATCCCTTCTGGCCCCCCGCCGGAATGGGCGGCGCAGCGATCTTTAGCGCATTCCTAGCCGCGCTCGCCGCGGCACTCTGGGCCTATGACGGTTGGGAAGACCTGAATCTGGTCGGCTCGGAAGTGGTGGATCCCCAGAAAAATTTTCCTCGCGCTCTGGTAGGTGGAGTCGGCTTCGTCGCCGTCGTCTATCTTCTCTTCAGCGCCGCTTGCCTGAAAGTTTTGCCATTCGAAACCGTCGCCGCCTCCCGCCACATCGCCTCCGATGTCGTCGAGCACATCGCCGGCCCCACCGCCGCGGCCTGGATCACTCTCGCGATGGTGATTTCCGCCCTGGGCTCCATGAATTCCTCCGTGCTCAGCGGCGCCCGCGTCGGCTACGCCATGGCCCGCGACAAAATCTTCTTCAAGATCGCCGACGGCATCCACCCGAAATTCCGCACTCCCGGCCGCTCGCTGATTTTCCAAGGCATCCTCGCCAGCCTGATGGCCCTCACCGGGACTTTCGAAGAGCTCACCAATCTTTTTATTTTTGGCGCCTGGATCTTTTACGCCTTCGCCGTCGTCGCCCTCTTTCGAATGCGCAAAACCGAACCCGATCTGCCCCGCCCCTACCGCTGCTGGGGCTATCCCTGGGTCCCCGGCCTTTTCGTCGCCGGCGCTCTCGCCCTAACAATAAATATCTGGATCGAGCGCCCCGGCCGCTCCTCCATCGGTTTGCTGTTAATTCTGGCCGGACTTCCCTTCTATCGCCGCTGGAACCGGTCGGCTTCAGCTGGCAATTCGCCCGGAATCCAGCCGTCGTGAGAGAAAGAGATGTGCCAGCATTTCACCGGCAAGGAGCGCCGCTCCGGGGGCTAGC
>DATDGF010000023.1:0-36903 GCA_036522195.1 Candidatus Acidiferrum sp. | reverse complement strand
ATAGCCCTTCGAGGCTGCGGGTAAACAGGGTGTCTGATTCAATTTGGATTGGGAAAAGTCAAAGGCCCCAGGTGCAAAACCGGCACCTTGGGCACCCGGCTAGCTCTGTCGTTTGTCAGCGACCAACTAGTCGGGAGAAGGACCCGGCGGCCTCGTAGTTTTTTTGCGATGGGCTTCACGGGGCAGCAACCACCAGTTCTGTGTGCCAATCCTTAGGGTCCTCCGGAAGTTTGACTTTGACGCCGTGCGTTGGCTCATTGATAGATGCTGCCACGATTAGTTTCCCAGCCATCGTCTGGCGGTCAACTTTTGCTTTAAACTTCACAACTGTCGGGCTTTCCTTTAGTTGGACTATTTGGACTGGATCATAGATCACGTTGATTCCTGGCGGGTCAGTCGAGTAAGTTCCTACCTCGACCCTTGCAGTCGAATCAGGCGGCACACGGCCATGGAGGAAGATTTGAACAATCACAGTATTCGAGTCGGGTTTCTCAGCCTTATGGATCCTAGCAGGCTCAACAGTGGCAGAAGATATCTGAGCGTAAGCCTGGTCAGAATCGGGAGCCTGGCTAACCGGCAGCGGAGTCTCTGATCGCCCAGCGACATTCCCGCTGCTGAGGATCATAAGGGCCACTGTTGACCAACGCAAATACCTCTTTCTCATATGGATCACCCCCTGCACTATCGAAAAGCAGTTTCTGTAGTGTGACCTCTCAAGTAGGAACAAGTCAGGATTATACCCCCAAGGATTGCCTGTTCGACGTTACCGTCAGGGAAGCTCGCGCATTGGTGGCGGGATTGGGAGCCACAATGGCGATGGCAGGTGGCTCAGAGAATTTGTTGGTAAGAATTGTTTTGGTCATGTGGCACCGAGGGAGTATATCATCCGGACACTGTCCTTTAGGGGCGGTGCCGTACCCTTCGGTTTTAAGGGTGCGGGTTTTTCTTCGAGGCGCAATCCCTTGCGACGCTACGGCCGCGGAGATATTCACTTCGTGACCTTCAGTTGTTACCGCCGACGGCCTTTTCTGGGAACGCTGCGTGCGCGGGATCGCTTTGTGAAGATACTCGACGAAGTGCGTTTGCGGCACCAATTCCAAATCCTCGAGGAGGGTGCCAGCGCAACAACACCCCACGTAGATCGAGAAGCGACGCAAAAAGGGGGAGAGGATCGGAGGCGATTTTCTAAATATTCTTACCCGAGTCGTACGCGGTCAAAGTGAGAATGGAAAGGCGGAGATGAGCTTAAAGCCGTATATCAAGCCGAAACTGAAGTTTTTGGGCCTCCTGAGGCTGGTTACCAAGCTCAGTTTTTGAGCGGACTGTAAAAAAAAAAGGTGGGGCACCGAGCGCTGGTTTAGCTGTTCCGAACCGACTGCTTGCTCATGTGTTTCTCTTCTTTCGAGTATTGTTGTTTGCCGCCGCTGTTCCGTTTCTCCTTCGGCTAAAACTATCGCGAGTAGAAACTCTGCTGGAGCCGAGAACTCCTTCGTCGGCGGATGGAGATCGAGTTGAACAGATTACCGAATACGTGGAAAAGGCAATCCGCGCGGGCCGCCCCCTGGTGCGCCCGGGATGTCTCACTCGAGGGGTCACGCGATATTATTTTTTTCGCCGGAACGGTCTGGAGGTGTCCCTGTTCGCAGGTCTTCAATCTTCGTCACAAACTCTTGTAACGAGTGCTGGCTACGACTGATCGATCAGGCGGTGGTGAATAGCGTAGAGCGCCAATTCGAGGCGGTCGGAGACGCCGAGTTTGTCGAAGATATTGTGAAGATGGTTCTTGACGGTTTGCTCGGAAATGAAAAGTTTTTCGCCGATTTCCTTGTTGCGGAAGCCCTGGGCGACGAGCTGGACGATTTCTTTTTCGCGGTCGCTGAGCAGGGGCTTTTCGCGACGTGGGCCGGATTCGGCGGACTTCGAAAACGCTTTCATGACTTCGGCGGTCATGCGATTGTCGAGCCAGATTTCCCCGGCGTGGACGCGGTGAATACTTTTCACCAGCAAGTCGGTGGCGGACTGTTTCAAGACCACGCCGCGAGCGCCGAGGCGCATGGCGCGAACCACGTCGCGATCATCTTCGGCGGCGGTGAGAACCACGACGCGTGTGGGTAGCGTATCGAAATTGACTTCCTCGAGGACGGCGAGACCGTCTTTATCCGGCATGCGGAGATCGAGGAGAAGAATATCGGGCTTGAGCTTGGCGAGAAGCTTGATGCACTCAGCGCCGTTCTGGGCTTCGCCGACGATGGTGATGTCCTCGTCGGAATCAAGGAGCTTGCGAAGGCCATCGCGAAAGATCGCGTGATCATCGGCTAGTAGTACCCGTATCTGCTGTCTCGTTTTGGCCATTTTTTTGTCAGGGTTTGTAAGTACAACCCTGAAGCCCCGTTATGTCAGGGGCTGTAAAACAAACGCTGAAACCCGTCAACCGAGCGGTACTTCGATCGTTAAGCGCGCTCCATGCCCTGGGTTCGACTCCACAGTCAGAACCCCGCCCACGGTTCGCGCGCGCTCCTTTATGGAAATGGGACCCAATCGCAGCCGATCCAGTTCATCGGCGGTAAACTTGCCGGCAAAGCTAAAACCCTCGCCGTTGTCGTCTACTACGAGTACTAGGCGGCTATCGTCCTGCGACAGTTTTACCACGACATGGGATGCCTTAGCATGCTTTTTTATGTTGTTGAGTGCTTCACGGTAAATCTGGAAAATCTCGCGGCAGACGCGGTCAGGAGCGCGTAACTGGGTGGAATCGATCAGCAAATCGAGGGCGACAGTGGATTCGTTGCGGTAGCGCTCGGCAAACCCGCGCATCAGGTCGACTAAATCGGCGCTTTGGACGCGGAGCGGGCGCAGATCGGTGACGATCTGGCGAAGCTCTGCTCCTTCGTTTTTAACGGTCTGCTGGAGGGTGGTGAGTCCCGCGACGGCCTGGTCCGGGGTGGAGGGGACGCGGCGGCGGAGGACATCGAGCTGGATTTCGATACTCAGGAGGGTCTGGAGAATGCCATCGTGGAGATCGCGGGCGATGCGGCTGCGCTCGGATTCGATAGCACGGGCTCGTAAGTGCCTCAAAAGAAAGATGTTCTCGAGGGAAGAACTGATGTGGAGGGCGATCCGTTCGAGCCAAGCTAAGTCCTCTTTTTGGAAGGGTTTACGGCCATTCAGCAGGAAGAGGCGACCGGTGGCCTGGCCACCCTGTTCGAAGGCGACAGTCATAAGTGAGCGGACCTTGAACTCCTGCTGGGCCGGGCCGGGGAGGCGGGGCAGGGTTTTGATAGGGCGGCCGTTGCGGCGGTCCCAGCCGAAACCGGAGCCAGGGCCGGTAAGTGAGTTCCAGCAGATGGTGGCGTCGAGATCGTCCAGGAGGAAACCGTCGGTACGCGAGAGAGGCATGCTTTCGGGGACGAGCCGCTCGCTTTCACCGGATTTTAGGCGCCAGAGGAATATGCGCTCGAGATCGGTGTCACGGTAGAGGAGCAGCGCCTCTTCGGCGTTGAAGCTCCCGGCGAGCTCTTCGAGAAAGAGGCGCAGCGACTCGGCGAGGCCCTGGTCCACCTGCATCGTGGAACTGATGCGAGAAAAGAATTCGATCTGCGCGGCGTAGCGGCGATTGAGGTCGCCTAGATAGGCGAGGCCGACGCCGCCGGCAAAGGTGCCAACTGTGATGCCGAGCCAGGAGACCACACGCATCCAGTGAATTTCACCTTTGACGGCGGTGAGAAACACCAGAACGAGTGAGAGCGCACCAGCAAGTGGCAACGTGAGAGAAGAACCCCAGCGGATGCCTCCCGCGTAGCAGATGAACATGTACGGAAACCAGACCGGGACCGTGGAGGGACTGATGTACATGAGGAAGCTGAGCGCGAGAATGTCACAGGCGAGCGGCAAGTGCCAGCCGCGCTTACGAAGAAGGCGCTCGACCTGGGCGACGAGGAGCGCGACGATCAGGTAGGCGACCAGGAAAGAAGCCGAACGGTGCGCTTCGCGCGAAGGCGGCTGCTCCAGCATGGCGAGGAGTGCCAGTAAAATAAAAACAGGGCGGGCATTCGCGATCTGCTGATCGAAATGGTGCCGATCCGTTCGATGGGGGCTCATGCGCGGGGACGCTATTCCTGGGAATCAGTTTAACAAGCGAGGGGCGGTGGTGAGACGTCTGCTCTTGCGCACGTTTCCAGCCTGCAACGGGGCACGCAGAAAGTAGAACCGCTCGCATGCTGCAGCGCTGTTCTTATAATGCCTATAACCATTAGGAAATCGCCGGATCGAGGGTGCACGGCGATGCGGACAAAACCACCATAATTTAAGTGACGAGCAGAGCTTGCGAATCTGTGCTTACAGGCTAACTCGAAAGGAAGAGCGGGGAATGTCTACAATTCCCAGGCCCAGGACAGCGGCCGGGTAGAGCAGTTCAAAATCGCCGAAGGGATCGAAGTCGCCGAAATCGTGGCGCCACGCCACCATGCGCTGGTAGTCGCTGCGAGTGACGAGTTTTGTGCCACAGAGTGAATCACCGATGCGGACGTCCAGAACCGCGCTGAGCATTTTTGCGAAAAAAATATTTCCCAGGCGATTCAAGAAACGCATGGCATCGCCTTCCATGGGATAAACCAGCCGCGAGCCATTGATGAAATCGCCGAAGCCGTGACAATAGGCTTCATAGAAACGCCCGAGCATTTCGGGAGGCATTGTGAGATCCGCGTCGAGAATGACGAGAAGAGGCTGGGTCGCGTGAGAAAAACCGAGTCTTACGGCGTCGGCCTTGCCTTTTCCAGTTTGTTGCCACGTTTGAATTCGAAAGCGGTTGCCATAAAGGGTAGCCACACGCTGAATCTCTTCCCAAGTGCCGTCGTTCGAATGGCCTTCCACAAATACAATTTCCGTCTCGCAGCCAAGATCGGGAAAACGCTTCAGCGCATTTTCGATGTTGCCGCGTTCATTGCGCGCCGGGATGATGCAGGAAATTCCCGGCCGGGATTGCCGGCCCAGCGGGCGCAAGATAACGATGTATGTCAGGCTAAACCAGCGGACGAGAGGAACGAGCGGCAGGACTCGATTGATGACGTTGCCGAGTCCGAAGAGCTTCCATGGACAGTAGACCGCCAAGCGGCTGCGGACAATCTCAAAGCCGGCTACCTTGACGATGTTGCGAAGATCGACTTGCGTGACGAAGGTGCTAGGAAGCTCGCCTTTTCTGATCCCCAACCGGTTGGCGAGGCTGTAGAGCGAACCCAGGTAGGGGTTATAAAGGATGGCGATGACGCGCGAGGTGCGCGAAAGATTCGGCTTCAGCCGGGACAGCAGCCCCTGAATATCGTATTCATGATTAAACGTTCCATTGATTAGGATCGCCGTGCGCTTTTCGGTTTCGTTGGAGAGATCAGGAAACGGCTGTTCCCGTTCGACGGTTTGCTTGACCGGCGCATCCATCGCGTCGAGCATGCCACCGGTGTCTTCTTCACGGGGCAGCCACTGAATCAGCCGGTCGTAATACCTCGTGAGAGTGGACAACTCTCCCGCGAGGAAAGCGTTCACATATTTCTTCCAGCGTGGCGTGGCGATAGGGGCCACATCCGGGGCTTTTTTCTCTTGGCCCTGTGACGATGCCGCGGGTTGCGTCTCAACAATCGTAGTTATGGCCGGCTCCAATTCCCTCTTCAAACGGCGCGCGTTCGAATTCGCGCCACGAAATAGTTCTTAGGCACGCATCGCAAGCTTTGCGTTGCTTTCGAACCAGCGAATCGTTTCGCGCAGCCCATCACGCAGCGAAGTTTTGGCTTTCCAGCCAAATTCCGCTAGCGCGAGCGAAGTATCCAGGCAGCGGCGCGGCTGGCCGTCCGGTTTCGAAGCGTCCCAGCGAATCGCGCCCTCGTAGCCAATGAGCGGACGGATTTGTTCGAGCAAGTCGCGAATGCTGATCTCCTCGCCGGCGCCAAGATTTACCAGGTCGGGCTTCTCATATTTCTCGGCGGCCAGGACAATGGCTTCAGCGGCGTCCTCAACATAGAGGAATTCGCGTGTCGCGGCGCCCGTTCCCCAAGCGTGCACTTCCGCTGCGTGTGCCTGCTTCGCTTCCCAGCACTTGCGGATCAGAGCGGGAATGACGTGGGAAGTTTCCAGGTCGAAATTATCGCGAGGACCGTAAAGATTCACGGGCGTAAGGTAAATTCCGTTCAATCCATACTGCTGCCGGTACGACTGTAATTGCACGAGGAGCATTTTTTTCGCCAGGCCGTACGGCGCGTTGGTCTCTTCCGGGTAGCCGTCCCAGAAATTTTCTTCGCGGAAAGGGACGGGCGTGAACTTGGGATAAGAACAAATGGTCCCGGCACAAACAAACTTTTGAACTCCCGCAATGCGCGCCGCTTCGATGGTATTCAGCCCCATCGCCGCATTGTCGTAGAAAAAACGACCGGGGTTGGTGCGGTTGGCGCCAATTCCGCCGACAACCGCCGCGAGGTGGATGAATACGTCCGGGCGAGCTTCCTTATAGAGCCGCAGCGCTTCCGGTTTTTCGCGCAGGTCGTACTCGCGGCTGCGCGGCACGATAATTTCCCGGCAGCCGGCCGCGCGTAATTTCTCCACAACAAACGAGCCGAGAAAGCCGCTGCCTCCGCTGACGACCACGCGTCGATTGCTCCAGTAGCTCATGCTCTCCCTTTAGTGCTGCGAAGCCCGGCCGCTGACGGCTTGTACCATGCTGGTGACGGAACTCTGCCAGCGATGCCAGTGCCCGATTTTCTTTTCCAGAATGGATTTGCCATCGCCGCGCGGCTTGAGGCCGGCGGCTTCGACGTCCGCATCCACCATGATGGCGACCAGATCCTGGAATCCAATCTGCGAATGCCACCCCAGTTTCGTGCGCGCCTTGCTGGCATCCGCGACGAGCACATCCACTTCCAGCGGCCGGAGATAGCGTTCAGACATCTTGACGTGCTTCTTCCAGTCCAGGCCCGCGTATGCAAACGCCGCTTCCACAAATTCGCGCACGGAATGCGTTTCACCGGTGCCGATCACGTAGTCATCGGCGGCATCCTGCTGAAGGATTTGCCACATGGCTTCGACGTATTCAGGCGCGTAGCCCCAGTCGCGCCTCGCGTCTAGGTTGCCGAGATATAAGGTATCTTCGCGGCCTGCGAGGATCGCGGCGACGCCGCGGGTAATCTTGCGGGTCACAAAAGTTTCGCCGCGCCGCGGGCTCTCGTGATTAAACAGAATGCCGTTGGCGGCGTGAAGGTGATAGCCCTCGCGATAGATCCGCGTCATCCAGTAAGCGTAAAGTTTTGCGGCGGCATATGGACTGCGCGGTTGAAAAACGGTGGTTTCACTTTGTGGCGGCGCGGCAGAGCCGAACATTTCCGAACTCGACGCTTGATAAAACCGCGTCTTCGCCCCGCTCCGGCGGATGGCTTCCAGCAACCGCATGGTGCCGAGGCCGGTGACGTCGCCGGTGTATTCGGGAATATCAAAGCTGACCTTCACGTGGCTCTGCGCGGCGAGATGGTAGAGTTCGTCGGGTGCGAGCGAGTAAATCAAATTCAGAATCCATTCCGTGCTAGACAAATCGCCGTGATGGAGAAACAGCTTCGTCCCTGGATGATTGGGGTCCTGATAGATGTGATCGATGCGCGAAGTATTGAAGGTGCTCGCGCGGCGAATGATTCCGTGGACCTCATACCCTTTGGAGAGCAGCAATTCCGCCAGATATGATCCATCCTGGCCCGTTATCCCGGTGATGAGTGCGCGTTTCATTCGTCGAGTCCTTCTCGTGACCAGCGAAGCGTTGGAGTGCGCAAAATCGGATGCGTCTTAGGGTGAAGCGCTGACCTTCTGCTTCCTAATTCGTAAATTCAAGCATACCAACGGTGGCCGTCAATGTTTTTTCCGGCTGCGCGCGCCGTGTCCTAGAGGAGACGGCCTGCGGTTCAGCGGTGATCATCATGGCCGTGCTTCCGCATTGCGTTGCCAGATTTCCGCAGTCCAGTCCCCCAGCGAAACTGGTTGCGGAAGCAATGGTCTGGCGCGGTGGTAATGTGCCCGCAAATAGTTCCCGAGAGTTTGATCGAAATCCGTGCCGAACCGGAGAACTCCATATTCGGGGAAAATCCGGTTCGACCAGATCAGATAGCGAATTTGTTTTCGCTCGATCTGGCCAATCACATCGTCGGTCATTTTTCCGGGCACCACAAGGCCCGGAGTAAATGCAAAAACGCGCAGAGGACAGTCTACGCCGGAAAGAAAGTAGAGGCTGGTGTCTTCCGGGACCGAGAGAACTGCCTCGCCGTGGCCGTTCTGTTCCTTCATGAACTGAATGGCTGCTTGATACTGCTCCGCCTGAGCTTTAGGAACGACGATCGTTCCGCGCTCTGTTGCCAGCACTCCTAGAGCCCTTCCCGGGTTGTCACTCCGCCGGGAGTTCATGACTGTTATTGTCAAAACCGCGATGCAGAGGAGCAGCTCCGCGCGGAAAACAAACTGGCGGGATTCCGCGGCACGCGGAATAAACGGCCGCACGATTATCAAGAAGGAGAGAACCACGGGCCCGTCGTAGTAAATCGCATAGGCCCAGGGGATGACCCGGAGCAGGATTCGAAACGCGAGCAGGGACGCAAATGACAGCAACAGGGCCACGGCGGCGGCGCGGTTCTCCTCAGGGTGCCGCCAGAAATACCACCAGGCAGTGACGGCGGCGAGCGCCACGTACAAACCCATGTCTTGCGGGAAAAAGACGATACGCAAGGCATCACTCCAGGACTGCGTGAAGATCAAGGATAGGAGCGCTGTCAGGAACAGCGCGGCCCTCAGAAAAACTTCTCTTCGGCCCGTTCGTCTCCACGTCGCGAGCAAATGAAATCCTTGCAGGATTCCCAGCAGGGCGAAAGTGCGCTGCGCCGCATCGCCGAGCGCGGCGCCTGTGATGCTGAAACCGGTAGAAGCCAGCCAGAACTTGCCATAGGTCTTCATGAAATAGGACGTGGGCCAGCTCATGAAGTTTTCCTGCAGGATGAAGTCGACGCCTGCGATGGAGACCATCCAGCGAATGACCAGGGCGCAGAGCAAGATGCCCGGCAAAATTGCCGCCAGATCCCCGGGGATGTTTTTCCAGTTGCGTCGCTGGAGGCTGCGCGCGGCAATGAGCAACAGCAACGTCAAAAAACAGGCCGCACCGAATTCCAATTTGAGGAGCAAAGCGGCGGACGCCGCCAATCCCGCGATCATGATCCAGCCCCAACTCGGAGAGGACAGAGCCATCACGACTAGCCACAGAAAAAAACAGGCCACCAGGCATCCATAAACAGAGCTGAAACTATAGGGCAGAGGAAAAGAGAACAAGGAGGGATGAAAGGATTGAATCACCACGACCGCACCAGCAGTCCATCCCGCCAGCCCGAAAGATAAACGGATGCCAACGAGATAGAGGAGAATCGCCGAGCCCAGCGCCGAAAGCGACCCCGCCCAATAGAGAACGTTCAGATGCACGCCGAACACTTGGAAGAGCCCGCTGTTGAAGTATGGTGCGGCGGGGCCGTACATGAACCAGATGTCCCGCGAGCACTGCGGGAATGTACATCTCGCGGCCGGTATCGATGGTCAAGTTTCCCCAATGAGCCCACGTGGCAAACATCCACGCCGCCCACAGAATCACGAGCGCGAAGAGGCCGCTTAACGTGGTGAAATTCCAGGGAACCGGAGAGCCGGATGCCAAGCACGAAAAATAGTCATCAAACCACCGGCGAGCACCCACTAACGGCGATTCTGAAAGTTTTGGCGGAGATAGAGTCTCGGCGGGCATTGTGTGGTGTCAAGAATACCAACGGGACGCTGCGGATTTCTCCGAGAAGGGGCCGGTAGTGCCCAAGTTGGAACGCCTGGAGCCACTTTTCCACGCGCGGGAATTAGCGTAAACTGATGGGGTTCGTCGGTGGTGGGAGTAGCTCAGCTGGTAGAGCGTCGGTCTGTGGCACCGAATGTCGCGGGTTCAATCCCCGTCTCCCACCCCACTTCTCACTTTCCGCAGAAAATCTGGTCCACCTTGTATTTTTGAAAAGCGCGATCTGCCGTCAGCAAAGTCATTTCTTCGATGAGTGCCTGGGCGATGAGCATCCGGTCAAACGGGTCCCAGTGATGCATCGGTAGAGCGCCGGCGCGCAAGGCGTGCTCGTGGGTGATATTGAGCGCCTGCATGGGCCAGGAACGCAACGCGAAAGGAACGAATTCCTGAGGCGCCTTCGGAAGACGCAGCGCACCTAACGCAAACTTGATGGCGATTTCCCATGTGCCAACGGCGGAGAAGTGCAAGTCAGACGAGGAGGAAGTCAGAATCTCCTGCGCTCTGGCGTTGAGTCTATTTTCGCCGTTCAGGGCCCAGAGAAACACGCTCGAATCAAGCAAATACTTCATGCCTGCTTCTTGGATTTCCTGGTGCGCTTCGGCTTTCGACCTTCGAATAGACCAAGCAGATCGTCGGGAAGGGGAGCGTCAAAATCATCCGGGACGGTGAACTGCCCGCGAAAAATCCCCAGGACGCGCTCTGCCTTCTCGCTGGGCACAGGGACCAGGCGCGCCACCGGAACACCGCGGTTCGCGATGGTAATTTCCTCGCCGGCGGCAACGCGGCGCAGCAGCCTGGAGAATTGCGTTTTCGCCTCGTGCGTATTCACTTTCCTCATAAACTCATACTAGACTAAGTTAGTGGACTAAGTCAAGTCATTACTCCCTGTTTCGCATTGGGCCCCATTCTGCCTATCATGAATCATGACTTCCCTGCGGTGCCGCGGTCTGCTGTTTGATATGGATGGAGTATTGGTGGACTCGACGCCGGCGGTGGCGCGCGTGTGGTCTGTTTGGGCGCGGAAGTACGGCCTTGATCCCGAAACCGTGGTGAAGCTAGCGCACGGGCGACCCAGCATCAGAACGATTCGCGAGCTCCTCCCTCGTGCAGACCATGACGCCGAAGATCGCGAAGTGGAGCGTATGGAAATCGCGGACGTCAAAGATATCGTGGCCCTGCCGGGCGCCGCGCAGCTTCTGCATTCGCTGCCTGCGGACCGATATGCGATCGTGACCTCCGCCACGCGGGCGCTGGCGGAAGTGCGGCTGCGCGCAGCAGGGTTCTCAATCCCGGAGCACCTCGTGACCGCACGCGACGTCCCGCGCGGCAAACCGTATCCGGATCCTTACTTGAAAGGCGCGCAGCTCCTGGGAGTCCAGCCAGCGGAATGCGTGGTCGTTGAAGACGCGCCATCCGGTATCCGCGCCGGAAAAGCAGCGGGCGCGCCTGTTGTCGCGCTGCGAACGACTTCGAGTGATGCGGAGCTTGAAGAAGCGGGCGCGAACTGGATCGTCAATAACTGCGCCGACCTGTTCTTGGAAACTGTGGACGGAAACGAAGAGTTCTTAGTTCTGCGCCGTCGAACAAAATAGTCCAAGACGCTGTGCGAACAGGTACAATCTCAACTTCGCAAAACGACGAACGATGAGTCTACTCCGAGGAGAGAACTGATGATCCGTGTGAAGAATACGAGTGTGTTGTTAGCGCTGGCTTTGTCCCTGGGCACCATCAGCGCGAGCCTGCACGCACAAGAGAAAGACGCGAAGCCCGCCGATAAGCCGGCGGAGGCGGCTCCTGCTCCCGCCAAGGAAGAATCGTCGATCACCGATCACACCATTAAGCTGGGCGGGCAAACGATTCCCTACAAGGCCACGGCGGCAACGATTCTAATTAAGAATGAGAAGGACGAACCGACGGCGCTGATCTATTACACCGCCTACACGCGCAGCGACGCAAAGGATCTCAGCCAGCGGCCGGTATCCTTTGTATACAACGGCGGGCCAGGCTCTTCCTCCGTATGGCTGCACATGGGTTCATTTTCGCCGCGCCGCGTCATCACCGTGAATGCCGAGTCGACGCCGCCGGCTCCCTACAAGCTGGTGGAAAATGCAAATTGCCTGCTGGACAAAACGGATCTGGTATTCATTGACCCCGTCGGAACGGGATTCAGCCACGCCGTGGGCAAAGCCCAGGACAAGGATTTCTGGGGCGTGGACCAGGACGTCAAGTCGCTGGCGCAGTTCATTAATACCTATGTCAGCCGCAACAGCCGCTGGAATTCGCCCAAGTTTCTGATCGGCGAGAGCTACGGCACGTTTCGCTCGGCCGCCCTTTCGAATTATATGCAGTCGCATGACGGCATGTACTTCAGCGGCATTGTGCTGATCTCTTCCGTGCTGGACCTCGGAACCATCTCCTTCAACCCCGGCGAAGATATGCCATACATTTTCTATCTTCCCAGCTATGCGGCCACTGCGTGGTATCACAAAGTATTAAAGGACCGCCCGGAAAATCTGAACGCTTTTCTGGAGGACACGCGCAAATTTTCTCAGACAGATTACGCCGATGCGTTGATGAAAGGCTCGAAGCTCGGTGACGCGGAGAAATCCGCCGTCGCGAAAAAACTTTCGCGCTACACCGGCCTAAGCGAAGACTATCTGATCAAAGCAAACCTGCGCGTCAATTTGCCCCAGTTCATGAAGGAATTGCAGCGCGCCCGCGGACTGACCACGGGCCGCCTGGACGCACGCTTTTCCGGATGGACCTACGATCTGCTCGGCGAATTTGCCGAATACGATCCTCAGGACACTTCCATCACCGGTCCGTTCACGGCGGTATTCAACAACTACGTTCGTGATGAGCTGAAGTTCGGGCAGGACAAGGTCTATCACACGGGCGCCGACGAAGCGGGCCAGAATTGGGACTGGAAGCACCGCGGCGGCGGTGACAATTTTGGTTTCCCCGGTTCACCCAACGTGGAAGGCGACCTGATCCAGGCCCTGCTCACCAATCCACACTTGCAAGTCGAAGTGGAAAATGGAATCTACGACCTGGCAACGCCGTTTTTTGCCACGGAATACACCATGGAGCACCTCGGCTTGCCCGATAAGTTGCAGAAGAACATCCACCTGCAGTATTACGACGCCGGGCACATGATGTATCTGCGGGATGAAGATCTGGCGAAGCTGAAAGCGAATATCGCCAGCTTTATTGACGGCGCGTCCAAATAACGATCTGACGAAACTCAAGAAAAGCCGCATCCAGCCGGAGTTCTCCCAGGGCCGCACTACTCTTGTTCGTGGCGGCCCTGCTTGTTTTTTTCTGCCCCCCCTGTCCTTTCGGACAGTTATTCACACGAAATTCGGCCATCGCCGTACCCTGGCCAAAACAACCCGCTCGCCTATACTGCAATGGGCGCAGGCATCAGCGCCCTGACTTCACTTCGAGCGACCCGCCCTTTTTTCCCCGGGCCTCACAAGGATGCGACCTATTCATGGGGACATTAACGCAGCCAATGCCGCCGCAGTCGGCGCCTGCACAGGCGCCCGCTTCACAGGCAGTACAGAGAACCATTCACACGGCGCAGCTCGTCACCGCCATGCTCAAGGCCAACACGCGCGTAAGTGATTTGATTTTCTCGCCCGGCCGCGCGCCGCAAATCGAAGTGAACGGCCAGCTCGTCGAGCTGAAATACAAGGGGCTGGAGTGCCTCACGCCGCAGGACACCAGCTACATCGCTCACGACATCATGGGCAAAAACGAGGCGCCCGTTCGAAAACTGGAGCAGGATGGTTCCGCGGATCTTTCCTATGGCATTACCGGCGTCGCGCGTTTCCGCGTGAATATTTTCAAGCAGCGCGGAAGCCACGCCGTGGTCATGCGCGTGATCCCGGATAAGATCCCGGGCTTTCAGGAACTGCATCTACCCGCGGCCCTGACGGACATCGTGGAGTTGAGAAACGGAATCGTTCTGGTCACTGGTCCGACGGGCTCGGGCAAATCTTCAACGCTCGCCGCAGTTCTCGACAAAATGAACGAAGAGAAGGCCTATCACATCCTTACGATTGAGGATCCCATCGAGTTCCTGCACCGTCACAAAAAATCGACGATCCATCAGCGCGAACTGCACACAGACACTCCAAGCTTTGCGCTGGCTTTGCGCGCGGCATTGCGACAGGCGCCCAAAGTCATTCTGGTGGGCGAAATGCGCGATCGCGAGACCATCGAGATCGCCTTGGAAGCTTCTGAAACCGGCCACCTGGTTCTTTCCACTCTGCATACCATTGATGCCGCGAAAACCGTGGAGCGCATCGTTGGAGTTTTTCCTCTGGCGGACCAGCTAACCATTCGAACGCGCTTTTCGAAAGCCTTCCGCTGCATCGTATCGCAGCGTTTGCTTCCGACCAAAGACGGCAAAGGGCGCATCGCCGCCGTGGAAATCCTGAAATCCACCATGCGCACGCGCGAATACATCGAAAAAGGCGAAAGCGAAGGCAAGTCACTTCTCGACGCAATGCGCGACGGTAGCACCGAAGGCATGCAGCACTTCGACGGCGAAATCGAAAAGCTCATCCGCGAAGGGCTCGTCGATTTCGAAACCGGACTTACCTATTCGTCAAACGCAGGCAATCTGCGCCTCGAAATGGCCGATTACACCGAAGGCCGCAGCCACAGAACAACCTCAGCCAAGACGAACGATACAGCCGTGGTCGAAATCGAAAGATAGACAAATCAGGAAAAGCACGGTTTGAACGCGGAAATCGGTTATCCTGTGACGGACTTGGCGCCCGATCCAGGTCCGGAATCTGAAAATATCCCCTGAGATGAATTCTTCAAACGGCAGCGCGATGCTGCAATTCCCTACCGCAATTATTGTCGTTCTCGCCGTCGCGTTCGGATTTATTTTGATCAGCCTTCTCGCACATCGGTCCAGTGAAAACTTTTTCCGCCGCTTCGAACGGCCGTTCATTAGACTGGCGGAACGCAAAACACTCTCCGTCTGGGTTTTGGTTTTTTCCGTGATCGTCCTCCGCCTGGCGGCCCTGCCGCTGCTGCCGGTTCCCGTTCCCGGCATTCACGACGAATTCAGCTATCTCTTGATGGGCGATACGTTCGCGCACGGCCGGCTGGCCAATCCGACGCACCCCATGTGGATGAGTTTCGAAACCTTTCACGTGAATTGGTTCCCCACGTATTCCTCAAAATATCCGTTCGCGCAGGGGATCGTTCTAGCGCTTGGATACTTGTTCAGACTTCCGTGGATCGGCGTGCTACTCAGCACCGCCGCGATGGTTGCCGCGATTCTCTGGATGCTGCAGGCGTGGATCCCCGCGCGTTGGGCATTTCTTGGCGGCATTTTGGTCGCGTTGAAATTTGGAATCGCCAGCTACTGGATGAACAGCTATTGGGGAGGAGCCGTCGCGGCCACAGGAGGCGCGCTGGTATTAGGCGCGTTGCCAAGAATCATGCACCGCGCGCGCACACGCGATGCTTTGTTTTTCGGCCTCGGAATCGCCATGCTGGCTAACTCACGGCCCTATGAGAGTTTGCTCCTCTGCATCCCCGTGACTGGCTGGTTTCTCTGGTGGCTTGCCGGAAAGACAAAATCATGCGCGGCCCTGCGCACCCGCGTCAGGAAGGTTCTCTTGCCGGTGGGAGCCATTCTTTTGCTCACCGTTTCCTTCATGGGTTATTACAACTGGCGCCTGACGGGAAGCGCCACTCGTTTTCCCTACGTTTTGAACGCGCGCACCTACGAATCGGCCGGGCTTTTTCTTTGGAACCATCCCCGCGCGCCACTGCATTACAACAACCAGCAGTTCGAGGATTTCTACAATGGCTGGGAACTCGAAAACTACGACAACTCCGGGCACGACGTTTGGAAAGTGACCGCTGAAAAAATCACGCGTAGCGCAAGCACGTATTTCTGGTGGGGAGCGCTGCTACTCTTGCCCGGATTGCCGTTTGTCTTTTTCGACCGCAAAATGCGTCTGCCGCTAACTATCTTCTTCCTCGTAGGCGCCGGATTCTTTGCGGTGATCTGGTCGATGCCCCACTACGCAGCGCCAATGACCTGCGTGATTTTCCTACTGTTTGTGCAGGGCGTGCGCCATCTATGCACGATGAAGATTGCCGGACGCCCCGTCGGCATGGCGCTCGCTCGCGCTGCTGTACTGCTTCTCGCAACGGATTCCGTGCTCGCCACCGCCCACGGCGTTTGCGATCCGCTGAAGTGGGCTTGCCAGGGCGATCCCAGTCGCACCGCGATCGCCGAGAAACTTTCACACACTCCCGGAAAACACCTGATCATCGTCCGCTACGGCGATGATCACAATATTCATGACGACTGGGTATTCAACGGAGCGGACATCGACAGAGCCAAAGTACTATGGGCGCGCGAAACGAATCCCCAACAGGACGCCAGGCTCTTTGCTTATTTCAAGGACCGACAAATCTGGCTGGTCGAACCCGACAGTGACAATACGGAGATCGTGCCTTACGCGCGCGCCGCTGTGCCGCCGAAAAACTGAACACATCTTCTACTTTGCTTTCCGCAGCAGGGCCACAAAGTGCAGCCCTCGTCCAGCCAAGAAGCGGAACGGCGCAGGATAGAGCGGCACCTTCGTAGTCCAACTGGCTTCCTCCAGCCCGCACTTGGCAAAGTGCTCCTCCCACTCCCTGCGGCTTTGATAGTTGTACGTCAGCACCACGCCGTGCGGCCGGTTGCCTACCCAATCCATGATTCGAAGTGTCGCAGCATCCAAAAAGTTTTCGTCCAAATGATCCTTCAGCAGAACAAACGAGCGGCTCACGCGAGCGGCTTCACGAAGCAAAATCGCAGGATCCTGCGTGTGATGCAACACATCCACAAACAGGCAGACATCGAACGAGTCATCCGGAAACGGAAGTGATACGCCATCAAATGCGCGGCACTCAATTCTGCAACCCGGCCGCACCAGAAACTCGACGCCCTGAATGGAAATGTCCGTCCGGAGCCGGACAACGAGACTCGCAATCGTCCCGTCGCCACAGCCGATATCGAGCACGGAGGCCTTTTGCGGAATCTGCGTCGCCAACATCTCCGCAAGAACGCGTGTCCGCCGCTGAAAAATGAAGGCTTGGTGCCACCGCCCGATCCAGGAGAGTGGCCAGGAAAGCGGCCGCGAGGGCTGCGGAGTGGCGGCCATTTATCTCTGATCGTAATCGCCGATAAACGTGCCGCGGCTGATGCCCAGCATACTTAAAAAGAAGGAAGCAAAAATCACCTGCACGCCGAGGAACAGCCACATGGACCAGAAAAGAACTTGGCGGACTTCATGCAGCGGCCCGAATCCGCTCGCCGCCCACTGCCAGGTAATCCACGCGCAGCCTGCCAGTCCCGTAAGAAACAATGCCCCGCCGAGAAGCAACCCGGACTCCAGCGTGACGCGCCGCAGGACGCGCTTCAAAGACACCGTATTGCGGTCAAAGCGTTCCGCATAACTGAAAACTTTCGCGAAAGCGCCGATCGAGAGGATCTGCGCGCCCATTAATGTGAAAATTACCCCGAAGATCATGGTGTGAAGATCCAGCGTGATGCGCGGTGTGATGGCCCGCGGCCCAGGAAGCAGCCAAATCACCAGCGCTAGGCCCATCGCGGCAAGCAGAGCGCCCGGCAGAAAAAAAAGCCAGTTCGGCGCGTACAGCAGCATGAAGCGAAGGCTTCGCCAGCCGTCGCGAAAACTCCGCAGGTGCGGCGTCCGTCCGCGCTTGTCTGGCCATAGAATAATCGGAATCTCGGTGATGCGCGCGCCGATCTGCGCGGACTTGATGATCATTTCCAACGCAAACTCCATCCCGGAGCTGCGCACATCCAGTCGGTCGTAGAGCGCGCGCGTGAATCCGCGCATGCCACAGTAGCTGTCCCCGATGCCCACATGAAATAGAGTGTTCAACAGCGCGGTCAGTCCCGGATTGCCGAAATATTTGTGCAACGGAGGCATCGCGCCGGGTTTGATCCCGCCCCGGAAGCGGTTGCCCATCACGACGTCATGGCCTTCGCGCAGTTTTTCCACGAACCGCGGAACTTCCGTGAAGTCGTAGCTGTCGTCCGCGTCCCCCATGATAATAAATGGCCCGCGAGTTGCCGCGATTCCCGCACGCAGCGCCGCTCCGTACCCGCGTTCCGCGACGCGAATCACGCGCGCGCCGTGCTGCTCCGCAATTTCCACGGAGCCGTCATTCGAACCGTTGTCCGCCACGATCACTTCGCCCGAGAGCCCCGCCTTGCGAATCGCGTCCGTGGCTTTGTCAATGCAGAACGCCAGAGAATTCGCCTCATTCAGGCAAGGAATCACAACGGACACATCCACCGGATCCGACGCGCCCACAGTCGCTGTCGATGAGCCCACAGAAGTTAAAGCGGTATTCATGCGGGAATCATAATAACCTGCCCGCTCCAACTTTTCATCACGCGAACCGTCGCTCGCCAACAAAACAAGCGAAAACACCAAGGCTTTCCTCAGCTAGCGGGTCGTTTTCCGATCCACGTGGCAGGTGACTGCGTTAGTTGGTCTAGATGCGCCGTGATCCGCGCACAATCCAGAGAAGCGCCGCTTATCAGATTGCTGAGGTCTACGCCTATCGCGGAGAAAATGACAAAGCATTCCAATGGCTGGACCGCGCCTTACAACAGCGCGACCCCGGCGCGCCCGAATTGAAAACCGGTCCACTGATGAAAAGCCTCCGCCAGGACCCGCGCTATGCTGAACGGCTGAAAAAGATGCGCATACCCGCCTGAACTTCCGCCTTGCACCGCCAGCTTGCCCAGTTCGGCCAAACGGAACGGCGGAACATTCGGCGGAATTCTGAACGAATATTCGTGTTCTCGGAAACCATCTTCGCTGCCAGGAATTCCTCACTCGTAGAGCCGGCTGGCCGGAGAGTGATCCCCCATCTCTTGTCGAGCCGGCTCGAAAAGAATTGCGAACTGTGGGAGACTGCCTGGGCGTGATTTGGCCGCCCCTTGACCTTGCACTCACCAGAAATGCAAAAAAGCTCCGACGATCTGAACCAGAACGCTCTGAGCGCGCCGTTCTCCGATCCCTGGGAAGCCGCATACCTGCGCTTCGAAACGCCCGAGCAGGAGATTCAGAAATTCATCTCGCGCCTTGGGAAATTGGGTGCGGCTGCATGGCCGCGCGATGCGGAAATCGTCGAACTATTTTGCGGGCGCGGTAATGGGTTGAACGCTCTGGAACGACTCGGTTTTACGCGCGTCGAAGGCGTTGATCTGTCGCCGCGATTGATCGCGCAGTATCGCGGGCCGGCAAAATGTTTTATCGGCGATTGCCGCCAGCTTCCTCTTGCGGATCGCACCAAGGACATCCTGATCGTGCAAGGCGGCCTGCATCATCTTCCGGCGTTGCCGGAAGATTTGGAACAAACATTTGCGGAAATGCAGCGCGTCCTGCGAAAAGAGGGCCATGTGGCTTTTGTGGAGCCGTGGCTGACTCCGTTCCTCCGATTCGTGCATGCCGTCTCAGAGAATCCGCTGGCACGTCGCCTTTCGAACCGGCTCGATGCTCTTGCCACTATGATCCAATTCGAACGCCGCACCTACGATCAGTGGCTCACCCAGCCTGGGTTGATCCTCCAGATGGCGCGAACACATTTTGTTCCCAAATACGAATCCTTCGAATGGGGCAAATGGAATTTTGTCGGAGCCCCCCGCTGATTCTTGAACTGGCCTATTGGGGCTTCTTCGCCGCTCGCTCGGAGATTTGAATCTTCTTTCGAATCCCGCGCAAACTCCCTCTCGACTTCACTCTTGCAATTCCTGCCTCCGCGGTTATGATGGCCGCCTTGCTCTGCACTCTCATTCTTTTTCCTAGCAGGAGCCATTGACCACCACACCGATGGCCCATTCGAATCTTCCCCGCACCACCGGGCGCCTGCTGAAAGTTCTCGGCATGTGGTTCGGCGTGGCCGCCGCTTTCGGAAATACCATCGGCGCGGGCATCGTTCGAACGCCCGGCGACGTCGCCAGGCTTCTACCCAATGCCTGGATTTTTCTCGGAGTTTGGATCCTCGGCGGCCTCTACGCCCTCTCCGGCGCATCCTCGATGGCCGAACTTGGCGCCGCGATTCCCCGCAGTGGCGGCCAGTACAATTTTTCGCGCCGCGCCCTCGGTGACTACGCCGGATTTATTGTGGGCTGGAGCGACTGGCTTTCCACCTGCGGTACCGCCGCCGCCGTTTCCATCGTCATCGCCGAATACAGCGGCCACCTTTTCCCTGTCCTCGCCGGCAACACAAAAATGGAAATCATTTCCATCGCCATCATCTGCGGATTTGGAGTTTTGCAATGGCGCGGAATTAAATGGGGCAGCGGCACGCAGCTCGCTTCCGCGACGATAAAAGCGGGCGCATTCCTGATTCTCGTGATTGCTTGTTTTCTTCTCGGCGGGCCCGCTCACAAAGCCGCGATTGAATCCGGCGCTTCGTCGCTTTCCATGCCAACCGGCTGGTCCCTGGTCATTGCGGTGATGCTCGGTCTGCAGGCCGTGATTTATACCGTCGATGGATGGGACGGCATTATTTATTTTGGCGAGGAAGTTCGCAATCCCGGGCGCGACATCCCGCGCGCCATTTTCGGCAGCGTCTTTTCCATCATGGGAATTTATCTCCTGCTGAATCTCGTGGCGCTTTACATCCTGCCCATGAAGGAAATCGCCGGAAATAATTTTGCGATTGGTTCCGTCGCCGGCCGCGTCTTCGGAAGCCTCGGCGATCCCATCATCCGCTCTATCATGATCGTTTCCATGCTGAGCTGCATGAACGCCAATCAGCTTTTCTGCACGCGCACGCTTTATACCATGAGCTGCGATGGGCTGTTTTTCCGCCGCGCCACACACGTCAATGCCGGCGGAACGCCAACGATCTCGCTGCTCCTCAGCACGATTGTCGGGGTGCTCTTCGTTCTCATCTCTTTCCTCAACGCCAATGCTTTCGAGCACGTCATCGACATGCTTTCGTTTTTCTTCGTCGCAAACTACACGCTGTCCTATTCGTCGTTATTTATTCTGCGCAGGCGCGAACCAGAAATGAACCGGCCGTATAAAGCGTGGGGTTATCCGTGGACGACGGGAATTGCGCTGGTGGCTTCGGTGCTTTTTCTGATAGGCTCGCTCTTGCCCGATTTTCTGGATGCTGTTCGAGCCGGAAAGTATTGGCCTCCAAGCCCGGCGATGCTGGCGTTGATTGCGTTGCTCTTGAGCTATCCTGTTTTTCGCATTTTGAAATCGGTCTCGCAACGCGGTGATGGCGACGCGGCGAACAATTCTTAGCCCCGTTTTTCCGCGAACAATTAGTTCGAGACTTTTTCGGTTACGGATTTGGCCTGGAGGAACAGGAGCAAATAGTCTTTTCCGCCGGTCTTGGAATCCGTCCCGGACATATTGAAACCGCCGAAAGGGTGAGCGCCGACCATGGCGCCGGTGCATTTGCGGTTGAGATAGAGATTGCCGACGTGAAAAGATTCTTCGGCTTTCCTTATTTTTTCGGGATTTTTGGAATAAACCGCGCCGGTGAGACCGAACTCGGTGTTGTTGGCGATTTCCAAAGCGTGGTCGTAATTCTTCGCTTTGATTACCGCAAGAACGGGGCCGAAAATTTCTTCTTGCGCGAGGCGCGCTTTGGGATCCACGTCGGCAATGATTGTTGGCTCGATGAAATAGCCGTCGCCCGCGGCGCGTTTGCCACCGGTGAGCAACTTGCCTTCTTTCTTGCCGACTTCGATGTAATCGAGAATGGTCTTCATTGCAGATTGGTTGATGACCGGGCCCATGTAGTTGTTGGGATCGTCGCTGGGACCTACGGTAATTTTCTTGGTGCGCTCGACGAGTTTCCGCACGAAGGTGTCGTAGATTTTTTCAGAGACGATGGCGCGCGAACAAGCGGAGCACTTTTGCCCCTGATAGCTGAACGCGGCTTGCGCGGTGCCTTCGACTGCTGCGTCGATGTCGGCTTCGTCGTCGACGACGATGGCGTCTTTGCCGCCCATTTCCAGCACGGTGCGCTTGATCCAGATCTGGCCGGGCACGGCTTTGCCGGCGAGTTCACTGATGCGCAAGCCAACTTCTTTCGAGCCGGTGAAGCCGATGTAGCGCGTCTTGGGATGTTGGACGAGAACGTCTCCGATAACGCTTCCCGGACCGGTGATGAAATTGACAGCTTCCTTCGGAACGCCGGCTTCAAACAGAATGTCGATGAATTTTGCGGCGATGGTCGGTGAGTCGGCGGCAGGCTTGACGACGACGGTGTTGCCGGTGACGAGCGAGGCCACGACGAGTCCGGCCATGATGGCGCAGGGAAAGTTCCACGGAGGAACAACGACGCCTACACCGAGTGGAATGTAGACTAGATAGTTGCGTTCGCCACGCATGGGCGTGAGTTTTTGCGGCTCGGCGAGGCGCAGCATTTCGCGGCCATAGAATTCGCAGAAGTCGACGGTTTCGGCGATGTCGGCGTCGGCTTCGATCCAGGTTTTTCCGACTTCGTAGCAGACGAGAGCGTTCAATTCGTATTTGCGCTCGCGAATGATTTGCGCGGCGCGGAAGAGGCAATTGGCGCGCTCTTCGGCGGGAACTTTTTTCCAGGTGTCGAAATACTTGTTGGCATCCTCGATCGCTTGCCTGGCCATTTCTGCGGTAGCGTTCTGAAAGACGCCGATCACTTCGGAGGGGCGGGAGGGATTCGTGGAGTTGCGCTTTTCCTGGGTGGTGACTTTTTTGCCGCCGAGCCACATGGGATATTCGTGGCCGAATTCGGACTTCACCTTTTTCAGAGCATCTTCCATGCGCTTGCGGTTCTCGGGCTTGGAAAAGTCGATGAACGGCTCATTGGTGAATTCGGAAACGTGGACGGTTTTTTCAGCGGTGGCCATGGCGGGTTCCCTCCTCGATGTGTAAACAGTCTATTGTACTGCGTTCGGAAACAGGGCGACAAGCGGTGGGGGAAGAACCGGGACATTTGTATACGTATGAAAAGAAAGAGCGAGGATCTTTGAGGATGATGAATGCGAGTTCCGGAATGGGAATTGTTGGGTGACACCCGGCAGTTTTTAGAAAGAGTGTGGAACCGGTTGATTGCAAAAGAGTTGTGAAACGCTCTTGGTGTAAAGAGCGAAAAGAGCGAGCCAAGAGCGAACGAAAAGATGAAGGCACCTCCCTGCCCCCCTGGTTTTTGTAAGGATGTGATTCGATGGGGTTGGTAAGGCTGCTAAGAATGTGAGCGGTAAGGGTTTAGGGACGACTGTAAGAGGAGAGTACGAGTACAGCGAGGATCGGCAAGGCTAGCAGCTAAATATCATTACTCATGTTACCGCATAAGTACCGTATAGGTCAAGATAAATTGTTAAATGGATGAAGGGAAAGGAGATGGATCAAACCACGTTGGAAGTCGCGATTTCGTCGCTTTTCCATCAGGCTCGGTCACTCGCTCGGCCAGGAACTCCGGCGTCAGGGTTTCCAACCACGCCGCAAACCGGTCGCCCTCGGTTCGCAGCAGCTCGAGGATCTCCGCCCTTCGACCTGTTTTGGCTTCCTCGGCGTTGAAACGTTCGAGCAAGCCGAAGAAGTCATAGCCCACCAGAGACGTTAGGCGTTTCGTCTTGTCAATGTCTTTCGAAATGCGCGTGGCGATGGCCATGTGCGTCAACATGCGCCCTACCGAGCGCACCTCGGGTGCGGCCACGAAGCCGTACTGCGATTCCGGAATGTCCGCCGCAACCTGAATGGTGTTCTTCCGTACCGTGCGAAACGCGCTCGCCAATTCTTTTCCGCCGTAAGAAGTCATGTGGTCACCTCGTTCTTGTATTGTTCGGCCCCGCTCGTGGAGGCTGCCAAGTTCGGTGCACCGTGGCATTCGTTCGTGACGTGCTACTTTTGCTGGTGCCGACTTTATTTTGTAACTGTTACTCGGTCCGGCTTCGCTCTCATCGAGGGGAGGCGACAAATTTGAAGGAAGGCCCGATGCGTGATCGGGCCTTCCGATTTAGTCGGGAGAGGCTGGGGCGATTACCTTGCGGCGATGCGGAAATCTGCGCGTTGGAGGTTGCAGGGAGCATGCTGATGAAAGTTTGTTTTGAAGATGTTGCGAACGGGCGGGGTGGGGGTACAATGATGCCGCTTTCGCTTATGGAAATGAAATTCCGGCTTAGATGAGATTGCAAGAGAAGTGGAATCGAAAGCAGTTCCCAGCCGGCGCCGGCATCGAAGTGTTTTTTTTACGGAGGATGAGGATGAGTAAGAAAAGCGCAGCAGCACTGGCCATCCTGGCGTTCCTGGTTTTTACGCCCGGGATGATGGCGCAGGACCAGGCCCCACCGCAGAAGGCGCCGGTCAAAATGGCAAAGCCGCAAGCCTCGTCAAAGGAACAGAATCTGCAGGAGTACGTCAAGCTTCTGCGGGAAGACGTGCGGTCGCAAAAGTCCGCGGTCATGAACGCGGTGATGCAACTCGACCCGGACGAGGCGGCGAAGTTCTGGCCGATTTACCGCGACTACGACGCGGAACTGAGCAAGTTGAACGATCTGCGGGTGGCCAATATGGAAGAGTACTCGAAGACGTACAACCAGCTGACGGACGCGAAGGCGGACGAGTTGGTCCACAACGCGCTGGACTATCAGAAGCAGCGCGGGGAGCTGCTGGCCAAGTACTACGAGCGCGTGAAGCAGTCGATGGGCGCGATTACCGCTGCGCGGTTCGTGCAGGTGGAACACCAGTTGCTGCTGATCATTGATCTACAAATTGCTTCGTCGTTGCCCGTGGCGGGCTCCTGACACAAAAGAAGAGGAGAATCGAGAATGCGCGGCTACAAGATTTTGGCGATGGTGTTGTCGGGAATGATGGCGGGATTCACTGGGACGGCGACGGCGCGGCCGTCGCCGGCGCCTATGCCGCAGCAAAAGATGATTACCGTGCCAGCGGGCACGACCATTCTGGTGCGCATGCTGGATACTGTGGATTCCAGCAAGAATCCACCGGGTTCGCGATTTACGGCAACGCTGGAGACGAACCTGGTGGTGAACGGCAAGGTCATCGTGCCGAAAGGAAATACCGTGTACGGCCGGCTTGCCGAATCAAAACAGGCGGGACGCGCGACGGGATCATCGGAACTGCAGCTGGAGTTGTCGGACATTGTCGTCCACGGCACCGCCTACCCGTTGCTGACGAGCGATTACCAGGTAAAAGGCAGCAGCAGCGGCAAGCGAAGCGCGAAGCGTGTTTTGGGCGGAGCAGGACTCGGGGCAATCATCGGAGGCATCGCAGGAAACGCCGGGATGGGAGCCGCAATCGGCGCAACGGCTGGGGTGGTGGGCTCCGTGGCGCAAAAAGGCAAAGCGGTGAATGTGCCCAGCGAGACGTTGCTGGAGTTCCGACTGCAGCAACCTGCGTCACTGCCAGCGAGATAAGCCGGCAAGCGCGCGAGTCTTAGACAAACAAGGTGAAGTATTCCGTGTGATCAAGGAATTCCGCGCCGAGTTGGACGCCGTGCGGAATTCTTGAGCCAAAACGTATTCACTTGTCTTTTTGGATGCATATCGCGTTTGAATCTCCTCTTTTTGCAGCAGCGCCGGAATCCTGGGATCGGCCAGTGGTCTGCGTGGCGGCTGTTTACTGCTTGGCGGCTGTCCTTTGCGTTATTTGTTGCGAGTGCCCGGGAATCGGGCTAGGTTGGAGTACTGTCAGGTTGCGAGCCAGTCACCGCCGGACGAGATGGGGAGGGACACACCCTGTCACCGCGGCCTGGGCGAACTCACTACTACATTCCTAAACGAAGAGCGGACGATTCGATGAAAAACATCTACAAGCTACTACTTGCGGTTTTTGCGATGCCCTTGGCGCTGCCGATGTTGACGCTGGCAAAGCCGGCACCGCCACGGGAACATCCGGCGTATCTTCATGCGCTGACGGACCTGCGCCACGCACGGGCACATCTTCAGCGTCCGGATGGCGGAGAATTGCGTGAGCAAGAACGCGACGCCATTCGCGAGATTGACGCGGCCATCGGCGAAATCAAGAAGGCTTCCATCGAAGACGGCAAAGACCTGAACGACCACCCACCGGTGGATGCAAAGATGGATTGGAAGGGCCGCCTGCACCGGGCGCTCGAATTGGTTGACAAGGCCCATCGTGATATTTCCGAGGAGGAAGACAATCAATTCGCACAAGACCTGCAGCAACGCGCGATGATGCACATTGACAAAGCGCATCACCACATCGAAGGAGCCATTCACATGGTCGAGTAGTTTCGAACCTGGTTTCGGAAGTGTTGAGCACCGCGGCAATTACTTGCTGCGGTTCTTTTTTTGCGGGCTGCTGCTTGTGCAGATAGCGGCTTGGCGAGAGCGATTTAGCGTGACCTCAGAACGGCGAATTCGGAAAGGGTGACGCCGAGGGCGGCTCCGAGGAATACGTCCGAGGGGAAATGCGCTTGATTGGTGACACGGGAAAAGCTGATGAGAGCGGCCGCACCATAGGCCACATAGGGCACCCAGCGATGTTTGCGGTAGCGATGCGCGAAGACGGTGGCGACGGCGAACGCAGCGGAGGCGTGACTGGAAGGAAAGCTGCTGTTGATGCCGACGTTTGAAACGTGGCTGTTGAAGAAGGTGTCGTTGAAAGGGCCGGCGGGCGGGATGTCTGAGGGGCGCAGGCGGCGCGTGGAGACCTTCAGAACCACGTCGAGGATGGCGGTATCGGCGTAGGCTTCAGCGGCAAAGAGCGCGGTCTTTTCCGCATAGGAATTGTGGGTGAAATGTCCGACGATCAGAAAAGCGGCGGGGACTGCGGCGATTTCGCCGGCGGTGATGGAACCGGAAAATGCTTTGTTGAAGGTGTTGAAGGTCGTGGTGCGGCGGAAGTAGCCGGCGTCGTAGGGATCAGCGACGATAAGGCCAGCGGTCAAGCCGGTTATCGAGAGGGCGGGGATCCATTGGTGGCCCTTGGCGAGCTGCACGGGAAACAGCCAGATGTCTTTCTGATCCTCTAGAAAATTACGGGGGAAGGTGCTCCAGGAGACGTCGCGCTCGGGGAGTACGGCTGAGTTTTGCGCTGATTGACTTTGCGGCGTTGCCCTATCCGTGGTGGCAGCTTGCGGAGTTTCTTGCGCATGGAGTGGTAGAGCGCCAGACGCAACTGCCAAGCACGCGATCAGAAACGAGACGCAGGAACAGCTGAAACCGCGATGACGCTGGTATTTGCTGCTTTGGAATTTCGTCGCCCACATTACCACTTCAAGGATACTAGTGAACCGGCCCGAGCACCAATTTTTGGATTCGCCAGTTGAGGGGTTCGGCAACGTAGAGCTCGTTTTCTGAGGGGCAAGCAATTTCGTGGATCCAGCCGAACTGGCCGGGTTGCTTGCCGGACTTGCCGAAGACGCCAAGGACCCTCCCATCGAGAGAAAGTTCATAGATGCGCCCTGGGAAACCGTCGGCCGCGTAGAGCACTTGATTGGGACCGGGCGTGATGCAAATGGCCCAGGGCGCGCCAGGAGCCATGGTGCCCGTTGTAGCGGTGGGCTTGTTGCCGATGGCGGGGTGAGCGTCGGCGGGAACGGGAACGTCAATGGTGATCAGGCGGAGGAATTTTCCTTCGGTGTCGAAGACCTGGATACGGCGGTTGCCGCGATCGGCGACGTAGATATTATTTTGCGCGTCGACCGCGATGCTGTGCGGAACGTTGAGCTGGCCGGGCTTGTCGCCGGGTTCGCCCCAGGACTTGAGCCAGTTGCCGTCCTTGTCGACTTTGGCGATGCGGGAATTCACGTAACCGTCGCTGATGTAAGCGTTGCCGGAGGCGTCCCAGGCGACGTCGGTGACCTGACGGAACATGCCGTCGACGGGCGGGAGCGGGGGCTTGATGTGCTTGAGCGGCTCGGTGCCTTCGTCTGAGGCTTCCTGTTTGCGGCCGAAAACCATGACGACGCGGCCTTCGGGATTGAACTTGATGACCATGTCGGAGCCCTTGTCGGTAACCCAAATGTTGTCGTCCTTGTCGATCTTGACGGTGTGCGCGAAAGACCAGGCGTAGAGATTGTGGCCGATCTCGCGGATGAATTTGCCATCGGGGCCGAACTGGAGGAGTTGCGCGGCGCTGGCGGCGTACGCGGGACCGGTGGTGTTTCCGCGGGAGAAAACGAAGATGTGGCCGTGGGAGTTGACGGCGACGCCGGCGACTTCACCAAGATGGATGTCCGGCGGGAGCTTCAGGAAGTCGGGGACGGCGTGGTAGGGGATTTCGGGCGGTTGCTGGGCGAAGAGCGGTGCGGCTGCAAGAACGAGCAAGACGAAGAGGGAGCGTTTCATCGAATTCCACCTCGAGATTTCGTGGTTCCGTGGTTTCGTGATTTCGTCATTTCGCACCCGCATCATACGCGGGTTTGCGGAATCAGTCGCCTGCTAGAAATTTATATTGGGGTTCGGTGAGGGGAACGACGGAGAGGCGGCCGATTCTGATGAGTGGGGAATCCGCGAAGAGTTTTTTGGATTTGATTTCGGCCAGCGTGACGGGCTTCGCGAGCAGCTTTCCGGCTTTTAGTTCGACGGCGGGATTTTTGGGGTCAGAGTTATCGACGGAGACCACGGAAGCCGTTCCGACGGCGCATTTGCGATCGCCGGTTTCGTAAATAATGAGCTTGTCGCCGGGCTTCATGGCGCCTAGGTTCCGCAGCGCCACGGGATTGTGTACGCCGTCCCAGACGGTGGCTTTGTCGCGCTGGAGATCGGCGAAGGAATAGGCGGAGGCTTCGGTTTTGAGCAGGTAGTTAGAAGACATTGGATTCATCCTTGCGAACTGATGCTACGACGAGAGCAGCAGCGGGCACAAGAGTTGTTCGTTATTTAGTTTTTGGCTCTAAGAAGCCAAAAAAACCTAAACAAAATTTCCGCAGTGGAGTGTCGATTCTTGTACACACGCCGCGAAAATTTGTTACATTCAAAAAATATTGAAACTTTTTTGAATAAGGACGGGAATGACGAGGATCGATTCGACGGCGGCAATCAAGGTCCAGACAGAAATGCTTTCGGGAGAGAGCGTGTATTGGGCAGCAATGCCAAATCCGAGTGTGATTTTTCATTCGGATGATTGGGCGGCGGTGCCGTTCAGTCTGCTGTGGGGAGGATTTGCAATTTTCTGGGAGGCGGGCGCGCTCGGTTATTGGGGAAATGGTTCTCGGGGCGGAGGTCCGTCGCTATTCATGGTGATTTGGGGAGTTCCATTTGTCCTAATCGGGCAGTACATGATTTGGGGTCGGTTCTTAAATGACGCTTGGCTAAAGCGACGGACATACTATGCGATTACAAACAAGCGTTTGCTGATTGTGCAAGACTAGAAAAGAATCGAACTCGTCCAGCTTGAACCAGCCGGGACCTCTCTCCTATCCAGAGGAGTGATCAGGCAACAGTCACTTCAACTCCTCCAGTCGTTCGAATTGCGCTCGAATCAATCCAACATAAGTAAGCCTCGGGACCGACCAAGGCGGTCCGGGCAAGATTTGGCTCAGCCGAGGGAAAAAGGACAGGCAGGAATGCCTGTTCTACTTTACGTGCGGCTCGCTGGTCGCAAGTACGATTGTTGGTCAAAAGCTGGAGCTGGACTCCCGCACTCCAAGTTGCAAATTAGGAGGTGAGTTCGCGGGCGGCGGAGGCGAAGATTTTGGTGTGGGTGTCGATGTCGGCGGGGGTGGTGGCGGGGGACATGAGGGCCATATTGTGGAAGGGAGTGAGGAGGACGCCGCGGTTGAGGGCGCAAAGGTGGAGGAAGCGCTCGAGTTCGAAATCGGAGGCAGCGGCGGATTCGCCGCCGTTGCGCGGGGGTTTTGCGGCAAACGTGTATTCGGCGCGGGCGCCGAGCTGGATCACGTTCCAGGGGAGATGGTGCCCGCGGATTTCGGCGGCGACGCCGTCGTTGAAGCGCTGGGCAAGCGGGATCATGCGTTCGAACGCGGCGGGCGTGAGGACGTGTTCAAGCGTTGCGCGCATAGCGGCTAATGAAAGAGCATTACCTGCTAAGGTGCCGCCGATGCCGCCGACATCGCAGTCTTCGAGATGGATGCGCGCGGAGATGCGCTGGGCGACTTCCTCGCTGACGCCGTAAGTTGCGCCGGGGATGCCGCTGCCGATGGCTTTCCCGAAGACGAGCATGTCGGGGTCGAATTTCCAAGCGGCAGTGCAGCCGCCGGGGCCGGCGCAGATGGTGTGAGTTTCGTCAGCGATGAGGAGCGCGCCGTAGCGGCGCGCGAGTTCGCGGGCGTCGCGCCAGTAACCGGGGTCGGGGAGAATGATGCCGACGTTGGTCATGGCGGGTTCGGCGAGGATGCAGGCGACATCGTGATGCTTGAGGGCGTCTTCGAGGGCGTTGAGATCGTTGAATTCGACGACACGGGTGGTTTCGGCGGGATTGACGGGCGGGCCGATGTTGCCGCGACGCGGACCGACGACGCCGCTTTCGAGCGTGGCGAAGGATTCGTCGACGGTGCCGTGATAGCAATAATGGAAAACGAGGATTTTCGAACGGCGCGTGATTTCGCGGGCGATTCGAATGGAGAAACGATTGGCGTCCGTGGCGGTGAGCGTGAATTGCCAGTAAGGAAGGTGGAAGCGGCGCTGGAGATCTTCGCCGACCCAGAGCGAGTCTTCGGTGGGAAGCATGAAGGTGATGCCGTCTTTGGCACGGCGGGCGACGGCTTCGGCGACGATGGCGGGCGAGTGGCCGGTCATGGCGCCCGTGTCGCCGAGGCAGAGGTCGATGTAATCGTGATCGTCGACGTCGGTGAAGTGCGCGCCGTTGGCTGATTTCACGAAAATCGGAAACGCGCCGGCCCATTTTTTCATCCAGTTCATGGGGACGCCACCGAGGAGGGACGATTGCGCGCGGGCGTAAAGAGCGGCAGATTTGGGGTGGTCGGCTAGGAAGCGGGATTCTTCGCGCCGTTGGAGGGATTTAAGTTTTGTGCGGTCGATCGTGGTCATGGGTTTACGTTTGCAAAAGCGGGAGCAAGCTCCCGCACTCCAAAATCATCGGAGGGCGTGGATGATTTCGCGGGCGGCGTTGGCACCGCTGGCACCGGTTAGGCCGTTGCCGGGATGGGTGCCGGAACCGCAGAGAAAAAGGCCGCGAATGGGAGTTTTATAGCGCGCCCAATCGAGGACTGGACGCATGGTAAAGAGCTGGTCGAGCGCGAGCTCGCCGTGGAAAATGTGGCCGCCGGTGAAGCCGTAAGAAGTTTCGAGATCCTTCGGCGTAATGACCTGGATCCCTTCGATGAGGGCGGGAAGATTCGGCGCGTAAGTGGCAAGAGTCTTGATTACGGTGTCGCCGAGTTCCTTGCGATGAGCGTCCCAGTTCCCTTCCCTCTTAACACCGCCCGTAGAACGGTCAGTATTCTGCGCGTCCGTAGCATGGTCGACTAATTTGTAAGGCGCGAATTGAACGTAAGCGGAAAGGACGTGCTTGCCATCGGGAGCCAGCGCAGGATCGAGAATTGTAGGAATGGTGACGTCAAGCCAGGGCGATTTCGAAAACTCGCCGTACTTGGAGGCATCGAAAGCGCGTTCGAGATAATCGATTTCCGGGCCGATGTGGATGCGGCCGGAAAGGGCTTTGAGGGAGCTTTCATTCGAATCGAGCGCGGTAAAAGCGGGGAGACCGCCGAGAGCCAGATTGACTTTAGCCACGTTGCCATTCGCCCGGAAGTTTTTCATGCGATTGGCAAAAGTGGGATCGAGCTGCGAGGGATCGACGAGATTGAATAGAGTGCGCTTGGGATCGGCGCCGGAGACGACGGCTTCGACAGCGATTTCTTCGCCGTCGGCAAGCACGACGCCGGAAACTGCGCCATCCTTGATTCGAACGTGCTGGACTTCGGCGTCAGTGCGAATTTCCGCGCCAGCATGTATTGCGGACTCGGCGAGAGCTCGCGTGAAAGAACCGAGTCCGCCGCGCGGAAACGCGGCCGAGCCGACGGGATGCGAATCGGCCGCGGCGCGGAGAAGCAGGACGGCGGTCGAACCGGCGGACCAGGGTCCGAGCGCTGTGCCGAAAATGCCGCGAGCGGCGATTGTGGCGCGTAGCAATTCGGTTTCGAAAAATTCGGCGACGAAGTCCGCGACGGCCATGGGACCCCAGCGGAGAAGATCGAAGATGCCGGTTTTGCCGAGGCTACGGACACCGCGGCCAGTTTTCAAGAGATTCCAGAGATCTTCGGGAGTGGGATGATCGATCGCAGGCGGGGTGATGGAAGTAAGTTGCTTGAAGAAGCCGGCGGTTTCCGCGAGCGATTCGGCGAACTGCGTATATTTCGCGGCGTCCTTGGCTGAGAAACCGGCGATGCCGGCGGCGGTTTTGGCGGCGTCGTTGTAGAAGTAGAGCGCCTTGCCATCGGGTGCTGGCGCGAAGACGCGCGGATCGGGATGGATCACTTCGTATTCGAACTTTTCGAATTGCAGATCTTTGGCGACGTCCGCGCGCAGCGGCCCGAGTGTGTGTGCAAGTGTGGAGGCGCGGAAACCGGGATGAAATTCCTCGGTGATCGCTCCGCCGCCAACCATTTCGCGGCGTTCGAGGACGAGCGGCTTGAAGCCTCCTTTGGCTAGATAAAAAGCGGTGATGAGCGCATTGTGTCCGCCGCCGATGATTACTACGCGCTGTCCGATGGGCATGGTTAGTGGGCCGCCTTTGACGCGGTCGCGGTGGAGCGCGAAGAGCCAGCTTTCCATTCCTTGAGAATCACTTGGCTGGCGATGCGGCCGTTGGCGCCCATGATGCCGCCGCCGGGGTGCGTGGCGGAGCCGCACATATATAGGTTGTGGATGGGCGTGCGGTAGTAGGCCCAACCGGCGACGGGGCGAAGGAAGAAGAGCTGTTCGAGAGAAAGTTCGCCCTGAAAAATATTTCCTTGCGTGAGGCCGAATTCGCGTTCGAGATCAAGCGGTGTGAGGACCTGGCGGCCGACGATGATGTCTTTGATGTTCGGCGCGTACTCCGCGATGGTGTTGATAACATTGTCGCCAAAAGCTTCTTTCTGATCGTCCCAGGTACCTTCGGCAAGCTTGTAAGGTGCGTACTGCACGAAGCAGGAGAGAACATGTTTGCCGGGCGGCGCGACGCTGGGGTCGGTGAGGCTGGGAATAACCATGTCAATGTACGGCTTGCGGGAGAAATGGCCGTACTTGGCGTCGTCGTAAGCGCGCTCCATATATTCCATACTGGGTGAAATGGAAACGGCTCCGCGAAGATGCGCGCCGGGGCCGGGCAAACACTTGAAATTGGGAAGCGCATCGAGAGCGAGATTCACTTTGCCGGAGGAGCCGCGGAATTTGTAGCGGCGCACGCCTTCGAGAAAATCGGCGGGCAATTCATTTGGTTCCAGAAATTTTTCGAAGGTGAGATACGGATCGACGCTGGAGGAGACGACGCTTGCGGAAAGTTCTTCGCCGGACTGCAAGACGACGCCGGCAGCGCGGCCGTTTTTCACGACAATTTTTCCGACGGGCGCCTTTGTTCGGATCTCTACGCCGGCTTCGCGCGCGGCGTCCGCGATTGCATTCGAAATCGCGCCCGTGCCGCCGCGACTGAAGCCCCAGGAACGGAACGCGCCGTCGATTTCGCCCATGTAATGGTGCAAAAGAACGTACGCCGTGCCGGGCGAGCGGATGCCGAGGAAGGTGCCAATGATGCCGGACGCGGACATGGTGGCTTTGAGGACGTCAGTTTCGAACCACTGGTCGAGGAAATCGGCGGAGCTCATGGTCATGAGCTGGACGAGGGTGTAGCGCTCATCGGAAGAAAGATCGCGGAAACGCTGTAACAGAAAATGAAGCTGCTTGAGGTCCCTGGGATTGAGCGTGGTGGGATCGGGCGGAATCATGGAGAGCATGGGCTTCACGAAGCGGCACATAGGCGTCATCATCTTCGAAAATTCGTCGTAGGCCTCGGCGTCGAGGCGGGAGTGACGGCGAATGTCGCGAATGGATTTGGCGTGATCGTTGACGCGCCAGAGGTAGTCGCCATCGGGCATCGGAGAAAAAGTACCGTCAAGGGGGAGAATTTCCAGACCGTGGCGCGGGAGATCAAGCTCGCGAATAATCTCCGGTCGAAGGAGCGAAACGACGTAAGAGCATTCGGAGAAAAGAAAGCCCGGAATGATCTCTTCGGTGACGGCGGCACCGCCCAGTACATGGCGGCGTTCAAGAACGATGACCTTTTTCCCCGTTTTGGCGAGATACGCGGCGTTGACGAGGCCGTTGTGGCCTCCGCCGATGACGATGACGTCGTAGTGCTGACCCATTCGGTATGACTCCGGTATAACTCAAATGAAGAAAAAACCTGCGGGAAACAAGGCCTCGACATTCTACTGAGCCCGGACTTTCGGCACAAGTCTCGGGAGCAACGCGGCGCTTCTCCTGTCCAACCTTGCGAGGGCGACGAATCCGCCCCTATAATCCAATGTGTTTGCGGCGTTGCGCCGCGATTGCGTCGGGGAGGAATTGTGCCGGTTGGAACCGCGTTTCATGAGAGAACGCTGGCGCTGTGCGAGAGCCTGAACTACCGCGAATGGTCGGGCTATTACGCGGTCAGCGTGTACGAGATGCACCACGAGCACGAGTACAACGCCATCCGGAATTCGGCGGCGCTGATTGATATTTCTCCGCTGTTCAAGTACCGGGTGACGGGATGCGATGCGACGAAATTTGTGAACCGAGTGATCTCGCGGGACATTAATAAAGTGGCCGTGGATCAAGTGATCTACTGTTGCTGGTGCGATCCGGAAGGCAAAGTGATTGATGACGGGACAATCACGCGGCTGGGCGAAAACGATTACCGGTGGACGGCGGCGGACCCGAGCTTGCGCTGGTTCCGGCAGAACGCGTTGGGGCTGGACGTCAGCATCGAGGATATTTCGGAACAGGTGGCGGCGCTGGCGCTGCAAGGGCCGACTTCGGGGCGGCTGCTGCATGCGGTGACGGACGCGAGAATCGAGAACCTGAAATATTTTCGTGTGACACGCGGGAAAATTGCAGGCGTGCCGGTGGATATTTCGCGGACGGGCTATACAGGGGATTTGGGATTCGAAGTGTGGATGCCGTGGAAGGATGCGGTGAAGGTTTGGGATGCGCTAATTGCCAAGGGAAAAGCGTTTGATATTCATCCGGCGGGGATGATTGCGCTGGACATTGCACGAATCGAGGCGGGGCTGATTCTGATTGAAGTCGATTACATTTCAAGCAAGAAGGCGTTGATTGAATCGCAAAAATATTCGCCAGCGGAGATTGGGCTTGGCAAACTGGTGGACTTGAAGAAGGAAGCTTTTGTGGGGCGCGAAGCGCTGGCACTGGAAGCCAAGAAAGGCGCGGAGCGGGCGCTTGTGGGATTGGAAATCAACTGGAACGAGGTCGAGGCGCTCTACGAAAAACTTAAGATGGCGCCGCAGGTACCGAGCATGGCATCGCGCGTGGCCGTTCCTGTCTATCGCAACGACCGTCAGGTGGGCAAAGCCACTTCGACCACGTGGTCGCCGACGTTGAAGAAAATGATCGCGCTAGCCTGCGTCGGCCGCGAGAGTTCAGCGGTGGGCACAACGCTCAGCATCGAGATGACCGTCGAAGCCGTGCGTCAAACGGTCTCCGCAAGAGTCGTGCCCATGCCTTTTTTCAATCCAGCGAGAAAGATGGCCGTGCCGGTCATCTAGTGATTAAGCTAGTCTTCCGAGTCATAAATAGCTTGCACAAATAAAGGAAAGGGGTTATCGTGGATCATGTCGAATCCACGAGGCCGTCCCAAGCAGCGAGAACTCGTTGTCAGCCCAGAACAGAAGGTCGCTTTGCGGCAACTGCTGCAGCAACCGCGGAGTTCGCGATCATTGGCCTTTCGCGCTCGCATCGTTCTGGAGTGTGCCAGCGGGGAGAGCAACGCCGCGGTGGCCGCCAAGCTGCGCACCACAGGTTTCACCGTGGGCATGTGGCGGAATCGTTTTATCACCGAGGGGGTGGTTGGTTTGGGTGACGAGATGCGGCCGGGAGCGCCACGACAGATCGGCGATGACCGTGTCGAGCGAGCCGTACGCCTCACCCTGGAAGAGGCTCCCAAGGGAGCCACGCATTGGAGCAGTCGCGCGTTGGCAGCGAGGACGGGCTTGAGTCAATCGACCGTGAGTCGCATCTGGCGGGCCTTCGGGTTGCGTCCTCATCGCAGCGAAACGTTTCAGTTATCGAATGATCCGCTGTTGGTCGACAAGGTGCGAGATATCGTCGGCTTGTACCTGAACCCACCGCATCACGCACTGGTGCTGTGCGTGGATGAGAAGAGTCAGATTCAGGCACTGAGCCGCAGTCAGCCCATTCTTCCGATGCTGCCTGGCCAAGCCGAGCGGCGCACCCACGATTACAAACGCCATGGCTGCACCAGCCTATTCGCGGCCTTGGACATCGCCACGGGATCGGTGATCGGCAAGTGCTGGCCACGCCATCGCGCCATCGAGTTCCGCAAATTCTTGAAGCAGATCGATCGTGCCGTTCCTGCCGATCTTACCGTCCATTTGGTGTTGGACAACTATGCCACCCATAAGACCAAGGAAATTCGGGCCTGGTTCGTGCGGCATCCTCGGTACCACCTGCACTTCACTCCCACGCACAGTTCCTGGCTGAACCAAGTGGAGCGCTGGTTTGCCTTATTGTCACAACGCCAGATCAAACGAGGTTCGCACTACAGCGTGCGTGAACTGGAATCCGCCATCTTGGAGTTCATCGACGTTCACAACGAGCAGCCCAAACCCTTTGTGTGGACCAAGAGTGCCGATGCCATTCTCAACAGCATCGGACGCTTCGCTTCCCGTACTCTGGCCGCACATGGCACAAACAATATGCAAGAAATCAGTGACTCAGGAGACTAGAAGTTATCTCATAAACACATTCAAGCCATTGCGAGCTCGAGAGTTATGCAAACTAGCGTAACTCGAGAGTATGGACCTCACCGACGCCCAATGGGCGAAGCTCGATCCGTTTTTTCGTCCCCAGCGACGGGCCGACG
>DATDGF010000022.1:0-5753 GCA_036522195.1 Candidatus Acidiferrum sp. | reverse complement strand
TGCTTATAAACGGCAAACCCTGGGACGGCAAACCCCTTTAGAATGAACACTTACAAGCCATCTCGTATCTGCTGATCTGCTGATTCTAAAGCACTTACACCATGGCTAAGTCCTTTATCAGCAACACTTACAAAAAACAGGGCGGTAGTGGGGTAGAGTTAAGGAGCCCTTTGATCCACTTGAACTTATCGAAGAGGTTAATGCACGTTGAAATCAACGCTCGCAATCGCCCGCGCAATCATGTTCGCGATTTTCACACGCTCGTCTCTTTTCATTCATCGCCCATCGAACCGGCGCGGTGAAAAATAGGGGACGCTCGCAAACTAGAATCTGCGCATCGAGCAGGAGGTGCCATGCGTTTCTTCTGGTCCTCTCTATTGGTCCTATTCATGACGCTTGCTGCGGCGCGGACCGCTTCAACTTCCGCTTCGGCCGGGCGCGCGCCACGAACAGTGTCGCCATCTGTTTTTGAGCTGCAAAACAAAAACGTTCGAGTTTCCGGGCGCGGGACAACGCAACAATAATGAATCGATCGGCGATTTTTGCTGCACCGGTGAAACCGCCAACGGTAAGCGTTCGGCGGCAAAACGGTTCAACGTTCTAGTCAGCGGCATCTGCGAAGCCGGGCAGCCCGCCTTCGCGCGCGTAAAAAGCTCCATCGACTTTGCCGCCGCTGAAATGAAGCCCGGCCTGACGCGCCAAACCATCGCCGGAGCCCTTGAATTTACCGTTACCATCTTGGACGTCCAATTCCTCAACGACGCCCACTCCCGCTTCTGGATGGACACCATAAAAATCAAAGTCGACGTCCAGGAAGCCCCGCGCACCCAATCCGCTGTCCCTCTTCGGGACTCCGAGCTTGAATTGCTGAGCGCGATTCTTTGATCTCTGATTCCTGATCCTGATCTCTATCTTCTTATTTCCCAAACGCCTGCATCACCGCGTCATGCAGCGCCGGACGCACCTGCTGAATTTTCGTGTTCTCCCGCGTCGGATGCACGCGATTCGTCAGCAGCACCACAAACAACTGCCGGTCCGGATCGATCCAGATCGACGTTCCGGTAAACCCCGTGTGCCCGAAACTGTGCGCCGAAAAATAGTGCCCGCTCGAACCGCCCTCGGTCGGCACCGCCCAGCCCAGCGTCCGCGTACCGCCGGAAAGCTGCTGCGGCGTCGTAAATTGCGCCATCGTCGCGCGCCGCACAATTCTCTGATGCGCGTAAACGCCGCCGTTCAGCAGCATCTGGCAGAACGCCGCCAAATCCGGCACCGTGCTGAAAAGTCCCGCGTGCCCGGATACACCGCCGATCGCAAACGCATTTTCATCGTGCACTTCGCCTTGCACCAGCCGGTGCCGCAACTGGTCGTCGATTTCCGTCGGTGCAATCTGCGGCCACAATTTTTTCGGCGGACGGAACATCGTGTCTTTCATCCCCAGCGGTGAAAAAACATAACTCTTCGCCAAATCATCGAGCGTCCTGCCGGTCAAGCGCTCGATGATTTCTGCCATCAAAATAATTCCCAGGTCGGAATAAACTTCTTTCGTTCCCGGCTCATACTCCAGCGGCTCCGCAAAAATTCTCCCGAGCGTGTCTTGTTTCCCCTTCAACGTTCGCCAGTATTCCTTGAACGCCGGCAATCCCGAAGTGTGCGTCAGCAAATGCCGCACCGTCACTTTGCGCCGCCACTCCGCATTCGGCCCGCTCGCCCACTCCGGCAAATACCGTGCCACCGGCGCATCCAGGTCCAGCGGAACGGAAAAATCTCCTTCCGCTAATTTTTCCGCCAGCGTCGTTGTCACCACAACTTTTGTCAGCGACGCAATGTCATAAATCGTGTTTGGATTTACCGCCGCTGCCTTCGCGTCATAACTCAATTTTCCAAACGCGTGCACCGAAACGTTTCCGCGATAACCTACCGCCAGCGTCGCACCGGGAAACGCCTTGTCCGCAATAGCTTTTTCAATCACGTCGAATGCGGGTTGCAATTTCGCAGCGTCGCCCGCATCCATCGGCTGCAGCCTCATCGGATTCGCCGGCAACTCCATTCCGAATCCCGCCTTCAAATTCACGCCAGGAATCGTCACCGGCAGTTTCCCGCGCACCGGAATTTGCGCAAACAGCGCCTGCGCTATCGAAATCTGCGCGACGTCGCTGATGCCGAATACCGCCAGCCACGTCTCCGCCTGCGGAAATTTTTCAATCAAATAGGGGCTCCCGAATCCCACGGTAATTACCGGCTTGCCCGTTTTGTAAATTTGCTCCGCGAGCGCCGCCTGCTCCGCGGGAACATCCACATTTCCTTTGCGGTCGCTCACGCGCACAAACAGCGCGAGAATCGCAACGTCGTAGGAATCCGGCGGTGGCAATTTCAGCGTGCTGGCATTTACAAATTTCGTGTCGGCACGCAGCGCGGCGACCGATTCGAATCGCGAACGCAACTCGCGTTCGAGATCTTCTCCGGGATATGGCTCTGGATCCGCATAAAGCGCCAGCAACAGCGCGCGCGATGGTTTTGTGCCATCGAGCGGCAAACGGTGCGGCGTGTCGCGCAGCAGCGCGACGCCGCGATCCGAAATTTCCTGGGCCTCTTTTTGCCACGCGACGCTTCCGAATTTCTGATTGATGGCGTTTACGTCCACGAGGCGATTCGAATGGAGGCCGAGCCGCGCTTTCGCTTGCAGGATGCGGCGCACGGAGGCGTCGAGGCGCTCTTTCGAAATCCGTCCGGATTTCAAGGCTTCCTGAAGCGCTTCGAATGCGGCATCCGGAACCGGGGGCATCAGCAGGGCGTCCGCGCCCGCCAGAACCGCGCGCACAGCGGCTTCACCGGGAGCGTAGCGCACGGTGATTCCGCCCATGTCCATGGCGTCGGTGACGACGAGGCCTTGGAATCCGAGTTCGTCTCGCAACAATCCGGTCAAGATATTGTGTGAGAGGGTGGCTGGCGTGTTCGAATCGGGCTCGAGTGCGGGAATCGAAAGATGCCCGGTCATGACGCTCCCGGCGCCCGCAGCGATCGCCGCGCGAAAGGGAACCAGCTCCAAATTCTCGAGGCGATCGCGATCGGCGCGAATCACCGGCAAATCGATGTGCGAATCGGCGGCGGTGTCACCGTGTCCCGGAAAATGTTTTGCGGTGGCGAGGCCGCCATTTTCTTCGACGCCGCGCACAAACTGAGAAACAAATTCTGCCACGCGCTGCGGATCCTCGCCGAACGAGCGCGTGTTGATAATAGGATTTCCGGGGTTGTTATTTACATCGGCATCGGGCGCGTAGATCCATTGGATTCCGACGGCGCGGGCTTCGAGCGCAGTAATTTTGCCCATGGCGTAGGCGTCTTTCGAATCGCCGCCAGCTGCCAGCGCCATGGCTGTGGGGAAGGAGGTGCCTTCATCGAGGCGCATGGCCGTGCCACGTTCGAAATCGGCGCCGATCAGCAACGGCAATTTGGATTTGGCCTGAAGCTGGTTCGTCAACACGGCGGTCGGATACGCCTGGCTCTTCACAATTCCGAGCGGCGACATGTGCGTAATGTTGATGAATCCACCGACGTGCAGATCGGTCACGTCGTGCGTGATTTGCTGGTAAGCCGCAGCGTCCGCCGGTGTAAAGCTGCCATGATAGGTGGTGAAAAGCAGCTGGCCGATTTTTTCATCGACGGTCATTTTGCGCATGGTGGATTCGACCCAGGCGCTTGCGGCGGGAGAAAGTTTTTTCGTGGCGCTTTTTGCGGCGGCGCGGGTTTCCGAGGTGACGGGTTTTTTAGCGGAGGCGCTGCGGCTTTGGCTGCGTGCGTTATGGTTCATAAGGAAAAGTATGGCGACGGAAATCAAGAGCAGAAAGCGGACGCGGCGTCCTTCCATCGATTCGAATCCCCCGGGGGCCGCCCGCGCTCTGCATTTATACATAGCACACGCACATCGTGCTCTCAACGCAGCCGGGGCCAGCGCGTTCCAGAATATCATTGTATGGTTGCCATAGAGGGGGACCGTTGACCGGACGCCAGGGCGCGCTTTCCATATTCGTTGGTTCCACGATTGGTCTGACAATCTTCCTGTACGCGCCGGCTCTTTTGCAGGCGTCCTCCAAACACGCAAGCCACGCGGCGCGAGTGCAAACGGGATTGGATGTGCTTGAAGCGCAGAAGTTCGCGCCGCTTCGCGGGAAACGCGTCGGGCTGATCACCAATCACACGGGCGTGGACTCGCAGGGCCGCAGCACCGTTGACATTTTATCGCATGCTCCGGGCGTACAGCTCGTCGCCCTCTTCAGCCCGGAACATGGTCTCGCTGGGAACAATGACGAAAAGTTTTCTTCCACCAAAGATCCGTCCACTGGGCTCCCAGTTCACAGTCTGTATGGTGAAACGCAGCGGCCTACGGACGAGATGCTCACCGGGATTGATACGCTGGTCTTCGACGTTCAGGACGCGGGAGTGCGTTTCTACACCTACACGACGACGATGGCGTATTCCATGGAGGAAGCGGCGAAACATAACATCGCTTTCTTTGTGCTCGATCGTCCCGATCCGATCGGCGGTGAAATCGTGGAAGGTCCGATGCTCGATCCCGACAAAACCAGTTTCACGGCGTATTTTCCACTGCCGGTACGGTACGGCCTGACGATTGGCGAGCTCGCGCAGCTTTTCAATGCAGAGAATCACCTCGGCGTGGACCTTCATGTGATCGCCATGAAGAACTGGCATCGCAACTATTTTTTTGAGAGCACGGGGATCAAGTGGATTCCGCCGTCTCCTAATCTGCGCACCACGAAGGGCGCCATCCTGTATCCCGGCATTGAAATCCTGCAGAACGCCGGTGTCTCTGTTGGCCGAGGCACGCAGTCGCCGTTCGAAGAGTTTGGTGCGCCGTGGCTGAACGGCGAGGAGGTCGCCGCCGCGCTGAACGAACGCCACCTTCCCGGCGTCCGTTTTTCAGCGCAACCTTTTATTCCTGTGGCGGGCCTTTACAGCGGGCAGCGCTGCGGCGGCGTTGCGATTCGTGTAACGGATCGTTTCACGGTGCGCTCCATGCGCGTGGGTCTGGAAATTGCGGCCCTGCTGCAAAAGCTTTACCCGAAACAGTTCGACGCCGAGAAACTTCTGTTGCTGTTGGGAAACGCCGAGACCGTCCAACAGTTGGCGGCGGGCGTAAGTCCGGAAAAGATCATCGCGAGCTTGGCACCGGCACTGACTGCCTTCGACGCCGTGCGCCGCAAATACTTCCTTTACAAATAGAAGCGTCTTCCGTTGTCCGTTCTCCGTGTTCAGTTCAAGAAGAGCATAGTGTGAGAACGGTCATTTGACTCGACTTTCCGGTCGTGTCGTTCGGGAGTGGGCCAGTTTCCGGTTTGTGCTGCGGGCTACCGCAAAATACCTAACAGTTGAAGAACAGTTGAAGAACTGCGGGCTATAGACTTTATCTACCTTAACTTGTTATTTGAAAGGATCTCCAATTTCTGTTTGAATAAGCCCGACGGAGTCATCATGAAAATATACAATCTCACAGGCTATTTGATTATTTTGTGCTACTTGCTGGCTTGTATGTACTCCGCCCCAGCGCATTTGGGACCTTGGACTGGAATGTTGATAGGCGGAGTTTATTCTATCTTTTGTTGGTTTCTTGGGGGGCTGTATTTGGCCGATGTTCTTCATTTGGGAATCGCTCATCGTTCACTCGACTATAAGGAATGGTTCATGAAAGTCGTCACTGTCGTGAATAACTCCTTTGGGCTCTATGTAGATCCGATCGC
>DATDGF010000021.1:0-70356 GCA_036522195.1 Candidatus Acidiferrum sp. | reverse complement strand
TCAAGCCTAGGCCCGTCTCCACCTAATGCTGGCAGATACACCGTTGCCTCACGGTTTCGGCGCCGCTCTTGCGAGCGTGGATACATTGTCCAAGGGCTCCAGAACGTTCGTTACCTCCCCGCTCTGCCTTGTAGGCTACGTTGCGATGGGACGCACGGTCTGATCGAGTTCCTCCTCTCCAGACAATCATTTTCAGCAGCTTTCCAGGTCGCACTCCGGTAATGCGACTAACCGGGACTTGGGCTGGGTTCCTGCTCTCACTTCGGAGTCCTCTTCACGCCAAGGTGAAGATATAATTCTCGTTCATGAGCACGGGACAATGAAACATCGGATCGTCCACTTTCTTCAGAAATACCTGTTCAACCCGCCCATCAAGTTTCTGTTTGCGATCGGTATAGTCCCGCCAGGATATGGACTCCTGGAAACGACCGGCCGCAAGACCGGAAAGCCGCGCCGTACCCCCGTGGGCAACGGACTCGTGGGGAGGCAGTTTTGGATCGTGGCAGAGCACGGCCAGAAAGCTGGATATGTGCGCAATATGGTAGGTAATCCGCGCGTGCGCCTGAAACTGCGCGATGGGCTGCGGGCTCGCTGGTACACCGGCACAGCCCAGTTGCTTTCCGACGATGATCCACGCGAACGCCAACGGTGGCTCGCGAATCAGTTGCCGAGCAGCGCCAGCAATGCCGCCGCAGTCCGCTTCTTCGGTACTCAACTGCTCACGGTTCGCATTGATCTTGACGCTTGACACGTCAGGATGGAACTATTTCGCGCGTTTTGGCGGTTGTGTTCGGGTAGCGGCGCAATCGGGAATGATCCACGTACCGGATAAACGCTTATCGTGTATTTGGCGGCCAGTCTCCATTGGGAAGGTTCGCTTCTTCGAGACGTCGTTGGATCTCGGCTGCCCATTCAGCATTGTTCAGGGAGACAGCTACCCAAAAATTTTACCGGACAATGAGGAGTTTGGGGACAGGGAAGCGGGCCGGTAGCTCACAAAGCAGGAAATGGCCGCAGACCTCCAGCGTGCCTCATACGGTGGCGACGCGACCGGGGGTTTTTGCGGCGCGGTAGATAGCTTCGATGAGGGCGAGGCTGCGGCGGCCTTCGAGGCCATCGCAGGCGGGGGCGCGATTTTGCTGGATGGCCTGGAGGAAATCCTCGAGGACGGCATGATGGCCACGGAAATCGGTGACGGCGGCGGTGGAGGCACTCTGGTTTTCGTCGAGGGCGGCGGAATCGAGAGTGGCGGGTGCATTGCGCAGATTGGCGGCGACGATGCGATCGTGTTTGAGGATGACGGTGCCTTCGGTGCCGGTGATTTCGACGCGGCGGGGATAACCGGGATAAGCGGCGGTGGTGGCGTGAAGGATGCCCAAGCCGCCGCTGGCAAATTCGAGGATGGCGGCGGCGGTATCTTCGGCTTCGATTTTGTGAAGCAGAGTGGCGGTGCGGGCCTGCACGCGAACGACATCGCCGAGCAGCCAGAGAAGCAGATCAACGGTGTGAACGCCCTGGTTGATGAGGGCGCCGCCGCCGTCGAGAGCCAGGGTGCCGCGCCAGCGCGAATTGGAGTAATACTCGGGCGGGCGATACCACTTCAGGCGAGCATCAACGAATAAAAGCTTGCCGAGGAGGCCTTGATCGAGCCAGGTCTTGAGCTGGCGGATGTGCGGCTTTCTGCGGTCCTGAAAAATCACGCCAAGCTGGACATGGGATTGTTTTGCGGCGTCGATGAGAGCGTCGGCTTGTGCAGTGCTGATTTCGATCGGCTTTTCCGTGAGGACGTGGAGGCCGTGGCGGGCGGCAGCGATGCCTTGTGCGGCGTGGAGGCCGGAGGGACTGCCGATGACCACGAGATCCATGAGGCGATGTTTTAGGAAGGCGTCGAAGTCTTGATAAGGCGTGCCGCCGTGTTCACGGCAGAGGCGTGACGTTTTTTCGGCGTTGGTTCCGTGGATGGCGGTGATTTCGACTCCGGGGATGGCACGGGCAGCGCGAGCGTGGGTCTCGGTGATGTTGCCGCCGCCGATGAGGCCGATGTGGAAAGGCATGGGAAGTGATCGGCAATTAGAGATCAGTGATCCGCAATAGAAGAAGGATAGTTTGGTTTGGGATTTTTTCCAAATGATACGGCGAGTGTCCGGCAGTATGCGCAGTGAAAATTCGGTCGCAGCAAGCACTGCCGCGGCTGACGGAGAACAGCGCTGTTTTGGTCGAAGGTTCGGGAGAATGCGCGTGCCGCATTCGGCTTGGAGAGAAGCGCTTGCGGCGAGCACTACTCTCAGTTACGCTCCCCGCTTCGCGAAAGCCCGTTACCGGCTGGAGGGCCGCGGGCCGGTAAAATCCGCCAAAAGCTAACGAACAGGGAAGCGGAGAAGACCGCGACGATGGCGATTTTTAAAATTGCGCCACAAGGGATATAAAGCACAAATGCGAATCACCGATGCCAAAGTGATTGTTTGCAGTCCGGGGCGGAATTTCGTAACGCTGAAGGTTACGACGGAGGACGGAATTTACGGCCTCGGGGACGCCACGTTAAACGGCCGGGAGCTCGCGGTCGCCAGCTATCTCTCTGACCACGTCATTCCGCTGTTGATCGGGCGCGATGCGCGGCGGATCGAGGATATCTGGCAATACCTTTATAAAGGCGCTTACTGGCGCCGGGGCCCGGTCACCATGAGCGCGATTGCCGCGGTGGACACAGCACTCTGGGACATCAAGGGCAAAGCGCTGAATGCGCCCGTGTATCAATTGTTGGGAGGGGCTTCGCGCGAGGGCGTCCTCGTGTATGGACATGCCAGCGGGCAGGACATTGAGGAGACGGTTCAAGCTGTTTCGGAGTACATCAAACTCGGCTATCGGGCGATTCGCGCGCAAAGCGGCATACCTGGGTTACAGAGCGCCTATGGAGTTGGGCGCGGCAAAATGTACTACGAGCCAGCGGAAAAAGATGTTCCTCCTGAAAATGTGTGGAGCTCGGAATTGTACCTAAACTTTGTGCCGGGCTTATTCGAACGGCTGCGCAAGGAGTTCGGATCGGATGTACTACTGCTGCATGACGCGCATCACCGCCTCACTCCGATCGAAGCAGCGCGACTGGGGAAAAGCCTAGAGCCTTTTCATCTGTTCTGGCTCGAAGATCCCGTTCCAGCGGAGTTGCAGGAAAGCTTCCACCTTATTCGCCAGCACACGACTACGCCGCTGGCCGTCGGCGAAGTGTTCAATTCCATTTACGATTGCCAGCAGCTCATCCAGGGGCAGCTGATCGATTACATCCGGACGACGGTTGTGCATGCGGGAGGAATTTCGCACCTGCGGAAGATCGCCAGCCTGGCGGAGCTTTATCATGTACGGACGGGATCGCACGGCGCGACGGATTTGAGCCCCGTGTGCATGGCAGCCGCGCTGCATTTCGATCTGAGCGTGCACAATTTTGGCATCCAGGAATATATGCGCCATTCGGAGGACACCGATCGCGTCTTTCCCCATTCGTACAGGTTTTCCGGGGGAATGATGCATCCCGGGGATGCGCCGGGTCTCGGCGTTGATATCGATGAAACTCTTGCTTCGAAGTATCCCTATCACCGGGCGTACCTGCCCGTGAATCGCAAGCGCGACGGCACCATGCACAGTTGGTAGGCGGAATTCGTGCCAGACCAGTTCGAAATGGACGCAGCGCGCCTCGCCTCCGACTCCGGCAACGTGGCATCGCCATCGAGTTCGTACCGCGCGGGTTATTTTCGCTGGGTGATTTGCGCACTCCTGCTTTTCGGGGCCACGAAAAATTACATGGACCGATACGTTTTCGGAGTGCTCAACAAGACGTTGCAACACGATCTGGGCTGGAGTGAGATTGACTACAGCAATCTTGTGGTGGCATTCCAGGCTGCATACGCAGCGGCGATGGTGGTGGTCGGCCGGCTGATTGACAAGCTGGGCACGCGATTGGGTTATGCGCTGGCGATGATTTTCTGGAGCCTGGCGTCCATGGGGACGGCGCTGGGTAATTCTCTGACGAGCTTTGCGATTTCACGAGTTGCTCTGGGGTTGGGGGAAGCCGCGATCTTTCCCGCCAGCATTAAGGCGGTGGCGGAATGGTTCCCGAAGAAAGAACGCGCCCTGGCTACGGGGATTTTTAATGCTGGGACGAGTATGGGCGCCATGCTCACGCCGGTCGTGGTGCCGTGGATCAACGCGCGCTGGGGCTGGCGGGGATCGTTCATCGGAATAGGAGCGCTGGGATTTGTCTGGCTTGTTTTCTGGCTGTGGCTTTATCGGAAGCCAGAGGAACACCCACGAGTCTCAAAGGCGGAGTTCGCGTACATTCGCAGCGATCCTCAGGAATCGGGATTGAAAATAAAATGGGCTGCTTTGGTTCCGCTCAGGCAAACCTGGGCGTTCGTGGCGGGGAAATTCCTGACCGATCCGGTTTGGTGGTTTTATCTTTTTTGGGTGCCGGGATTTTTGCAGACCAAGCACGGCCTTTCGCTCACCGGGGTTGGCGCGCCCATCGTGGTGATTTATCTGATCTCCGATGTCGGCAGCGTGGCCGCGGGCTGGTTGTCTTCCCGGATGATCAAGCGCGGCCGCAGCATCAATGTTGCCCGCAAGACCGCCATGTTCATTTGCGCCGTTGGCGTTACGCCCATCGTGTTTGCATACCGCGTGGAGAGCACCTGGTCCGCCGTATTTTTGGTGGGCCTGGCGGCGGCGTGTCATCAGGGCTTTTCCGCCAATCTCTATACCCTGACCTCCGACATGTTTCCGGCTCGCGCGGTGGGATCGGTGGTAGGAATCGGAGGCATGGCCGGCGCCATCGGAGGATTGTTCATCGCCACCATTGTTGGCCATGTGTTGCAGTGGACGGGGAGCTACAAGGTTCCTTTTCTGATTGCGGGTTCGGCTTACTTGCTGGCCCTCGCCATCATTCATGCGCTGGTTCCGAAACTGGAGCCAGCAACGATCCACGGAGTAGCATAGTGGTGAAACGCGAATCGCCTGACGCAGAGTGCGAATGAACGAAGGACGGCTTTCCCGCGGGATGCCAATTCGAGGTGAGTGCATGGGGTTAACGATCAAGCCGAAGCAAGAGTGCCGCTGGGACCAGATCAGTTTGGGCGAGGTCATGGTGCGCTTCGATCCGGGCGAGCGGCGAATTGCGACAGCGCGATCGTTTGAAGTATGCGAAGGCGGCGGGGAATACAACGTCGCGCGCGGGCTAAAGCGCTGCTTTGGGCTGGACACGGCGGTGGTCACCGCGTTCGCCGATGATCCTGTCGGGCGACTCCTTCAGGATCTCATTTACCAAGGCGGAGTGGACCAATCGCTGGTGCGCTGGGTGGAGCACGATGGCGTGGGCCGAGGGGCACGCAATGGGCTCAATTTTACGGAGCGCGGATTCGGCGTGCGTGCCGCGCTCGGAAGTTACGATCGCGGAAACACCGCAGTCTCGCAGTTGAAGCCGGGAGAGATCGATTGGGATAATATTTTTGGAAAGCTGGGAGCGCGGTGGTTTCATACCGGCGGCATTTTTTGTGCGCTCTCGGAAACGACCCCGGAGGTAACGATGGAAGCCATGCAAGCAGCGAGACGACATGGCACGGCCGTTTCGTATGACTTGAATTATCGCGCTTCTTTGTGGAAGTCTCACGGCGGAAAAAAACAGGTGCAGGATGTGAACCGCCGCATCGCGCCTTTCGTAGACGTCATGCTTGGCAATGAGGAGGACTTCTCGGCAGCGCTGGGTTATGACGTGCCCGGAATGGATGCAGATCACTCCACTTTCGAAGTGGAAGGCTTCAAACAAATGATCGCGAAAGCTGTGAAAGACTTTCCCTTCCAGGTTGTGGCGACGACTCTCCGGAAAGCCAGGACAGCCACTCAAAATGATTGGGGCGCGATCTGCTATTGCGATGGCAAATTCCATCAGGCAAAGAATCGCGAAAATCTTGAGATTTTCGACCGCGTCGGAGGAGGCGATTCCTTCGCTTCCGGGCTGATTTACGGATTCCTGGCGGGACAGGATCCGCAATGGTCAGTGGAATGTGGCGCCGCGCACGGCGCGCTGGCCATGACCACGCCGGGAGATACTTCGATGGCAACCCTGCAGGAGGTCCTGCAAGTGATGAAGGGAGTCGGAGCGCGCATCGCGCGGTGAAGAAAGCTGGCAGAAGAAAAGTGAGAGCCGATGGATAAACAGAAAGTTCGCGATCGGATTATAGAAGTTGGAATTGTGCCTGTCGTGCGCGCGTCGTCGCCCGCGGAAGCACGTGTCGCCGCCGAAGCTGTTTGTCAGGGCGGCATTCCCATCGTGGAGATCACCATGACCGTGCCCGGTGCCGTTGAGGTCATCCGCGAGCTGGCGAAGAATGTCGCTTCCGATGTCCTGATCGGAGCTGGGACCGTGCTCAACGCGGATGCTGCACGGCGGTGCCTGGACGCTGGAGCGCAGTTCCTGGTGAGCCCCGGTTTGAATCTTCAGACAATCGAACTCGCGGTGCGGGAAGAGAAGCTGATCATGGCTGGGGCGTTGACGCCCACGGAAGTGATGTCTGCGTGGGAGGCCGGAGCCGACTTCATCAAGATTTTCCCGTGCGGCCAGGTAGGAGGAGCGAAATACATCAAGTGTCTGAGAGGACCGTTCCCGCAGATTCCGTTTGTGCCGACCGGCGGGGTCAATCTGAAAACGGCAGGTGAGTTTATCGAAGCGGGCGCCGCAGCGCTGGGAATCGGAGGAGAATTGGTGCAGGCCGAGGCGCTGAAATCCAACAAACCGGAAATCATTGTTGAGAATGCGAAGAAATTCCTTGCGATCGTGAAGCAAGCACGGGAGCAGATGAAGTTCCAGGACATGGCTGCCAACCGCACGCTCTAAGGGAAGATTGCAGAACTCTTTCTGCCGGACGTGGCCCGTTATTGATTGACGCCGCTGGCCATGATGCCTCCATCTACCACCAGCAGCTGGCCGGTCACGAAGCTGGCGGAATCCGAGGCTAGAAACACCGCGGCCCCCACCAACTCTTCAGGCTTGCCGAACCTGCGCATCGGTGTGCGCATCAGAAACTCGCGGCCGCGTTCCGTACCGTCGAGAAGAGCTGCGTTCAAGTCCGTGCGCAAGACGCCTGGAATGAGTGCATTGACACATACGCCCGAAGTTGCCCATTCGATGGCGAGCGATTTAGTGAGGGAAGCGACAGCCGCCTTGCTGGCGGCATAAGCAGCCACCCCGAAGAGCCCGACAAGCGAGGAAAGCGAGCCAATATTAATAATGCGGCCATTACGCTTCTCGATCATGTGCCGGCCAAAAACACGGCAAGCGCGCAAAGTGCCGTTCAGGTTCGTTTCCATGATGGCGTTCCATTCGGCTTCAGGAACCTCAAGGGTGGCCGTGCGCTTGATGCGGCCGGCGCAGTTCACAAGAATTTGGACGCTGTTGAATTCGGCGCAGACGGACTGCAGGAGCCGTTCGAGACTGGCGACGTCAGTTACGTCGCAAGTCTGGGCAAGAGAGCGGCGCCCGAGCGCCACGACCTCGGCGGAGGCGGCTTGCACAAGTTCTTGGCGGCGGCCTGTCGGTATGACATTCGCCCCGGCCTGAGCCAGACCGCGAGTGAGAGCAAGTCCGATGCCGCTGGTTCCACCGATAACCACTGCCGTCTTGTTCGTCAGATCGAGAAGCGGATGCCCCATGCAAGACTCCTCCGATTCGAAACTGAGTGGAATAGTGAGTGAACCACCAGATCCAATTGTAATGTGAGACGCAAATTCCGAGCGCTAAGTATTGCAAAGGCGATAGGGAGTGTCCCCGAGCCGGCAATCGTCCAATTCCCAAGAGGACGCCTCTTTATCGAGCAATGTAGTTCGTGAGACACAATGTCCACCGGCCCACACATTCCCGGTTGGCTGCACCGAACTGAATTCCAAGCATTTTCTTAAGAAATCTTATTGGACTCACTCCTGCAAGGTATCCGGCTGGATTCACTCGGGATATGGTTGGCGGTTCTTGAAGAGGAACAATGGGTGGAAACCGAAAGTTGACATTCGCGACGATGATCGGGGCGGCCCTCGCTATGGTGGGCGTCTTTGTCGGATGGCGCGCATCGCGAGCTCTGCATCAGTCCGCGCAAGAGATTCATTCCGAGCGGGAGATTCGCTTCCAGTTGCGGCCGTTCTTGCCTCCCAGCAACGTGAATTTTGAGGTCGTAAGCGCGCCCGACGTTTTCCTCCGGGCCGGGCGCTTTCAGAATCATCTTTATATCGCAGGGCCCGCGGGGCTGTCCGAATACGATCAAGCCGGCACTTTGCTTCGACAGTTTGAAGTGGGAAGAGAACTCCCGTCTTCCCCCTTGGTGGACATGGCGGTGGGCACTCTGGGGGATTCGGCGGAGCCGGAACTCATCCTGGGTACGGCGGCGGAGGGGATACTGGTCTTCGACGGGAGACGCTTCCGTCAGATCTATGCGGCAGACGTTGAGGCGCGATCCATTACTGCCATCTTGCCCGTGTCCGCGGGGCACTTGCTGATCGGCACGAAGAAGCGAGGCGTACTTCTATATGACGGGAAGCAGATTCGGGAACTGCATCCGACGCTGAGCAATCTCTACGTTCAGGCTCTGGCGGGGAGTGAGGTGGACTTGTGGGTTGGCACATTGAGCCAAGGCGTACTGCATTGGCACGCGGGCACTAGTGAATCCTTTGGCGAAGAGCAAGGATTGCCTGACCGGCAAGTGCAGGCGATCGCACTTGCTGGTGACAAGAGCTACGTTGGGACACCCGTGGGCCTGGCCGAATTCGACCGTGGACGATTTTCGCGAGTGCTTGGGTCAGGCTTACTGGTTACTTCGATCTTTGTGAATGCTGACGACTTGCTCGTGGGCACGGAGGATCAAGGCGTCGTGCACGTTCCCCTCGCCGCCCGGCGGCCGGGCCTCAACGCGCAAGGGGCCACAAAACTCGCGGAGGTGCAGCAGTTCCTCGGGACAGGCGATGGGGTATATGTCTTAACGCGCAACGGCTTGTTCGAACTGCCGGCGCATGGATTTGGATGGAAAGAGGTCTTGAAACCACGCCCAGCGGTTCTCAACGATCGAAATATCTCGGCGCTGGCGGCGGACAAGGACGGCCAATTGTGGATCGGCTATTTTGACCGCGGGCTCGATCTCTTACCAGGCGCTTCCACGCGGGTCCTGCATGTCGAGAATGAACACATCTTCTGCGTGAACAGAATCTGGCCCGATGCGAAATCCGGGACGGTGGCGGTGGCCACTGCGAATGGCCTCGTTCGAATGGGAGCTTCCGGCAGCCAGCAACAGGTGCTAACGCGGGCGGACGGACTCATCGCCGACCACGTCACGGACGTGGCGCCGTACCGCGATGGCCTGGCGATCGCCACGCCGGTAGGATTGACATTTCTCGACGCCAACGGCGCGCGCAGCATGTACGTGTTTCACGGCCTCGTAAACAATCACGTTTACGCTCTGGGAGTTTCCGGTGACGACCTGATGGTGGGGACGCTCGGCGGCTTATCTGAAATTGGCCGAGGAGAGATTCGCACGAACTACACAGCCGGCGCGTCTGGACTCAAACAGAACTGGATTACCGCGGTTGTTCCCGTGGGCGATGAATGGATGGTGGGAACGTACGGGAGCGGGATCATGGGCTTGGACCGCGCTGGGCGGTTCCATGCATTTGAGAAAGCAACCGCAGAAGTGGAAATCAATCCCAACGCCATGCTGACAACAGCGCGTCTCGTTCTTGCCGGGACGCTGGGAGACGGCCTGTATGTCTATGACCGTGAAAAAGCGCGCTGGGCTGTGGTCCAGGACGGCTTGCCCTCCCTGAACGTCACGGCGCTGGCCGAAAGCAAAGGCTATATCTACGTTGGGACGGACAACGGGCTGGTGCGAATTCAGGAACCGAGACTGCAACCATGAACAAGACACTCGCCACGATTTTCTCCCTGCTGATCACACCTATCCTGGCGTTTGCGGACGGCGGTGTACTGATTCCACGTGACAAAGCGCAACCCGATCCTGCCATTCTTTCTCTGGAAGAGATGGAAATTACCGTGCAGATCGACAACGGCGACGCCCGCGTTTTTGTGCGGCAGGTATTTGCGAATCATACGGCTTCGATTGAAGAGGGCAATTATGTGTTTGCGCTGGCGACGGGGGCTACGGTTTCCGATTTCGCCGTCTGGGACGGACCTACGCGAATTCCCGCCGTGATCCTGGAGCGCAAGCGTGCCGAAGAGATTTACAACCAATTGAAACAGCAGTCCATCGATCCGGGACTGTTGCAGATGGGAGAGCGTGGCGCGGAGGAGGCCAAGCGCAGCGCCATCTTCAGCGCGCGCATTGTGCCCATCCCCGCGTACGGCACGAAGCGCCTGGAATTCGAGTATCACGAATCGATCCCGGTTGAAAATCTAAAGTCGCACTTCGCCATCCCTTTGCGGCCGGATGCATACCAGGCACAGGCCGCCAGGCATTTGCGCATCAACTTCGAACTGCGCTCCGCTCATGCTATGAACAACTTTCAAGCTGCCGCAAAAGCATTTCCGCTCAAACTTGATGAAAATTCGCCACACCTGATCAAAGGCCACTTCGAAGGGCAAAATGTCAGCCTGACGGAGGATTTTGTGGCCACTTTCGATCTGGATCGGGCCGGCACCGATACGCTCCAGGTGATTACGCACAGAAATCCTATAAGCGCTCAGCCTTCTCCCACGGAGACAGCTCCGATTCGAAGCAACAATGAACCCGGGTTTTTTGCCGCGGAAACTCTATTGGGCAGCGGGAAGAGCCGGAGCGCGGCACCCGGAGACACGGCCAAGGATGCTGGCGGCTCGAAAACTTTGATCATCCTTCTGGACACTTCGCTCTCCATGCAGTGGGAAAAGCTGGAGCGAAGTTATCAGGCGCTGGAGACGCTTCTGCGAACGCTGAAACCGGGTGACAAGTTCAACCTGATTCTCTTCAACAGCCAGACGCAGAGCTTTCAGTCCGCCCCCATTCTGGCGGATAGCGGAGCCGTTCAACGGGCACTTGATTTTGTGCGGGCGAGCAGGTTGCGCGGCGGGACGGACTTGCAACGAGCGCTTGACGAAGGATTGCGGCAATCTTCGAATTCCAGCGGAAAGCTGTATCTCGTGCTGCTAAGTGACGGCGGAGCGACCCGCGGCACCATTCAGAATGGCAAGCTGGCCGCGTGGTATGAAACTGCGTGGAAGCGCCTTCCGGAAGCCAGCCGCCCGAAGACATACATCTTCGGCGTAGGTGACGATGCGAATCTGCCTTTGCTGAAGATGCTGGCGCGCGAGGATGGAGTGCTGGAAAGCGTGCTCTCGACGGAGCCGATGGACTTCAAGCTGAGTTCATTCCTTTCCAAGATCGGCCGAAGCCCGGTCGGCCAGTTGCAATTCAGCATAGCCCCGGAAGCGGCGGTGAATTCCGTGTACGCGCTGCAGGATTCCGCATTTTCCGGTTGGATGGCTACGTGGGTCGGGCGGTTTCAGAAAGCACAGCCAGACGTGGCATTTACCGTTCGAGGCGTGCGCGATGGCGAACCCTTCGCGATTTCCACAAAAGCAAATCTTCCGCGCGAATCTCTCGATCACGCGCAGCTTCCTCGTTTGTGGGCGCGTGCCCGAGTGGATGCATTGCTGGAAAAAATTCAAAGGGAAGGCGAGGACCAGGCCTCGATTGACGAGATCATCCGGCTGGCGCGGCAGTACAAGTTTGTGACGCCCTATACTTCATTTCTTGCCGTGCCGCGCGCGTTGCTGAGACCCAGGGTGATTCGCCCGGGCGACCCGGTACTGCGCGTGAAGACGGATGAATCCATCGTTTCGGTGGTCGCGCTCTTCCCGTTCGGGCTGGTCCAGAAACTGCGGTATCTGTCCGATGAAGACACCTGGCAAACGAGATTTTTTGCGCCAAAAGACATGCAGGACGGAACGCACAGCGTCCGGCTTGTTTTGCGGGATCGCGCCGGCCACACGTATCGAGAAGCAAAGACATTTGTCATCGCCAGCAAAACGCCGGTTGTACAAATCAAGTTGGACCAAAAGCGATACCGGCGCGGACAGGTGTTGGATCTGAAAGTGGCCGCATCTCAGAGCACGCGGACTCTGGTAGCTCGCCTGGAGGGAGCGGCTCCCGTTGGGCTGAAGTGGGATTCGAAGGCGGGCGTGAATACGGGGTTATTGTTCATTCCCGACCAGATGATACCTGGAACGTACCGACTCACGGTCACCGCGGAAGATATTGCCCACAACATGGGGTCACAGGGGGTGGACATTGAAATCGTACCGTGATTTCTCACCCAAACTGCGCTTATGGTTTGCGGGAGCCGTTCTGCCGCTGGTGGCTGCAGGCTGGGCGGTGACCGCCAGGGGCGCGCTTCCTTACTGGATCCTCAACGTTGAAGCTGGAACGGCAATCGAGTGCGCGTTTTTCCGCATGATGGCTCTTCCCTACGGCAATGTACTCTTCCGCAGGCCTCCCGCGGAAACGCGGCCGGCGCTTGGCGAGCTCATCCAACAGAAACCGGCGGAGGCAGAACTCTATTCCCTGCGGGGATTGGAAGATGAGCAGCAACTGGACTTCGCCGCCGCGGAATCCGATTGGAAGATGTACGTGGAAAAATCGGCCGACAAAGCAGCCGCGCAACTTGCTCTCGCGGATTTTTACCATCGCAGGCTGCGGCCGCAGGATGAAATCGCAGAACTCTCGATTGTTGCCGGCGGCCCCGGGGACGCTGCCGAAAATCTTACAACTGCCTCGGAGCAGTGGTCCTGGTGCGCGTTCGAACGCATTTTCGCCATTATCCAGGCGCAAGGCCTTTCGAAGGAGGTCTCGATCGCGAAGTACCGCGCCTGGATTGTCCGGTACCCAAAAGAGCCGCAACTCTACTCGCGCTTCCTGGCCTATTTGATCAGCCAGAAGGAATTCAGCGCCGCGAATCAACTGATCGCCGACTATCAGAAACAGTTTCCCGGCGATGAAATTTTTCAAGTGAAGGCCAAGGCCCTGGTTGACTACCGTCAGGGGTCCATACAACAAGGCCTCGCTGTGTATGAAAAAAGTTTTCAGCCGCTCTGGGACCCGGAGCTGGTGAAAAGCTATTTTGAACTTCTTGGACAGACGCAGAATCTGCGGAATTTTCTCGATGAGTCTCGCGCCACGCTCAATGCGAATCCGGAAGATTTGAAGGCGACCGCGCGCGTCTTCTATTACTACCAGCAGCAGGGAAAACTGGACGCCGCGCAGCAAGCTATCACTACTTTGCGTTTGCACAAGGAAGCGGCCAAGTCCAACTGGACGCCGGAGGAACTCTATGTCTGCGGACGTCTGCTGGAGGACATCCATTCTTACCCCGAGGCTGCGCGGTATTACTTTGCGCTCTACAACAGCAAAGGAGCGAAGGACTCGCAGGAGCGTGCGCTGAGCCGCCTGGCGGATTTGCTGCTCACCGCTCCAGAGAACCCCATACGTCTTGGGAGCGGGGAACTGTCCATGTACAAGGACATCGCCACGCTGGATCAGGGCCCTGGCTACTTGAACGGAATCCTCTCCTTGATCTTGAACACCACTGGACCCACAAGCGAGTACTCGGAGGAGGAGCAGCGTGCGGTCCCTTACTTTCATCGCTCGCGTGCCGCCGAGTTGCTTGCCTTGCTGGACAAAAACTTTCCGGAAGCGACAAGCCGCCCGGAACTCCATGCAAAACTGCTGGATTTTTATGCGAGCAATGCAAAAAGCGAAGCCGTGCTGAAGGGCGGCAAGGAATTCCTGGCAACATTTCCAAAGGCCTCCGAGCGCACCACCGTGGCACTGCTCATGGCGGACGCGGACGCGAGGCTCGGCAAGTCGCAGGATGAATTTGCGATCTACGACGCCATCCTGCAGGAGCTGGCTGCTAAAGCGGACCGAATTCCGCTCGGCGTGCGTGCTGCCGGCGGCGAATTCAGCCAGCAACCCGACGCTTATTCTCCAGAAGCAGCGGATAGCGAAGCGGGGGACGACTCCGCGAATTCGAGCGACCGTGGAAGTGGAAGCATCCGTGCACGGATGGCCGAGCAGAGCGCCGCTTTCCGATTGAAAACTGCGCAAGTCACCGCGGAAGGCGGACCGCGATCGCCTGAATATTCTCGCGTTCTCGAGCGCTACCTGGCCCGGCTGGTCGAATTGAAAGAGATTCCGCAAGCTCTCGGAGTGCTCCGGCGCGAAATCGATCACAACCCCGCCGATCCCGGGCTCTACGAGCGTCTGGCGGTTTTTCTGGAGCAGAACGCCCTCGGCACGGAACAGGAAGAGATCTATCGGAGAGCCATCGCCCGTTTTCCGGAGCGCTCCTGGTACAACAAACTGGCGCGGTATTACCTGAGATACAAAAAAAATGCGGAATTCGAAAAGCTCACCCAGGATGCCGTCAAACAATTCGACGGCAGCGACCTGCAGAATTACTTTCAATCCGTTGTTGGCGGAACCCCGGACATGTACGTCCGGCTGAATCAGTACGCGAACGCACGGTTCCCCCACAGTCCCTACTTCGTGCACAACCTGCTCCAGGCTTATCACAGCAGGCCAACCTGGAATCAAGCGGCGTGGGAAGCGTTGCTGCACCAACATTGGTTTGAAGAATCCGAACTGCGCAACGAGTTTTTCGAGTTCCTGAGTTTTCACGGGATGCTCGAAGCGGAATTGAATATCCTTCGACAGTCGGCTCCTCCCCAGGAAAAGAGCAGCTGGGAGGAATTTGTCCGCAAAAATCCGGCTGCCGGCCAATATCTCGCGCAGGCTGAGCTCTGGCGTTCTCACTATGAAGAGAGTGCACCGGTGCTGGAGGCGCTGGCCGGCGAATATCCTGCCGAGCCGGAACTGGGCCGGATGGCGTCTTCCGTGTTTCGTTCTCTCGCGTATTTCGAGCCCGGCGATACGAGCGTGGCAGTGAAGATTGAAGGAAACTTGCTCGCCGCGAATCCCGGCAGCACGGAAATTCTTGCGCGAATTGGAGATATCTATTCGGACCGGGAGCTCTTTGGGGAAGCAGCTCCGTATTGGGAGCGCATTCCCAAAGTCGCACCGGGAGAATCGGGTGGTTATGTGGAAGCGGCTACCATTTACTGGGATTACTATGATTTTGACAACGCTCTGCGGCTTCTCGAAGAGGGAAGGAGAAGACTCGGAAATAAAGATCTCTACGGCTACGAAGAAGGGGCGATCTATGAAGGCAAGCGCGATTATCCAAACGCGATTCACGAATATGCGAACGCCGCGCTGATGGCCGGAGGCGAATCGCCCGCGCTGAGGCTTTTGGAACTGGCGCGCCGGCCCGAATTCCGAGAGTTGGTCAACCAGGAGACGGAGAGGCTGGCGAGCGCTTCACGATACGCGATGCCAGCCGTGAACCTGCGCGTGCGCGTGCTGGAGACGGAGAACCGCAAGCCGGAGTTAGTGGAATTCCTTGACGCAGCGGTCGCCAACGCGGCGACGATCGAACAAGCGGCGGAGATCGAGGCTCTTGCACAACAGAAATCCCTGGAAAACGTGCGGCAGCAGGCACTCGAGAAGCAGGCCGCGCTGGCCACGGATCCCGTCACGCGATTGCAGTTGCGCTATGCCCTCGTGCGTCTATATGAAAGCCGGAAGGATTTCACTTCGGCCCAGAGAAATATCGAAGTGTTGTACCGGGAGAATACAAAGATTCTTGGTGTGGTGCGTGCCACAGTTGATTTCTACTGGCGCATGAAACTCTATCCACAAGCTATCGCTGTTCTGGAGCAAGCGGAGAAAGACGCCTATCCGGAACTCGGCAAACAGTTTACCTTCGAAGCGGCGCGAAAATCCACGGAGGCGCGCCAGTACGTACAGGCACGTGGCTTGCTTGAACCGCTTTTGAAAGATTCTCCTTATGACAGCCAGTATCTGGCGGCGATGGCTGACACTTACGCGCAGGCCGGCGACCAGCAGGGATTGAAGCAGCTTTACCTGGATAAGATCGCGTTATTCCGAACCGCTCCGCTCTCTCCCGATGACCGGAGAAACAGGATCGCCACGCTCCGCCGCGGGCTGATTCCTGCGCTGACCAAGCTGAAGGACTATTCCGGCGCAGTCGATCAATACATCGAGATCATCAACAACTTCCCGGAAGACGATGGGCTTGTGGCGGAAGCGGCGTTGTATTCCCTTCGCTACAAACGTCAAGCGCAGCTTGTCGATTTTTATGCCAAGACGGTCGTGCAGTCTCCGCGCGATTTCCGCTGGCCCATGGTGCTGGCCCGCGTCCAGACCAGCCTGGAAAATTTTCCCGCAGCGATTGACGCTTATGGCAAAGCCATCACGATTCGGCCCGACCGCACGGATTTGCGCATCGCACGTGCCACGCTGTCGGAGCGGTTGATGAGATTTGACGATGCCGTCAGCGACTACGAACGGATCTACCAGCTGGCGTACAAGGATCCGAAGTGGATGGAGAAGATCGCGGAAGTGCGCGCACGGCAGGGCAAGAATGAGGAAGCTGTCGCGGCGCTCAAGACCGCTCTGATCGATGTGGGCCCCGAACGCGCGGAAAACTATTTTGAAGTAGCCCGCCGTTTGGAGGGCTGGGGAATCCTGGAGCAGGCGCGGTCGTTCGCGGAGCAGGGTGTCAACAGCGCCGGTGGCGAACTTCTCGCATCCACTCAATATCACGAAGGAGCGAAACTCTATACGCGCATCATGACGCGCCTTCGCCAGCAGGAAAAAGCGTATGCGACGCTTCGAATGGCGCTGGCTGCCGCTTCTTCTTCGCTTCCAGTCGTCAAAGAACAGGTGGCCAAAGAGGGTATTGCCGGAATCTCCGACAAAGAATGGCGAGAGCACACCCTGCAAGTTCGGAAGAACAACGCGAACAACGGCATGCGAGGCGCTCTGACCGAGATGGGTTCAACCGTTGCGCGTTATTTCACGCCAGAGGAAAAAGTCTCGTTTGCTGGATTTGCGCAGAGACTTCGCACGCCGATGAATTTCGAGGACGCCAACCTTTTTGCTTTCCCGCTCGCCCACAGCGCCGGACTTGCTGAAGAGGAAGCTCGCTGGCGTTACGAGTCAATGATGAGCTCCCCGGAGAACACCGCCGCTCTGATGGGGCAGATGTCCAGCTTCGTCGAACTCGAGCGGCAGCGTGCGAAGTTTGCAGAACTCGGTCCACAGTTGGAACGCTTTGCTCCCCGCGGTCAGCATGTCAGCGTTTTGCTGGCTGCTGCGGAAGCCTATCGCGCTGCAGGCGATTCCGAAAACGACTTGCGCTTGCTGTCAAGTGTATCCCCGGCTTATCTCGGCGGCGACGTACAAAAACATTTCTTTGAACTGCTTCTCGAAAAGCGTCCGCAGCAGCTCGTGCAGCTTGCCGCTTTCTGGAATCCGGTTGGAGAACGAGCTGCCCATTTTGTATTGGTAAACGGCGACGCACAGCTGGCGCATGCAGTGGTCGGCGCGCGTGGTGGCTCACGGGCAGCGGTGTGGGGAAAATCCTACACGGCGCTCGTGGGGCTCTATTTCACGGAGACTTCTCCGGCGGTCAACAACGCCTTTCTCAACGTGCTGGGCGATGCGCCGATCGGGGAACGTCTTGGCAAAACCGTGGACCGCAACGCGCAGCTTGCCGGTGACGTTTGGTTTTATTATGGATCGCGCTATGGTGAATACCTGGGAGATACCAAACAGGGCGCGCCCGAAGATTACTTGCCAGCGGTATTGGAGCAAAGCCCCGCCTCCTCCTCCGGCTATCAAACGCTCGCTGATTACTACGCCGAGAGCGGCGACACGCGTTCCGCGATTGCAGACTATAAGCACGCGCTAGAACTGTCGCCGGGCCACGCAGACATCCATGAGCGGCTTGCCCTGGCCTACTATAAAGACGGCAAGCGCGCCGAAGCCATTGCCGCATGGAAACTCGTCTTTTCCATATTGCTGAAACAAGTGAACAGCGCGCGAGTGCCAGAAAGTTTCTGGTCCGATTTCAGCCGGGCTTGCAATGATCTTCACTCACGGCGCCTTTTCGGGGCAGTGAAGCCAGAAGTGGACGGAGTGGTGCGCGCGTACCTTGGCCGCAACGGCAACTACCGTTCGAACGCGATATTGCGCAGCGGCTATACGGCTATCGGCGATCCTCTCGCGGCGACCACCTGGCTTCTGGATGTATCTTCATCCAGCCAGGCCTCCATTTCCGTCCTGGCAGATGTTGTGGACGCAGAATGGATTCCTCTGGCGCAGCGCGGGCCAATCTACCAGCGAATCCTGGAAGGCAATCAAAAGGAGCTTGCCAGAACGGAAGGCCTCGAACGGGAGAACGCACAGAGCGGACTGCGCTCATGGCAGATTCGCTGGATTCGATACCTGATCGAGGCGAAACAGTTCCGTCAAGCGGGCGATTCTATCGTCGCACTCCAGAGAGACTCGCAATCCTTAGATGCATCCGCGCTTGTTCCGTTCGAACTGCGAATTGCCGCCCAAGCCGGTATTCTGGATGAAAAAATTTCAGGGTACCGTGCCGACCCTGAAAATGCGCCGAGTGCGGAAACCTTGAGAGCCGCCGCACGGCAAATGTTTGAATCCGGCGACAAACAGTCCGCCCGCAAGATCCTCGAGTTCGTTTTTGCACGCGATCTTGACGAGCACAAACTGGTGGCGGCAAATTTCCTTGGCCTTGCGGAGATTCGCATTGCCGCAGGCGATACGCCAGGCGCCGTGGAGCTTCTCAAGCGTCTCGTGGCTGTCGTGGGCGATCTGTATCAAAACATGGATTCGGCTGCAGCGCTTTTGGAGAAAACCGGACACAACGTGGAAGCCGTCGGATTTCTCGCTCCATTGGTCAATTCCACTCCCTGGGAACCGGCGTATCGCCTGCGCTTGGCTAAAGCGCAAATCTCCGCGAAGACGGATGCGAACATTGCGCGAGACGGTCTGGCGAGAATTGCCACGGCTTCGCAGAATCCGTACGACTATCGCGTCGATGCCGCACTGGTTCTTTCTGGCTCCCGGCAAACGGCAGATTTTGGCAGCGCGGAGTTGAAGCTTCTAGCCGGGGATCCCAAGAGCATTACTCTCACTGCCGCCGATCATCCCTTTTTCTATGACGCGCGCGTAAAGGCGGCGCAAAACTCCAGCGACGCGCACCAGAAAGCGCAAATACTGGCGAAAGCATTGGAAGACACGCCCGCCCGGGACGATGCTCGCATTCCGTTATTCCACGCCGCTGTGGCGGTACATTCCGATGAGTTTGCCATGGGTTTCATTGAACAGATGCTACGCGACCAGCGGTTCCGCCAGGTGGCCTCGAATGACACCAACAACGAAGAAGAGATTCTGAGTTCCGATCAGAGCCCGGAAGAACAGGATGAAGAGTCCTCACCACTTTACCGCCCGACAAAATTGCCGCCTGCCCAGCAAGCGCAGCTTGCACAGGCGGTTGGCCTGATCTTCGTCCGACTCCAACGCTTCAGCGAGGCACTCGGCTATTTGCAGGCCGCTCGAGCGCTCGAAAAAAATCCTGCCCGGCGCAACGTACTTGCTGGAGAGATCAGCGACGTAAAAGCGCGCTTGCGGCGCCAGCAGCTCAACGCAGCTAGGCAGCCCATACTTCATGCGGAGCTGGAGCAGGACCGTCTGGTGCGGCCGCGGCTTGTGGCGCACGCAACACCTTCCGCAAAGCCAGCCGCAACGTCTGGAGAAGGACAATGAAACGCGCGATCCTTTTAGTTCTCATCACTGCAGCGTGCATTGGCGTGAGCTGGGGAGCCTATCAGGCCGTTTCATCGTCGCAAACACCGGCTCCGCCACTTTCCCACTTTGTCCCCACGGGGGCTTTGCTCTATCTCCAGGCCAAGGACTTCTCCTCGCTGCTATCGGATTGGGACAAATCCAGCGAGAAGCAAGTCTGGCTGAAGAGCAACAACTACGAAGTGTTTTCACGTTCCCGGCTCTTCCTTCGCCTCAAGGATGCGAGCACGGAATTTTCCACCGCAGCCGGCATTCCCGCGGACACGAATCTCCTCCGTCAGGTAGCTGGCCAACAGAGTGCGCTGGCCATCTTCGATATTGGAAAACTTGAGTTCCTCTACGTCACACGGTTGCCTTCGGCAAATTCCATGCAATCCGCCCTTTGGCAGACGCGTTCGAAGTTTGAAACGCGTAGTGCGGGCGGTGCGACATTTTTCCTGCGGCGCGATCCGGAGTCAGGGAGGGAAGTCGCCTTCGCCGTCGCCGGGGACTATTTGATCCTCGCCACGCGGGAGGACTTGCTGGCTGGTGCGCTGCAGCTTCTGGCAGGCGGCGATGCGCTTTCGATAGAGACGGAACCGTGGTGGTCACGCTCCGTTGCCGCAGCGCCTGCGGAAGGCGATTTACGAATGGTCTTAAATCTCGAAAAAATTGTGCCGAGCCCCTATTTTCGCTCTTACTGGGTCCAGCAATACATCACCGACATGAAGCAATACTCTGCCGCAATCTCCGACCTGATTCGTTCAGGAAAGGAATACCGGGAAGAGCGGGTTCTTCTGCGGAAACCACCCGCAACCGGGGACACTTCTGGAAGCGGAGGGCCGGCCGGTGTCGCGGATATTTTGCGCCTGGTTCCCGCACAAGCCGGAGTCTACGAGGCCAAGGCGAACCCAACACCGGCGGATTGCCTTGCGCTCATCGAAACCAAGATTCTCGCGCCGCACCTGGGTCCGGGCGTCGCGGAAAAGCTCGCCCCGGAAGTTCAACTCACCGGTGGAGAGACGGGCTCGAGCACAGACTTGGAGACACGCATCGATCAGCCTCCGATGAAGGCTTCCGTCACAGTCGATAGCGCTGCGCCTCTCCAGGATCTGCTCGCCGGAAATCAGGTTTCGGCTGTGTTGCAGATACAATCCACGGAACTGGACAAGGATGGAGTCTTTGTCCGCATTCATTCCGCAGTGGTATTGCTGGGCCAGTCGGACTGGAATGAATCGGCTGTGCGCTCGTCGCTCGTTGATTTTGTGCGCCCAAGTTTCACCACGGGATTGCTGGGGGTCGAGTGGCAGAAAAACTCCGGGTACATCGAACTCAATGGGTTGTGGAGACTGGCTGCGGCAGCCCGAGGAAAGTATCTGTTCATTTCCGACGATTCAGGATTGCTGGCCGCGCTGCTGGCCAACACAAATCAAAAGTCGACACCGGCGCCCGCCGTTTTTGTAGCAAGGTTCGATCATCAGCGAGAGAAAGAAAATTTTGGCCGTTTGGCGGGGCTCCTTGATAAGCCGACGGGTGGCGCTGGAACCGGCAGTGCTCCGGATTTCTTCTCCGAAAATATCGGCAGCCTGAGTTTGGCCCTCGCTGGCGTGTCCTCAGAGAAAATCGTAGTCCGCGACCTAGGCGACAAGGTAAATCAGACGGTCACCTACCAATGGGTTCGTTAGTCAGGATCGGCGTAGCCTCGTACCTGTCGCTGCTGCTTCTAACTTGCTCGCTCGGCCGCCATCCGGCCCAGTCCGCATCTGTCACGCCGCCTCGTACTCTTTTTTCGCAATCGGCCGTCGAGGTGTTGGAGCGCGATTTCTCGGGGCGCAGTGTCTCCTACCTATTGTTCGATGCGAATTCAGGAGCGCTTCTGGCAAGTCACTGGGAGCATTACGACGATCCCATTCCGCTGGGGTCCCTAGTGAAACCTTTTACGGCTCTCGCCTACGCCGAAGCGCATGAGTTTCGCTATCCCACCTACGAATGCAAAGGCCAGTCGAGCGGTTGCTGGCAGGTGCATCCTCACGGAAAACTGGATATCGTTTCCGCCATTTCTGTTTCCTGTAACTCTTATTTTCTTTCACTGTCTGAAAGTGTCACTGCAGAGCAGCTTCTTCCCGTGACCAGAGCTTTCGAACTCGAATCCCCTGAACCGGATTTCACCAGGTCGAGCCTCATCGGTCTCGGTGAACGATGGAAGATTTCGCCAATACGGATGGCGCGTGCGTACCTCGAACTCTATCGCCGGCGCACCCAGCCCGGTGTTCGGGAAATCTTGGCCGGGATGCTGCAATCGGAAAAGCGCGGAACAGGAGCAGCGGTTGGCCGCGCGTTGAAGCACTCAGACGCGTTCGTCAAGACGGGGACCGCACCATGCACGCACGCATCACGGGCGCCCGCCGACGGATCTGTCATAGCATTGGTGCCCGCCCAGAAGCCGGAGATCCTTCTCATGATCCGGGTTCACGGAGTCGCGGGAGCTAAGGCCGCGGAGACGGCCGGCCGCATGCTAAGCCGGATGGAGGAATAGGCGCGTGCGCTGGAAGTGGATGCTGTTCCTTCTCTCCGTTCTACTGAGCAATCCACTTGCGAACGCACAAAATGTTCGAATTGGAGTGCTGGGAATCTTCCATCCTCGCGAGCTCGACCTTACTTCCGGCAATGTCGACGCAATCGTCGTCACTGCCGCCGGCAAGACTTTTTTTCTGCAGCCAGGATCGCCTGCCGGCAAACTTCAAATTCGCGCTTCCGGAAACGAGTTGCTCCTGAGAATCGCAGACAAGGAATTACGTGCAAGCGATATTCACGCCGCGGGACGCAATCAGGACGCCACGGATTTCATACTAAGTGTGCCCGGAAAGATCGAGCGACGGTATCGGGGAACTCTGGACGTAAGAATCGTAGGTGACGAACTGGTCCCCGTGGTCACGATGGATCTCGAGACTGCGGTAGCTTCCGTGGTGCAAGCTGAATCCCTGGCCGGCACTTCTTTCGAAGCATTGAAGGCACAAACAGTGGTGACGCGCTCGTATCTTGTTGCTGGAGGCGGGCGTCACGCGGAGTTTGATTTCTGCGATCTCACGCACTGCCAGTCCTTACAGGAAGCGCCGCGACCCGGCAGCCCAGCCGCGGTCGCTGCGGAGGCGACGCGAGACCTCATAATTACCTTTGACGAAAAAGCTGTGGCGGCCATGTTTACCCGCAGCTGCGGGGGCCATACTCTTACGCCCGCCGATATTGGCATCTCTTCCCGCGGGTATCCGTATTTCCCCGTTGTTTGCGATTTCTGCCACAAGAATCCCGTTCGTTGGAGCCGCCGTCTCTCGCGGGAAGACGCCGCGATTCTTTCTGATCATCGTGAAGCCGGGCGGTTGTCTGTGGACAGGCGGCTTGGTTGGAACGCGGTCCCGAGCAACAATTTTAAGGCGCATGAAAGCGGAGCGGAGGTCATTTTGCAGGGTGTTGGCCATGGACACGGTGTCGGACTCTGCCAGCGTGGCGCAAGGGCCATGGCCGAGGAGGGCGCGGACTTTCGCAAGATCATCGATCATTATTTTCCGAACACTAGTCTTGTCCGGTTCTCCGCCCTTCCGTTCCAATCCAACTGGATCGCAAAATAGCTTTGCCACTCTGGTTTCGGCAGCAGCACCATGGCGCTTCCGTCCAACGCCACGGTCGGCGTCAAAGTTTTGTTGCTTGCGTGAGCGGATGGTCAATGGCAGTTTATCTGGAGACGGTCCGGTATTTCGCGGATTCGAATGGCGGGCATCGTGGGGAGGCATTTATGACGTCACCGGACAACGGAATCGTCCAGAAGCCGAGCAGTCATTCTGTAGATCAGACCGTGGAACAACTCAAAGGGATCCTGCGAGCGAAAGGAGTCACGCTCTTCGCTCTGGTTGATCATAGTGGGGAAGCGGAGAAAGTGGGACTGAAAATGCGTCCCACCAAGCTGCTGATTTTCGGCAGCCCCAAGGCTGGCACACCCTTGATGCTGGCCGCGCCGAGCAGCGCTCTCGATCTGCCTCTTAAGCTTTTGATCTGGGAGGACGCCCAAGGAAAAGTCTGGATTTCCTACAACAGCCCGGAGTATTTGCTCGAGCGGCACGGCATCCCGCGGGAGATGCTGCCGAACATCGCCGTCATCGAAGTGTTGGCTGCCGCGACGGGCAAGTAGTGACGCGCTCGCTGAGAACTCGCTTCGCAGAAATCTCTTAGGTTCAATTCGAGTCACGCCGAAGATTTCCCATTCAATCTCTTTCGGTTTTTTCCAGGACCGTCTTAGGATTTTGGACAAGCAACTCGAGTTCCTCGGGAGTTTTCGGCCAGTCCTCGCGCAGCAGCCGTGACAAGGCACGGTCGGCGAGGAGCTTTCCGCCCGTCTGGCAGTTCGGGCAGTAGTTGGTTTCATTCGACGCGTAACGAATGCGCTGGACCTTGCCGTTGCAGCGCGGGCAAGGCTGCTTGTACCGGCCGTGAACCGCCATGCCTTCGCGAAACGCCGTTACTTTCTCGGGGAATCCTTCGCCGGTTTCCAAGCGCGAGCGTTGAAGCCAGTTGGTTAGCGTAGATCTCACCGCCGCAAACAGCCGCTCAACTCCGGACGGCGTGAGTTTTTGCGTAAGCGCAAGCGGTGAGAGCCGCGCCTCAAAGAGGATTTCGTCGGAATACGCGTTACCAATGCCGCTGAACAATCGCGGATCGGTCAGAGCGCGCTTCAGCGTGTGATTTGCCGATGTGAGGATTGCGGCAAAGCGGTCGAGATCCGTCTCAAGAACTTCCAAACCGCCGGGGTCGAGCGCGCGGAGTTCGTCTTCTCCATTGACCGCGTGTAGCGACGCGCGCTTTTTCGATCCTGCCTCAGTCCAAAGCAGAGTTCCGTTCGGAAAATCGAATGCGGCGAGGCCCCGGGGCCGCGAAACCTTTGCGCCGCGTGTCCGCCAGTGCAGCCGGCCGGCGATCATCAGGTGCAAGACCAGCCAAATATCATTTTCAAGGCCGATACAAATCCGTTTGCCCATTCTGCGCAGTTGCACTACGGTCTTGCCTTCCGCACTGCTAAGTGGTGGCTCCACGGTGCGCAGCAGAAAAGGGCTTACGATTCGCGTGCGCTCGAGCGTTCGACCGAGAATTCGCTTTTCTAACGCTTCGATGTATACGACTATGTCGGGAAGTTCCGGCACGGAATTGGGCCTCACCGCACGGCGCCGACTATCGTACATCCTCGGACCCTTGTGCGAAAACCGAGCTGCAAGTTGTTCATGGGTGAGCGCCGGGAAAAAAGGGAGCATAGTACATGACATTCAGCGAAAAATGGCAGCGCCGCACGTTTCTAGGCAGTCTCGGTGCTCTGGCGGGCGCCCTCTTCAGCCCCAGAAAACTTTTTGCGAGTTCTGTGGCGGCTCCTACACCTACTGAAAAGATAACGGGCTTTGGCGCAACAGGTAATGTCTACGAGGAACTGGGAATAACCACAGTCATCAACGGTCAGGGCACTATGACCGTACTTGGCGGATCGCTGATGCGTCCGGAAGTCGAAGCGGCCATGGCTCTGGGCTCGCTCCATTTCGTGACCGTTCCCGAGCTCGAAGTTGCTGCAGGCAAACGCATCGCGGAAATGCTCAAGTTGCCGGAAGGGAACACCGCGCTGGTCACGTCCGGCGCCGCCGCCGCGATGCAATCCGGATTGGCCGGCATTCTCACGGGAGACAATCCCAAATTTATCGAACAACTCCCGGATCTCACCGGAATGAAATCCGAAGTGATCATCCAGAAATCACATCGCAATCCTTTTGATCACCAGCTCCGGTCCACCGGGATAAAACTTGTTGAGATTGAATCCCGGGACGATCTCCGCAAGGCCGTCAATCCAAAGACCGCCATGATGCACTTCACGAATTTCGCCAACGCAGCAGGCCAGATCAAAGTGGACGAATGGGCCCGGCTATCCAAGGAATACAAGGTGCCCTGTTTCATCGATGCCGCCGCCGATACGCCGCCGGTCTCCCACCTGTGGGACTACACCGTCATGGGCTATGACCTCGCGGCTTTCAGCGGCGGAAAGGCCATCCGCGGCCCGCAATGTGCCGGACTGCTCATTGGAAAAAGGGATCTCGTAGCCTATGCGCTGCTCAACAATAGCCCACATGAAGACACTCTCGGCCGCAGCCAGAAAGTCGGCAAGGAAGAAATCGTTGGCATGATCAAGGCGCTCGAATCGTATCTCAACGAAGATCATGAAGCCTTGAACAAGGAATGGCAGCACCGCCTGGAAGTCGTCTCGATCGCGGTCACAAAAGTGCCTGGGGTCTCCGCCTCGTATTTCATACCGGATATTGCCAATCACGTTCCGCACTTGGAGATCACCTGGGATCCACGCCGTATCTCGATTACGCCGCACGACGCGAGTACAGCCCTGCGCAAGTCCAAACCGTCCATCGTACTTCCGGAGGGAGAAGACGGCAGGAAGGGACTCACGATGAATTCCTTCATGCTGCAACCCGGTGAAGAGAAGATCATCGCCGGGAAGCTGGTTGAACTTTTGAAGGCAAACGCGGTGTGAAGACAGCGAGCCTCAGCACCGCATCTGGATTTGCGTCAGCCCTTCAGTGTGCGATAGTTTCCGCATTCCCTGTGACTCAGCGATGTCCCCATGGCTGAGCGAACCACAAGCCGCGTGCGTTGGTTCCTGGTGATTGGCCTGTTTGTCCTCAGTGCCGTAGCCTACGTCGACCGCATCAATATCGCCATCGCTGGCAGCTCCATCGCTTCCGAATTCCACCTGACAAATGTTCAGCTAGGCTCGTTGACCAGCGCTTTCCTGGTCGGCTATGCACTTTTCCAGACGCTGGGAGGATGGCTCGCGGATCGCTTGGGGCCGCAGCGCGTCCTTACTGCGGGAGTCTTATGGTGGGGAATCTTCACCGCGCTGACAACCGCTGTTTCTCCGAAGATCGCTTTTGCGGTTTTCTATCTCGCGGCCGTGCGTTTTCTTCTGGGGGCTGGGGAAGCCGTGATGTTCCCGGCCTCGAATCAATTCGTATCACGGTGGATTCCTACGCAGGAGCGAGGAATCGCCAATGGCATCATATTCGCCGGCGTTGGCGTCGGTGCTGGCGTCACTCCCGGCCTCATCTCCTACATCATGGTCAATTGCGGCTGGCGTTGGTCTTTCTGGGCGAGCGCTCTCCTCGGCCTGCTTGCTGGAACGGCCTGGTATCTCTTCGCGCGAGACACGCCGGAACAACACTCGGGTGTTTCCCCCGAAGAGCTTGGACAAATTCAAGCGGGCCGAACCGCTCCCGCCTTGACTGTCCTCGAACCTGGCGGCACGCGAATTCCTTGGAGCACCATCCTCGCGAGCAGAGAAGTATGGGCCGTGACCGTCAGCTATTTCTGCTTCGGCTATATTGCCTGGATCTTCTTCACGTGGTTTTTCATCTACCTTCGCACGATCCGCGGATTGGATTTGAAGGCCAGCGCTTCCTACACCACATTCCTTTTCCTGACCATGGCCACGTGTAGTCCGCTCGGCGGCGCAATGAGTGATTACCTCACTAAGCTGTATGGCAAACGCGCCGGACGCTGCAGCATCGCGGTTTTTGCGCTTATGCTGACCGCCATTTTTCTCGTCCTCGGTTCGCAAGTGCACAGTGCGCGCCTTGCCAGCGTCGTGCTCGCGGGCGGCGCTGGGGCCCTCTATCTCTCCCAAAGTTCCTTTTGGTCGGTAACGGCCGATATCGCGGCCGCGTCTTCCGGATCCGTTTCCGGTTTTATGAACATGGGCAATCAGATCGGTGGAGCGCTGACCGCCTTGCTTACTCCCGCGATCGCCTCCTGGCTTGGCTGGAGTGCTTCCTTCCACGTCGCAGCTGGTTTAGCCGTCCTGGGCGCGCTGGCCTGGTTTTTTGTCGATCCCGAGCGCACTCTGTAGCCGTTGAGACTAGCCTCCCGGCGCGAGTTGCACCGAACGATCGTAACCCGTCATTTCCAGATATCCCACGCCGTCTATCGGTTTTGTATTGCGCTTTCCGCTCAGAACGATGGCGCCCTCCCAATAGTTCGGCACGAATTTTGTCTTACCCGTCAGTTCCTGGGATTCGAGCGGCGATTTCGCTTCAAGTTCAATCCCCAGCCTTGGTATCACGATCTGCCATTGGACTGGATACACGGCGCCAGTGACAGGGCTCTTCCATCTCTTCCCGAGCGGCTGCAGAACAAAATCGCTGCCGCGCAAGTGCGTCGTCCTGCCTTGCGCATCAACGTAGGTGCCTGCCGAATACGGATCGATCGAGCCATCGGCATGGCGAATGTGAAAGAGCATCAGTTCCGTGTTGTCCGCAAGTTGCAGGCTCAGCCAGTCCCAGCCTCTCTGATCCGGCGCAAGCTGGTGCGTGAAGAACTCGTGATCCATCCAGCTCGTGCCGCTGACATCGAATTTCTTCGCACCCAGCTCGATCGAACCGGATGTCGTCAGACGCGTGAGAGAAATGTAGTGTGAAGCGTGGCCCGGGCGTTCGGCTTTCTGGCTCACGCCATTTTCGCCGTGCAGGACCGGTGGTTTTTCCGGACGCAGCATCAAATCCAGCTGAAATCGTTGATCCATCGCCTGCAGTTTCTGTTCGTTGCCTTCCCACAGAATTTGCCAATTGCCATTCCAGATACGGCCTTGCGATTCGCTCGCGCCGGCGATTCGCGGCCCTGCTCGATTGGTCCGTTCCGCGTGGTAAAACTTCCCGCCATCCAAATCGCTCAACGCAAGATTTGCGACGTAAAGATCCTTCACGTCCCAGGCGCCGGACTTCCCCGGATCGCGGCTCACTGCCTGCCGAAAGAAAGTCAATTCGAAACCGAAGCGATGGCCGTCGCTCGACCTCAAATTTCCCGTGTAATACCACCACTCCGTCTGAAAATCCGGGTGGCTGAAATGATCGTGGGGGAATTCATAACGGTAACCCGGCAAAGCCGTGCGGTATTGCGCCGCGAGCGTCTGGAAAAAAAACAGCGCCGCCGTGAAGCACGCCAGGCTACTCTTCATGGACGACCTCCAGCGGATTCAGCCGCACCGCCACTTCCGCCGGATACAGACCCGCAAGCACTGTCGCGGCGTACACCACCGTCAAGGCAGCGACGAGAATCTCCATCGGCCAGTGGAATCGAATCGTCCAGCCAAATGATTGCTTGTTGATCACATAGATGAGCACCAGCGACAGCGCGAAACCCAGCGCGAGCCCGGCAAGATTCGCCAGCAGCCCCAGCAGTCCTGCTTCTACGAGAATCAACTTTCGAATCTGTCCCGTCGCTCCGCCGAGGAAACGCAGCAACCCCAGCTCGCGTCGCCGATCGATCACCAGCGCAAGGAGGGCCCCGGCGATCCCCATCACCGCGACGATAACCGCGACGGCCTCCAACGCATAAGTGATCGCAAACGTGCGGTCAAAGATCCGAATCGCCTCAACGCGGATGTCGCGATTCGAAAACAGCAGCACATGGTGGCCCGCAGTTGCCTGTTCAATTTCTGTTCGCACCGTTTCCAGCTTTGCCTCGGGGGCAACATAGATGGCGAGATTCGATGGTGCGGGATCCGGGAGATAGCGCAGCATCGTCTTGCGGTCCATCAGAACGCTGCCGCGCTCGCTCGAATAATCGTAGTACACATCGGCGATTCGGAAAGTGACCTGCTTTTCGCCAAGGGGAAGCGTGATGAAATCTCCGGTTTTTACTCCGTGCTTGTAGGTAAACGGCTCGCTCACCACGACGGCATTCGAATCACGCAGCTCCGCAAGCACCTGCTCCCGTGGACGCCCGGAGAAATATTCGGAGTTCGGTTCCGCGCGCAACACATCCAGGTCAACCGATGCCAAAGTCGCAGGCATTTCCTGATAGAAGATCTCGTAAGCGCGAAGTCGCTCCACGGCCGCCACCCCTGGCAATTTCTCAATCGTCTCCGCCAGCCCTAGCGAAATTGTCGGGTGACGGTCCGTCGCTGCTGAGCCGCCCGGCCGCAGATAAAGATCGGCGGGCAAGCGATCCTCCATCCACACCGCGACCGTCTCTCGAAAGCTCCCCACCATGATGCCCACCGCCGTCATCATGGCAATGGCCGTCGAAAGCGCGCCAACCAGAACGGAAGTGCGGCGCAGCGAACCCGCAAGACTTCGCGAAGCCAGCATGGCTTCAACTCCGAATAGCTTGCCCAGAAGTTTCGAACTGAACATCGTGAGGGCATGAACGAATGCGGGGATCGCCAGAGCGGAAGCTACCACGAGCAAAATCGCCGCCACATAGCCGAACAGCGGTTTGCCTCCGATTGCGGGCGCTCGCGAAGCTGCCGCCGCCGCCAAACCGAGCGCCAACGCCAGCCACAAATCCCGTCCTTTCAGTACGTTCACGTCGTACTCACGCCGTCCTCGGCCCATAGCCTCCACGGGAGAAACAAGAGCAGCCTCCCGCGCCGGCGAATACGCGGAGGCCACGGCAATTCCCACGCCGATCGCCAGTGCCAGCAGCACGGACGTAAAACTCAATTCGATCGCCCCCGGCCGGCTGCTGACGTAGAGCGATTCAACGGTGGCAGACATCAACTTCACCGCACCTGTCGCCATGAAGCGCCCCAGCGGAAGTCCGATCAGCGCTCCCGCAAGCCCAAAGCAGCCGGCCTCTCCCACAAACGCGATGAGAATTGCGCCTCGGCTCGCGCCCTGCGCGCGCACGATCCCGATCTCCGGCCGTCGCCGAACGACGGAAACAGAAATCGTGTTGTAAATGAGAAACGCTCCAACTACGAGCGAAACATAACTCAGCAGTCGCAAATTCCAGCGGAACGCCGCCAGCATTTTGCGATTCTCGTTCGTACCCGTCCCCTGGGGATGGATTTCAACTCCGACAGGAAGCGCGCTACGCAAGCGCTGCTGCCATTCCTCCAGCCCCGGTGCGTTCGGCACTTTCAGCAGGATGCGATCCACGCGGCCGTACCGAGCCAGCGCGTGTTGCGCTGCGGCGATGTCCATCACAATCGCGGATTCGGCGCCGTTCGAATCGGGATACACGCTTCGAACCGTGTACTCCCGAACTTGATCGTTGATCAGCAGTTGGACGCGGGCGCCAACGTTGTACCCAAGACTTGTCCCCACCCAAATACTATCGTTGTCTCCAAAATGTTCGAGGAGTTCTTGCGGATTCTCTTGAGCTTGCGGAGCTACGCCTCTCGCAGAATCCATTTGCGCGAAGCTCTCGCCTTCCCCAACAAAATCCAGTCCGATAAGGGGAAGCGACTTTTTCGAACCGACGATTACCGCATAGTTCTCCAGGCGCGGCGAGATTCGTATCGAATAGGGCAAAGAAACCAGCGTGCCAACTACATCTTCCGGCACGCCTCCCGATGCCGTCACTTCCAGATCATTGTCACCCGCAAACGCTTCCATCGAAGAGCGAAACGATCCCGTAGCCGCCGAGCCTGCCAGATCGATGGCCAGCACGACGGCGACTCCGAGCGCCATTGCGAATACAGTGAGTGCAGCGCGGGCCTGCTCTTGCAGAAGTGGCCGAACCATCAAGCGGTAAAAGAGCAGAAGTCTGGGCATCTCAGCGCCTGGTAATTCCTTCGATTTTTCCATCGCGCAGCCGCACCACCGTGTCGGCGAGCGCTGCTGCTTCCACGCTGTGCGTCGCCATGATGGTTGCGGTGTTCTGCTCGCGCGCCAGTCGCCGCAACAACTCGAGAATCACGTTGCCGGTTGTGGTATCGAGGTTGCCGGTGGGTTCGTCAGCCAGCAGGATGCTTGGAGAGTGGATCAGCGCGCGCGCAATGGCCGCGCGCTGCATTTGCCCGCCGGAAAGCTGGTGTGGATAACGGTGGCCCAGGTCGCCCAGCTGCACCCAGGCCAGCCGTTCCCGCGCAGCCTCGCGCGCATTCGGTTTTCCCGCAAGGAGCAGCGGCAGCTCCACATTTTCAAAAACCGTCAGCGTGTGCAGCAGTTGGAACGACTGGAAAATGAAGCCGACCTTCTCACGCCGCAATTGCGTCATGCCGGCATCCTTCAGGGACGAAGTCGAAATTCCATCCACCAGCACTTGACCGGCTGTCGGAAAATCCATTGCGCCGGCAAGATTCAGCAGCGTTGACTTTCCGCAGCCGCTGCGTCCCACCAGCGCCACAAATTCTCCACGCTTCACACCCAGGGAGAGATTGCTGAGCGCCGGAATGCGCTGGCCATCGGTCAAATAATCTTTCGAAACGTTTTGCAAAGACAGTATCAGCATGTGAATGTGCGCGCCGGGCGACGCTCTTCTAGACTACGGCTATTCGTCGCTCAACGCACACTCGCCGCATCCAAACGCTTGCAAATGGATCGAAATCGGTTTCCCTCGCTCAGGATTTGAGCGAAGCCAGCGCCTTTTCGATGGCCGACGTCACTTGCGGCGAATCCGGCGTCACCGCGGATTCGAAGCGCGCAAAGATATGCCCGTCTGGGCCGATCAGGAACTTCGTGAAATTCCATTTGATCTCTCCGCCCGTTTGCGGGTTTGCCGCCTTATCCGTCAGGAACTGGTAGAGCGGCGTCGTATCGTCGCCCTTCACGGACACTTTGGCCATCATCGGGAACGTCACATTATATTTTGAACTGCAAAACGTCTTGATCTCCGCATTTGTGCCCGGCTCCTGGCGGCCAAAGTTGTTCGCGGGAATCCCCACGATCACAAAGCCCTGGCCCTTGTACTTTTCATAGATCGACTCCAGCGCCGCATATTGCGGCGTGTACCCGCACCGGCTGGCCACGTTCACCAGCAAGACCACTTTCCCCTTGTACGCTACGAGCGGCGCCGGCTGTCCATCGATCGTGTTCAGCGTGAAGTCGTAAACCGTCTTGTCCGCAGCCATCAACGTGGCCGAGCAGAATAGCAAGCAAAACAGCAGCTTTGTCATGATTCCTCCCTTTATCGTTTTACTATGTTCCCTCTCCGGCGGCAATTCACACGGATACCCGGTTTGGCGCACCTTCGGATACCACTCTGTTGCTCCAATGATCCCCGTTATCGAAACGGGCATTGAGCCTGCGTTTCGGCTGGTATAGACTTCGCACGCAGAATTCTTCACGACCTTTTCGTCCCGGTCATTCGTCAGTGCCGTAAGGGAACTTTGTTTAGGCTCGGGGCCGCCCAGCATCTGCTACGCGCGGCGGAAATCAGGGAGGCATGGATGCTTTTTGCTTCTTCGGTCGCGGTCACCCATCGGACCTTGGGAGGCTTGGATCTCGTCATCATCGGGATCTATTTCGCCCTCGTCTTCGGCATTGGTTATTATTTTTCAAGAAAAGAACGCACCTCGGAAGAATATTTCCTCGCCGGCCGCAACATCGGCTGGTTCGCCATTGGCGCCTCCCTCTTCGTTTCAAACATTTCCACTGAACATTTCATCGGTCTCGCGGGTTCTGGCGCGACTTCAGGACTGGCCGTCGGCCATTTCGAATGGCTCGCATGCCTTATGCTGCTCCTGCTCGGCTGGGTTTTCGTGCCCTTCTACCTGCGTTCGAATGTTTTTACCATGCCGGAGTTCCTGGAACGCCGCTTCAATCGCAACTGCGCCACGTACCTCGCAACGATCTCCGTGATCGCCTACATCTTTACCAAAATTTCCGTGCATCTCTACGCTGCCGCGATTGTCCTCGAGCGCGTTGTGGGCTGGAGCCCCTTGACCGCGGCGGTCATTCTGGTTGTCGCAACTGGCATCTATACGATCGCGGGCGGCTTGGCCGCCGTGATTTACACCGATCTTGTGCAGACCCTGATCCTCCTTGCCGGCGCCATCGCGTTGACGATCATTGGCCTCGACAAAGTGGGCGGCTTTGCAGGGCTGCGCGCCGCCGTCCCCGCCGATTATTTCCATATGATGAAACCCGCGACGGACTCGGAATTTCCCTGGACAGGTATTTTCTTCGGCGCACCGATTCTTGGTATCTGGTACTGGTGTACCGACCAGGTGATCGTCCAGCGCGTCCTTTCCGCAAAAGACGAGGGCCACGCCAAGGCCGGCACCATTTTCGCTGGCTTCCTCAAAGTCCTGCCGGTTTTCGTGCTGGTTCTTCCCGGCCTGATCGCCTTTGCGCTCTACCCCGAGCTGTTCCACGTTGTCGGCGGAAAAGTCACCAACGGCGATATCGCCTACCCCACGATGATCGTGAATTTGCTTCCGGCCGGGCTCGTGGGATTGATGATTGCCGCGCTCCTCGCTGCTCTGATGGGCGCCATGAGCGCTGTTTTCAATTCCGCCTCGACGATGGTGACGCTCGACTTTTACAAGAAGTTCCGCCCGGCTGCCACCGAAAAGCAACTTGTCTTTTTCGGAAGGGTCGCAACGGCAGCCATGGTCGTTCTCGGTCTCTTGTGGGTTCCGTATATCAAGTATCTCAGCCCACAGCTGTATATTTATCTGCAGAGCGTGCAGGCTTACATCAGTCCGCCGATTGCCGTGTGCTTCATTTTCGGGATTCTTTGGCCGCGCTTGAATGGACAGGGAGCGATCAGTTCCCTGCTGCTGGGATTTGTCCTCGGCGCGGTGCGGTTCATTTTCGAAGTGCTGGATAAAACGCAGCACTACTCTTCCGGCCCCATCCGCTGGCTCGTGGACATGAATTTCCTGCACTACGCCATTTTGATGTTCGTCGTCTGCGCCGCTGTACTGATCCTGGTAAGCATGATGTATCCCGCTCCCGAGCGGGAAAAGATTGCCGGACTGACCTTTGCCACCGTCGGCGAAAAACTCGACGCCGCCGATGTCAATACGCCGCACCTCCAGCGCGAGACGCATACGGAACGCGTGTTCAATCTGGCGTTCACCGGAGTGCTGGTCGCTACCGTCGTAGGCTTGTGGGTTTACTTCCGCTAAGGATGTCCCGGACACGAACCATGAGCTCCTCACCCATTCGAACGCTGAAACCAAACGTCACGCAAGAGGAAGCCGTTCGAACTTTCTCCGCTCTGGGACTCTCCTCGCTCTATTGGCGCATGCGCATTGGACCTTTGCAAAAAATCGCCGGCGCCTACGTTCCTTTCCGTTTCTACCGCGTTCGCTACGATCTTGGCAGAACGCCGCACACGCGTCTGTTCGCTCTCGATGCAGTGGATGGTTCGCTCGACCTGTTCGGATTCCCCCGAATTCCAGAGGAACGCGAACTTTTGTCCATCGATGGCCGTAATCACCTGGCGCCCGCTCTCCCGGAAGATCGCGCCGTCGAACTGCTGCGCGAAAAAGTCTTGCGCATCGTTTTTCAGCAAGGCTTCTTCAAGCTTCGCCACCTCCGCCTTGATATCACACGCGAGCCCTCTGAAATCTATCTTCCTTATTGGCTCGGTTTTTACGGTGGCGGAGAAACGGTGCGTTGCCGCGTGATGGATGCCGTCCGGCGCCGCATCGAAGGTGCCAAGGCTTCGGCATTTTTCGAACAGTGGCTCGCTGCTTGAGGTGGGCCGCGCCCGCGCAAGTCAAGATACACGCAGGGCCGCTCTTCACATTTTCCGGACTTCGGGGAGGAATGAAATGACGGCGCTCGCTCGGCGCATCGGAATGGGAATGTTGGTCTGCGCCCTGGCTGGCGGCGCCACCCTTGCTCAGGGCTGGCAGCATATTGGCAAAGTCCAGCGCGTTGAAAAATTGAAAGATGGCGTCGAGCTGTCCGCCGGAGCCGCCAAAGTCCGCGTCACGACGTTCAACGATGGCATCTTCCGTGTCCGCGTTGCGCCGAACGGTACCTTTCCGAAGGATTTCTCCTGGGCCCTGATTGAATCCCCCGAACCACCCGTAGTACAGATGGAAGAGAATCAAAAAGAAGTGCGCGTCACCTCGGGCAGAATCGTCGCAACAATCCAGAAATCGCCTCTCCTCATTAATTTCTCTGATGCCTCAGGAAATGTTCTTCTCGCGGACGAGCCGAGCTTGCCGATGGCCTGGAACGGCCAGCGCATCCACGCCTGGAAAAAGATGCCGCTGGAAGAAAACTACTATGGACTCGGTGACAAGGCCGGGCCCATGAATCGCCGTAATCGCTCCTTCACCAACTGGAACACCGATGCTTTCGGCTGGCAGGAGTCCACGGATCCGCTTTACAAAACCATTCCGTTTTTTATCGGCCTGCTCAAAGGCGTCGCGTATGGCCTCTTCTTCGACAACACCTACCGCAGCAGCTTCGATTTCGGCAAGGAATCACCCGACTACTTCTCTTTCGGCGCGGAAGGCGGCGAGCTCAACTACTACTTCATCGCCGGGCCGGAACCGAAAAAAATCATCGAGCAGTACACGGCTCTCACCGGACGCGCCCCGCTCCCGCCCTTGTGGACCCTCGGCTATCAGCAGTGCCGCTACAGCTATTACCCCGAAGCCCGCGTCCGGGAAATCGCCCATCTCCTCCGCGAAAAGAAAATCCCTGCCGATGTGATCTATCTTGATATCGACTATCAGGAAGGCTATGCGCCCTTCACCATCAACCGGAAATTTTTCCCGAACTTTGAAGGCATGGTTTCCGACCTGCGCCAGCAGGGGTTTCGCATCATTGCCATCACCGACCTGCACATCAAGCGAAACCCGGACCATGGCTACGCTCCCTTCGATTCGGGAATAAAAAATGATGTCTTCGTCAAAAATCCCGATGGTTCCGTTTACGTCGGGACCGTCTGGCCGGGTGACAGTGCTTTTCCGGATTTCACTCTCACCCGCGTGCGCGAGTGGTGGGGCAATCTTTACAAGGATTTCGCCGGAATGGGCATCGCCGGCTATTGGAACGACATGAACGAGCCCGCCGTCTTCCGGTTTCCTCAAAAGACTATGCCGCTCGACGTTGTTCATCGCCTCGATGACGGCACGACTCTGGATCACCGCGCCATCCACAATGTCTTTGGCATGCAAAATGTCCGCGCCACCTACGAGGGCTTGCGCAAGTTGCAACCCGACGAGCGCCCCTTCGTTCTCACCCGTGCCGCGTACGCAGGCGCCCAGCGCTTCGCCGCCACTTGGACTGGTGACAACCTCGCAACTTGGAACCACCTCACCATGAGCACGCCGACGCTGCTCAGCATGGGGCTTTCCGGCTACTCCCTCGTCGGCGATGACATCGGCGGATTCGGCAGCTCGCCGCCCGCGGTTTTATTGACGCGCTGGTATGAAGTCGGCGCGTTCAATCCGATCTATCGTAATCACGCTGGAAAAGGCACCGCCGACCATGAGCCGTGGGCCAACGGTCCCGAGCAGGAAGCCATTCGAAAGAAATACATCGAAATGCGTTACCGGCTGCTTCCCTACATTTATACAATCGCTGAGGAAACCACGCGTACTGGCATGCCGCTCATGCGCCCCGTTTTCCTTGAATACCCGCAAGCTCAGGAATTCTACGGCGACGATCACGATTTTCTGTTCGGCCCCGACTTGTTTGTCTCCCCCGTAGTCTCCGAAACGATCGATGCACAGGGTGTGGCGCTCCCGCCGGGCGAGTGGTACGACTACTGGACTTCGGAAAAGCACACGACTCAGGACCAGATTACGCTTCACCCGCGCCTGGATGAACTTCCGCTCTACGTGCGCGCCGGCGCCATTGTGCCCCTGCAGCCCCTGGTGCAGTACACCGACGAGAAACCCAACGGACCGCTCGAGCTGCGCGTCTACTTGCCCGGTAGCAATTTAGCTTCTTCTGTAAACGATTGCCACGGCTCCCTCTATCTGGATGACGGCCACACCTTCGCCTACCAGAAGGGCGAGCTCCTGCGGGTCAATTACTCGTGCCAGGTTTCACAAGGTTCGGTGACGCTTACGAGCACCGCGGAGAAGAGCGCGTTTCAACCGTGGTGGAAAAGCGCTGAAGTGACCTTGTACGGCGCCGCTACTCTTCCGAAGGAAGTGCGCATCGGCGACGAACTCACCCACGAGTGGCACTACGACAATCAGGCACACGCAGTCATCCTCACCGTTCCCAACGCCGTAAACAATTGGAGCGTCCATCTGACTTTCTAGCTCTTGTTCCCGCGCAACTTCAATTCAACGAAAATATGGAGATCGACTGCGCTGGCATGGTCATGTGAATTTCACCGCTCGCTAATTCTGCCTTTGCGTCGCCAAACACCAATTGGATTTCCGCCGCCTTCTGCACCGGCGTATCTTTCAACGGAATACGAAGTTCCTTGGGCTTGCCGGAATTGTTGAATGCCACCACCAGCCGTTCCTCCTCCGACTCACGAACAAACACATACGAAGTTTCATCCGACGCAAGATGCCACAGCCGCCCGCCGCGCAGCGCTTCATGCTCGCCGCGAAACTTGAGCAGCGATTGCACGTAAGCGAAAATCTCTTGCTGCTCGCGTGTCCGCCCCGCTGGCGTAAACGCATCGTTCGAATCGCCAATCCACCCGCCCGGGAAATCGCGCCGGTTGTCCGGGTCAGCTCCCCCCGGCATCCCAATCTCATCGCCATAATAAATTTCGGGGATGCCGCGCAGCGTCAGCGTCAATCCGAATGCCAGCTTTTGCTTTGCGGCGCTGCTCCCCTCAGCGCTCGCGAAGCGCGGCACATCGTGATTCGCAAAAAACGGAACCAGCATCTCGGGATGCACGTACAGGGAATCGTGCCGCAATACGTCCGCGATTCGCCCCACCGGTGCATTCTGCAGCAGCACTTCGCGGATCGTAAAATACGTCGGAAAATCAAACTCCGTGGAGAGTCCGCTGTCGATTCCATCGTAGCGCTTCACTCCGCCGACAAAAAAAGACGTCACGCTCGGGTCCGGATGAAACACTTCGCCAATGGTCGTCAGGTACGGATAGATTCTACGCAAGCCCGCATGCCACTCCGCCCAGAATTTGCGGCTGACGTACGGAAATGTGTCCACTCGAAAGCCATCCAATCCCGAAGCTTCCGTCCACCAGATGCTGTTCTGCAGAAGATACTGCGCCACCATCGGATTTTCCGTGTTCATATCCGGCAGCACACCGAAGAACCAGCCTTCGGTGAGATTCTTCTTCATCGACAACGGCGCGTGCGGATCGACGAGCGCTTCGAATGGATCGTTGCCCGTCGCCTGCCCGCTCGGCCGGCCATAAAAACTTCCCTTCACCGGCGAAAAAGAATCCAGATGATGTTGCAGCGTGCCGTGAAACCAGTCCGGCAGCGGCGCATTCGCAGCCCACGGATGTTTTGGCCCAACGTGATTCGGCACCGCATCAAAAAATACTTTCATGTGCTGTTGATGCGCCGCAGCCACCAGCTCTTGATAGTCCTGCAGCGTGCCCAGGTGCGGCTCGACCGCATAAAGATCGACCGCTCCGTAACCGTGATAGTCCTGCGCTGCTCCATTCTTGACAATCGGCGTGAGCCACAGCGTCGTCACGCCGAGCTCTTTCAGATACGGCAAGTGGTTCTTGATCCCTCGCAGGTCCCCGCCGTGATACGCCCGTGGCTTCGCTCGATCGTGTGAACCCGGCGCTTCCGCGAGCTCATCATTCGTCGGATCGCCGTTCGCGAATCGGTCTGGCATAATGAGGTACATCACGTCGTTTTTCGAAAGCCCTTGAAACTTTCCCAGTGTCGCGGCGCGCGCCGCCAGTGGCAATTCGAATGAGGTCGTCCCCTTCGGCGCCGTGATCCGGCAGACCGCCGTTCCCGTCTTCGTGTCCACTCCGATTTTCAGCCACACGAAAAGATACTTCCCGCCCGCCGTAGCCTGCGTGCGTGCAACCGTCAGCGTCGCGAGATTGCAGGAAACGTGCGTCGCTTCCAGGTCGCGGCCCGAAACCAGCACCAATAACTCCGGTGTAAGCCCCACCCACCAGTTCGGCGGCTCGACCTTCGTCACAATCGGAGCAGCATCATTGGCCGTCTGCTGCGGGCCGGCTTTGAGCGCCGAATCATTTCCCTTGGCTAAAAGAAGGAGTATCAATAGAAACACTCGAGCAAGAAAGTGTTCGTGCAGACGGCGACGCAGGAGTGGAGAAAATTGCTTCACGCCGAAAGCATAAGGAAAAAAACACCACGATGCCACTATGTGCACCATTCGTCAGCGCCGCGCATTCACTTCTCCCGTTGCGACGGAGAAGCCGCAAAAATCAATCGTCCAAACGCTTCCGGAACGTGGAAGTTAGGTACGGGGGTGCGCGTGGGCTGCCATGCGGAATAAAACCGAGGCTCTGTTGCTCCCTCAACGCGGTAAAAATTCACCCTCCACGTTGCAGCCGGATCAAACTCCGCGATCAGCGCCTTCATCGGCAGCGCCAGCTCTGCCGTCCACGTCTTAGTGGTTTCATTTAAGACCACCCGGCGCCGCAAGCCGCTTTTCAAATCGTGTTTTTCCCCCGGCCCAATCTCCAGATCAATCCACATCCCATTCGGGCTGACTTCGAATTCTTTGTAGCGCCGCGGCGCTGCCGGATTCGGCTGAAAAAAAACCTCCGCCACATCGCGGTCCCAGAGATGGTCGCGCCGGCCATTGGGTTCAGTGTCAGCGAACACCGTGATCGCACGAAACCTCGCTTCGAATCGCAAATAAAGTGTTTCTGACGTCCACAGTAGCCGCACCTCCGTCTCCCGCTCCGGATCCGCATTCTTCCCCTGCCAGTCCGCCTCGAAACGAAGACGATGCGCAATCTCCCATGAGGTTCGACTCGGAAACCCTTCGCTGTCGGCCGGCTCTACCATTCGAACCGCCACGGCAGTCCGCTCGTCGGAAGTAAACGCCTGTTCAGTCATCGGAAAAGTTTGCACCTATCGCGCTGCAACACAGGATAACGGTTGCATGGTCTTTCACAAGCGAAAATCACTTCAGCTTGAAAAAAAAGTTCTCACTCTGCGCCATTTTTACGCGCGTCCCCTGCAGACTTTTTGCGCACCACTCATTTCGCTTCTCGCTCCCGGCTTTCCAGCCCGTGCTAGGATGAAATTGAGTCCGTTTGACCGCTTTCTGAAGCTATCGACGCAGCGGAAATCCAGGAGCGCAGGAATGATCGAACCAGTGAACGCCGAGGAATTCGTCACTCAACCGGAGCAGCGCAATCCGGAACAATTCGAACACGTGAAGTTCCGCATCGCCGGGGGCGTCGCTAGAATGACCCTCAACCGCCCCGAACACAATCTCCTTAATGAAGCAATGCTTCGTGAAATCGCCGGCGGCATCACTCATGCCGGCGAGCGCACCGAAGTAAAACTCATTGTTCTCGATTCCGCTTGCAAAGTCTTCTGTGGCGGCATCGACATCGGCGAATACACTTCCCAGCGCGTTTTTCAAATGCTCGACGCCTTCCACGCCGCCTTTGCCCGAATGCTCGAAGTGGGCAAGCCCGTCGTTTGCGTCGTGAACGGCCCGGCCATCGGCGGCGGTGCGGAGCTCGCCGCCTTCGGCGATCTCGTGATTGCCACTCCAAAAGCCCGTTTTGCTCAGCCCGAAATCAGCATCGGCATCTTCCCCCCGCTCGCTTCCACGATCTTGCCCTACCTCGTCGGGCCCAAAGTCGCCCTCGAGCTTGTACTCACCGGCGAACCGGTCACTGCCGAACGCGCCCTCGAGCTCGGCATGATCAATCGTCTCGTCCCGGAAGCTCAGCTCGAGCAAACCGTCAACGATCTCGTAAATCGCATCAATGGCCACTCCGGTCCCGTCCTGACCATAGCCAAGAAAGCTATTCTCGGCGGCATGGGCTTGTCGCTGCGCGAGGGCCTCAAGCATTCCATGAATATTTTCTTGAACGAACTCTATCGTCTCGAGGATTCACAGGAAGGCTTGCGCGCCCTGATCGAAAAGCGAAAACCGAATTGGAAGAATCGCTGAACCGCGGCTCCGCCGGCCAAACAGACAATGTCCTGCCGCGCATTGACACTCCGCGACTCGCGGCATACACTCGAAATTCAATTTGCAGGCAAGGGAAGCGGGGAAGGCCGTGTGAATCGGCCGCGGTCCCGCCACTGTAATCGGCTGAAAAGCCGTAAGCCAGGCCACCCTCCCATGCCGCAGAGTGCTCCGCTCTTCGCGAGAAAGAGCGACGCCGAAAGCCCCAGGGTGTCTCGTGGGGCTTTTTTGTTGCTCTAACGAAATTCCGTTGCCGGGAGAAATGGGTGAACGCAGTCGCAAATCCGCGCGTTCGAATCGTAGTTTGCGCCGCAGTCGCCGCGTGGCTGGTCTTCGCAACGCTGTCGCGCGCCCAGACTCCTACGCCGGTCTCCGCTGCTTCTGCTCTCTTCCGCGAAGTCACCGACGAAGCCGGCCGTACTGTGCGCATTCCTCAGCCGGTTCGCCGCATTGTTTCTCTCGCCCCAAGTCTCACGGAAAGCGTTTACGCGCTCGGCCTGCAGGACCGTCTCGTCGGCGACACCGATTACTGCGATTACCCTGCCGATGCCAAAACAAAAACCAAGGTCGGCGGCGCCATCAATCCAAGCCTCGAAAAGATTGCCGCCCTGCACCCCGATCTCGTTCTCGTAACCAAAGGGCTGAATCGTCTCGAAACCGTCCATTCGCTGGATACGCTCGGAATTCCTTCCTATGCCACGGATCCTCACACCGTCGAGCAAATTATCACTTCCTCAAAAAATCTTGCCGATGTCCTCGGCGCACCTGAAGCAGGCGCGGCCATCGCCGGCGAGATGCAGCACCGGCTCGCGGATTTGCAGGAGCGCATCGGCGCCCTTCCGCCTAAGCGCGTGCTCTTCGCCGTCTGGACCGAGCCGCTTATCTCCGTCGGCAAAGACACTTTCATCGCCGATGCCCTCCGCCATGCGGGAGCCATCTCCATCGTCGATTCCTCGCAAGACTGGCCCCAGGTCAACCTCGAAGAAGTAGCCCGGCTTCAGCCTGATTTTCTGGTTTTCGCAGCCTCTCATTCTGAGACCACTCCTCACGACGTCGAAGCGCTCGCCACTCTTCCCGCGTGGAAGATCATCGATGCCGTTCGTAATCGCCGCTACGCGGTTATTAGTGACGCCGTGAATCGTCCCGCGCCCCGCATCGTTGCAGCTATCGAGGATCTCGCCCGCCAGCTCCATCCCGAAGCGTTCGCTGAAAAACCGGAAGGCAGCAAAGAGAACATGGAGAAACAAACTCCGCCGCTCGCGCTTCCATCTTTGTTGCTCTCATTTCTCGACGCAAACGCTTCTCTGGCGCAACAAATGAATTCCGGAGGCTGCGCATGCGCCCGCTGACCCTCCGTCGGCTCTTTCTCCAGTGTCTCGTCCTCGTACTGATCCTATTCGTCGTCGTGGTCGTCGCTATCAAATTTGGCGCGGTGCCCGTTTCTCTCTATGCGCTCGGCCGCGATGTGCTTCGCGTACTCTTTGGCAAGAGCAGCCAGATCTCCAGCGACTACGGCCTCATCGTCTGGAACATCCGTTGGCCGCGCATTCTTCTCGGCATCATCGTTGGCGCTTCGCTCTCCGTTGCAGGCACCAGCTTTCAAGCCTTATTGCGAAATCCGTTGGCCGATCCCTACGTGCTTGGTGTTTCCAGTGGGGCAGCTCTGGGAGCCATCTTCGCCCTCATTGCCGAACCGTACCTTGTCTTGTCGCCGGCGCTCAGCGCCCTCCTCACACCGATGGGCGCATTTCTCGGTGCGGCTGCCACCATCGCCGCGGTGTACTTCCTCGGCCGTCGCGAAGGGCAGATCGATAGCACCACTCTTCTTCTTGGTGGCGTCATCACCGCCTCGTTCCTTTCCGCCATCATCATGTTCCTGATGACGACCGTCACAAGTGGCAACACCCGCGGCATGGCCTTCTGGCTGATGGGCAATCTTTCAACTTCCTTTCAGAAAAGTGTCTACTGGTTTCTCGGGATTGGCTTTTTCCTTGCCGCGGGCGCGATCTACACAACCGCCACCGATTTGAATTTACTGCTCGCCGGTGAAAAAGAAGCCATGCACCTCGGCGTGGACGTGCCGCGCGTTCGTTTGGTCGTTTATATCGCTGCATCCTTGCTGACCGGACTGGCTGTCTCCGTCAGCGGCGCCGTCGGCTACGTCGGTCTGATCGTTCCCCACATCATGCGTCTTATTTTTGGTTCCGACCATCGCACCTTGTTGCCGACGGCTGCGCTTGGCGGAGCGATTGCCGTAGTTTTCGCCGACACCGTCGCGCGCACCGTCGTTGCACCATCGGAACTCGCCGTCGGCGCCGTGACTGCCATCGTCGGCGCGCCGCTCTTCATCTATCTCCTCCGCAAGGGAGCGTCATGAGCAGCGGCTCCGCTCCCGCGCGGTCTCCCGGCGAGCCAGCCCGCTCGGGCGCCGACGTCCGACTCAGCGTCGAACAGGTCAGCTACGCTTATTCCGCGAATCCCTCGCAAGCGCCGCTCTTCACCCTCGAAGCCACCAGCTTCCAAGCCAAGCCCGGCGAAATCGTGGCCATCCTCGGCCCCAACGCCAGTGGCAAATCCACTTTGTTGCAATTGATTGCCGGCGTTCTCGCCCCTCTTTCAGGCCGCATTCTGCTCGATGGATTTGTCACCCATTCGCTTACTCCCAAAACCCGCGCCCAACGCATCGCCGTGGTTCAGCAGGAGAGCCGCCTGCTCTTCCCCGCGCGTGCCTGGGAATTTGTTTTGCAGGGCCGTCACGCCCATCGGCGCGCGCTGCGCTTCGAATCGGAAGACGACATCATCATCGCAAAAAATGCTCTAGCGCAGGTAGGTGCCGCCGATCTCAGCGACCGCTGGATGGACCAGATTTCCGGCGGAGAAAAGCAGCGCGTGATTCTCGCACGGGCCCTAGCCCAGCAGCCGCTGCTCCTCCTGCTCGATGAACCCACTCTCCATCTGGATATCGCCGCGCAGGTTGATCTGCTCTATTCCTTGCGCCGACTTGCCGCGGAAAACCGCTACACCGTCGTCGTCGTGACGCATGAGCTGAATCTTGCGGCGGAATATGCCGATCAGGTCGTCTTGATGCAGCGCGGCCGCTGCCTGCGCGTCGGCTCGCCTGCCACGATTTACCAGCGCGAACTGCTCGAACAGGTTTTTCAGACGCCGCTCACCGTGGAGCTCGGCTCTTCCGGCCGGCCTCACGTCACGGTTTTGTCCGAAAGGTAGTCTCATCGTCAACCTCAACCCCGCGGCTGTACGCCGCGGATCACAATCACCGCAGACTTCGTGCTCGGGAAGACGGGCAACCGCATCGCGGTTGCACTCGAAAGAGATGCCGTCGCCGCCGCGCGACTGTAAGGCGGAAGTCGGTCATTCAGCGAACGCACTTGAATAACTTTGCTCAGCGGCCGCACTTGTAAAGTCAGCGAACGAGCCACTGTTGCACTGTCGAATTCTTCGTGGACAGTGCAACGGGAAGGCTCTCGCCAGTTCCTGTAGGCGCCAGGCTTCGGCCCGGCCCGCCAACTCGGAACGCGCACTACCGCCAAGCCAGGAGACCGGCGAAGTCCGCAGCCTTTGCGATCTTCATCCATCGCATAGGACAACCTTCAAACTCCCGCGCGAGAGGGAGTGGAGGAACCATGACCACAACTCTTTTTCGTTCAGCTTTTCTTTTCTTCGCAATTTCTGCTCTCAGTTTTTCTTTGCCCGCGCAAACGAATTCACCAGATGCCCGTCTTTCCGGAAAACTTACGGACCAATCCGGCTACGGCGTCGGCAACGTCAAAGTCACCGCGCAACTTGAGAAGGATTCGAACGCTCAAGTTCTTGCGGCGGTTTCCGGTGCCGATGGTACATATCAACTCTTACTCCCACCGGACCGCTATCGCATTCACTTCCAGCGCCCCTCTTTCGTTCCCCGTGACGTCGTTCTCGATCTCGCGCTAGGCGAAAATCGTTCGCTCGATCTGCGCCTCGAAATCGAGCGCGTTTCGGAAAACGTCGTCGTCACCGCCACCGCCCAGCCTGTCGAGCTCGAACGCACATCTGCTCCCGTTGACATCATCGGCCCTCAGGAAATCGAGCAGCGCCAGATCATCTCCCTGCCCGATCTTCTTTCCACGCAAACCGGCATTGCCATCGCGCGGACCGGCGCCATCGGCGGGCTCACCACGGTATTTATCGACGGAGGCAATTCCAGTTTCACAAAAGTGCTGATGGACGGCACCCCCATCAACGAGCCCGGCGGTGACCTGAACTTCTCCAACCTCACCCTCGACAACGTGGACAAAGTCGAAGTCGTTCACGGAGCGGAAAGCGCCCTCTATGGCACGGACGCCATGACCGGCGTGATTCAAATCGTCAGCCATCGCGGCTCCACGCGCATTCCTGAAATCGATCTCTTTGGCGAAGGCGGCGGCTTTTCTTCCGGACGCGGCGGCGGCCAGATCAGTGGCCTTCTCGACAAATTCGACTACTCCGTCGCTGGCTCCTACCTCCAGACCGACGGCCAGGGCGTGAACGACGCGTTCATCAATCGCAGCATCGCCGGCAACTTTGGCTACAGTTTCTCGGACAGCAATCAGCTTCGCTTCACCGTGCGCAGCAACTCCAGCTTCGCCGGCACTCCGGGGCAGACTCTTATTTTCCCGGCCGATCCCACTGCATACGACAATCTCAAACAGTTCTCCGCCAATCTCAGCTGGACCTTCAAGACCGGCTCTCATTGGGTCCACCGCCTCAGCGGGCTGGAATCGCGAGTTCTCGATACCGCCGGTTTTCCGGATTTTGATTTCTTCGCTACGGATCAATTCAACACCGCTGGCTTCATCGAACAGTCCACCTATTCCTTCCGGCAGGGAGCAGTAAGCGCCGGCTACCAATACGAAGTGGAGAACGCCTACCCGAGCAATCTCAGCGGCGTCCACGCGCGCCGCAACAACCAGGCCGGCTTCGTGGATGCCCGCTGGCTCCCCATCGCTCGTCTTACCCTGATTGCGGGAGCGCGTGTCGAAGACAACACCAATTTCGGGACCCGCGTTGTACCCCGTGCCGGCGCGGTCTACGCCCTCCGCTATTCGCAGGGTTTTTGGGGAGACATCCGCCTTCGCGCCACTTACGGACAGGGGATTCAGGAGCCCACCATGTTCGAATCCTTTAGCAGCGATCCCTGTAACCCCGGCAATCCGTCTTTGCGCCCCGAGCAGACCCGCACTTTCAACGCCGGCGTCGATCAATACTTCAGCGCCGACCGCTTTCGCATCTCCGGCACTTTCTTCGCGAACCAGTTTCGCGATCTCATCAATCAGTTGGTCGGTCTGCCCAATCCCATGTGCTTTAGTGGCAACGAAATGCTGTTCTTCAATACTGATCTCGCCCGCGCTCGTGGCTTCAATTTATCCGGCGAAGCGCATCTCACGCACTGGCTCGTCCTCAAGGGAAACTACTCTCACGACGACACCCGCGTCCTCCAGACCGTCAGCAACGCTCCGCCCATCGAGCAACCTCCGAACCACCTGCTTCGCCGCCCTGTAAACTCCGGCAACCTCTGGCTCAACGCCAACTATCGCCGCCTCAACTTCAACCTCGCCGCCTACATCACCGGAGTCCGCACCGACAGCGATTTTGACAGCACCATAATCGGGAACGTCTGTACTGGCCCTTGCCTCACCAGCAATCCCGGCTACACGCGCTTCGATCTCGCCACCAGCTACAATTTTGGGCGCGGGATCTCTTTCTACGGCCGCGTCACCAATCTCCTGAACAAGCAGTATCAGGACGCCATCGGCTTTCCCGCACTAGGCCGCGACTTTCGTCTCGGCCTCAACTACCACTTCGGCGGCCACAACTGATGCCACACTCTAGCTCTAACCACGTCGTAGTGGCGGGTCTTTAGACCCGTGCGTTTTTTTGTCTTAGCAGCGGCTTTCCACCGCCATTCTTCTCCCTGTAGGGACGGCCTTCTGAGGCCGTCCGCTCTTTGTTTCCGATCTGGCCCCCAAAACGAAGGACTAACAAAGGTACGCATCTCATGACCACCCTCGAACCGATCCTCTTCTGCTGGAGCGGCGGCAAAGACAGCGCCATGGCCCTGCATACCCTGCTTCAGCAGGAACAATTCCGAGTCATCTCTCTGCTCACCACCGTCACCGAAGGCTACGACCGCGTCGCCATGCACGGCGTTCGCCGCGAACTTCTCCACCGCCAGGCTGAATCACTCCGTCTGCCGCTGCATGAAGTCCGCATCCCGCCGCAATGTAACAATCCCATCTACGAAGCGCGCATGGAAGAAGCCCTCAGCCACTTCTATGACCAGGGCGTTCGAAAGGTCGCCTTCGGCGACATTTTCCTCGAAGACCTCCGCGCCTACCGCGAGAAAAATCTCGCCCGCATCAACATGACCGCACTCTTCCCCATGTGGAAGCGTGACACACGCGAACTAATCCAGTCTTTCCACCATCAAGGCTTTCGCGCCATCGCCGCTTGCATCGATTCGAAAGCACTCGATCCCAGCTTCGCCGGCCGCGAACTCGACGACTCTTTCTTCCGCGATCTCCCCTCAACCGCCGATCCCTGCGGCGAAAACGGAGAATTTCACACTTTCGTCTTTGACGGCCCCATTTTTCATTTACCCATTCCCATTCGAACGGGAGAAGTCCTCAACCGCGATGGCTTTGTCTTTTGCGATCTCTTGCCCCAATTCTGTAGCTCACCCCTTCAGGGGTGAGGCTTTGTTCTGACTTTTTTTGCGATCTGCTGCCACAACGGGGGAACCAAAAAAATGAACCATGAACTCTCTCCAAAAGAAAACCTGTTCTATCGCACCCTGCTCGCTCTCGTCCTGATTGTTTTAGCCGCCGCCCTGCGCATCGCCCCGCATCCCTGGAATTTCACTCCCGTCGGCGGGATGGCGCTTTTCTCCGGCGCCGTCCTCCGCGACCGCCGCCTCGCCTTCTTGTTCCCGCTCCTCGCGCTCTTCCTCGGCGACCTCTTCATCGGCTTCCACGAACTCATTCCCCTCGTCTACGCCAGCTTCCTCATCAACGTCGCCATCGGCCTCTGGCTCTGCGATCGCCGCACCGTCGTTCGAATCAGCCTCGCCACACTCCTCGGCGCTATCCAGTTTTTCCTTGTCACCAATTTCGCCGTCTGGCAATTCCTGGGCACCTTCCCGCACACCGCCTCCGGCCTGCTCGTCTGCTACGTCGCCGGCATCCCCTTCTTCTGGAACACCCTCGCCGGCGACGCCCTCTACGCCACCCTCCTCTTTGGCAGCTTCGCCCTCGCCGAGCGTTTCGTTCCAGCTCTGCGTGGGTCAGGCCAGCACGCTTCCAGCTGATCAATTCCTTGGTCTGCTTGTAGGGGCGCAGCGCACCTGCGCCCTCTTCGATGGATAACCGCCAACCCCGCCGATGCTATAATCTTCGTTTCCTTATGCCGAAATCCACTCCAGAGGAAACCTCCTTGCCACCCGACGTCCTCGCCAAATACGAGCCCGTCATCGGCCTGGAAGTCCACGTCCAGCTTCTCACTCGCACAAAAATTTTCTGCGGCTGCTCCACGCGCTTCGGCGATCCTCCCAATACCAACGTCTGCCCCGTCTGCCTCGGCCTCCCCGGCACGCTCCCCGTTCTCAACAAGCGCGCCGTCGAAATGGCCATGCGCGCCTCGCTCGCCCTGAACTGCACCGTCCACGACCATTCCCGCTTCGCCCGCAAAAACTATTTCTATCCCGACCTCCCCAAGGGCTACCAAATCTCCCAATACGAATTGCCGCTCGCCACCGGCGGCCATCTCGAAATCGAAGTGGCCGGCCAGAAAAAGCGCATCGGCATCACCCGCCTCCATCTCGAAGAAGACGCCGCCAAAAATCTTCACGAGGGCTTCTCGCAATCCGCGCGCAAGGCTTACATCGACTACAACCGCTGCGGCACCCCGCTCAGCGAAATCGTCTCCGAGCCGGACATGCACACGCCCGAAGAGGCCTACGCTTACCTCACCACCCTCCGCCAAATCCTCCTCTACACCGGCGTCAGCGACGTCAACATGGAAGAAGGCTCGCTCCGCTGCGACGCCAACGTCAGCGTCCGCCTTCGCGGCGCAAAAGAATTCGGCACCAAAGTCGAAGTCAAAAATCTCAACTCTTTCCGCTTCCTCCAAAAAGCCCTCGAATTCGAAATCGAGCGCCACATCTCCGTCCTCGAGTCCGGCGGCCGCCTTTCTCAGGAAACCCGCCTCTGGAATCAAGCCGAAGGCCGCACCGTCTCCATGCGCTCCAAAGAAAAAGCCCACGACTACCGCTACTTCCCCGAGCCCGATCTCCTCCCCGTGCACATCAGCGACGCCTGGCGCAGCGAAGTCTTGCGGACCCTCCCCGAACTCCCCGAAGCCAAGCGCGTCCGCTTCGTCACCGCCTACGGCATCACTCCGTACGACGCCGAACTGCTCACGACCTCGCAAACCTTTGGCGATTATTTTGAAGCTGTGGTCCAAGCGGGAGGTCCCGGTAAAGCCACAGCTAACTGGATGCAAACCGAACTCATCCGCTGGCTGAATGACACGAAGACGCCATTCCATGCCAACCCAATCTCACCGGCCGCATTTGCAGAGTTGATGAAGCTCGTCGAAACCAATCAAATCACCGGCGCCATCGGCAAAAAAGTTTTCGCCACTATGTTCGAAACAGGCCGCCACGCTCCGGAAATCATCGCCTCCGAAGGCCTAGCCGCCCAAGTCAGCGACGCCGCCATCGAGCAAACCGCCCGCGAAGTCATCGCCAAAAATCCCGATAACGTTGCCAAATTCAAATCCGGCAACGACGGCGTCTTCAAATTCTTCGTCGGCCAAGTCATGAAAGCCACCCGCGGCCAGGCCAACCCCCAGTCCGTCAACGACATCCTGCGCAAACTGCTATCTTGACGCTACGCCACTGTATCTCGGGCCCAGTTCTCCCTCGGTCCACTACCGGCGCAGCCCGCAGCGGTCCGACAGAAGCAGGTGCAAAGTGGATCGTTGGGGATGGTTGGCAACGATCGCTTTCATAATCGTCCTTCTTATAGGAATAGTTTGGGATTGGATAGATAACAAGCGCAAATGAGCAGTTTGGCCCGCTCTTTACCGTAGGGGCACGAAACATCGTGCCCCGCGGGCGCCAGCCCGCGTTTCGGAGTCTCCGATGGGGGTCGGAGCTTTAGCTCCGACATTCAGCGTGACTCTCTTGTCCGGCTTTAGCCCCTGAGGGAATGTTTTCTCCTCCAAACGAGCTCATATCGCTCACGTCCCTGCAATCCCGTCCTTCCTCCGCTCCATCTTCTGCTAAACTCCCACCATCCACGCGAGGGGAAATCCTCCATGCTCAAACCAGGCGCCAAAGCCCCCAACTTTTCTCTGAAGTCCGACGATGGCACAGTCCTCTCACTCGCCGACTTCACCGGTCAGCGCGTCCTCCTCTTCCTCTACCCCAAAGCCAACACCTCCGGTTGAACCATCGAAGCGTCCGAGTTTCGTGACGCAAAGGAAGACTTCGACAAGCTCAACGTGGCCATCCTCGGCCTCAGCGCCGATCCCGTCAAAGCCCAGGCCTCCTTCAAGGCCAAGCAAAATCTGAATTTCCCCCTGCTCAGCGACCCCGACCACAAACTCATCGCCAAGCTCGGCGCCCGGCAGGAAAAAAAGTTCATGGGCCGCGCCTCCATGGGCATCATCCGAAGCTCCTTCCTCATCGGCAAAACCGGCAAAATCGAACATGTCTGGCCCCTCGTCAAAGCCAAAGGTCACCCCGCCGCCGTCCTCGAACACATCTCGCAACAATAATCCGCTGGCGGCTCACGCTAGCCGTGAGAGCTTTCTCTTATAGATGGGAAACAGGTCAGTTTCCGGTTAGCAGGCTTAATCAGGAGCTTGGAAGCTCAGCGAGATTACAACCCAATTTCTTTCATCCTCTCATGGGACATCCCAAGATGGTGTGCCAACTCGTGGAGCACCACGCGACGGATTTCCTGCTCCAATTGGTCTTTATGCGAACCGTAACGCAATTCCAGTGCAGGCTGATAGACCACAATGATATGCCTGGAACCACTCGTGGCCGCGAATCCCTTCGTCCGGTCAACCCGAGTAAGTTCCGAATACTAGATGCCCTTCTGGCACTCCCATCCTTTTCTTTTCCGTCTCCGTAGGCCAATCGGTGCTAACAGTGACCGCAACGTTGTTCCACTCCTTGTCAAATTCCTCCGGAACCTCGTTCAGAGCATTCGCTACCATTCCCTGAAACTCTTGCTCTGAATACTTTGGCGTTGTAGGCTTTTGTTGTGTGTCACGCAGTAACCAGGCCAGTGCCCTCGGCCACACTTCTCCCTGCCGTTTTTCTCAAGCCACTTCTTTGCACTCCTATTCCACCACCAGAAAAGTCCGAAGAGGAAAGCCGCCGCCAGCGCGAATAGCAAGAACCTTTCGTCTTCGGAGATATGGGCGAACATATCGGTTGTTGTTTCTTGGATTGAATCTCCGGAGATCATAATACTGCGACGAGCGCATCTCGCTAGGAAGTGATGAATGCGAAGGGAAGGCTTATGTACTGAGTCCCACTTATCGGGTAAGCGCTGCGGGCGCTGCTACCGAAGGGTGGTGAGGAAGGACTTCATTTCGCGCAGCACGTCGACCTCGTTGGATAAGTACACGTAATGGTCCGCACCAGGCAGCCTGACCACGTGTGCCGTTGGGACGCCGTCTTCAAATGCCTTCGCTTGCCTCGTCGTCAGAACCAAGTCCGCCGCGGAAAAAGCCTTTGCAGCCTCACGCACCTTGGGATCCGTACTGTCATTTACCCATTTCGCTAGACTGTGCGGGATTGCAAAGATCACGAGCGCGGGCACGGGAATATCGGCGTACTTCCTCATGCCTTCTAGCATCATCGCGTCACCAGGAAAGTCGCGTCCCTTTCCAACTCGTCCGTCTGGAGTCGTAGTGAATTGCTGCCGAAGCTCCCCTTCGGGATAGGTGAATCCAAGTGCTCGCAGGCAAGCCTGCTGCAGTGCGGCAAAACTTGCCAAACCGGGATCGGATTCGCTTGGCGGTGGAGCTTTGGGCGCGAGGTTCTTGAGGTCTTGAAACTCCTTCATTGTGGGTCCCATGCCGTTGTCAAAAGCATATGGATACCCTGCTTCGAGGTAAACGAGCCCCGCGACCCGATCTGGGTGCCGAGTGGCGAGTGAACTCAACTCCTCTCCCCCAAGTGAATGCCCCACCAGCACTGGCTTGTTCAGTTTGGGACGGCAAACCCCTTTAGAATCAACACTTACGAACTATCCCGCATCTCTTGATTCTAGATTACTCACACCGTCGCTAAGTCCTTTATCAGTAACACCTACAGAAAAACAGGGGGTGGGGTCGCCGCCCAATCGGCAACTCTCAAAACGGTTTTCGCGGATTTACAAGTCGCAAGAATTCAAAACAAGTCGCGCGATAGGTGTGGGAACCGTAGGGACCGCCTTCTAAGGCGGGCCGCTCACTTTGAGTCTGCTAGAACTGAATCTCGAATTCCTCCGAGCCCGACGCTTTCGGCTCGAGGTACAAATTGTCGATCAATCGCGTCTTGCCAACAAAAACAGCCAGCACCACATAGCAAGGCTTGCCGACCCGCATGACCGGCTCAAACGTTTCCGCATCCACGATCTCCGCGTAATCCACATGCGCCAGTTTTTCCGCGCCGAGTACGCGATGCAGCACCGTTTGGAGTTGCAGCGCGTCGCGAACTCCCGCGGCCAGTTCGTTTCGCGCCACCTCCAGCGCCCCATGCAACACCGTTGCCGCCTTGCGCTCCTCCGCATTCAAGTACGCATTGCGCGAAGAAAGCGCCAGCCCATCCGGCTCGCGCACGATCGGGCAAACCACAATCTCCGTATCGAGATTCAAATCGCGCGCCATCTGCGTGATGATCCGCGACTGCTGCGCATCTTTCCGCCCAAAGTACGCAAAATTCGGTTGGACGATCTGCAGCAGCTTCATCACCACCGTGGCCACGCCGCGAAAATGTCCCGGCCGCGAACGCCCCTCCAGCCGTTCGCTCAGTCCCTCCACGTTCACGTACGCCGAAAATCCCGCCGGATAAATTTCCGCCGCTTCCGGCGCAAACAGCGCATCCACTCCCGCTTGCTGCAGCTTCTCGCTGTCGCTCTCAAACGTCCGGGGATATTTTGAAAAATCTTCGTTCGGCCCGAACTGTTTCGGATTCACAAAGATGGAAGCAATCACCGGTGAGCAATCTCGCTTCGCGCGTTCAATGAGCTCCAGATGTCCGCGATGCAGCGCACCCATCGTCGGCACCAGCCCGATGACGTGGTTCTCCGCACGCGCATCCCGCGCCCGCTCCTTCATCCAAGCAATGGTTCGGATTGTTTCCACGGTGGAAGGATGCCGCTAAAAAACTACGCGCCAGCCGCTGTCGCCCGCTCGCGATAAAAGTGCATCAAGTCCGTTGCGATCGGCTGCGCACCGAGTTGCCGCAACAGCGTCGTGACCTGTCCGCGGTGATACGTTCCGTGATTTACCAGATGCTGCATCGATTCCCACAGCGGATTGCGGTACACGCCAAACTTCAGCGTCTTATATTCAAACACGCGCTCGAGATCCGCTTGCGATAACCCGCACACAAAACTCAGCAAGCGCGCTTCGAGTTCGTCCCAGCGTTCCCGCAAACTCGCCATATCCTGAAATTGCGTTGTGTCAGGAAGCGATGACGGCGAACGCCCCTGGAATCGTTCCAGCCAGATCCATTCCGCGCCCCAAATATGCGCCAGCGTGTCGCGCACGGAACCAAAACTGGATCCCATCGGCTGAACAAATTTCTCCGCCGTCAGAGCCGCCGCCGCTTCAATCGAGCGGCGATTCGCCCAGGCGTTGTAGTCAAAGAGCGTGCGCATTTCTTGCGGCGTCATTTTCCCCTCCACTTGCAGGACTTAGTCTTGTTGCGGCACTTGGTTTCGTTGCAAGACTTAGTTTTGCTCGCAAAACTCGATCTTGATTGTCGTTCCGAGTGAAAGCGAGGAATTCGCTTTTGGGTTTTGCTTCGTGCGCCGCTTTCTACCAATCGCCGTCGCTGTTCACCGGCGCCTCTTTCTGCTCCATGGCCATCCGCGCCGCATGATAGGACTCGCCATCCGACGGAAACATTCCTCCGCGCACATCGTCACAATATTCGCGCACGGCGTTGGAAATCGTTTTGCCGACGTTCGCGTACTGCCGCGCAAACTTCGGCGTTGCGCCAAATGTGAGTCCCAACAGATCGTTAATCACCAGGATCTGCCCGTCGCAGTCCGGCCCTGCGCCAATCCCGATCGTCGGGATGCGCAACTCCATGGTGATCTGCGCCGCCAGCTCCCGCGGCACCGCTTCCAGCACCACCGCGAACGCTCCCGCCGCTTCCACCGCGCGCGCATCGCGAATCAGCAGCTCCGCGGCATTCGCGGTTTTGCCCTGCACGCGATACCCGCCCAGCGCATTCACCGATTGCGGCGTCAATCCCACATGGCCCATCACCGGAATTTCCGCTTCCGTCAGCCGCGAGATTAATTCCAGCCGCCGCTCGCCGCCTTCCACTTTCACGGCTTCGGCGCCCGCTTCTTTCACAAAGCGCACCGCGTTGCGCAGCGACTCCGCAGTGTCTGTGTGATAACTCCCGTACGGCATGTCCGCCACGACAAGCGCACGCCGCGTTCCGCGCCGCACCGCGCGCGTATGATGCAGCATTTCGTCGATGGTCACCGCCAGCGTATTTGCGTGGCCCAGCACCACCATGCCCAGCGAATCGCCGACGAGAATCACGTCCACGCCCGCTTCATCCTGCAAGCGCGCCGTCGGATAATCGTACGCCGTCAGGCAGGTAATTTTCTGTGAGTTGGAACGGGAGTCCGCAGCGCGACTTTTCCGCTGCAGCAGTTCGGGCACGGTCACTTTGCCGTTCCCGGAATTCGGAACAACGCTCATGCTGGCCTCCGGTGCCGTTCCCTGCCTTTTTTCAAAGGTGGCCGTCGATCGGCCAACGGGATACAGCCCTACACTTCACCTTGCAAAGAATAACAAACTCAAATCCGATTCACCACAATTTTCGATTCTCGGCAGTGCGTCACTTTTCGATTGGCCCTTTTGGTGGGAGTAACCGCGTCCGATTCTTTCGACAATCTGTTCAGAGATCCCCGGCAAGGCAACAGAATTTGGGCTAGAGCTCATTTCGGCGGACATCAAGGACATCATGTTTCCGGGTGAAATGAAGAAAGCGTTCGCGCAAGTTGTGAAGGCCCAAAAAGACGGGCAGGCAGCGCTGGAAAAAGCTCGTGGAGAGACGGCGGCGCTTCGCACTCTGGCTAATGCCGCCAGAATGATGGATGACAATCACAACCTTCTCCAGCTTCGGGCGTTGCAAGCCTTCGCGGACTCTGGCGGGAACACGCTCGTTCTGGGATTGCCGAACGGCGCTGTTCCATTGGCACAGCGAGGTGAAGAGACCTCCGTTCCTCCACGCAAGAAACCTAAAGAAGAAGACTAGAACTCTCGAATCACTTGCGGTCCAATTCTAACCTTTCTTTGCTTGAGCACGGCCTTTCCATTGGGCGCCGCGGCCGAGCATGTGGCGTGCGGCGGAGAGGCAGGTGGAGTAGCCATAGAAGACGACAGCGAGGGGTAGAGTGAACGCCCAATATGGCGGGAGGTTGTAAAACAAAACGGTTAGCAGAAACGTTGTGGTCATCAGGGCTACGGCGGTGCTGGCCAGGATCCAGGCGGGATCATTTCCGGTGAAGAAAAGAATCCAGGCCAGCCAAAAAGTTACGAACAAGCCGGCGAGTACAGCCACGAGTTGGACGAAGGAATAGCGGAGCTGGGTGAAGGCGGTGCGCGCGATCATGTCGCGGATTTCCGCGAACGTTTCGTAGCTGCGCAAACTCACGCTGGCGCGGGAGAGGCCCATCCAGATTTTTCCGCCGCTCTTTTTCACGGCGCGGGCTAGGGCGCAGTCGTCAATCACTTCGTTTCGAATGGCGGCGATTCCGCCGATGCGTTCGAGCGCCGTGCGGCGCAGAAGAATGCATCCGCCGGCCGCTCCTGCGGTGCGTGCATTCGAATCGGCGATCCAGCGCGGCGGATACAGCATCAGGAAAAAATAGAGAAACGGCGGAATCAGCAAGCGTTCTGGAAATGTTTTCGCTTGCAGCAGCACCATCAGCGATGCGAGGTCGAGAGCATCTCTTTCCGCGCGGAAAACCAGGCGGCGCAAAGTGTCCCGTGCGTGGACGATGTCAGCATCAGTGAACCAAAAGAACGCAGGAGTGTTTTCCGCCGTCGCAGCAATGCCTTCGTTCAGCGCCCAGAGTTTTCCGGTCCAGCCAGGTGGAAGTGAGTCAACGGAATGAACGGTTACTCGTAGCGACGCGCCGGATTCCTCCTCCGCTTGCCGCGCAAGCTCGGCGGTTCCGTCGTCGCTCTGATCGTCCACAACGACGATTTCGGACTCGCCGGGATAATCCTGGCTTGCCAGGCTGGAGATCGCGCGAGCAATTGTTTCCGCTTCATTGCGCGCCGGAACGACGGCGATAACGCGCGGCCATTTCTTGAGTGATTTCGGTGCGGTGTCGTCTTCGGTGACTTTCCAGAAATATCCGCGTGCGAGCAGGAGATACACCCAAATGGCCAGCGAGAACAGCGCGAAAAGTATTGCGGCGACATTCCAATGAAGGATCATGATGGTGGTAGAGATGGTCTGGAGAGGATATGCGTTCTCGCTTGCGGAGACAAATTGCGGACAACTGCAGACAACTGCAAGGAGCCGGCTGTTTGAGGCTCAGGGCGTCGAGGGATGCCGGCGCTACGAGGAGCGCGCGCGATGTATTGTGCGCCTGCGACACAGTTGAGCGGACCGGGGGATGGTGGCGGCCGGAAAAGCGGGAGCAAGGCTTTCGCACTCCATAAAAAACGGGAGGAGGACCGGGCCCTCATTGCGAAGAATGGCGGCCTGGTTAGGCCAGATCTTCGGCGCGGATGGGGAGACGGCGGATGCGTTTTCCGGTGGCGGCGAAAATCGCGTTGCACATTGCGGGAGCAACCACCGGCAATCCGGGCTCGCCGATGCCGGTGGGCTCTTCCTTGCTCATCACCACGTGAACTTCGGTCTTCGGCGCCTCGTTCATTCGCGGCATCTGGTAGTCATGGAAATTCGATTGCTCGACGCGGCCTCCCTTGATGGTGATAGCGTCATGCGATGTAGCCGACAGCGCATAAATGGCCGCACTCTCGACCTGCGCGCGCACGCCTTCGGGATTGATGGGGCGGCCGCAGTCCACGGCGTAAACGATGCGCTGCACTTTCACGCCGCCGTCTTTCACGCTGACTTCGACAACCGCAGCGGTGTAGCTTTCGAACGAAAAGTATCCGGCAATGCCGCGAGAAACCCCCTTCGGCAGCGGCTTGCTCCAATCGGCTTTTTCCGCCGCGAGCCGCAGCACATTTTTGAGGCGCGCGGTGTCGAGTGGCTTGCCTTCTTTCGGATTGGTGAAGTCCGGTATTTTGCGATCGTCGCCAATCAGACGCAGGCGAAATTCCAGCGGGTCCGCGCCGGCAGCGGCGGCGAGCTCATCCACAAACGATTCGACCACAAAGCCGCTCGAAGAGTGCTCGACGGAGCGCCACCAGGCTCGCGGCACGGCCGAGTTTGCGAGCGTGTATTCGAGCCGGAAATTCGGGGTTTGATAGGGAATGAACGCGGCGGTGGCAAATTCAGAATTCTCCGGAGTTTCCTTTCCCTTGGGACTCCACATCGCATCGATGGAGGTGGAAGTCTGAAAATGTTTCCAGGCCGCAAGATTGTTCTTGGTGTCCAGCGCACCCGAAAAATGATGATAGGAAGCGGGCCGGTAGAAGCCATGCTGCATGTCGTCTTCACGGGTCCAAAAAACCATGACGGGCTTGCCGGAAACTTTTGCCACTTGCGCCGCTTCCATGACGAAGTCCGCCTGATAGCGCCTCCCGAATCCGCCGCCCATCAGCGTGGTGCGCACGATGACTTTTTCCGGAGGCAGCTTCGCAACTCCGGCGATTACCTGCTGAGCCCACTGCGGCGCCTGCGTGGGCACCCAAGCTTCCGCGCCGTCGGGCCGGATGTGCACCATGCAATTCATGGGTTCCATGGTGGCGTGACAAGCAAAGGGTAGTTCGTAGATGGCTTCGATTTTTTTGGAAGCACCAGCAAGGGCAGCGCCGGCGTCGCCGTCGTTGCGAACCACTTTGCCGGGCTTGGCGGCGTTGTCCAGAAATTGCTGGTGGAGAGAAGCGGAGGATTCGGCAGCAGCCGGGCCTTCATCCCAGGCGATCTGGAGCGCTTTGCGGCCCTGAATCGCGGCCCAGGAATTGTCCGCGAGGACAGCAACGCCGCCGGCGGTGAAAGCACCTTGCCCGACGGGATCGATAACGAAAACGTCGCGGACGCCGGGCACGGCTTTGGTTTTTGCGGCGTCGAAAGTTTTTACTTTTCCGCCGAAGACCGGGCAGCGGGCGATGACCGCGTACTGCATGCCGAGCGCGCGCGAATCCAGGCCGAACTTTGCGGCGCCGGTAGCTTTTTCGCGGCCATCCACGCGCCGCGTGTCGTGGCCAACGATGGTGAAATCGTTCGAATTCTTGAGCGGGACGGTTTTGAAGTCCGGCAGCGGAAGCTTCGCCGCATCCGAAACCAGTTCGCCGTACGTGAGAAAAGTCTTGCGCGCGCCGTGGAGGACGCCGCCGTCCTGGGCTTTGCAAGTATCGGGACTGACGTTCCAGTGCGCCGCCGCGGCGGAAACGAGCATTTCTCGCGCGGCCGCGCCCGCCTGCCGCAGCGGTAACCACGAGCCGGCAACGCTGCCGCTTCCGCCCGTGCCGTGGTCGTAAATTTTCGGATTCGTCGGGGCTTGCTCGATTTTTACTTTTTTCCAGTCCACGCAAAGTTCTTCCGCGAGAATCATCGGCAACGAAGTCATCACGCTCTGACCCATTTCCGATTTGCCGAGTATGAGGGTGACCTGATTATCGGGTGTGATGCGGACCCAGGCGTCGAGGGGGTTGGCCGGTTTTTTCTCCTGCTCTTCCGCCTGGTCGGCAAAAGCGCGCGGAGCGAGATGGAAGCCGACGACCAGAGCGACACCTCCAGCGGCACCGGTCTTCAGGAAGTCTCGACGGTTTACAGCGGAAACTGTTGCCATAATTCACCTCGGTATGGTTCGCGAGCGTAAGGGCTGAGGAGAAACTCGTTGGTTGGCTAGGCCTTCGACTCCATCGAAGCAGCGCGATGAATGGCTTTGCGGATGCGCTGGTACGTGCCGCAGCGGCAGATGTTGCCGCTCATGGCGTCGTCGATATCGGCGTCGGTGGGCTTGGGTTTCTTGGAAAGCAGGGCTACGGCGGACATGATTTGCCCGGACTGGCAGTAGCCGCATTGGGGAACGTCTTCTTCCATCCAGGCTTGCTGGACGGGATGGCTGCCATCGGCGGAGAGACCTTCGATGGTGGTGACTTTTTTGCCCGCGACGCTGGAGATCGCGGTGATGCAGGAACGCGTGGCTTCGCCGTTGATGTGCACGGTGCAGGCTCCGCAAAGCGCCATGCCGCAGCCGAATTTGGTGCCGGTCATGTTGAGCGTGTCGCGAAGCACCCAGAGCAAGGGCATGTCCGGGCTGACGTCGACGGTTTGCGGTTTGCCGTTCAGGGTGAAAGTGGTGGCCATGGAGTCCTCCCTCTTGCAGGAGAATATATGCTACAACAACTTGGTTATGGATGAAAATGCACGGAAAGGCGGGTAAGGGGGAGAGGGTTTGCGATGACTCGACTCGTCGTCCACTGGAGCAAGGGTTCCAGAGAGTCACAATCTCAGACGCTGCCGTAAACTCCTGATTGCCTCAGTTGGATGGATCTTTCAACTCTTTATCCGGGATAGGGAAGACGAAAAGGCCTCGATACGCTTTTCCGATGAGGTATAGATCTTCCCCCTTGAGCGTGTTGGGATCGAAGAAGATTGCACAGTACGGCTCCATCTCTCGAACGTCGAAGAAAGGGCCTTTGAATGGCCACTGGCCAAAAAAACCCTTGTGGGGGACAGTGCTCCCGTAGACCAGCAGGCCCCCTTGCCACGGGATGGCTTCATACAAATCCCAAACTTCGACCTTTCCCAAGTCTACCTTTTTGTCGTCCCAGTAGAGGCTATCGTGTTTCTTGGAGAGCCGGGGAAGAAGGGTATGAGTACGGATCCATTCTTGAGAGGCCTTTTCGTCGGCGTCAGTAATAGTGGCTGTCTGTCCATCCCAAGCTACCTGCGCACGAAAGTGGTTGTGCTGAGTCCCGCTCCCCTTAACGCAGACTTGCTCGACAGCTAAGTGCCCGTTCCGGACCATCACCGCGTCGCAGTGTGAAGTGTCACCCATCAACACACGGGGCTGCATCTCCTGTGTCGCGCCGAGCGCCAATGTAAGACCAACAACAGCTGCAAACAGCAAGTTCATTACGATCTGCCCTTATCACGAGTTTTACACGAATATACGATAGACGGACGTTATTGTTGACGAAACATCGCCGTTTCACCGAAGAGTGGCTGCCGCGTGGCCCGTAACGCGATCTCCAGGAACTGGTTGATAAGTCCTTTCAAATCAATAAATCGAAGACGCAGCTAGGGCTTATCGGAAACTGAAACGCCGCTGGAAGCCCGTTCAGGCGGAACGTAAATCTTCGGGGCGGATGGGGAGCTTGCGGAGGCGCTTGCCGGTTGCGGCGAAGATTGCGTTGGCGACGGCGGGGGCGACGGGCGGGACGCCAGGTTCGCCGCAGCCGCCGGGGGGGTTGGTGCTCGGCACGATGTGCACTTCGATCTGCGCGGGGGCGTCGTTCATGCGCAGGACTTCGTAGTCGTGGAAATTGCTTTGCTCGACGCGGCCTCCCTTGATGGTGATGGCGCTTTTCAAGGTTTGCGCGAGGCCGAAATTGATGGCGCCTTCCATTTGGGCCTGGACGCCGAGAGGATTCACGGCAAGGCCGCAATCGATGGCGCAGACGATGCGATCGACGCGGAGAGTGCCGCGCTTTGCGTCGCAGGTGACTTCGGCGACCTGTGCGACGAAGCTGCCCCAACCGGAAGCCGCAGCGATGCCGCGGCCACGGCCTGCGGGAAGCGGCTGCTGCCAATTCGATTTTTCGGCGACGAGTTCAATGACACCGCGGCGGCGGCCGACATCAACACTTCCTTGATTTCCCAAGTCGATCTTTCGTGCCGGCCCCAGCGTGGAGAGCAGGAATTCGACGGGGTCGCCGCTGGCAACGTGCGCAGCCTCATCGAAGAAACTCGAGAGAGCAAACTGATTTCCAGAAGCATCGACGGAGCGCCAGTAACCGAGAGGCATGCCGGATTCGGCGACGGCAAATTCGAGGCGGAAATTGGGGATGAAGAGCGCGGGGAAGTCGAGGGAGTCGACCTGCGCCGCGGACTGCGGTGAAATGCCGGTGCCGCTGTAAAAAGTTTCGATGGAGGGCGAAGAGCCGCGGTGACGCCAGGAAAGCAGGTTGCCGCGATCGTCGAGGCCTGCCTGCAAGGTGTGATACGCGGCGGGGCGATAAAAGTCATGTCGGATGTCGTCTTCACGAGACCAGACGACTTGCACCGGGGCGCCCGCATCGCGGGAAATGAGCGCGGCTTCGACGGCGTAGTCCTGAATGAGGCGGCGGCCGAAGCCTCCGCCGATGAACGTGACATGCACTTTGACGCGCTCGGGCGGAATGCCGAGGGCCTGGGCGACGGACGCCGCGGCGGCTCCGGGAATTTGCGTGGGTGCCCAGAGTTCGCATTCGCCATCGTGCACGTGGGCGGTGCAGTTCATGGGTTCCATAGTGGCGTGTGCCAGAAAGGGAACTTCGTAGACGGCTTCGATTTTTTTGGCAGCGGCAGCTTGTGCTTTTTCGAAGTCGCCGTCGTTTCGAATGACGGGGCAAGGATGGGACGTGAGCTGAAGCATTTCTTCGCGGAGATTGGCGGTGCTTTCGGTGGACAAGGGAGGCTCGCTCCATTCCACCTTGAGAAGTTTTCGGGCTTGCAGGGCGGCCCAGGTGGAATCGGCGACGACGGCGACGCCTGCGTTGGAGTAGTTGCGGCTGCCGGGTCCGGAAGTTTCGCCGAATTGATGCGTGAGGTGGACTGGCTTGACTTCAAAAACCGCGCGGACGTGCGGAGAAGACTTGACTTCGCCGGCGTTGAAGCTGCGCGGCGCGCCGCCGTAGACGGGGCTGCGCTCGACGGAGGCGACCAGCATTCCGGGGACGCGGACGTCGAGGCCGAATCGCGCAGAACCATTTGTTTTTTGCGGCGTGTCCGTGCGCGGAGTCGGTTTTCCAATGATCTGAAACTCGGATTGTTTTTTCAGCAGAGGATCGGCAAGAGGAGAAATTGCCGCGGCGGACGGTATGAGCTGCGAATAGGTGAAACTTCGCTGCGTAGTGTCATGGACGACGGAGCCGTTGTCCGCACGGCATTCGGAATGTCCGACGTTCCACTCAATGGCCGCGGCCGTGACGAGCATTTCGCGGGCGGCGGCGCCGGCTTTGCGGAGAGTTTCGTAGTAGGTTCGAACGCTGAGGCTGCCGCCAGTGAGCTGATTGCCGTACTTGGGATCGAGATCGGCTTCGACCACCTGAACGCGGCGCCAATCGCAGCAAAGTTCCTCGGCGACGATCATGGGGAGCGCGGTTCGAACGCCCTGGCCCATCTCGGATTTGCCGCACCAGATTTTCACCTCGCCCGCGGCGGATATTTCCAGCCAGGCGTTCGGCGCAAATGGCGCGGGCGAGGAAGGGGCTGTACGTTTGCGATTACGCGGCTCAGCAAAGAAACAAAAAGGAAGAAGCAGGCTTGCGCCGGCCGTCGCGGAAGTTTTCAGGAACGAACGCCGTGTGACATTGGAAGACACGTGGACAGCACCCAGGAAATCAGACGGTTTGGGGGGCGAGGCGTGAGCAAACTCAATTGCCTTCGACCGGGGCGGGGGCAGGCTTGGCGGGAGCTTTGGGAGCGCGGGGCGGAGTTTCCGGTTCGACGCCGCGCCAGCCGACGGGGCGGCCGCTGACGGCTTCTTTCACGGAGCGGAAGAGAACGACGTACATGAGCTGGCGGTAGTAGAAGCGCTGCAATAACACAGGGATGAGCAGCGTCCAGTCTTCCTTGCGCTCCAGCGCGAAGGCCACCATGCAGGTGAGTATGTCAATGAGCATGAAAGCCAGGAAGAAGAGGACGGACTTCTGAACGTCCGCGCTGGTCCAGAGCTGCGGGAGGTGAGTGACGCGGAATTGCGCCAAGCCCCAGAGAATCAAGGAGCCGAAAAACATCAAATCGATGATCGGCGAGATGAGCGGCAGTACGAGCTGAAATACGAAGATGTTGGGAAGAGCGACCCAGCCCAGCGTTCCGTATTTGGGGCGCAGCAGCGTGTCGCCGTGCTTCCAGAAGGATTGCAGCGTGCCAAAGGTCCAGCGAAAACGTTGGCGGATCAACTGGCCGGCGGTTTCCGGAGCTTCGGTCCAAGCGATGGCTTCTTCGTCGTAGCTGATGCGCCAGCCGAGGCGGCGAATGGCGATGGTGAGGTCGGCGTCTTCCGCGACGGTGTCGGCGCTGATTCCGCCCGCGTCTTCAATGGCTTTCTTGCGCCAGGCGCCGAGAGCGCCCGGCACGACGGTAATGCAATTCAGGAGGTCGAAGGCGCGCTTCTCCATATTCTGGCTGGTGATGTATTCGAGCGCTTGCCAGCGCGTCAGCCAGCGCGAGCGGTTGCCGACCTTCACGTTGCCGGCGACCGCGCCAACAGTGGGATCCGAGAAATGGCGAAGGAGCTTGCTGATGGCGTCTGCCTCGATTTCCGTATCGGCGTCGATGGTGACGACAATTTCGGTGTCCGCCTCAGAGAGTGCCAGGCTAAGCGCCGCCGACTTGCCGCGATTTACCTGGTGAATGATGCGGACGCGCGATTCATGAGCGAAATTGGAGTCCAGAAGGTCGCCGGTTTGATCCGTGGAACCATCATCCACGACGATGATATGCAAGTCCTTGAGATCCGAGAGAAGAACGGAGGTGACCGTCTGCACGATGACGCTTTCTTCATTGTGCGCGGGGATGAGGACGGTCACGCTGGGCGGCGGATCGGGCATCACAGCATGATCCGGGCGCAGTTTCTCAATGATGGCGAGGAGGCCGATAATCACGGCACGGCCGCTGACCAGCACGATGCCCAGAATGAAGATTGTGCCGATGAAGAAGCGGAACCACTGGAAGAACGAAAAGATGAAACCGTCAGCGCGGGCTTCGAAGCGCTCCTCGGGCGAAAGCGGCAGCATGACTTGCGCGCGCGTTTTTCCGATCAGATCGGAGACGGAAACAAACTGGTAGCCTTGCGCGCGCAGCTTGTCGATGATCCGCGGCAACGCCGCGACCGTCTGGCTGCGGTCACCGCCGCCATCGTGGAGGAGCACAATGTTGCCCTTGTCGGCTTGACGGAGCACGCTGTCAACAATTTCACTGGCTGGAGCAGGTTTTCCGTCACGCAGGCGCCAGTCGTCCGGATCGATGCGCTGGCCGATGATCAGGTAGCCCATCTCCTGCGCATAAGGCAATTGCGCCACTTCCTCGGCATATTCCGGCTGGTGATCGATGCCGTAAGGCGGACGGAAGAGGATCGACTTTACCCCGAGTGTGCTTTCGATCAAGCGCTCCGTCAAATTCAGCTGCCAACGGATTTCCGTGCGCGTAATGTCATCGAACTTTGGATGCGTGAAGGTATGATTCCCGATTTCATGGCCTTCAGCGTACTCGCGCTTGAGAATGTCCGGGCGCTGGTTGGCCATGTTGCCGATGACGAAGAACACACCAGGTGCGTTCTTCTGTTTCAAAACGTCCAATATCTTCGGTGTCCACTTCGGATCGGGACCATCGTCAAAGGACAGAGCGATTTTTTTGTCGGCCCAGCCAATCTGATCGATGTTGAAGGAGAGCGGAAAGGATTCGTAGGATTCGTCGGTGAAAAGGTCGCCGGCGGCATCATATTCAAAGGATCTGCGCCCGTTTTTGGGGGTGTCGGTGATGTGCCAGATGTCACCTTCGCCTTCGAGGATCAGATCCGGGCCGGGAGGGAGGTCGGTCAGTTTCTGCCGGATAGCGTCGTCGGGCCGCGTGGCGTCCCAAATCGGCCAGATGGAAGTATCCGCTGAGCCCAGGCGCCAGAGAGCGGTGCCCTGGACACCGAGTTTTTCGCTGGCGCGCAGTTCGTTGTAGGCGGTGATAGCGTCGAGCATCCAGACCCGATGTACGTGGCTATGTTCGTCATAATAGGAATAGTAGGGATTCAGCGAGGTGCTATCAAACTCGACGTTGGCATCGGATTCTTCGGCGTGCAGCAAAGCTTCCTGGATGCTGAACTCCTGCGCAGGCTCGGCTTCTTTCTTGGGAGCTTCGGACCAGTCGTAAGCGTAGTTGGCGATGCCGACAACGATTTTTTGGGCAGGGACCACATCGAACACCTGACGAAGGTTTTCAATGAACCAATCCTGTGAGGCGATGGGACCGGGGGGCGAAGTCAGCCAGTGCTGGTCGTAATTCATCAGCACGATGGCATCGCATTGCTTGCCGAAAAAGCCGTAGTCGTAGGCGTCATCGCGGGCAGGCAGCGCGATCATCAGCTTCAAACCGACGGAATGGAGTGCTGGCGCCAGGGCGCCGATGAACTGGCGGAAATGGGCTTGGCTGGCGTCGGGGACTTCTTCAAAATCGACGACTATGCCGGCTTGGTGCGCTTCGACGGCGTACTGCACGACGTCGCGCACTAAATTCTGGCGGGCTGCGGGGCTTGCCAGCAGCTGCACCATTTCCTTGATGCGCCACTCTACGCCGTCGTAATTGTTCACCAAACCCATCATGGGCAACTCGATGGGGGGATTGAAGGACTTCATCCACTGGTGCAGCTTGTCATCCTTGAGCAAGGCGATGGCTTCCCCGGGGGAGGCTTTGACCCGGGCTTGACCGTGCTCGTAGTCAACGACGGTCAGCGCGCCATCCGGGGAGACCGCGTGCAGCTGCTCTGGAATCAGAAGGTCAATGTCCTTGTAGTGTTTCTTGAGAGAGGCGAGGCTGTTGGGATCCCAGCTTACGAAAAAAGCGGCGCGCAAAGGATCGTAGCTAGCGGGAACAGTTCCCAGGTTGGCCACGCGGCGGCGCCGGCCTTCGCGCGCAGTCGCAGTCTTCTTTTTCGCCTTCAGCGATTGATATTTCGGCTTGGTGTCCGGCAGAAGTCCGGCGGGCAGATCAATGCTCGCGGCGATGGTGACGAAAAAATAGGCCAGGAGCAGCGTCAGGAGGACGCCGGAAATTTCTATGGCGCGGCGAGTGCGCCGCCAGCGCACACGCTCCGCGTCATAGAAAATGGGACCGCGTTCCTTCATGGCATCCTTCAACCTGGCGGTACGGCAGGCAAATCAAGATCGGGCTGGTGCTGAGTCCGTCTGCGCGAATCCGTCAGCTCTATTGTAAGATGCGAAGCATCGATGAGGCGAGTTTTCTCGAATCCCTTTGTTGCGCTGGCGGCTGGATTCTGCCTGCGGCTGTTTTTCGTGCTCAAGTATCCCGCCAACTCCGGGGATACGGTTCTTTACGAACAGATCGCCACAAACTGGTTGAAGCACCATGTCTACGCGATGGACGTGGGCGGGGTGGTTACGCCAGTCGATCTGCGCATGCCGGGGTATCCGGCGTTTCTGGCGATTGCGTACGCACTCACGGGACGAACAGGAGGGGATGCACGGATTTGGGTGATGCTTGGGCAGATTGCGATTGATCTTCTTGCTTGCGTACTGATTGCGCGGTTGGCGGAACTTTTAGCACGCCCAGCAGATAGCGCCTCAACAAACAAAGGCGTTCGAATCGTAGCGCTCTGGCTCGCGGCATTGTGTCCGTTCACGGCGAACTACACGGCAGTGCCGCTGACGGAAGTGTTCGCTGTGTTTTGGACGGCGCTGGCATGCTGCGGCTTCGTTCTGGCGCTGCGGCGAGTGGAGCAACCCGATTTTTTGCGGAAGGGCTCCCATCTGCCGCTTGGAAAGAGCGTGGAGTACACCACGCTTGGAGTGGGATGGATTGTTGGCATGGGAACGTTGTTTCGTCCGGAGACGCCACTATTGTTGATTGCGGCGGCGATTGTGTTTGGCGCGATGTTCTTCCTTCTGGACAATTTCAAGCGCTGGGTCATGGTTTGCCTGGCGATGGCGCTCGGTTGCGCAATGGTGCTTTCTCCCTGGGCTTTGCGGAATCTGGTGACACTGGGCGAGCCGCAATTTCTTGCGCCGAAGGATTCGAATTTGCCGGGGGAACTGGTGCCGTACGGATTTATGGCCTGGGAAAAGACGTGGCTTTTCCGGGTGCGCGATTGTTACCTAGTGCCGTGGAGATTGAACGGCGAAGCAATCTATATAGACGATATTCCGGCGCGGGCGTTCGACACGCCGGAAGAAAAGCAGCGCGTGGCGGCCACTCTCGAACAATACAACGACGATCTGACTCTTACGGCGGAGGAGGATGCGGCCTTCGGGCAGCTGGCACGGGAGCGTACCGCGCGGCATCCTTTGCGGACTTATGTTTGGATACCTGCAGCGCGCGCGGTGACCATCTGGTTTACGCCGCGGATAGAATTGCTGCCGATTGCAGGGCACGTATTTCCGCTGGCGAAGATGCGAGAGGATGACCCGGTCGATCAGGAAGTCACGAGCCTGTTTTTTGTGGTGAATTTATTTTACGTGGGGCTGGGAATTTGGGGAAGCGTGCGGCTGTGGCGTTCGAATGCGGCGGTGCGGCCCGCGGTGGCATTCCTCGCGGTATTCATCGTGCTTCGAACGGCGTTTTTGACCACGCTGGAAACGCCCGAGCCACGTTACGTTCTGGTTTGTTTTCCGGCGTTGATTGCGCTGGGCGCGCAGATTTTCGCGGGGCATTCCGAGGCCAAGTAGAGCAAGTTTCCTCTCGTGCTGAGTTGACCTCTCCGAAAAGCGCACAGGATAGATCCTGTGTCACTATTTTTCCTCGAAAGGTTCGGGGTGGATGGTGACGCGATAGATCTGTGGAAATTTTTCTTTTACGCGATCTTCGAGAACAGCGGTCATGTCGTGGACCTGGGTAATGGGCAGCGTGCTCTTCATGGTGCAATGGCAGGAGACGAAGATGTGGTGCTCCACCTGGCGGGCGCGCACATCATGACAATTCACGAGTTCGTCGAATTCCGCGGGCAGCCCGTTGATGAACTCTTCGATGGAACGAGAAAGCTGCTTCATCTCACCGATGCCCGCGTCGGGAGTGGCAATGTGACGCCCCAGCGGCTCGATATGAATGTTGACTTCGATGGGGTCGTCGCGAAGTCCGCGAATTTTCTCTTCCAGTTCCGAGGCCTGACGATGGGCTTCGCGCAGGCTTAAATTCTCATCCACTTCCAAATGCAGTTCGATGAAGAGCTGGCCAGCCTGTTGCACGGCGGTCAGGTCATGAATGGCGACTCCCATGCGCTGCGCGGCGGCGCGAATGGCTTCGAACAGATGTTCCCCCTGCGGGGCGCGAGGTTCCGCGTGGACCATGACGTCAGAGGGAACGATTTCGCCAATGCGCTTTTCGATGGCGTCGCTGAGGGCGTGGACCTGCTCGAGGCTGGCGGTGCGCGCGACGCTGACGGTGGCATCGACAAAATGGCGATTGCCGGCGCGACGGACGCGCACGCGATCCACGTCCAGGACGCCGTCCATGCCTGCGACGGCGCGGGCAATTTCCTGCTGCAAACCTAGTGGCGCAACGTCGAGAAGGGCATCGAGAGTGCGTTTGCCAAGACGCGCGCCGACCCACAAGATCACAGCGGCGACGGCGAGGCCAGCCAGGGCATCGGCATAATTCAACCACGGCATGTTCCAAGCCTCACCTGCCCAGACAAGCCCGATGCCGAGGATGACGATGATGGTGCTCCACACGTCGGTGGAGAAATGCAGCGCATCCGCCTCCAGAGCGTCGCTCGAATATTTTTTTGCCACACGCGCGAGCGCCCGGGCCCGGGTGAAGTCGATCGAGAGGGCGACGAGAAGCACCAGGATGGCGGTAACGCTAGGCTGTATGTGCACGTTACGGAAAAACAAACGGGCGACTGCCTCGTAGATGATGTAAAGGGCGGTGAGCGCGAGGAGGCCGGTTTCGACGAAGGCCGAAAAATTTTCAAATTTGCCGTGGCCGTAAAGATGCCGCTCATCCGCGGGCTGATCCGCCAGCCGCACGGAGACAAGCGTAATAATCGCGGCAATTAAATCCAAGGAGGAGTGCAGGGCCTCGGAGAGAACGCCGAGGCTGCCCGTTCGAAGGACCAGAAACGTTTTGAGGGAGACAAGGAGGACGGCAGAGGCCACGCTCAGCAGCGCAGCGCGCTTCTTCTCGCGCACTTCCTCGATATGGGTGGCCGTTACCACGGTGTGTTTAGACTACCTTAACTCACTCCTTTTCTCTTATCGGCCGCGCTGCCAAACAACGCGGTACCGTCCAACCAATACGGCAGCAAGCCTGCGAGTTTCAACAGTATTTAACTGTGGGTAGTCGCCCTGGAAGCCGAGCTACTCGGGGAGGTCCTCAGTTCCGAGCCACGAGGGATGTTCGTGGCGTTCATTCACGGCAAGCGGTATGACGACAAGGAGATTTATTCGCTCGATCCCAACGCGGATTCGAGTCAAGTAGACTTCTG
>DATDGF010000020.1:0-10785 GCA_036522195.1 Candidatus Acidiferrum sp. | reverse complement strand
ATTGTGGATATGATTACGGGCGTGCGCGTGACTGAAGAACAGGAAGTCCAAGGCCTGGACGTGACGCAACACGGCGAAGAGGCTTATAACCTGGAGGCGTAGATCTTGACTTTTAAGGAAAGCCGGCAAGCGAGCGTCAGGGGCGGAGCGGAAACATCCATGATGAAACTTGAGGCAATCATTCAGCCCTCGCGGTTCGAATCCGTGAAAGATGCCCTGCGCGAAATCGGCATCGAGGGAATGACTGTGACGGAAGTGCGCGGGCACGGCCGGCAAAAGGGCCACACCGAAGTGTACCGAGGACGCGAGTACACCGTGGACCTGCTGCCGAAGATGAAATTGGAGATGGTGCTTCCGGACGCGCTGGTGAACCGCGTGGTGGACACAATTTTGAAGACAGCCAAGACAGGAAAGATTGGTGACGGTAAGATATTCCTATCGAGGGTTGAGGAAGCCATCCGGATTCGCAATGAAGAGCGCGGTGAAAATGCGCTCTAGCGTTTCACTTTGGGCCGCCAAGCAGTCGACTGATCTGTGACCGCGGGGCTATCAACGTGACCACCGCCGCGCGTCCCGGTTTTGATTTAGGCATCCCACCCGCCAAAAAAATGCCAGGTTCCCCGACTCCTTTGTCCGTGCTCGGTCCGCAAGCCGAGGCCGAACGGCAACGCATCCGACAACAATTTGAGGTTGGTACCAGTGCGCGAGAAACGCTGCGGGCGCTTTGCGAACTGGCGGACCGTAACATTCAGCAGGTATTCGGAGAATTGCTGCGCGTACACGACGGAGTGCAGCAGGTATGCCTGCTGGCACTTGGCGGGTATGGACGGAGGATGCTTTTCCCTTATTCCGATCTCGACATTCTTTTCTTATTTGGAAGTGAAAAGGCCGAACATGAATCACGCTCGCTCATAGCGGAGTTTTCGCGCACGCTGTGGGACCTGGGGTTTCGCGTGAGCTCAGCCGGCCGCACGCTCGACGAGTGCAAACGAATCGAAGAAGACAATGCGGAATTCCACCTGGCGCTGTTGGACCGACGGTTTCTGGCGGGTGATGCAGCGCTCTTCGAAAAGCTCGACACCAAAGTATTGCCCTCATCCGAAAAACAGGCGCGGCCCTTCTTGCTGGCGCAATTGCACCGCTTGACCAAAGAACGATTGACGCGTTATGGAAATACCATCTTTCACTTGGAACCGAACGTCAAAGAATCGCCGGGTGGCATGCGGGATCACCAGGCGACGGTATGGCTGCGGCAGATCGTGGATGAGAAAGACGACAAGCGGCGAAACACCGCCGCGGAGGAAGAGCTTTCCACTTCGGCGCTCGAATTCCTTGGCGCGATTCGCTGCTTTCTGCATTACAGCAACGCGCGGAACGATAACACGCTGACTTACGAACTGCAGGCGGCTGCCGCGGAGCGAGCACTGGGCGTGGGAGATAACGTTTCAAGAACTCCGGCGGAGTGGATGCGGCTGTATTTCCGCCACGCGCGAACGCTGAACCGGCAACTTCTGCGGTACATGGAACAAAGAGCCCCGGCCCCCTTAACGCTGCGACAGCGGCTGTTCAACGCCGCGCGCGCCGCGAGGCTGGAGCCGGACCACGGCAAGTACTTCATGGTGCGTGATGGTTTGCTGGAGGTTATCGACGCCCCGGCGCTTGCGGACCGCGCCGCGACTTACTCGCTTTTTGCGGAAGCCGCACGCACGGGCACTCCCCTGAGCCGGGAGGCGGAACGCAGCATCGGTTATATCCTCACGCATCCGGAACTTCCGGCTCGCAACAAGGAAATGTCCTGGACCACGATGCGCGAAATTCTCGGCTCCGATTTTCCCGGAGTGGCGTTGCGCCCGATGCAACGACTGGGTCTGCTGACGGAGAACCTTCCGGAATTCGCAAGGATCGATTCACTCGTAGTTCGCGATTTTTATCACCGTTATACCGTTGATGAGCATACGCTGCGGACCATCGAACACTTGCAGGAGCTCGGTGAACCGCCGGATGCGCGCGGGGCGCGATTCGCGCCGCTGTGGAAGACCGCGGAGCGGCGCGATCTGCTGATCCTGTCGCTTCTGCTTCATGACGTTGGCAAGGGCATGCCGGTCGAGAATCATGTGGCCGGGAGCCTCACGGCACTGGATAGCGCGGCACGACGACTGAAGCTTTCCCCGGAGGAAGGGGCGGAGGTGCACTTCCTCATCGAGCACCATTTGGATATGTCCGCCACCGTGCAGCGCCGGGATATTTTCGATCCTTCCACGGTCTCGGCTTTTGCGGAGTCTGTAGCAACGCAAGAACGGCTGCAAAGACTGTGCCTGCTAACCTACGCTGACATCCATTCTGTGAACCCGGAAGCCCTCACACCCTGGAAGGCAGAGATGTTGTGGCAGCTCTTCGTGGCCACTTCGAACCACTTCAGCAGGACCGTGGATCGCGATCGCTTCCATGGAGCAGACGAAGTGTCGTTGCTCGAAAGCGTAAAGGCGCTTGCGGGCGGCGCCAGTACGAAGGAGATCGAGCGATTCCTCGAAGGATTTCCGCGTAGGTATCTGGCGGTGCATTCCGCGGCGGAGATGGCGGCGCACTTCGCGTTGTATCAAACATTGGGGACGGAGCCGGTGCAAACGGAATTGCTCTCCTCACGCCACGCCTACTCGCTTACTCTGCTCACGGCTGATCGCCCGGCGCTGTTTGCCACGATTGCGGGCGTACTTGCAGGTTGGGGTATGAACATCATCAAGGCCGATGCGTTCGGGAACGCCGCGGGGGTGGTGCTGGATACGTTTCACTTCGCGGATTTGCACCGTACGCTGGAGCTGAATCCCGGTGAGGTCGCGAGATTTCGCAAGAGTCTGGCGGACGTCGTGAATGGAAAGGCCGCGCTGGAGCCGCTGCTGAAGGGCCGCGATAGTGCGAGCCGCGCGCGAACACCGAAAGTCGCGGTTGAGACGCGCATCAACTTCGATGATTCGTCGTCCGCGCATAGCACTTTGCTGGAAATCGTCACTCAGGACCATCCCGGGTTGCTCTACGAGATTGGCTCGGCGCTGGCGCGCCTGGGATGCAATATCGAAGTCGCGTTGATCGATACAGAAGGCCTGAAGGCTATTGACGTTTTCTACTTGACCACGCAGGGCAAGAAACTCACCTCACAAAAACAGGAGCTGTTGCGCGAAGTGCTGCAAGGAACACTCGGTTAGGTTCTACTTTCCACACGCAATCCTCCAGAGGTATCCGCCTGTGCGTGGCCAAGATGCCGGTGATGGCCTGCTTGCAAAACAGCGGAAGAAAATCTATGTTGATGGCCCGCTAAGTCTGACGTAGCGTCCTGTTCCATTGAGAGGCTTGGAATTACCAGCAGCAAGAGCTACGACGCGATCGTGATTGGAGCCGGGCACAATGGCCTTACCGCTGCGGCCTATCTCGCCGGGTCGGGCTTGTCCACGCTGGTCCTTGAGCGGCGCGAAATTGTTGGAGGGTGTTGCGTCACCGAAGAAATTGCGCCCGGCTGCCGCGCGTCCACGGCTTCCTACATCGCGAGTATGCTGCGCCCGGAAGTCATTCGCGATCTCGATCTGGCTTCGTTTGGCTTGCGGATGGTTTCTTGCAATCCGTATCTGCAGGTTCCCTTTCATGATGGGCAAATCATTCGATGGTGGGCGGACCGTGAGCACACCGCCGAGGAAATCAAAAAATATTCGCAACGCGACGCCAGGACATTTCTTCGCGTTGATGATCAGCTGAAAAGGCTTGCGCGTTACTTGCAGCCTTTTTTTCTGGAGCCGCCGCCCCAGGTAGGAGCCCCGGGAATCGCGGGGCTGTTCGAACTGCTGCGAGTCGGCAAGCGCTTTCGTAGTATCACCGCGGACGAGATTGGCCAGTTCGTTTCCTTCATGACCGGGAGCCTGGGAGAGTTCCTGGACCGCAACTACGAGTCCGAGCAAGTGAAGACCATGTTTCTGGCGAACAACGTCTATGGAAAGCATGGAGGACCATACCAACCCGGAACTTCCCTCGGACTTTTGTTTCATCTGCTCAGCGGAGGCGAACATGAGTTACAAGGATTCAACGGCCACGTCATCGGAGGAATGGGTGCGATTTCCAATGCGCTGGCGGGGGCGGCAAAAAAAAGAGGCGCAGAGCTCAAGACATCCGCGAGCGTGGCACACATCAATGTCCGAAACGGATACGCGCAGGGCGTGGTTCTAGACGACGGCACGGAAATCAAAGCGCGCGTGGTGCTTTCGAATGCCGATCCGAAGCGAACACTTCTGGGATTGGTGGATTCGAACGACCTGCCGGAGGAATTCCGCAAGAAGATTCGCGGCATCAAAATGGCCGGACCTTGCGCCAAGGTGAATATGGTACTGGGAGAAGAACCACAATTCAGGGGAACGCCACCCGGAGCACCTCCGCAACAACGATCGCTCTACACTCTTGTCCGTTCACTCGAATTTGCGGAGCGTTGCTACGATACCGCTAAATTCGGGCAAATCCCCGAGGAGCTCTGGGTGGATTGCGTCGTTGCTTCTAATGTGGATGAAAGTCTCGCTCCACGCGGCAAACACATCATGACGTGTTTCGTGCAATACGTGCCTTACCGTCTCGCGGAAGGAACTTGGGATGAAAATCGAGAATTGCTGGCGGAGCGTGTCACGCAAAAGATCTCGGAATTCGCTCCCAACGTGCCCAGCGCAATCCTTGCAAGGCAAGTGATCACTCCGCTGGACCTGGAAAGAACCTACGGGCTGACCGAGGGCAATATTTTCCATGGCGATTTAAATCTCGAACAACTGTTTTTCATGCGGCCAGTATCGGGATGGGCGCAATACCGAACGCCCATCAAAGGATTGTACCTGTGCGGAGCGGGTGCGCATCCCGGCGGCGGAGTAACCGGCGCGCCCGGGCACAACGCCGCAAAGCAAGTGCTTCGCGATTATCGCCGGCGCAAGCACAATCACGAAGGCAAACGCTAGTGGCCGAAGACACTCATCGAACCTCGGCAGAAATCAACGGTAACTCCACAACCGCGGCGCAAGTCCGCACTCAACCGCCGAGAGTGATGGGCTTCGCGGACCTCGTAATGTTCTACGTTGTCACCGGGATCAGTCTTCGCTGGATTGCAACGGCAGCAGCCGCCGGGCCTAGTTCCATCGTGATCTGGCTCGGTGTGTGGCTTTGCTTCTATGTACCGCTGGCTCTCTCCGTGCTTGAACTATCGTCCCGCTATCCCCAGGAAGGCGGACTCTACGTTTGGAGCAAACGCACTTTCGGCGATTTTTCGGGTTTCATGTCGGGCTGGACCTACTGGACGAGCAATCTTCCGTATTTTCCGGCAGTGCTCTATTTCGCCGCGAGTAACCTTTTGTTCGTCGGGGGCGGTCGCTGGGCCCATCTTTCCAATAGCAAAAACTATTACATGTGGTTTTCGATCCTCGCACTTGTAGCAATTACAGTGATGAACGTCGTTGGGCTAAACGTGGGCAAGTGGCTGCACAACATCGGTTCTTTCGGGATGTGGGTGCCCGTGGTGATTCTCGTGGTCATGGGCGTCTATGCGTGGAAGTCGTTTGGCTCGGCGACTTCTTTCAGGCTGGAAAATGTCATCCCCAGCACACATCTGAAGGACATGCTCTTCTGGGCCACACTCAGCTATGCCTTCGGTGGCTGCGAGACGGGTTCATTTATGGCCGACGAAATCAAAGATTCCCGGCGAACCATTCCTCGCGCAGTTTTGTTCGCCGGCTTGATTGTGACGTTTTGCTACATCGGCGGAACGATCGCCGTTTTGTTGGCCCTACCCAGCAGCGAAGTCAACGATCTGCAAGGGCTGATGCAGGCTATATCAAAAACTGCTCTTCGCGTCGGATGGTTCAGTGTGATTCCCGTCTCCGCACTACTAATCTCCGTCAGCAACCTCGGAGCTGCCGGAGGTTTTCTCTCTTCGGTAGCGAGACTCCCTTTCGTTGCCGGCCTCGATCGATTTCTTCCACCCTCTTTCGGAAAGCTTCACCCCCGTTGGGGAACGCCCTACGTGTCGCTGTACGTGCAACTCCTTGCGGGAATCTTGTTCGTGTTTCTCGGCCAGGCGGGAACCAGCGTGAAAGGCGCGTACGACGTGCTTGTCAGCATGGGGATTATCACGTACTTCATACCCTATCTCTACGTCTTCGCCTCCATGTTCAAAGTTCAGAAAGAACCGGCTGGCCCAGAGGTGATTCGGGTCCTGGGCGGAAAGCCCGTGGCGCGACTCATCGCTTGTGTGGGATTCGCAACAACATCGTTTACGATTGCTCTCTCTCTTGTACCTTCGCCAGACGAAGCCAATAAATTATTGGCCGTCATAAAGGTTGTGGGGCTCTCGGGAGTGTTGGTGGGAACGGGCTGGCTGCTGTATTTTCTCGGAAATCGAAAGCGCAACGCTTCTGCCTCGGCCGTCTAACTGTCGGGCTTTTGATGGATGGGACCGAGCTGCTTGATCACGTAGTTGCGAATATCCAGGCTCGGGTCTTCCATCGGCGCGTAGTATCCAAACTTGTGAACGCGGGAGCTGACTCCGCTTTGCACCCGCTCGCAGATGGCCCAGTCCTGGCGATTCACCAGGTCCCAGAACTCCACGGCGTCCGCCGGGTCAAACGTGGGCTTGGCGATTTCCTCCGGATGAAAAAGAAAGTTGCAGACGATGCGCGTGCGGTCCGGAGCCAATGGCCACAGGAGAAAAGCCGCGACGTGATCGCAGGCGAGGCTGACCATCAGATTTGGAAAGCAGAGCTCACCCTTGTGGCGAACTTTTTCGTCTTCGCTCAGGCCGGGAAAAGGCGCGCGATTCGTCGTCCCCTTCTTAGTAAAAGTGTAGGCGCCGGCGCGATGTGGAATTCCGTCTTCCCAGTTGAGATTCGAACCGCCGGCTTGCTTGAAGTCGGGAACGATTTCACAAAGTTCAGGGTGAAGGCCCCCGCAGTGGTAGCACTCGTTATAGTTCTCCATGATGAGCTTCCAATTGGCGGCCACATCGTAGGTGATGCTATGGCCCGTTCGAAGCGCGGCAAGCGGATAACGGCGAGTCCTTTCAACCGCCGGCCCAATCTGCGTGCGCACGCCGTTTTTTTCAGCTGCTGCGGCGGCCGACAAATTCAAGTTCAGGAAGAAAAATCCGCCCCACGTGTCCACTCCGACGGGATACAGAGAAAAATCTTCTTTGCGGAAGCCTTCCGCATCTTTCAGGTATGGCGCTCCGAGAAGTTGACCCTCCAGATTGTAGGTCCACTGATGATAGGGGCAGCGGATCGAACCGGAAGACGTGATGCCTCCTTGGAGATGTACATTCCAATTTGTATCATTCTCGGTAGCACAAAGGCGCGCGCCACGGTGGCGGCATACGTTGTAATGGGCGCGCAATTCACCCTTCATCGTTCGAACGACGAGAATACTCTCTCCCGCAATTTCCAGAACCCTCGAACTCCCAGGGGAGGGGAGCTGCTCCTCGCGGCCGGCGCAAAACCAGTCTTGCGCAAAGATCAGGCTTTTTTCTCGCTCAAAAATCTCGGGCGCCGTGTAGAAGTGGCTGGGAAGTGATTTTTCCAAACTGGTTTATCCCTTGTTAATGTATGCCGTCAACTTTCGACTCGCTGCGTGACAAGCATCATACCGCAGCTGCAATGGACATTTGCGCCAGGAGTTTGCTTATGCCTGGGAATTCTCGAAATCTTGAAAGGAAAGAAGAAGAAGGTCACCACGATTGGCCCGACGTTCGGCTTCTCGCTAGCAAACGTTTCAGAGGGCTGTTCTTGGAACCTGACTACTGTTCGTCGTTCGTGGGATGCCAGGTCTTGTCCGGGTTGTAGCGCTCCATCGCTTCGGCAAGTTTGGCGGTATCCGGTCCCAGATCCTTTTGATAAACCACGCCGTCATAGCTAACGATAAAAGTCTGCACTCCCGTGACGCGATATTCCGCCGGCCAAGCAACAAGCGCAAAGCCGCCGATCATGGCGCCATTCACAACGTAGTCGAGTTTTCCGAGGGGCGCCGCTGGACCCTGGCCCTTCAGGGTTTTGAAATGATAACCATGATAGGGCTCAGCTTTATTTGTGTAGCCTTCTTCAATGGCCTTGGCGACAGCTTCTCCGATTGGGCCTCCTTCGCCGCCATCCGGGTTCCGCCAGGCAAGCCCATCGTGTTTGCCGGGCGTGCTGATAATTTTTTGCGCGTACTGATTCACTCCGCTGTCGTCGTGAATTTCCGAAGCGTATTCCTTCTGGGCCTCCGCATAGCCACGGCAGATGACAATCGCATCCAGTTCGTTGCTCCCAATGCGCCGGTCGAGAATTTCAGTACGGCCGGCTTTCGAATCGAAATGCCACTTTCCGCCCTGCTTCACGATAGGAACCGGAGTGGGCCAATCCTCGTCTCCGACGTAGAGGATCGCGCGGTTTGGGTTATGAGGATCCGTATCCACGTGCATTTTCTCTTGCGCCAGTGCGGCAAAGGCGGCGCGAGAATTCTTGTCCTGGACGTCGTCTCCGGTGGAGACGAAATCCTTCCCATCAGGACCGAAGATCGCCAGGAGAGCGGTCGCATCATCACTCTTCACCGCCGCAATCATGACATCGGCGGCCTGCTGCGAGGTGTCAAACGTTTTCTGCTGTGGCTGCATGGCGGCGGCTGTTGCCGCCTTCGTTTGAGGTAACGCACGCAGGGCTGTCGCCAAGACACCCCACGCGGAGATACCCAAGACGGTTGCAAGAATCTTTACGCTGAGTGAATTCACTTTTGTGGAGTTCATTTGTTTTTCCTTGTTCATGGCTAACCTACCGGCGCCGTGCGCCGCCGCCACCTGAACGCGCGGCTCCGCCACCGCTGCGCGAAGATCCCATACTTGAGGCACCGCGCGCGCTGCTGGCTTGGGCACTGGCTTTGCTCGACGATCCACCGAAGGTGCTCGTGTCTCGAGACGCGTTATTGCTCGGAACCTGGCGGTTGCCGATGTTGTTTCCGCCGCTCCCGCTGGCACGGTTCGCGCTCATGTTGCTCGCTCCAGCACCGGCATTCGAACCACCTCGGTTCAATCCGCCGGCACCCGTGTTGCTCGGTCGCGCGCCGGCATTCGAAGCCGCTCGGTTGCCCGCTGTTGGCTGCTGCCGCGCATTCGCCTCCCGCGTGGACACGGAATCCCCACGAGCAGTACCGCCGTACTTATTTGCCGTCGCCTTGTTCGAATAGGGCGCTCCGCCGCGGTGCTGGGGATTGTGCTGCCAGGTGTTGCTGCCTCCCGCGGGCAGAGTGCTGGGGCGGTTAGCGTTGCCCCGATTGATGTTCCCGGTATTGATGTTGCCCGTGTTGATGTTGGTCCTATTGTAGTGGCTGATGTAATTATTGTTGACGTTGATGTTGATGTTGTTGCGGCCCCATCCGCAATGGTAGCCCCAGCCCCCGCCCCAGGCTGCGCCGATGGCGAGGCCCACACCAAATCCTATGACCGCGCCAGCTGCGTAATAACCTGGCGGCGGGTAGTAGATCGGCGGATACGGGTAAACCGGCGGCCCGTAAACGACAACGGGATTGTAGGAAGGCACATAAACAACCTGAGGGTTGGCCTGTTCGATGATCACCACGGTCTTGGATTCGACGACCCTTGTTTCCACCTTTTGCTGCTCGGTGGACTTCAGATTCCCTGCATCCTTTGCCTTCATGCGCATGCGCTGGACCGCATCCATCACATCGCCCTGTTGAGCGAGAAAGGCATTTCCCAGGTCGGTTGTCCACTTGACGTCATCTGCGAGCCGCTTGACCACTTCCGGAAGCGCTGCCATGGCCTGAATACTGGGATCCCAGTCCTCCTTCTCCACAGCAGCCACCAGAGCGTCGCCCTTCAGATCTTTGTGTTTCTCCAGCCACTGCTGCAACTGGACAATTTCCAGCGGATAGGTTGAAGCCACCAGGACCTGGCTCAGGAGCGGGTCCGGGTACAACGCGATCGGTGCAACCAGTGAATCCAATTGATCATTGGGAATCATTGGGGACGCCTGATCCTGGGGCGCGCCTTGCTCCCGCGCCTCCCGCGCGTACACGGCGGTATCTCCCGGCAGAAGTGAGAGCACGCACAATGCGGCCACGAGGCTCTGTCCGGTCCTGCGGCTGAATCTCTTTCGAATTGATTTTGCAATCATGGGTTTCACACCTTTTTCTTCAGCTCGTTCCAGTGCCCGGATTGACTCATCCAACTGTTTTGATACGCCAGGCCAGTGATGATTATCTTAACGCAATTGTCGTTCTCTAAAGGGCTTTAACTATTAGACTTATTTCGCTTCGAACAGTAGTGTCACTTTTGACAGGGGAAGTCCACGGCGATCCGAAATAGATGAATGGAGAGGTCTCGACAGAATCGGCAAGTTGCGATCCAATGATAATTGGAATTGCTGTCAGATGGTTGGTGGACGTGGCCGGGATCGAACCGGCGCCCCCCTGCTTGCAAAGTAAATTGAAAAACGCTATATGGTTGTATCGTCTGGCCTTTACCTATGTCATGTAGCACGGTTTTGTACGGTTTTCGGCGGTGTTTGTTCCCAAGTTGTTCCCGTGGCCTGAGGACCAAAGCGCGGCCAAATGCGCGAAGGCAGCTAACTCAATAAAAGCAAAAGAGAAATTTGGTGGACGTGGCCGGGATCGAACCGGCGACCCCCTGCTTGCAAAGCAGGTGCTCTCCCAGCTGAGCTACACGCCCATTTCTGCAACTTCTCTAGTCTAAAACACTTTCGACCGCGGCGCATCTCCGTTCGCTCTGCGTTG
>DATDGF010000019.1:0-116669 GCA_036522195.1 Candidatus Acidiferrum sp. | reverse complement strand
AGGGGCATCGCTCGGTAGCGAAGTCTGGAAGAGATAATTGCTGAATGCATCTAAGCAAGAAGCTCGCCCTAAGATAAGTTCTCCCAAGGTTTAAGACCTAAGAAGGGCAGTCGAAGACTACGACTTTGATAGGCTGGAGGTGGAAGCGCAGTAATGCGTGAAGCTGACCAGTACTAATCGCCCGTTCGGCTTAATCATAAAACTTTCTCAAACCGTCTTTGAGGAAGAGCAGAGGTGGCTCGCAAGAGTCACAACAAACAAAGAACGCCATTTCTGCACAGTGTTGTTCGACCTGAAGTCGAACTTGTAATGCCAGCCATATTCTGTTGTCGTACTCGCGATCCTCTGCTCGGGATGAGCACGGGAATCCGTACGCGAGTTTCCAGTTTCCTGGTGATCATACCGCGAGGGTCACACCCGTTCCCATCCCGAACACGGAAGTTAAGCCTCGCCGGGCCGATGATACTGCACGGGCAACTGTGTGGGAACGTAGGTCGTCGCCGGGATTAAATTACGAAAAGCCGCCCTGATCATTCAGGGCGGCTTTTTTGTTTTTGCGCCACGCAGTCATGCTCGCTGGTCGTGAATTCATTCACCCGCCGTCTTCTCCGTAATAACCTGTATTGATGGGCAGGACTGCGCATGCTACCTTCTTCAAATCGTTTTAAGTAAAAAACGTGAATTTCTAAGGTGGTTTAGCATCATGCGTATCTTGAAGTCCTGGCACGACGTCCTTGTCGCCATCAAGGTACGCGCGGTTTCCCGATTTACTGCCGTGCATGTCCCCATGCATTAGATTCCATCGGTAGATTGACACCCGTTTAATAAGAACTCGCTCGCGTTTTCATTCACGCAAGGAAGCCCTCCTGTCCCGGTCTCGGCACAAGTGGGTAGCAAAACGGGCCGGTCATTCATCTGGTACGGTCGGATGGTTTTCTGTCCAAGGGATCTCCGGCATTTTCATAAAGGTTAATGGCAGATACTAATATTAAGTAAGTTAATTTCTTCAGGAGGATTCATCCCTTGAGTTACAAGAATTGTTTCAGAAGCATCGCTGGAATCGCAGGATTGTTGTTGAGCCTGACTTTCGCCCAGCCGGCGGAATCTCAGACGCGCATTGCGGGCGCCATCAAGAACGAAGAGCGAGTAGCCGTGCAGGGTACAACTTCGCCTTTAATCGCCGGGAGTTTGGAAACCGGACGCATGGCTGGCGGGCAGAATCTGGGCAGGATGGTGCTGCTCCTGTCGCCTTCACCGGAGCAGGAAGCGGAGGCTGAAAAGCTGGTCGACGCGCAGCACGATCCATCGTCGCCGCTCTTCCACAAGTGGCTTACGCCGGGCCAATTCGGGCAGCGGTTCGGGGTCAGCGATGCCGATGCGGCACAGGTCCAGCAGTGGCTCCAGACTCAGGGACTGACGGTTCACGAAGTTTCGCAGAGCCGCCGTTTTATCGTCTTCAGCGGCACTGTGACGCAAGTGCAGGCTGCCTTTTCGACGGAGATGCATACCTACGCATTCAAGGGCAAGAGTTTCGTTTCCAACTCATCCGACATCCACATTCCGGAAGCGCTCACGCCGGTGGTCAAGGGCATCGTGCGCCTGCACAGCGATCCGCGCATGTCCGAGGTTGTTGCGGGCGGCAAGGTGCACTTCAACAAGAGCACCGGCAAATTCGAATCAGGGGGCGGGCATTACCTGGCGCCCGCGGACTTCGCGAAGATTTACAACCTCCAGCCTCTGTATGACGCGGGAATTGATGGAACGGGCCAGACCATCGCCATCGTCGGCCGCAGCAACATTAATGTGCAAGACGTTCGCGACTTCCGCACGCAACTGGGGCTGCCGGCAAACGATCCGGTAGTAATCGTCAACGGGGATGATCCCAATCAAACGTCTGATCTGGCCGAAGCCGTTCTGGACGTGACCTGGTCGGGAGCCTTGGCGCCGATGGCTACTATCAAGTTTGTGGTGTCGCAGAGCAATTTTGCGGATGGAGTCGACGTGTCCGCCGCATACATCGTGGACCACAACCTGGCCCCAGTGATGAGCACGAGTTACGGATCCTGCGAGCAGACCATGGGAGCCGTGGGGACCGCTTTCTACAATTCGCTTTGGAAACAAGCAGCGGCACAGGGGATCACTTCTTTCGTTTCATCGGGAGACAGTGGCGGAGCCGGATGTGACCCGAGCGGCGGTTCGTACGCAACAGGCGTAGCAGTGAATGGACTGGCCTCAACGGCTTACAACGTCGCGGTTGGCGGGACGATGTTTGACGACACCGCCAACCCAGCTGCCTATTGGAATCCCATTGCGGATCCCACCACGGGCCTATCGGCCTTGGGCTACATCCCCGAAATGGCGTGGAATGAAAGCTCCAACGATCCCAATGGTGTTCTGCTGCTAGGTGGCGGCGGCGGCGTGAGTACGATCCATGCCAAGCCCAACTGGCAAGTTGCGCCCGGCGTTCCCACTGACGGCAAGCGCGATGTGCCTGATTTCTCACTCACGGCCGCTGTCCATGACGGGTACCTGCTTTGCCTGTTTGGCTCCTGCGGCGGAGGGCAATATTTTTACGTGTTCGGTGGCACTTCGGCGTCAAGCCCATCGGCGGCGGGCATCATGGCCCTGGTTAACCAGAAAATGGGAGGCCTGCCCCAGGGCATAGCCAACTACGTGTTCTACCGTTTGGCGGCAATTCCCGGCGTGTATCACGACGTGACCAAGGGCGACAACAAGGTTCCAGATGCCAGCGGGCAATACACTGTCGGATATTCCGCAGGTACGGGTTACGACCTGGCAACGGGCCTGGGCTCGTTCGATGGAAATGCGCTGGTAAATAACTGGCAGACTGCGGCTAACGCACTAGGTTCGGCGACGACTCTCGCACTGGGCGGCGGTCAAACCTTGCCTGTGGTACACGGCACGCCCATCACATTTACGAGCACCGTGAAGTGCAGCGTCTCGGGTGCATGCAAGTCCGCAACAGGTCTCGTAACGCTGCAGGCGACCGATGCGAATGGAAATGTGTTCGACGCAGGCACTGCCCAGTTGAAGACGGGCTCACCAAGCAACGTTACTTTCAGCACCACGACTGTGCCGGGGGGAACGTTCAACGTTACAGCTCGATATAGCGGCGACGGTACTTACTATTCGAGCGTGTCAACTGCTGTGTCCGTGACGGTTACACCGGAACCGAGCCAGACACTGGTTGGAGGCATAGGCGGAGGCTCGTTCACAACTGTACCCCTCACCGTGCAATACGGCGAACCGTTTCCGTTGGCAATCGTTGTGGCAGGCAAATCCGGCTCAGGTTATCCAACCGGGCAGATGAGCTTGCTTGCTGATGGCCAGCCAGCGAGTACGCTGGGAGCGTTCGGACAGAAGCCGAGCGATCTTACACTGAACTACGGCGAGAAATCGTTTGTTTTCGCAAGCGGAGTTACGCCAACCAGCCAATCCAGCACCGTGGCGTTTCTCCCGAGCTGCGTCCCCGGCCCGGATCCCTCTTTGTGTTTGCCTTCCAAGCTCACCGTGGGCGCGCATCAGGTGCAGGCCAACTATCGCGGTGACAATAGCTTCGCCAGCAGCCAGGGAAGCTACAACTTTACCGTGATTAAGGCGGATTCCTTCTTCGCGGATTTTTTCCCCCTCGGAACTCCAGTCATAGGCGTTCCCGTTCAGATGGCGGGACAGATCGGGCTCGTGAACAACTGGTGCGCCCCGTATGGCGGAACATTGACGGTGACCGACATTACAGGAACCAGCCCTGTCGTTTTAGGCTCGGGACCGGTTAGCCCAACCTACTGCGACTCCTATTTCGTTCCCGTAACCTTTAGGACGCCTGGTACTCATTCACTCAAGCTGAGTTTCAGCGGCGACAGCAACGTGAATGGGTCATCCTCCAGCATCTACTATGTGCCCGTCGCCAGCAATGCAGCGTCTTCAACGAGTCTGTTGGCAGACGTGCCGACCGCGATGGCGGGAGGTACGGTGACGCTCACGGCAACCGTGGTTACCCCCGTGGCGGGACATCAACCAAACGGACAATCCGTTACTTTCCTGGATGGTTCGACGGTCATTGGTACTGCGCCGCTCGGAAATCCAACGGACTTTGGCGGTGGCTCATTCGGCCTGACGGCGCAGCTGGCCGTCACCACGCTGGCCGGGGGCCCGCACAATTTGATCGCAAGTTATGCCGGCGATGCGGTTCTTACGCCTTCTGACTCCAGCTCCAGCCCCGTGCTCGTCACGATCATGGACTACACCGTCCAGGGCGCTCCATCGGCTCTAACCATCGAGGACGGGCAGACCGGAACCGCGACCCTCAGCGTCTTTCCGCTCGGCGGCTTCTCGCAGACCGTGCAGTTTTCTTGTGCGACCCTACCCGCGCATGTGAGCTGCAGTTTCAGCCAGGCGCAAATCACCCCAGACGGCGTGCATCCGTCGAACGTAACCCTGACGGTGAAAACCGGTGGCAAGCTTGCAAGCAATATAGGGGAAAGCGGTTTGTGGGCAGTTACTTCGACCTTTGCTCTGGCTGGAGTGCTACTTCCTTTCCGCAGGCGGAGGGGCTGGAAAACCTCCTTGGCTACGTTCTGCTTCCTCGCCGTGGGCCTCTTCGGTTTCGGCTGCGGAAGTAGCAGTGACGGTGGCAATGGGAGCAGGAACGGGAGCAACAGTGCCAGCAGAGGTGGTCCAAACGGCGCTCCCCTTGGCAGCTTCACCCTTACTGTTTCGACCAGCAGCGCCAGCGTTCCCGCAGCGAAAACAGTCACACTGAGCGTGAACATCGTCAAGTAAAACCCCGTTCTGAAGGTGAAGCCCTCGGCTCGCCTTTGGATTTCTCAGAAGCCCCACCCATAGGGTGGGGCTTCTGTTTATGGGGAAGTTCTCATTTCTGAGCCTAGTCCCGGGCCTTCTTTTCGACTCCAGGTTTGAGGGTTCGATCGCCGGAGGACAGTTGCGTTTCTCCCGCCACTGTCGCCGGCCGGGGACGATTGACAAAGAGAGGACAGGCGAAAAAGTACTATTGACCCGGGCATTTCGCGGCCTTAATTTGGTTTGCTACCTTCCGGCCCCCGTTAGTCTTCCGCAGCGAGGTCACCGATGAGCACCAAGATCAGCAACAGTCCTTCAGCACTCGCCTCCCAGGAACGCTGGGAAAAACTGCGAAGCCACAAGCGCATCATCTCCCGCGTCAAGTTGCTAGTAGAGTGGGAACAAGGCGGCGCGAAGGAGCGGGCCAACGCCGTAACTGTGGACGTAAGCCACTCCGGCTGCATGGCAGTCGTGGGAGCGGATCTTCCGCTGCACAAACGAGTCCGCTTGATTCAACAGGAGACTGGGCGCAAGGCAGAGGCTGAAGTCGTCTGGCGCAGCCATGAAGCGTGGGATGCGGGATTCGAATTGCTGCAGCCGGACGCGACCTTCTGGGGATTGCAATAGTCGACCGCTGTTCCTAGCAGCTCCGGATTCGCTGTGGCCGCTTCTCTTTGGGCAAACTCTTCTGAATGGTTTCGAGGTCTTGGACACCGTGCCTGATGACGGTCTGCATCACGTTTGTCTTAGCGACTGCAAGGGGATTCAAGAGAATGACGGCCACATTTCCGGCTTCATTCGAAACGGATGCTGCTAGGCATCTCCGGCCCTAGGGTCTCCCGGGCCCCGCGGAAGCAGGTGTGGCATTCTCTGAAGCCGCAGCGTCCTTTGGTGTAGAAATATTTTGTTTTTCGTCGACCGAAAACAGCAGATAGTTCTGAAACACATTTTTCCGCCGGATGCGGCGGCCGTGCAATTCAAAGTAAATATCTGCCGTCATGGGCAGCCACATCGTTTCATTTTGCTTTTGGAACGTAACCGGCCCGTATTCAATATCCATATGCTCTGCAAGGTATTTGATCTCTGGCATAGGCGCCTGGAGATCCGTTTCGACGCGCACGACTTGAAGTGTGTTCTTATCGACCCAGGCGCGGCCTTTCAAGGCTATGGGGACAGAGGGCGCATTGACTCCCGCACGGTAACCCCTCAGTTGGCTGCGTTTGCCAGGCTTTTGAGCAAAATGAATCTGCCAGGCGAGCCCACCCTTCCATCGGCCCAATCCTTCGCACTTCATATCGTAATCGCCGCGGTAGTACCGATGAAAGACCATAACCGCGGCAGGAAGTCCAACCGTGGCAATAGCGTCAGGAAATACACTCAAATCCTGTGTGCCGTTTCGATATTCCTGGACGCCCAGATATCCCTCACGAATTTTCGAAATGGAAACGACGTAGTCAAAGGAGCGCTTCTCCTCGCGAATCGGAAAACCCCATTCATTTACAACCTGATGGTTCAGGATCTCCGTGGCCGTGATGCGGTCGACACTCCTGGTCAACTCCTGAACGTGATCCGCCGCGCCGTCGAGGATTTCCCGCATGGGGCAGGAGACGCCAGCTTCCACAGGCGGCATGGAGTCATCGACGTTCGCGGGAAGCCATTTGGGTAGATCTGGTTTCAGGAGCGGCAGGTCGGAGAGACTCGTGGCGGCCGCGGAAGCCGCGAGAATTTGCGTGGACGAAGTTTCTGCGAGCAATGTTCTCGTTCGCAGTTTTTCGAGCATACGATTGGCGATTTCCGCTTGTGCCTGGGGAGGTCCCGCGGCCAGGAAGGACTGCAAAGCCGCCTCGGCTGAGTCGCGCTGATTCTGCGCGATGAGCGCTGCTGCCAGCGTAAGCCGTGCGCTGTTGGCAAGGTTCGTGCCAAGCTCGAGGCTGCGCTCGGCATGGTTCACCGCCCCCTGATAGTCGCCTTGTCGCAGGCAAACAATCGAGAGCAATTGAAGGGCGTGCCAGGAATTCGGGTCGTTCTGCAGCACACGCTCCAAATAAGTCTTGGCGGTTACAAAATCTCCGCGGCGCGCGAGAATCGCGGCGAGGCCCAGAAGCGCCAGGCTATGTTTGGGGTCCAGGGACAAAGTCTTTTCCCAACAGGCCTGCGCGGACGCCAAGTTTCCCTGGCGATCGGCAACCAATCCCCGCAGGTAGTTCACCTCAGGGTTGGCAGGCCCGAGGCGATAAGCGGCGTCGAGTTCTTTTTGCGCGACGTCCAGCTTGTTCGCGTGCAATGCCTCGATGACCTTGGAAAGCTCCTTCTGTAATTTGGGCGAGAGCACCGGAGGGCCTGCCGGCGCGGAGGCCATCTCGGAAGTAGCGTCACGCTTAAGCGTGACGAACACCTGTTCTTGCTGGTTGGGCAGCGTGATGTTCACCCGCTCGCTCGCGCTCAGATATCCAGGGGCGGTGACCACCGCCGTGTATTCCCCTGGTCCAAGTTGATCGAAGACTGCTCTGCCGCCCGTCGTGGTGCCCGATGCCAGATTCTGAGTCGTGAGATGTTGCAGATTTACCGTGGCAAGCCCTTCAAACGAGTTGCCATTCTCATCCCGCACGTACACCGTCAACCGGGCTCCGTCGCCCGGCCCAGCCAGATTGGGAGCCTGTGTCGCGGTTCTCTGCGCCGCAAGCCCGTGACCGGGTAGCATAACCCAGAGTAGAAATAACTCGAGCAGGAACATCAATGCGCGCCGGCGAGTGGACACAACATCCCTTTCCGCGCGCAGGATAAATTAAGAAATCTTGAAGTCTGAAATGCACCTGGCGCCTGGATCGGAGGACCACTCGATGAGTGGAGTGTCTCCCAGCGCGCCTGACAGGTCAAGGCCAGACTCACGGCACTCTGGCGATGCGTTCTAAGGCCAGTTTGCCGGACTCTACCAGGTTTCTTCGATTGGACAGCCCAAGGGTCTACTTATTGCCTTTCAGCAGACGGTCGAGCCGGGGAGAGACGCGTTCCACCAGGTGGGCGACCCATAGCGCGGCCACAATACCGGTGAACACATCCATGGTGTAATGCGCGCGCAAGATCAGAACGGTGGCAATCTCGAAAAAGACGAGCAACGCGGCGGCGGCAGTGAGCCAGGTCCGGTGCAGGCGTGACAGCTCGATAGCCCCAAAGACCGCGATGGCCGTGTGTCCGGAGAAGAAAAAATCGTTGGCCACGTGATAGGTAACCAGCAGCGAAGGGAACCCGGGATAGTGCCAGATCATGTTGGGCGGCGGGGGAAGCGCGCAGATGGCCTGCATCAGCTGGCGCAGGGCCATCAGCAGAAACAGACCGAGGAACGGCCGAACGCTACCCCCAAACAACCAGAGGCCCAATAGGAATAACCCCAGTGCATCGATCAGCGCGGAACTCAGAATCAGAAGCGCGTTGGCGGCAGCAGGGCTTTGCGAAAAGTAGGAATTAAGTCCGGCGGTCAGGTTGTGGAGGGCGTCCCCGATTGCCGCTGCGGGAGGAGTGCGAGCGCCGATCAGCGATTGCGTCCAGAACCAGAGCGCGAGGACCACCGCCGTCACCACAAGCCGTAACAACAGTCTGCGCGAACGGCCCGGAGTTTCGGTCTGTGTCATAGACTGCTCTCGATCACCCTGGAATGTTCGAAATTATCCGCGGTCTTAGCGTTTCGTCATCGCTAGCGCCAGTTCGCGAGATTTTCTTAAATCCAGTTTTCCGGTGCCGAGATAAGGAAGCTTCTCGATGCGCACGAACTGGTCGGGCCGCGGACGCCACAGCGCCGGCAAGTCGCTCTTCCCGAGTTTTTCCAGGCACCCCTCCAACTGCCCCTCATCCAGCGTATGCAGCACAATGAGGCGCTCGCCTTTTTTCTCATCGGGGATCGCGGTGACGACAAAAGTCTGCTCCGAAACGCCAGCCAGCTCCTGGAGCAGGTCCTCCACTTTGATGTGCGGCACCATCTCGCCGCCGATCTTGCTGAACCGGCTCAAACGGTCGGTGATACGGAGAAAGCCGTCTTCATCCAGCCGCGCGATGTCGCCCGTGTTGTACCAGCCGTCGCGAAGTACTTCGGCGGTTTTCTCCGGCTTGTTGAGGTAGCCGCGCATAACGTTAGGGCCGCGGATGAGTAGCAGGCCCGGTTCATCCACGCCAACAGGCTGAAGTGAGTCCGGGTCTACGATCTTCACGGTGATTCCCGGAAGGGGGTGGCCGATGCTCCCGCGTTTCGCTCCAACCTGACGAAACGACGCCGCGCGAAAATCGATGGTGTTTACCGTAACTGCTGGCGAGCATTCCGTGCAGCCGTATCCTTCGTGGGGCCGGATACCAAAATGATCTTCAAACGCTTGTGAAATACGATCCGGCAATTTTTCGGCGCCGGCCATGACGAATCGCAGGCTGCCGAACTCTTCCGGAGTGCAGCGGCGCGTGTAAGCATTCAGGAAAGTAGGAGTAGCCAGCAGCATGGTGACGGAGTATTTGTTCGCCAGCGCGCCGATGACGCGCGAATCGAGAGGATTGGGATGGAAGACCACGCCGATGCCCGTAGCGGCAGGCAGGCAGAGCGTACCCGTAAAACCAAAGGAGTGAAAGAAGGGAAGAATGCCCATGATGCGATCGTCGGAGTGCAGCATGAACACCTGGTTCAACTGCGCGACGTTCGAAGCGATGTTGTAATGCGTGAGAATCACGCCCTTGGGATCGCCCGTCGAGCCGCTGGAAAAAATAATCGTCGCGATGTCGTCGAGCGTCGCGGGGCTATCACAGCCCGCAAATTTTGCCACCCACTTGGAGGGCAAGAGGCTTGCCGCCAGTGCGGCCGAAAGGCGTTCGCCGAACCCCGTATCCTTGGCCACATCTTCGATAAAAATGATATCGCCCGGCGGTTGAATCTTGACTTTTTCCAGAAAGACTCGCGCAGTGACAATCGTTTTCAAATTGCATTGCTGCGCGCACGAGGCCAATGTTTCATTCGAAACCGTGTAATTCAGGTTGACCGGCACTTTGCCCATCAGCATAGTGGCGAAATTCACCAGCGCCCCGGGAACCGAGGGCGGCAGCAAGATGCCCACCATTTCCTGTCCTTGCCAGTGTTTTCGTAAACGTCGCGCCAGGACCAAAGCTCCTGCCAGCGCGGAGAAATAATTGAGCTTGGGTCTTTGCCCATCCGCCATCGCAAAGCGAAAGGGATGCCGTCGCGCCGTGTAGATAAACGATTGCCACAACGGGTGCATGCGCTTCTTGCGACGCGCAAAGGCTTCCGCGCCGAGGTCTTGCACCACCCGCCGTACTTCCAGGGACGTCGAGGTCGGCGGCATGGGTTTGCCAAACGTTACGCGCACCGGATAAGGAATGCGTCGGGGAAATTTCCACAGGAAGCGCCCGCCCGCAAAACTGAAAATCGAACCCCACACGCCGTCCAGGTTCACCGGGATAATCGGTACATCGACGCCTTTGATGATGCGCTCCATGCCGCGGCGAAAAGGAAGCATCTGTCCAATGCGCGTCATCTGCCCTTCGGGAAAAATACAAACGATCTCGCCGTTCTTCAGCGCGTCTGTTGCCAGACGCAACGAATGGATCATCTCCCGCGGACCCTGGTCCGACGCGATGGGAATCACTCCCATGATCTTCGCGAACGGTTTCACGAGCGGGTGCTCGTAGGAGCCCTTGAACATGATGAAACGAATCGGGCGGTCGATCGATGCAATCAGAAGCACCGCATCGGCCATGGAAACATGATTCGGCGTCAGCAGCGCCCCGCCGCGCGCCGGCACGTTCTCCCGCCCTTCCACATCCAGCCGGTACAGCGTGTGCGTGGCAATCCACAGCAGCAAACGCATCATGGAATCCGGCAGCAGGTAGACCGTGTAGATTGTCGCCAGCAGCGACATCACTGCGGTCCAAATAAAGAAAGACGCCAGCCCGGTGTGCAGATAATGGGTTGCGCCGGAGTAGATCGCTGACGCCACAATCACACCCACGAAGGAAAGAAAATTGGCGAAGGCGATCACGCTGCCCTTATGGCTTTCCTCCGGACGGTGTTGGATCAGCGCGTTAATAGGCACGACAAAAAATCCGCCAGCGAAACCGAGCGCTCCCAGGAGCAGGAGCACTTGAAGGAAGCTCAATCCATGAATCGAGATGGCGAACGCGAAGGCCGACATGGCAATGGCGCCAAGAGGGATAAGGCCATACTCGATCTTTCCTGACGAAAGCAGCCCGGCGGCGAAGCTCCCGACGCCGATGCCGATGGCCAGCGCGGCCTGCAGGTAGCCACCGCGCGTTTCGTCCAGATGCAACACTTCGCGTCCGTAAAAGACAATTACAAACTGCAGCAGCGCTCCAAGAAACCAGAAGTAGGTGTTACCGGCGATCGCCAGGTGCAGAACCCGGTCAGGCCGGACAATCTGGATCTGCTTCTTGAGGTCACTGAAAATATTGAACTGGAACTTCCTGGTCGGGTCGGCCGGGGGAACGCGGGATATCCCGAAGCTCGCCGCGAGGCCAAACAAAGAGCATGCGCCAAAGATCAATCCGCCGATTGCCTCTCGCCCATGAAAGCGCTGAGCCAGCAGTGGGCCGATCACCGCACCCGCAATAATGGCCAGAAAAGTTGTCAATTCAAGGATCCCGTTGCCCCAGGACAGCAATTTTTCCGGCAGAAGTTCAGGAAGCAATCCATATTTTGACGGGCCAAAGAAGGCGGCTTGCGTGCTTGCCAGAAAAATGACCGCGTATGCCATGCGCGTGTCGCCCCGAGCGAAGGCATACATCGCGAAGATCATCGCGCAGACTTCAAAAATCTTTGTAGCGATCGTCACACTTCTCTTACTGAGGCGGTCAGCCAGGAATCCGCCAGTCATCGAAAACAGGAGAAACGGCAGAGCAAAGAGATTCCCGATGACAAAAACCAGCCAATCTTTTTGCGACTCCGTCGGATTGGTTCCCAGAATGAGGAAAATGACGAAGAACTTCAGGCCGTTATCGTTGAACGCGCCCTGGAACTGTGTGGCGATCAAGCTCCAAAAGCCGAGCCGCCAGCTTTTCACTGGCCCAGATGCAGACAGGTTTTCGTCAGCCGGCATGCACGCTCACCAGGCGGTGCGATTAAATCGTAGGAGATGCCCTTAGTCTAGCAATCTTGCGTGTTTCGAACGGTGATGCTTCCGCGGCCTGTGCCGAAAACGGGACGCCGATGCCTCTGCCGCGGCCCTCCCCGATTCACGATACGATAACGTTTTCAAAAGGAGGCAGAATGAACGCCGAGCGCGCAACTCAAACGGTCTTGATCACCGGGGCAACCGATGGCTTGGGAAAAGCCGCGGCGCTCTTGCTCGCGGAGCGGGGGTACCGCGTATTCGCGGCTGGCCGTTCGGTGGAGAAGCGCGCACAACTCGACGCCCTGGCGAAGGAAAAGAAATTGCCACTCGAAACCCTGGAAATGGATGTGTGCGACGACGACTCTGTCCAAGGGGGCGTCGCCTCCATCTATCAGAAGGCTGGCGCAATCGACGTGCTCATCAACAACGCAGGCTTCGTCTACGTTGGCGCTGTCGAGGACCTGTCACTGGAAGACTGGCGGAGGCAATTCGAAACGAACTTTTTCGGCGTGATCCGGGTGACCCAGGCCGTCCTTCCGCGCATGCGCGAACGCCGCAAAGGGCGAATCTTAATGATGAGCTCGGTCTCCGGCTTTGTGACGCCCCCTACGCAAGGCGCCTACAGCGCTTCGAAACATGCCGTTGAAGCGCTCGGCAACGCCTTGCGCCACGAACTCTATCCCTTTGGCATCCACACCATTCTCATCCAGCCCGGCTACATCGTGACCAACATTCAGAACACCGCCATGAATCTGGCGCAAACCTACCAGGAAAAATTCAAGAACGGTCCTTACGCTAAAATCTATGCTTCCTATATCGGAAGCGCGAGTAGCACGCGCGCAAAGTCCAAGACCACACCCGAGGATTGCGCACGCATCATGCTGGAGGCCATCGAAACGCCGCGTCCAAAGGCACGCTACGGCGTGACCTCGCTGGCAACTTTCGCCAAATGGGCCAAGCGGCTACTCAGCGACAGCGCGGCGGATCGCATGATTCGCCGAAGATACGGAATCACCCGCGAAGCGGAGTAGCCTGTAGCGACTATGGATTCGTCACCTGGAACGACAAGCTGTTTTCTCGCTGCTCCTGCCACGTCTTGGACCACGCTTCATGCACCGGGCTTTCTGAGTAGTCCGCCGCGGCTTCTGCGCTGGCAAACTCGATGGCATAAACGCCGCTGAAATCCTTGATCTGGTTGCGCGCTGTTTTCAGCCAGACATTCTTGATGCCCGGAATCTTACCGGCCAAATCCTTGATGCCGTTGATGGCTTTTTCCCGATCGTAATTCGAAACGTTGTCCTTGAATTTGTATACCACCACGTGCAATACCGTCTTTGGCTGGCCAAAGTGGTTCTGCACCGCCGCACCGCGTGCGTGCAGCGATCCCGCGGCGATCCCCACTGCGAAAATTGCCGCACCCAGAGCGATCTGCGTGGCGCGTTTCATGGCTGATGTCATCTTTTCCTCCACAATCGGAACCTCGCCAGTTTATGCAAGGCATGCGCGCCGAAGCAACTCGCGTCCACAGGAAAACGCGATCGCCTCCGCGAAGGGTTTGACGCGGGGCCAGCAACGTCGTTACGCTGCCAAGTCGCATTTATTGAGGGTGGAATGGATTGCTCCAGCGGGGAATCACAAAAACAACAGTTGCAGCCGGGGGCCTTGCCCCCTCTTCCGCGCATCTGGGTCGGTTACCTCCTGGGTATTGCGACGCTGCTGGCGGAAATGATTGCCATCACGCTGCATCCGGAACTCGCCAAGGAACCGATGCTCATCCCTCCGCTCTATCTGTTTCTCGCGAATTTCATCAGCCTGATTTACTGGCTCGTCTGCGTCTATGAATTTCACGTGGTCCTCCGGCAAGCGACGGCAGGCGCTTATGCCGTCAAGCCTTTGCGCGCCGCGTGGTTTCATCTCATTCCCGTCTACGGCTTGTATTGGGTCTTTAAATGGCCGCGCCAACTTGCCCGCTTCGTGAATGCGCGCCTGCCTGCGCCCTTGATGAACCCCGACAAAACCGGATTGGCGGTCTTTGCGGCCTTCACCGTCTTTCTTGTGTTGGACCGCGGATTTGGCATGATTCTCTTGTTCTGGGCTGCCTCGTACCTCTCCCGGGCTCTTCGTCATGCCCTGGCTGTTCAGCCGGCTTCGCCCGAAGGACAACTCCCTTTTTCATGATCACTTTTCTAGAGGAGAACAGATGCAGGCAGTGAAACGCTGGACGTTGTCGTTGTGTCTGATTGCGGTCTCCGCACCCCTGGTCCTAGGCCAGGGTCCGGAGCAGCAGAAACAGCTCGCGAGTGAGATTTTCAAACAGCTCATTGAGATCAACACGACGGATTCCGTTGGCAACGTGACCACCGCCGCGGAAGCCATGGCTACGCGATTGCGTGCCGCAGGTTTCAGCGGAAACGATCTCATGGTGGCTGGGCCCAATGACCGCAAGAAGAATCTCGTCGCCCGATTGCGCGGAACCGGCGCGCGAAAGCCCGTCCTCTTCATCGGGCATCTCGATGTCGTCGAAGCGCGCCGCGAAGACTGGACCACCGATCCGTTCGAATTCCTCGAAAAAGACGGCTACTTCTACGGCCGCGGCACCGAAGACATGAAGGAAGGCGATGCCATCCTGGTCACCAATTTCATCCGGCTGAAAAAAGAAGGCTATCTCCCGGATCGCGATCTGATCCTCGCGCTGACTGCCGATGAAGAGGGTGGCTCTTCCAACGGGGTAGATTGGCTGCTGAAGGAACATCGCGGCTGGATAGACGCCGAATACTGTATCAATCTCGACGGCGGAGAGTTCGAACGAGAGAAGGCCAAGCGCCTACTTGCGGGAATCCAGGCCAGCGAAAAAGTCTATGTTGATTACCAATTCGAATCGCTGAATCCCGGCGGCCACAGCTCCGTCCCGACTCCGGATAACGCCATCTATCACCTTGCCGGAGCGCTCGCCCGTTTACAGTCGTTTTCGTTCCCCGCAAGAATTAATGAAATCACGCGCAATTATTTTGAACGAAACGCGGCGATGACTAGCGGCCAGATCTCAGCGGATTTAAAGGCCGTTGCCAAGCAGCCTCCCGACCCTGTCGCGGTCCAGCGTCTCTCCGCGATTCCGTATTACAACTCGCTGATGCGCACCACTTGCGTCGCCACTATGCTCTCCGGCGGCCACGCACCGAACGCCCTTCCGCAAACCGCCCGCGCCAACGTCAATTGCCGCATCTTTCCCGGTGAAGACCCGCAAGAAGTTCTCCATACGCTCGAACGAGTCGCGAACGATCCCAAGGTAAAAATCAGCATCGTTCCGCAACTTGATCCCACTGGAAAAGCGGTCCCGGTCGTGGCCGTGCCCCCTTCGCCGCTGCTTCCCGAACTTATCGCCGCCATGGAAAACACTTTGGCCGCTGTCTGGCCGGGCGTTCCACTCGTCGCCACCATGTCCACCGGAGCCACCGACGGCAAATACACTCGCATCGCGGGCATCCCCACTTATGGAATCTCCTGCATGTTTTTCGAAATGAATGACAGCCGGGCCCACGGCAAGGACGAGCGTGTCGGTGTGCAGGATTTCTACGACGGTATCGAGTTCAACTATAAGCTGATCAAAGCGCTCTCTTCTTCTCGATGAAAGAAGCTTTCAAATCGAAATCTCGGCATGCCAAAGAAATCGGCCCGGTGAAGGTATTCTCACCGGGCCGCAAGTTTTCGATTCAAGAAGTAGAGATTTACGGTTTGCCCGGCGCCGCTTGTCCGGTCTTTGGATCGGTTGGCGTAGCCGCGCTGGCCGCGATGGGTTTCGAAGCGTCCGCGCCATAGCGCGTCAGGTACGGCATGAACGGAGTGATTTCGAACGGCATCTTCTCGCGCTCCGCCACATTGCCCACCGGCTTGCTCTTGATGAGCTCCAGCTTGTCATTCCAGGGATCTATTTTTACACGTCCGCCAATCGGCAGAGCCGCGATCATCTGCGGATTCTGCTTTTTGTCCACCGGCGTCGTGGACATCAGGTCGTTAACCACCGGAACGCGGTTGCCAAGATGCGGGCTGATCAGGTTTGGAATTTCCTTTGAGCGCGTCTGCAGGGCTGTCAGGAACAGTCCGGCATTGCCGAGCTGATTCTTATAAGGAGAATTGTTCAGCAACTGGATCGCTTTGGCGTTGGCTGCTTTTTCCTCATCCGGCGTGCGCGCAAACCCGAAGTGGCGGAAAGTTTCCTTGTCGTCGATCAGCAGTTGATCGAAGAAGGCATAGGTGGAATCCAGGCGATGAGCGAGAATAATGTGGCTGAGCTCATGCGCCATGACGGCCGCCAGGCTGGCCTCATCAGGCAGCACGTCGATCAGCCCGCGGCTGAGCACGATGGTGTGACCCACTGTATAAGACTCGAGCGTCGACGTCATCATCACGCGGCAGCGAACCTCAGGCTCCACGTCAATGTTGTTGGTCACCTCGAGGTTGTTCACTACGGTATCCAGAATCTTGTCGACATCGCCCTTCGGCGCGATCAGGCCGATGCGCTCCAGCCGATCGATCACGTTGTCTTCCGCTTGGTGATCCCAGGTGCGTTGCGCCTGGATGGGCGACAGGTCGTTGGCCGTCTTGGTGTCATCCGTCACCGCTGATTCCACCAGGATCTTGCTCAACTCCTGTTCCTGGCTGGCGTGGCCCAGGTTGTAGCCCCACAGCCGCGTCTGCGCCTTGAAGTCCAGCTTTTTCGTCAGATTATAGTGCATGTCCTTTTCTTCGCTGTACACGAAGGAAGGCATCCACATCCCCGGCTGCACATTGGTGCGCCAGCTGTCAAAATGGAACCACCAACTGGCATGCCCGTTGCCGCTGTACGCGCCGTTAAAGCGCACAATGTTGAAATCCTGATCCTCTACCCAGATGCGTCCGAGAAAACGGCCCTTGCCGCTCTTATCCTGAGGCGTGACGTCAAACACCAGGCAGCGTACCTCGCCGAGGAATTCCCGCCGCACGTAATCAAACTTGTAGTGCTGCTTGTCGAAGCCGTTAGTGTCAATGAAGATCATCTGCAGGAAACCGTCCGGCATGTACTGCAACGCGAACGAAAAGAAGTTTCCGATGGACCCGAAGATCTTCTTCCCCTTCGTATTGGTGTCGGTCAGTGAAACAAGGGCCACTCCTTTCGCAAAGTCGGCCCGGCCGAGGAAGTACTTGTCGCCCGCGGGCACGTAGCCCAGATCCTTGTCCGGCTTTAGATTCTGGATGTACGTTTCGACCAGCGGAGAGTACTGCTTGATCTGCTGGGTCGCCCGGTTTTCGTTGGTGATGACGCGATCGATTACTTCTTCCATGGTCCGCGGCTGATCCGCTGGATTGGGCGCCGCTGCTGCGGCGAACGCTCCCAGCCCGCTCAGGATGAGCACGAGGATAGTTATAGCTAGCTTACGCATTTTCTCTCTCCCCTTCAGTAGGCCAAACGGAATTCAATCCGAACGCGCGCCGGGAAATCCACGGCCTGGCCATCGCGTTTTGCCGGTTTAAACTTGATGTGCTGTGCTGCACGCATTGCTGTTTCATCGAGACCATGGCCCAAACCGCTGACCACGCGGTTTACCTGGATGGTGCCGTTAGCCAGAAACACCATTTCGATTACGACGTCGCCTTCGATTTTCAGGCTGCGTCCTTCTGCTGTGTACTCGGGCCGGGGTTTTTCCAGGATCTCCACTTGTGTCGGGGCGCCTTCATTGGACGCAGCTTTTTTCTTGGGCTCTTCGGCCGCCACCGTCTGGTCCGCAAAGCCGGTGGACTGGATCGTCCCCCGCTTTCCTCCGCTCGGTGGAGGATTTGCCGTGCCATTGCCAAAGCCCGTGCTCGCTACAGTTCCGCGAATTCCCTTGTCGCCCCCTGTGCCGTTGCCATATCCCGGCCCACCCGGCAAAGCCGGCGAACCGAGACGATTCACGTTTGTAGCCTTGTTGGGATCTCCCTTGCCGGGGAGTCCATTGGGATCGCCGAATCCTCCGGTCTGCACTTTATTCACCGGAGCAACCACCGTTGCTGGTGCTGCGCTGCCTGAAGAGAGGTTGTTCACCTTCACATCCTCTTTCGGCCGCTTTGGCTGATTCGTCGGGATATCCACCTTCACTTGATCAAAGGTTGGATTGAGTTCCACCGGCTTGGCGTCTAGCGTTCGCACCTTTGGTGGCTCGACCTTTGCCGTCAAAAATACGTGCGGTTGCTTGGGATTCAATTTTACAGGTTCAGGAATTTCCGGTTTTGGTGTCGGCGGCGCAACCTTGGGTTTGATCTTCGGCGGCGGTGGTGGTGGTGGCTCCGGGGCGACTGGGACTAGCGTGACCGGCTGCATGAGTTCTGTTGGCCGAAGGTTCAGCGCGGTTTTCATCTGTTCCGGGAAGAGCAGGGGTAGCAGAACAAGGAACCCTATGATGACGATCTGGCTCCCGGCGCTGATTCCGATGCGATCCCAGCGTGGTTTGGAGTCCGGCAATAGTGCAAGGCGTGCGGCGATCGGTTTTGTGCCGATGGCCTTCTTCCAGGCTTCGGGGTTGGCCGTGCGGCTGCGGTTCGCCTCAAAACCGACGCCCATCGTGGTCTTACGTGGTGGATCTGCGATCATGGTTGTCATCCGCGTGCCGCCTCGGGAAAACTCTGCCTTTGAAGTTGGGTTCTCTAGGAATTCCTAGCTCCCAAATACGCTAGCAGAATGGAAAATGCGCTCTTGCAGTACCAGAGTACGGACGAAGCTGAGGGAGTCCGAATAGGACTTTGGTACTAGCGTCGCGAATTCGCTAATGCTCCCGCGAGCGCACCGTAGCGCACCCCGTTCTAACCCGGCGAGGCAGTCTTGGTTGCGGGCAGGGGCGCAACTCCTGCTTAGGATACCCTAAACTGGCCCGGGGTTGCGTCACTTTTAGTACAGGTCTCTTCCTCCAGGGCTTATCCTTTGGCTACAACATCTTAGGTTGAGGCTGGGTTACCTGGGATACAGTAAATACTCGAGACACGAATGGATAAAGACCCTAGAAACCGCCAAGTAGCCGCGAAACCCGCGGATTCGTCCCCGGCACTCCAGGACCGCGCCGCCCTGGTCGAGTGGCTCCACGCGCGGTCGAATGCCGCACGCTGGGGACTTTCCCGCGAGCGTTTTGCGCTCGCGCTGGAACGCAGTGTAGGCAAGGGCTTGGCCTCCGGAGCGCTCACTCCCGCAGATCTCGAAAAGTATCTCGCCGCGCTGCACCTCGAAGATCTCGCCTTGGCCTGCGCCTGCATCGAAGGATGCCAGGAGGCCTGGGAACATTTCTACGCCACCTACCGGAATTACCTGCGTGCCGCTGCTGCTGCGATACTTCGCCGCGACTCCGCATCCGCGGAAGTGTGTGAGCTTGCGGATTCACTCTTCGCGGAGTTGTACGGCCTCGCCGGCGGCAAAGGCGGCGAGCGTTCTCTGTTTCGTTATTTTCACGGGCGGAGCTCTCTGAAAACCTGGCTCCGTGCCATCATTGCCCAACGGCACATCGATTCCATTCGCGCGGGTCGCCGCTTCGAGGAGCTTGGTGAAGAGGACACGCAGGACGCGCGGCAGAAGACGCGGACAACTCCAGAACTCACGCTCGTCGATCCGCATCGCCAGCGTTACCTCAACCTGTTTACCCGCGCTCTTGCGGGTGCTCTCGAACAGCTCGAGCCGCAGGAACGCGAGACTCTCCGTCTCTATTACGCCGAGGAGAAAACGCTCGCCGAGATTGGCCGCTTGCTCGGTGAGCATGAATCCAGCGTCTCCCGTCACCTGGACCGCACACGCCGCAATCTCCGCGAAAAAGTGGAACACCTGCTTCGCCAGGGATGGGCACCCGCTAATGGCTCGGCTGCGCAACGCGGTCTGAGTGATGCGGAAATCGCTCTCTGTTTCGAATACTGCGCGGAGGACTCTCCCATCGATTTGGAGAAATTGCTCCCGCGCTCCAAATCACCAGGCCCAGCTGCCGGAAAGCGGCCGTCATGATCGCTCCGTGCAAGAAAGCCGCGCAGTTCCGTTCAAAGGATGGAGAGGCCCATGTCGTCTGACGAGCGCGATCGAAATTTTGACAAAGCGCTTGCGCACCATTTGCGTTCTGCGGCGGGCTCCGCGGATGTTGCCAGCGGCGCTGCCGGCTCTGTCTCGCGCCGCGATTCGTGCGCCGATAGTGAGACGCTTGCCGCCTATCACGAGCGATCGTTGCTCCCCGTGGAAATGAATTCCTGGAAGGAACACATCGTTGGTTGTGCGCACTGCCAGGAAATCCTCGCACACCTCGAAGCCACTGAAAATATTCCCATGCATGCCGCCGCAGAGAAACTCGAAGCTCCACCGATGGCCGCGGCGGACCAACCTGCGGCCGCCTCTCAGCCGGCTCGCGCACAGGTCCGGCGCCTCTCCGTCGTATCGCCCTTGCGTTGGCTCGTTCCCGCCGGTGCGATTGCCGCAGGTTTGCTTGTTTGGATCGCGATCCATGAAAATCCGCGTCCAGTTCTTCCGCGTTCGAATGAAACCGAGATGGCAAAAACCCAGGCACCGCCTGCCCCAACCCCTTCTTTGGAATCAAGGGCTCCGGTCTCTGAGGCACACCCGCAACTCGTTGCGCCCACGCCACCTTCCCTGAACGATCAAATTGCCTCGGCAAGAGGCAGGGCCGATAAGCAAGCTCCGAACCAGCCTGAATTCGAGAACTACAGGGCAAAAGTAACTCCCGCAAAGCCTTCTGCGAAAGAAGAAAGCAAGCTAGAGAAAGACGCCGAGCGAGATTCTTCCACGGATTTAATCGTTAGTGAAAATCAGCCAACTCTCGACCCCAAGACCTCGGCCGGCGCCATGCAACAACGCGTCGAACTGCAATCCCAGGCGGCGAATGCTCAAGTCCAGAATCAATCCAACGCCAACTCCCCTAAAACACCCGGGCCCGCTCCACCCGGCCAGATGGAAGCGGCAAAAAAATTGAAATCCGCGCCTGCTCCGCCCCCTGTTCCCTCGGCAGGGGTGGGGGGAGGTACTTCCATGGGAGCAGCCACGCAGATGGTGGTGGTTGCTTCCGATCCAAATTTGATCACCGCCCCCAGCTCCAATTCTCTCTGGCGCGCCGGACACGCGGGCCTCATCGAGTTCTCTCCGGACGGCGGACATTCTTGGTCGCGACAGTCGAGCGGCGCGCTCGTGGATTTGCTCACTGGCACCGCCCCATCGGACAAAGTTTGCTGGATCGTTGGCCGCGTGGGCGCCATTCTTCTCACCACCGACGGCGGTGCGCACTGGAAACTGATTTCTTCGCCGCTCAAGGAGGATCTTGGCGGAATACAAGCCACGGATGAATTGCACGCGACCGTTTGGAATGCCCGCGGAATGAAGGTTTATACAACCAGCGACGGCGGCGTCACCTGGGAGCGCTCACCCAAACCATGAAGCCTCACGGCCAGCGGGACAGGTCCACGGTTGCAAGAAATTCCCGCCGTGCCGTTCTAAGGGAGAAGGCAAATTTCAATTGAGGTGAAAGTGATGAGAGTCCCACGGAAGAAACTAGTCACGCGATGGTTCTGGACGGCAGCAGCCGCCACGGTTTTCGCTGGCGTTGCAACACTCCTGCTTGCTGCAACCCGCGATAACAGAGTCTACGCGGCGCAAGAAAAGGACGCCGCCCGTGCTGCCGCCGGCGATCAATCCACCAGCCTGAACGATCAGACCGACCTGAACGTTACCGTCTACAATTCGAACATCGCCCTGATCCGCGACGTCCGCCAGCTTTCCCTCCCCGGCGGCGCCTTCCGCCTGAAATTCATGGACATCGCCGCCACCGTGAATCCCGCCACAGTTCATTTCCGCTCCCTCACCGATCCCGATAAGCTCGGTGTCATCGAACAAAACTACGAATACGATCTCCTCGAGCCCGCTAAACTCCTTCACAAGTACGTCGGCCGCGAAGTCACTCTGGTCCGCGCCTACCAGGAGAATGGCACCACCAAGCGCGAAGAGATTAAGGCCACCTTGCTTTCCGACAACAACGGTCCCGTCTGGAAGATCGGCAACGATATCGTGACCGGGATGTTTGCGGAGAGCTATCGCTTTCCCGAAGTCCCGCCAAATTTGTACGACCGGCCCACGCTGCTGATGTCTCTCGAAAATTCCGGCCCAAGAAAACAGCAGATTGAAGCGTCTTATCTCGCGAACAATCTTTCCTGGAACGCCGACTACGTCCTCACCGTCTCGCGCGATGAAAAGAACGCCGACCTCGATGGATGGGTCACCCTCGTCAACAACTGCGGCACCGCTTTTCACAACGCCAAGCTCCAGCTTGTCGCCGGCGATCTGAATCGCGTAGCCGATAAGGGCACCATCGGTAGGATGGAAATGAATGTGCCGATGGCCGCCGCAAAAGCTGCTCCCCAATTCCAGCAGGAAAATTTCTCCGAGTATCATCTCTACACCCTCGGCCGCAAAACTTCTGTGGAAGACAAAGAGTCCAAGCAGATCAGCCTGCTCGAAGGCACCGGCGTCCCCGTCACCAAGCTCTTCGTCGTCAACGGCCAGAACTACTACTTCCGGAACGCCCAAGCTCCCGGCGCGCCCATCAAGGATCCGGTCATGGTCTATTACAAGTTCAGGAATGAAGAAAAAGCCGGCCTTGGTATGCCCATGCCCGCTGGCAACGTTCGCGTCTACCAGAAAGATTCACGCGGCGGCATTCTCTTCGCCGGCGAAGACCGCATCGACCACACTCCCAAAGACGAAGACGTCTCCATCCACATCGGCAACGCCTTCGATGTCGTCGCCGAGCGCAAACAGACCGACTACAAACGCATCGACACCCACGTTTGGGAAATGGAGTATGAAATCACCATCCGCAATCACAAAGACGCGCCCATCACCGTCCAGGTCAATGAGCCCATCGGTGGCGATTGGGAAATGCTCTCCTCCACCTACAAATTCACAAAAACGGCAGCCTTCGCCGCCCAATTCAACGTTCCCGTCGCCAAGGACGGCACCTCCGTGCTGCGCTACCGCTTTCGCACCCACTAATGGAAAGCGCCTTCCAATCCTGCTTTGTAGGGGCGCAGCATCGCTGCACCCTCTTGATTCTCAGAATTCCACGGTTACGTGCAGGTGAGCTGCCATGCCATGTGGTACAATATTTTCAGGTTAAATTCTGATCTAATGAGAAGAGCGGCAGCCTCGGCTGCCGCTCTTTAGTTTTTAGCGCTGCAATCGCGGCAGGTCCCCAGCAGCGTCCAGTTTCCGGCGCGAAACTTGGGGATCTGCACCATGAATTATGTTACCATTAAGCTCTTTAGAATGAATACTTCCACAATGGCATGGATCTGTTCATTCTAAAGGATTTACTTAGTATTTAAATTCTTTAGAATCAACATTTACGAAAAAAGAGGGGGGCCCACAGTTCTACTAGCCTTCCCCTACAAAAATCATCTCCGGCGATTCGTCCCGCAGTGGCGTTCGGTCAAAATTACCGTACAGCGCCGTCACGCGGAAACCGCACCGCGCCAGGAGGTGTTCGACCTCATAGCGGAAGAAATAGCGCAGCGTCCACGCGAAGACCAGCCGCTCCTTGCGTCCTCCCGGATGCGTGATCGAAAATATCATCTCCACATCGTTTCGTTGTTCCGCTCGATGAAACGCCTTGACGCGCTCGCTGATCCGCACTTCGCGGCCGTCCTGCGTTTTGTATTCCGCGACGAGAGCTTCCCGGTGATGCACGGGATCGTGCATTCGTTCCGCATCGGTCTGAAACACATCCAGAACCAGCCGTCCGCCCGGCGTCAGATGCTTTCGCGCGCACTCCAGGCAATCCATCTGCTGACGCATTTCCAGCAGGTGATGAAACGCGCGGAAAGGAATAATTATCAGACGGAATCTTTCGCCCAGATCAAACTGTGTCATGTCCCCTTGCATCAGGTGTACTCGCTCGCGCGGCTCCACGCGCAGCGCCGCGCGCTTCTGCACCGCGCGCTCGAGCATGCGTTCGGAAAGATCCAGCCCCGTCACGCGTTTTCCCGCTTCCGCCAGCGCCATGGTTACGCGCCCGGTGCCGCACCCCAGCTCCAGCACCGGATCGCCGTATTCGCGCGCCGCCTCGCGATAGAACGCTAAGTCCTGCAGCCGCCGTTGGACGAGCGGCGACTCGTCGTAGTAATCCGCAATGAACGAATCGTAAAGCGCTGATGGCATGAAAATTCCTCAACACTACTGCGAACCTTCGATGGAGATCAGGCCGTCGCTCTTCGGCCTCCTTTACATCCTTTACTTCCTTTACCCATTAACTTCCTATACTTCAATAACCTCCTTTGCTTCATTCCACCACCGCATCCGCCTCAATCTCCACGAGCATCTCCGGCGAAATCAGCTTGCTCACTTCCACCATGCTCGTTGCCGGCCGGATCGTCCCGAAAAATTCCTCATGCGCGCGCCCTACTTTTTCCCATTCCGCGATGTTGGTCACGAAGATACGCGTTCGCACCACGTCCTTCAGCCCCGCGCCCGCTTTGATCAGCGCCGCCTCGATATTCTTGATCGTCTGCACCGTCTGCGCGTGCAGATCGCCCACGCCCACGATCTTCCCGTCCGGACCTGTCGCCGTCGTTCCCGACACCGAAATCGTATTGCCGATCCGCACCGCGCGCGAGTACCCAACAATCGCTTCCCACGGCGCCCCGCTCGAAATGTTCTGGCGCGTCATGTTCTGCTCCCCTTCTTCAGATTCATAGAAAGCATAATCTACTCTCTACTTGTTTGGGCGTAGGAAAATGGCGCGCGCGGCCACGTATCGAAACGCGCCGGGAAGATGCTAAACTGAATGAAATTCAGCGGAGAAATCGAGAAAACAGATGAAGTGTAACAACATTCTGGAAGCTGTCGGACACACGCCATTAATCCGTCTGAACCGCATCAATCACGGTCTGAAGCCGCAAATCTACGTCAAAGCCGAGTTCACCAATCCCGGCGGCTCGGTAAAAGACCGCATCGGCATCGCCATGATTGACGACGCCGAAAAAAAGGGCGTGCTCAAGCCCGGCGGCACCATCATCGAAGGCACTTCCGGAAATACCGGCATGGGGCTGGCGCTGGTCGCCGCCGTGCGCGGTTACAAATGCGTGTTCACCACCACCGATAAGCAATCCAAGGAAAAGGTCGATCTCCTCAAAGCTCTCGGCGCCGAAGTCATCGTTTGCCCCACCGCTGTCGAGCCCGAGGATCCGCGCAGCTATTACTCCGTGGCGAAAAAACTTGCCCGCGAAATTCCCAATTCCTACTACCCGAATCAGTACGATAATCCCATGAATCCCGAAGCCCACTACCGCACCACCGGCCCGGAAATCTGGGAAGACAGCGAAGGCAAAATCACGCACTTTGTCTGCGGCGTGGGAACCGGCGGCACCATCAGCGGTGTCGGAAAATATCTGAAGGAAAAGAATCCCAACGTAAAAATCGTCGCCGTGGACCCTTACGGCTCGCTCTACTACGATTTCGTTAAGACCGGACAAACCGTCAAGGCCAAGACCTACGTGGTCGAAGGTATCGGAGAGGATTTTTTCCCCACGACGATGAACCTGAAAATCCTCGACGACATTCTTCAGGTCAATGACGAAGAATGCTTCGTCGTCGCGCGGCGCTTGGCAAAAATGGAAGGCCTTTTCACCGGCGGCTCCGGTGGCGGCTGCATTTCGGGCGCTTTACGTCTCGCGAAAGATCTGGGACCTCATGATTTCGTCGTCGCGCTGCTGCCGGACACCGGCATGCGCTACCTCAGCAAGGTCTACAACGAAGAGTGGATGCGCGAACGCGGTTACGTGGACGCGGCCACGGCCATCACTGCCGGAGAAGTCGTGCACGCCAAGCACGCCCTGGGCAAAGTACGCGATCTCATTATCGGTCGTCCGTATCAGACGGTTTTTCATGCTTTGAAAACCATGCAGGAACAGGACATTTCGCAAATTCCTGTCTTCGAAGAGAATCTTCCCATCGGGACGATTTACGAAGACCAAATCTTGAATCTTGCCTTGCAAGGCAAGGATCTTCGCAAGCTCGTCGTCCGCGAAGTGATGAGCAAGCCCCTGCCGCAGGTTCCGCGCACCGCGCCCGTAGAGCGTGTCACCCACATCCTCAGCCACGAGAATCCCGCAGTCTTTGTCGAAATGGGCGACACCCGCTTCGAGATCCTCACCAAATACGATCTCATGAGCACCGTCGCAAGCCTCATGGAACAGAAACGCTGAGCCCGTTCTCCGCGGCACATTTTCAGCGGACAGGATAATGGAACTGTGAAGATTCACGATTTCAATTTACGGCTGAAAGACTCGATCCTCATCGCCGATGGCGCGATGGGCTCGATGCTGCACGAGGCCGTGGGCGCGCAGCGCTGCTTCGATGAGCTGAACGCCACCGAGCCGGAAGCGGTTTTTCGCGTGCACCAGGCTTACATCGAAGCCGGCGCGCACATCATCGAAACCAATACCTTCGGCGCGAATCGCTTCAAGCTTGAGCCTCTCGGTCTTGGCGACGAAGTGCAGCGGCTCAACAGCCGCGGCGTGAAGATTGCCCGCGAAGCGCGCGAATCCGCCGCGCGCGATGTGCTTATCGCAGGCTCCATCGGCCCGCTCGGCCTGGGCGTGCAGTCGCGTCATCCTGCTCCGGAAGAAATACAGGACATCTTTCACGAGCAGGCGCTCGCGCTCGAAGAGCGCGGCGTCGATTTCTATATTCTTGAAACGTTTGCCTACATCGAAGAATTGCTCTTCGCCATCGACGCGATTCGCTCGTTTTCCGGTTTGCCCATCGTGGCCCAGCTCACCTATTCCGAAGAAGGCACAACCTACGGCGATCTCCGCCCGACGGGTGCTGCGGCGCAGTTAAAAAACAAAAATGTCCAGGTCATTGGCGCAAATTGTACCCTTGGACCGCAAGCGCTCTTGCCAATCCTCCAGGAACTTGCCGCCGTCGATGATGTGCGCGTCAGCGGCATGCCCAACGCCGGCTTTCCCAAACGCGAAGGCGACCGCATCGTTTATCCCAAATCCTCGCCCGAATATTTCGCGCTTTTTGCGCGCGAAGCTGCTGCGCTCGGAGTGCGCATTCTTGGCGGCTGTTGCGGCACGACTCCCGCGCACATTCGCGCCATGGCCGAAGCCGTCAAGTCACTCAAGCCCGTCACGACACATGCCGCCGTGCATTCCGTCGAAGTGATGGCCAAGCCGGTTCCGGTGGCGCACCGCGATCCGGAAAGCAAATTCTGGAAAAAGCTGCAGAAAAAAGAGTTCGCCGTCTGCGTGGAAATCGACCCGCCTAAGGGCCTCTCGCTCGACCGCATCTACGAGCAGGTCGACAAAGTTATGGCCTCGAAAAAAGTGGATGCCATCGATATCAACAGCGGTGCCATGGCTCGCGTCGGGATGGACGCGCTGGTCGTCGCCGGCGCCCTCGAAGCGCGTGGCGTTGAAACCGTTCCACACCTCACCACGCGCGATCAGAACATCATCGGCCTGCAGGCCGCGTTGCTAGGTGCGTGGACTGTCGGCGGTGTTCGCAACATTCTCGCCATCACTGGCGACCCGCCCTCGGTTGGTGACTACCCGGAAACCAGCGGCGTCTACGAAGTCGATTCCGTCGGCCTCGTCAAAGTTCTTAACCGTTTGAATCAGGGCACAGACTGGGCAGGCAAGACGCTCGGCGGCGCAACAAATTTCGCCATCGGCGTCGCGGTCAATCCCGTCGCCGACGATCTCGACAACGAAATCGAGCGCTTTCACGCCAAGATTGAAGCCGGCGCGCACTACGCCATGACCCAGCCGCTCTTCGATCCTGCACACTGGCACGCTTTCCTGAAAAAACTCGGCGGCAAGCCTGCTATTCCTGTTTTGATCGGGATCTGGCCTTTGACCAGTTACAAGCAGGCGCTGCGCCTGAACAACGAAGTCCCCGGCATCGTCATTCCCCAGCCGCTGCTGAAATCCCTGGAAGCCGCCGGAGCCGCCGCCCGCGACCGCGGCTTCGAAGTCGCGCGCGAAATGCTCTCCTGGGCGCGCACCGAGCTCGCCGGCGCGTATTTGATCCCGCCCTTCAAGCGCTACGAAGAAATCCTAGAGATTCTGTAATGGCCGGTCTTTAGACCGGCGTCTTTGATTTTTGTAGAGACCGAACCACAACCCTCGTTCGACGATTCTTGGTCGACGATAGGTCCAATCCATCCCAGGAATCCTACTTTGCAGGAACCACTGAGCTAGTGTGATCGTGAATGATTTTCCACCCGTCCGGAAAGCGCTGCCACACCAGCGTGAACACCCCTCCGAGCTCATCTTGTTCTCGCTTCAAATGCCATCGCCCCAAAACCATCGCCGAGTCCGACCCCAAAAACCGAAACTCCAGATCCGAAAAATCAAGCTGGCCCATCGCCGCGCGGTCCGGATAGTTTTTCTTGTAGCGCGCCAGCACTCCGTCCCATCCGCGAGCCACGCCGCTGCTTCCGGAAAATGTCAGCTCACTCGAATGCCAGTATCCCACCAGAAAGGCGTCCACATCGCCGCGGTTCCAAGCCGATTGCTGCGCCTCCAGCACCGCTTTGATGGCCTTCTGGTCGGCTTCTCGTCCGTCGCTGGGCACCCCGAGCGAAGAATTCTGGAGAAGAAATCCCCAGAAAAGTGCGAGCCCGGCCGCCAGTAAAACCATGCGAATATTCGACCGCATATTCACGCTCCCTTTGCTTAAAATTGCCTAGTGCCAGGATCGGCGAATTGCAAAAACAATCGAACCATCGCTTTTTCAACCCGCTGATCATATTAGGTCATTTATTTTCAATAGCTTACACCGATAGTTCCAGTCCACTGGTACTTTAAGGCTATTGGTAGGTATTTTTCTCACCGGCACAATCCCTTTAGAGGCTGAGGGATGTTCGCCACTATGCTATTTGCGATCTCCATCGTTGCCCTGGCCCAGTTTGGCCTGTACTACTGGCGCGCGGTCCTGGCGGGAGTAGCCGCCCAGCCGGTTTCCGATCGCGTGCTGTCCGCTGCCCGTGTTGAAAACGGGCGCGTCGCTCCGGAACACTTCGAGACCCTCGCCGGGCTCCACGATCTGACCCCCGATCTCTTTCCGAATCGCGGGGGCCTCGGTCTCGTCCGTCTTTACTACCGAGTCGTACAAAGCCTTGACGCCGTAGCGGGCGCACGCATTCCTGCAGTGGCTGCCTGGAGCCTCCACGAGCGCGTTATCTGCGCCCGCTATGCCGCCGTCCAGGTGGACCGCCGCCTCCAGGCCAACCTGCAGCTCGCGGCCTCGCTGCGCTCCTGCTAAGCCTGACTCCGCTGGCTGGAATCAATAAGCCCATCGCAGCAGGATCCCGCCAGTCGTATAACCGGCTCCCACGGTCACAATCAGCACCAAATCCCCTTTGCACAGCCGACCTTGCTCCACAGCGTCCCGTAGCCCCAGGGGAATCGTTCCTGCGGTGGTATTCCCGTAGCGATCGATATTCACGATCACCTTGGAATCCTCTATTCCCAGCCGCTCCTGCGTGGCTCTGATAATCCGGAGGTTGGCCTGGTGCGGCACGAGCAGCGCCAGATCGTCTTTCGTAAAGCCGTTCCTCTCGAGGAGGTGTGTGGCCATCTCCGCCATTCTTCGCACGGCATACTTAAACACTTGCGAGCCTTCTTGATGGACGAAGTGCATTCTTTTCTCGATGGTTTCCGCGCTGGATGGATTCAGCGAACCTCCGCCCGGCATGTACAAGAACGCTCCGCCAGACCCATCCACATCGTGTTCGAAATCCAGAATTCCCTCATTCGAACCGGCGGCTTCAATCAGAGCCGCACCTGCGCCGTCTCCAAACAGCACGCACGTCGCGCGATCCTTGTAATCCAGGATGGAAGTCATAGTGTCGCTTCCGATCACCATGACTTTTTTGTGCGTCCCCGCGCCCACAAACTGCGCGCCCACGGTCAGTGCGTACGCAAAACCGGAACACGCCGCAGACAGGTCAAAGCCCCACGCTTTTCTTGCTCCGATGCGATCCTGCACCAGGCAGACGGTCGCGGGAAAAAACATATCCGGCGTGACGCTGGCGAGCACAATCAGGTCAATTTCCAGAGGATCCGTTTTTGCTTGCGCAAGGAGAGCCTTGGCCGCCTCCGTCGCCAGGTGCGAACTCGCCACACCCTTCTCCACGATGTGGCGTTCTCGGATGCCGGTGCGCGTGCGGATCCATTCGTCGTTGGTCTCGATGATTTTCTCCAGGTCCGCGTTGGTCATCACCTTGGGCGGAACGTACCCGGCTACACCCGTAATTTTTGCCGCGATGCGGTGGGACATGACTCTCCTTGCAAATGGCCCCGGAATAAAAGAACCTGAATTTTATGCGATAGCGCGGCGGCGATACAAGGCGAACTCCTGCTCTCCTCGTTGCTGCAAAGAATGAATCGGGAATCCGAAAGATGGCGCCGCGTAGAAGGAATCAACTGCGCGCGTCCCCGAGAATTGCCGAGGACGGAAGGATTTCGTTGCGCCAGGAGATGGTGGCCGATTTCTGGAGCATGGCGGACACGGAACAATATTTTTCTTCGCTGAGTTTTATCGCGTGCTTTACGGCTGCGTCATCCAGCTGCCCGCGGAGCCGATAGAGGATTTCCAGTTTTGTCCAGACGGTGGGAGGTCCCGGGGCGCGCTCGCCGGAGCAGATTACTTCCAGCGATTCCAGTCTTTGGCGTTTTTTTTCGAGAATGATCACGATGTCGGTAGCGGTGCACGCGCCCAGAGCCATCAACACGAGTTCCATCGGCCCGGGAGCCTTATTCGAATCGCGATCGGAATCAACAGTCATGGCGTGCCCCGAGGGGCTCGTGGCCACGAATTTCTGTTCGCCAATCCACTTCACGGATGCGGTTTGCATAACGACCTCTCCAGAAAAGAATAACAGGAGCTGCCGCGAGGAACGAAACGATCGACCAGGCGGCGCAGCGCAGCCGGCAATGTCACGAACTACCAGGCAATTTGAGCGTATGATTTGGAACGAATTGAGACGTTTCTACGGAGGGCAACGATGCAGATGCAATCGAGATGGACGAGATGGAGCGGCGCGGTGGTCTTTGCGCTGATGATCACTCTATTCGCAGGGCACGAAGTGTTGAGCGCCAGGCAAAACGTGATGGCCGCGGAAACGAAAGATCAGCCTTATGTCATCGAGTATTACTACAAGGCGAAATGGGGCCATGCGGATGAGTTCCTCGCACTGTTCAAGAAAAACCACTATGCAGTGCTGAAAAAAGAGATGGAATTGGGGCGCATGCTGAAAGTGAGCATGGCAACGCCGCGGTATCACGCCACGGAAGATGGGCGCTGGGACTTTCGCGTGACCATCGTTTTCAAGAATGCCGCGATTGCCAACGACAATTTTGACAGCGGCGCGCTGATCAAGCAGCTTTATCCCGATCAGGAGGCCTACAAGAAAGAGGAACAGCGGCGCTTCGAAATCCTGGACTCACACTACGACATTCCAATCAAGGACGTGGATTTAGACGGGAAATAACTGGTTCGACGGACTCCGCGGATCAGGTGTTGCGCGGGCCTGTGGTGGCTGCAACTTCGATGACCGGATTCGGCAGGGCGCGCATCGTTCGAACGAAGACTTCCACGATGGTGCCGTCAAACTGAGCGTTCGCGCAGCGCTGGAGTTCCGCCAGGGCGTCGGCGGCCCGGCGCGCTTTCTTGTAGGTGCGATCACTGGTGATGGTATCGTAGGCATCTGCAATGGCGATAATGCGCGCGCCGAGCGGGATTTTTTCGCCGCCGAGTGCATCGGGGTAACCGGAACCGTCGTAGTATTCGTGATGATGCAGAACCATCTCGCGAATCCGAGCGAGCGGAGTGAGCGGATCAAGAATCTTGGCGCCAAACCTGACGTGAGATTTCATGGTCTCCCACTCGTCGGGATTGAGCGGGCCGCTCTTATTCAAAATGTTTTCCGGGATACCGACTTTTCCGATGTCGTGCAGCACGCCGCCCAAGCGGATTTCCTCCACTTCCGCATCGGACATGGCCATGGCTTCGGCGATCAGCGCCGCATAGGCGGAAACTTTCTGTGAATGGCCCTGGGTGTAGTGATCTTTCGCGTCGATGGCGAAAGCCAGCGACGTAACCGTGTCGAGCACCGCTTGCGGCAGAGCTTGCGGGCCTTGCACGGGCGCCGTGGCCGTCTTGTTGTTCACGGTCTCTGTTGAAGCGAGAGATTCGGTAAACTGTGTGAGGCGCTGGTAGATCTCTTCGAAGGCCTCCGGACCGGTGGCGAAGAGCCTCTTGAGCGTCACACCCAGATAGGCTTCGAGAACGTCGCGCTTCCACTTCTTTGCTTCGTTAGGATCGAAGTGATCCGCCGTGGAGACCGCGTTGCCGCCCTGATGCTTCGAAAGATACATCGAAGCGTCAGCAACCTGGATCAACTCCTGAGGCGAAGACCCGTGCAGCGGGTAGCAGGCGATGCCGAAGCTCGCGCTGATGTTTTTCTCGCGCAGCAACGGATCCGCGGAGACCCATCCGCGAAGTTTGCTCGCCAATTGCCGCGCGTGCTCCATGTTGGTTTCCGGCATCAGGATCACGAATTCGTCGCCGCCGTAGCGGGCCACGACATCGGAGCGCCGGCAATTCGTTTCCAGAATGTGGCCCACGCGTTGCAAGACGAGGTCGCCCTCCAGGTGGCCGTAAAAGTCGTTGACGAATTTGAAGCGGTCGAGGTCCATGAGCACCAGGGCGAAGGCGCGGCCCGCGCGCGTCGAGCGCTTCCATTCGGCGGAAAGTGCTTCCATGAAAAACCGGTGGGTCTTTACGCCGGTCAGTCCATCCGTGATGGCCTGTTCCTGAGCTTTCTGGAAAGACAGCGCGTTGTGCAGCGCGCCCGCGATCAAGTCCGCGAGCGTGCGAAGCAGAAGGATTTCTTCTTCGGAGAAATCGGCGACGACGGAGGATTCGATGGACAAAATGCCGTGCAGCTGGTCCGCGTAGAAAACCGGCAGCGCAATCGCGGACACGGTATCGGGCAGGAGTGGCTTGAGGGCGTTGTCGGAGAGAGACGTGGCGCGGTAAGCGGCCATGTGTCCATTGCGTGCTACGTGGCCGATGAGTCCGGTTCCGAGTGGAATGCGGCGGCCGGTTGTTCCGCGGCGCTTGCCGGCTTCGGCCTGGATGACAATCTCGCGCGTAGCATAATCGAGCTGGCCGATTCCGATGTGATCGTAGGTCAGGCCCTCTTCCAGCTGCTCGGTGATTTTTGCCAGCATTTCATCCGGATTCAGAGTGGCGATGGCGTTGCGCGAAATGGTATTGAGCAGAGTCAGGTGACGGGCTTTCGTGCGTTCCTCGTGGAAGAGCCGCGCGTTCTCGATGGCGATGCTGGCTTCGCTGGCCAGCACGCGGAGAAGCTCCAGGTGTCCTTCGTCGAAACTGCGCTCATTGTCGGAATAGACGGCCATGGCTCCGATCGCGTGATCATAGGCGACCAAGGGGACACCGCAGAAACAGCCTTTCGTGCGCAGCGGTTCCACTCCGAGCTTTTTCGCCTCGGCGACATAATTGTCACGGATCAGGACGGGCTGCCGCGTTCGAATGATGTATTCGGTGATGAAATTTCCCGCGGGCCTGGTTCGCTTGGGCATGCGGGTACCGTCGATCATTTCGAGATCGAAATGCATTTCGTCACGAAGCGGATCGAGCTCGGCGATGTAGAAATTCTCGACATCGAACAGACGGCGCAGCTCTTCCCAAACCTTGCGCATCAAGTCTTCTTTGTTCAGGGTGGAGCTCAGCGCGCGGCCAATTTCGTTAAGGACGTGCAACTCTTCGGAGCGGCGCGAAGTCTGCTGAATCAAGTAGCTGTTCTCGACAGCCATACCGATCTGATGTCCCAGTGCGAGGAGCAGCCGCAGTTCAGCGGGAGTGAAGCGGCGGCTGTCCGGAGTGCCAAGCAGCAGCACGCCGAAAGCCTGCTCCTTCGCCTGAAGGCTGATGGCTACGACGCTTCGGAGTCCCTGCGTCAGAGCCAGGTCGCGGAAACGGCGGATGGACTGTTCTTTTTCAAGAGCGGAGAGGGAGTCGTCACGCAGGTCGCGGAAACCCAGGAGTCCGCCGAGGCGCGACACCAGGCTGACCAGATAGTCGTCGAGGCCTTCGTCCTGTGCGGCGCGGCAAAAATCATCACTCAAGCCCACGGCAACAACGGATGTAGGTCCCTGAGGATCACCGTGATGCAAGAAGAGCGCGCCGGCGGGGAGTCGGACAACCCCGAGGACGCGGTCCAGGGCTTGCGAGAGCATGCGCTGGATTTCGCCGCCGACAAAACTGGAGGTGGCCAGATTCAAATTCGAAAGCGCAAGCATGTTGCGCTCAATCCGCCGCTTTTCTTCTTCATAAATCGCCATGACCATCAACATGGCAACGAACGCGCACGGAGCGGCCGCGACGACGTTAAGGTTCGCGCCCTGTAGTTCCGGCGCGGTGTTCAGAAAATGCAGCGAGACCCAGAGAACTCCCCAAGAGGCGAAAGAGATGCCCAACAGCCGGTCGGCGAGGGTTTCCTGGCGACGGCTTTCCTGCCAGAAGACCACGGCTACAGCAACGTACAACATGGAGGCGGGAATTACTTCGGAGATGCGGATGACTTTGATGGCATTGGCGGCAGCCCATAGGCCCAAAATGACGGCAAGCATGAGGGCGGGAATCATCCATGGCTTTCGCTGAGAGTAAATTTGTGCGCCGAGAAAAAAGAGCAATCCCGAGAGCGTGTAGAGCCAAAGATCGAGACCGCTTTCGAACGCTCCAGAAGGCGCCCCCTGAGAGAGTGCCTGGCCCAAGTAATGAAGCCCGAAAACGGTCCAGGCGGCAGTCCAGAGAAGGAGGTAGGTTTGCCGTTTGATGCTGTAAATGTACGCGAAGAACCCGGCCACCAATGTGGTGGCGATCAACAACGCCAGTGAAATAAAGCTCTGATGCATTAAGGTCGCAACCGATTCCCCGTCCAACGGTCAGACGCTGCCTTCGCCGAACACGAAGGCGCACAAGACACTTCTAGTTCAGTGCGTAGCGGCAATCCGGCGCCGCACGCGGGGACAATCGCGCTGGCAAGTGGAAGGCCGGGTCTACGCACGAAACAAAGTACCTGTGATTATGGATTATGGAATTTTCAGGATGCAAGTGTACCGGGGTACTGGTAGCCAAAAAGACAGCAGCGCCGGGGGTAACGGATTCACTACAAGATGGAGTATAGCGCTTGGTCCTTTCGCCAAACCTTCACGGGTTGGACGGAAAGTTTCCATTTCGCTACACTGAAGGTTTCCATCAGGATGGAAACACACCCCAGGTGATGAACGAAACAGCGAACAAGAAGCCGGGAGTGCGGGTGCGATTTGCGCCCTCCCCAACTGGATATTTGCATGTCGGAGGGGCGCGCACGGCGCTGTTCAATTGGCTGTTCGCGCGGCGCCAGGGCGGTACCATGGTGCTGCGCATCGAGGATACGGACGCGGAGCGCAACAAGCCGGAACTGGTGAAGGGAATCCTGGATGGGTTGCAGTGGCTCGGCGTGGACTGGGATGAAGGCCCTTTTTACCAGTCGCAGAGAACGGAATTGTATCGCGCGGCGGCCAAGAGGTGTCTTTCGAACGGCAGCGCATTTCTGTGTTATTGCCCGGCGGAAAAATATGCTGGAGGAGACCATACCGAACCGGCACAGGACGAGGAGCCGAAAGCCGGCGGGCCACGGCGCGTGACGCGTTGCACCTGCCGCGATGGAATACCATCGACGCCGGGTGCAAAGCCGGCCGTCCGCTTCAAGGTGCCACTGGGTGGCACGACGAAATTTTTCGATGCGGTGTTCGGAGAGAGCGAGTTTTCGAACGACGAAATCGAGGATTTCGTCCTGCTGCGATCCGCGAAAGGCGACGAGGAGTTCGGGCAGTCCATGTACCAGCTGGGTGTAGTGGTCGATGATATCGACATGCGCATCTCGCATGTGATTCGCGGCGCGGACCACATTTCGAATACACCAAAGCAAGTATTGTTGTACCGGGCGCTGGACGCGGAACCACCAGTGTTTGCGCATGTGCCGCTGATCCTGGGCGCGGACAAAAGGCGGCTTTCGAAACGGCACGGCGCTACCGACGTGAACATGTACCGCGCGGAAGGATTTTTGCCGGAAGCGTTCCGGAATTTCCTCGCGCTGCTGGGCTGGTCGCCGGGCGGCGATGAAGAATTTCTGCGGACAAAGGATTTGCTGCAAAAGTTCTCGCTTGAGGGAGTGAGCCGCACGAACGCGGTTTTTGACCGCCCGAAACTGGAATGGTTCAACACGCAGTATCTGCAACAGCTTCCGATCGAGGAGCTGCTTCCCGAAGTCGAAAATGAACTGAAGCGCAGCGGCTTGTGGAAGCCGGAGTGGGCAGTTGGCGCCGCGCCGGGCCCCGACGGCCGGGATCATGCGTGGCTGACGAAGACAGTGGATCTGCTGCGACCGCGCATCCGGCTGTTGCCGGATTTTTCTTCCTGGTCGCGGGCATTTTTCACCGACGATTTCCAGCGTGATCCCGCGGCCAAGGAAAAATTCTGGAAAGATCCAAAAGTTCCTGAGCTGCTCGCGAAGCTGGCCGACGTGCTGGAAGCGCTCCCGGAGTGGAATCACGATGCGTGCGATCACGCTTCGCGAGCGGTTGCCGAAGCGGGGGGAGTAAAAGCAGGTTTGTTGATCAACGCCACGCGCGTGGCGATTGTCGGGCAATCCGTGGCCCCACCACTATTCGATACGATGGTCGTTCTCGGACAACAGCGCGTTGTCGGGCGGCTGCGGGAAGCGCTGGCCGGCTTCGGCAAATCCTGACTCAAATTCTCCCTCAAAAAAAATTGCAGTTCGTGACGGGTGTTCAAGGTCAATTCCAAAGATTGACCCGCGTGGGCCTATGGTTTTGAAAAAATTTCCGGGTGAGCAGATTTTGAAGAGGCAGCGATGTTGATGGTGGCGTCGAGAGGGAGCGTCGTCGGCGGCAGGCAGATTTCGCTGCTGCAGGCCTGGTAGCGCAGCTTCAGCGCGATGTGCTGCTTGCCGAGAGGAGCATTCGCGAGGGCAGTGACCGGCAGTATGAGTGTGACGGTGTCCTGATAAACGTTGAGCGGGATCTTGGTGAAGGTGAATTTTTCGAGTTTGCCTTTGGGATAGGAGACTTCGCCGCCCTGGAAGCCGGCGGGGAGTTCGGACTTTAGGTCGGTGGCGATGAGGTAGTCCTCGGATTTTTCGCGGGCGTTGACGTGGAAGCCGGGGCGAATCTTCATGACCACAGCGACCTGGAACGAGCTGCCACGCGCCGCGGGATCAAGCGAGACGTAGATTTCCGGCTTGACGACATCGCGGCCGGAGGGAACCTGCGACAGCGCGGCCTGCCAGACCGCGCAACACATCACCAGAGAGGTAATCTGGAATATTTTAGCTGGGAATTTCACAGTTTCACCTGGGTGCCTAACTGCTGGGAGACAACGCGGTTCATGACGGCGTGCAAATCTTCGCCGGATTTTTCATGTACGAAGGCCTGCTTTCTGTCGTTCCAACCCAGTTTGAAGCTGGTGGAGAGCGCGGAGATCCAGATTTCGCGAACGGGCGTATTTGGCGAGATCACGAACTTGGCTTCCTCGGGCTCTTCGAAAATAACCTCGAGTTTCCCGCTCTCGCCTTCGACGTCGAAGCCATGCTCATCGCCAAGGATGAGCAGGCGTTTCTTGAGATCTTCGAACGCAGCATCCGCTTTTCGCTGAAAGTCCTTTTCGTCAAGCATGAGTTCAGGGTACATGAGTGAATTTTTGGGGGCAAGAGAGGCGGGCCGAGGAACAGGGCTCGGGCGGCCCAACTAGAGAGAATCACAACTGGGATTCAATGGCCTTGGTGATTTCTTCGTAGCTGACGAGGCCCTGAATTTTCTTGATGATCTTGCCGTCGCGAGAGATGAGGAAGCTGGTGGGATAGCCGAGAAGGCCGCCGAATTTGTCGGCGACGGCGTCGTTGCCGATGACGATGGGGTAGTTCATGGGGAGTTTCTGGCCGTTGACGTTGAAACGCTCCTTGGCGAGGAAGGGAACGACAGCGCTCTTGCCTTCTTCATCCATGGAGATACCGAGTACGGTGAAGCCTTTCGGTTCGTACTTCTGCTGCATCTCGATAAGCCAGGGGATTTCGACATAGCAGGGATCGCACCAGGTAGCCCAGAAATTGACGAGAACGACTCTGCCTTTGTATTGCGCAAGAGTGGAGTCTTGGCCTTCGAGGTCCTTGAAGGTCACGTCGGGAGCGGGCTGGTCGAGGATCTTGTCAGCAACCGGGCCGTCGTTCTTCGCAGTGGCTTTGACGCGCGTGGCCTTATCGGCGTAGTAGGTGCCAATAATGAGCACGATGACGGTGATCATGGCCAAAACGGTCTTGCTTCCTTGAAAGGAAGCAATCTTTTCCCAACGCCGAGCTACGGCGAAAACCACAACCGCCAGGACAGCCACCCCGACTGCCAGCCAGACCGCCGTACTCCCCGTTCCGCTCGTCAGGATGCGCTCAAGCCACAAAACAAGAACGTTCAAGAAACTCAGTTTTGCCGTGAGCCAGGTCAGTTTGTTGACGAAAACCAAGGCTCCGACGAAGAGCAAGAGAGCGCCGCTGAAAAGTTCGACGGCGCGAAGATATTTTCTGAAGTTTTTGTAAAACGTCATGAACTTGCCGATGCCAAGAGCGGTGAGGAGAAATGGAATAGCCAGACCAGCGGAGTAAACGGCGAGGAGAAGGACGCCGCGCTGAATCTTGTCGCTCGCAGCGGCAATAGTAAGTACGGTGGTGAGAATGGGGCCGATGCAGGGAGTCCAGCCGAAAGCGAAGGCAAACCCCAGCATGAAGGCACTCCAGGCGCTGGGCTGTGCGACCGAACTCTGGAGGTGGACGTCACGGTTGAGCCAGCGGGCAAGAGCGGGACCGAAGAAGCCAATGATGGAGAGCGAGAAGAAGTGAAGGGCGCCAAATCCCGCAAACAGAGGAGCATGGCGCACCCAAGAAGCAATGCCGAAGGCGACGAGAATGACACCGAAAATAATGCCTGCCCAGGGATTGAGCTTGATCAGCAGGCCAAGAAGATGGAGACCGAAAAGAAGGATCAGCGCACCGGCGATGGGAGTAAGTGTATTGCGATTCTGTTTGAGGAAAACCCCGACGGCACTTGCGGAGGCTCCAAAAGAGATGAAGACGATAGAAAAGCCGGCGATGAAGGAGAGCGAGGAGCCCAACAAGCTGGAGCTGGGGACTTCGCCTTTGCGGAGTTGCTCCATACCGATGCCGGAGAGCATGGAGATGTAGCCGGGAACGAGGGGCAGTACGCAGGGCGAGAGAAACGAAACCAGTCCGGCGAGAAAGGCTGCTGCTAGAGAAACATCGGTCATAGTCGAATCATACCTCTAATTACTAGAATCCCAGAATTGCCAGAACCATTCCCTCGGCAGGCCGCGGACCATTCCTTAGACGTGGCACGGAAGAAAAAAGAGATACGGGCGAAACGTCAAGGCAATAGGCGCCAAGTGAAGGAAATGGCTTGCGCGAGGCGCGCGAGCTGGAGCAGGAGGTGACTGTAAGTGTTTCATTATAGGCTGGTTGTGGATGCAGTGAATGGCAGGCGGGTTGCCATTGGTAGTGACGGACGGGAGGCGCTCAGCAGGTGAGTGTGCAATGGACGCCAAACAAGGTGACTTTGCTGCGGGTGGTCGTTGGGTTCGCAGCGGTGTGCCTCTTTGGGCGAGGGCCGTGGGCAAACCTGGCGGCGGTGGGATTGACGGTCGCAGCGATAGCGCTGGATGCGCTGGACGGGCACATCGCTCGGAAGAAGAAGATGGCGACGCCAATAGGGGCGCAACTGGACATCCTGGGCGACCGGATGATCGAGAACGTGTACTTCACCTATTTTGCGGTGGTGGGGATGGTCTCACTGTGGCTGCCAATTTTGTTCTTTGCGCGCGGAGCGGCAACGGATTTTCTGCGTGGGCTGGCGATGAAAGCGGGACGTTCCGGTTGGGGAGCGAGCGCGATGCTGCAAACCTGGTGGGGACGAGCGCTGGTGACTTCGCGCTGGAGCCGCGGGTTGTATGCGGCGATGAAATGCCTCTGCTTTTGCTACCTGGGGCTGGAGCTGGCACTGACGCGCGGGCCGGTGGCATTGGTGGGGAAGCTTGCGGCCGACGCGCACATGATAATTCGCGTGGGCGCGCATGTGTTGACGTGGATGACGGCGGCGTTTTGCCTCGTGCGCGGGCTGCCGGTGCTGCTGGAAGGATGGAAGTACATCACGGGAAGCGTAGGCCCGGCGCGCAGAGTGAAGCGCGCGGCTCAGGGGGCGATTTGAGGGCGCGCGTGGAGGCAGAGGAAGTAAAGGAGGCGAGGGAGATAAAGGAGAAGAGTGGAGGAGTCGCGGCGTTTTTTGATTTGGATGGAACATTGGTGGCGCCGCCGTCGCTGGAGCGAAGATTTTTCGGAATGCTGCGCTACCGGAGAGCGATTCCTGCGAAAAACTATTTGCTGTGGTTGAGGGACGCGGTGCAGCTGGCGCCACGCGGGGTCAGCAGGATGGTGCAAACGAACAAGATGTATTTGCGCGGAATCGCAGTGAATCCGTGGAGCACAGCCGGGCTAAACCCCGCTCCCAAATTTTATAGAGAAGGGCTCGAACGAATGGCGTGGCATGCGGGAAAGGGGCATCGGATTGTGCTGCTGAGCGGGACACTGGAGCCATTGTTGCAGGCTGCAGCTCGAACTCTGGAATCGGAGTTAGCTGCGCGGGGAATTTTTCTAGCGATCCGAGTGCGCGCAACGCGGCTTGAGGAGGTAGATGGCTACTGGACTGGAAGGATACAAGGCGAAGCGATGTTTGGAGCAGCGAAAGCGCGGGCAGCGAAAAGAATCGCTTTGGAGTTGAATCTGAACTTGGCTGAGTCTTACGCTTACGGCGATAGCGCAGATGACCGGTGGCTCCTGTCGGCAGTTGGACGGCCTTTCGCGGTGAATCCGGCGGCGGAGCTTGGGCGGCTCACGCGAATGCTTGGTTGGCCTTCCCTTAGTTGGGTTGGAAAAGAAGATTTAGCGCAGAGACGCAGAGTGCGCAGAGAAATTGAACATAAAAAAGCGCTGCCCAGGATGATCGCATAAGGCCGCACCCTGTTTTGCGGACTTCAATCAGTGTGTCTGATGGAATTTGTGAGAGTGGAGAACGCGGAATGAATGACGTGCACAGACAGAATGGCGAAGGGAACGAAACGCTCATCGTCTGGCGCGCGGAGGTGCGTGCGGACAGCTTCGAAGCGGATGGACAAGGAATCGCGCGATGGATTGCTCGGGCGGCGGCAACGTGGGAAGCGTGCGGAGCGTTCGAATGGGTGGCGTTGGGCTATTTGGCGGTGTCGAGTTCGTTGATCGTGCTGTTCGCGGAAAATCTTGCGCACCCCGCGAGACTGATTGGAGTTCAGGTATTTGTGGCCGCGTTGATTTTGTGTTTGTGTCGCGCGGAAGCTCGAAGCAGGACAGATAGGAATGTCTGTCCTACTGTTGCTCAAAGGTCATGGCATTTCTGGCGGTACTGGTATCCGCACCTGTTTTTTCTTTTTTGTTTTGAGGAGCTGGGAAAACTGGTGCATCTAGTCTCGCCTGCCTGGCAGGACGCGAAATTGATCGCCGCGGATTACTGGCTGACGGGCGTGCATCCAACGGTGTGGCTGGAGCAGTTTGCAACACCGGCGCGGAATGAATTCATGCAGTTCGCGTATCTCACTTATTTTACGTATCTGCTGTTGCTGGGCGGCGTTCTGTACTACTGGCGGGACTGGCGCGGGTACTGGTCGGTGATGACGTATTCGGCGGTGGGCTACGCGATCGGCTATGTGATTGCGATTTTATTTCCGATTGAGAGCCCGTGGTTTTCAATGACAGGAGCTTGGCACGGGCCATTGCAAGGCGGGCCGGTGACGGCGACGATCAATTTCGTTGAATACTTCGGCCGCGTGCACGGCGCGGCGTTTCCTTCGGAGCACGTGGCGGGAGCGGTGGCGGCGCTCTGGGGAGCGTGGCGGCACCGGCGCTGGCTGTTCTGGGTGATGGCGCCGCTGGTGTTGAGTATGTGCGTTTCGACGATTTGGGGACGGTATCACTACGTGGTGGATGTTCTCGCGGGAATGGTAACGGGGACGCTGGGATACGTAATCGGCAGTTGGATGATGAAGGCGCGCGGCGCTGTTGCAGAAGAAAGGTGAAGTGACTGGTTGCCGGAGAAATGGAGACTGCGAGCGGGGCTAAAGCCCGGCGCCTAAACGGGCGGACGAATCGTTTGAGGATTTGCGCGTTCGAATGCGTGGGCGATGGGCAACAGGAGAAATTCATCGGTCACCGCGGCGATGAGTTGGAGCCCAACGGGCAGACCGTCAGGAGTAAAGCCGCAGGGGATGGAGATGGCGGGGACGCCAGCTAGATTGGCGGGGCGGTTGTTCCGCAGCAGCAGGGCGCGGGTGGGGTAGTCCTTTTCATTGAGGCGCGATGTTTCTTCACCAATGAGCGGGGCGGTGATCGGGGTGGTTGGAACGACCAGGGCGTCGACGCCGGCATCGGCCATCGCCAGGTGGAGCTGCTGGATGAATATGTCGCGCAATTCGAGAGCCTGCAGATAAACCATAGCGGAAACTCTAGTTCCGATTTCAAGGCGCGAACGAACGTCTTCGCCGTACTCTGCGGCGCGGGCGGGAAACCAGCCTGCTTGCTGGTGGTAGTGGGTCGCTTCGGGCCAAGCAATTTCGTTTCCGGCGTCTTCGGTCTCCTTCAGAAGAGGTATCGAGATTTCTTTGATCGCTGCACCGAGCTTGTTTAAAGAACCGAGCGCGGCCTCGAAGACATTCCTGACGTCTCCGGAAATTACCTCGAGGAAAAATTCACGTGGCAGGCCGAGCTTGAACTTTTTTATTGGAGACGAGGACTTGCAGGCGGAACTCAAAAGCGGTTCACGTTTTCCGCGTACGAGTATAGGGTCCAGAAGAAGCGCCGCGTCTGCCGCCGTACGAGCCAATGGTCCAACACAATCGAGGTGCGGGGAGAGCGGGACCGTGCCATCCGTATTGACTCGGCCGATGGTGGGTTTAAGGCCCACTACGCCGCAGAGAGAAGCGGGGATGCGGATGGAGCCGCCAGTGTCCGTGCCGATGCTGCCGCAGCACAGGCCGGCCGCGACGGCCGCAGCCGAACCGCCGCTCGAGCCGCCGGGGATGCGCGCGAGGTTCCACGGATTATGGACGGGTCCGTAGTGAGGGTTGTTGGATGTGACGCCATAGGCGAATTCATGCAGGTTGGTCTTGCCGAGGAGAATTGCCCCGGCTTCTTTCAGTTTTCCAACTATCACTGCGTCGCGCGCCGGCACAAACGCGGACAATATTTTGGACCCACCCGTCGTGCGAATGCCTCTGGTGTGGATATTGTCCTTCAAAGAAATGGGAATGCCGTGGAGAGGGCCGCGGTCGCGACGGGCTTTACGGCCGCGCGGGGCAAAGAGTTCGGCTTCGGCTTTTTTAGCCTGTGCGAGGGCGAGATCGGCTGTGACGGTGATAAAGGCGTTGAGCTGCGGATTGAGCTGCTCGATACGCGCGAGCAAGAGCCTGGTGAGCCCTACTGGAGACAGTTTGCGCGTGCGGAAGAGTTTTCCAATTTCCGTGATGGAAGCGAAGGCCAGGCTGGAATCGCTCATACTCAGAAAATCTTTTCCTGGCGCCGGAGGTTTCCGAAGGTACCAATGTTTGCGATGGTCAACGCGACACGGAACTGATTCTCCGTCCGCACCTGGCCAAGATTGATACGGTGGTAGGAAACGGCGAGTCCACAGCAGCCGCCATTGTAACTGACCTGGACGACCTGGTTTTGCAGAATCTTGTTGGTGAAATCGTAGCTAAGGCCGGTGAGGAAATTGAAGCCTTTTCTCGTTTCGCTGCCGTAGCCGACAAGCGCGCGAATCTGGTTCGAGAGTGGCTGCTCGAAAGGGACGAATCCGGGTGGCTGGGGAACGGGAAAATCATTCTGCACCGGATTGTCGTTCAGACGGAAGTACGCGAGGGTGGCAAAGTATTCGCTGAACGGCTTCACCTTCAGGAGCGTGCCGATGGTGACGAGTCTTTGGATCTGAGTATCGTACTGGAGGATTTGTTCCAAATCGTACGGACCGCCAGGGGTGATCTTGATGTCGCTGACGATCGGCGACCAGTTGCGTGGCCCGAAGGCGAACGCGAAAGGCGAAATGGAGTCCAGCGCCTGGAATACGTTGCGCTCGGCGTCCAAGATGGCGCCGCCAAAGGTCGGATTGAAGTAGTGCTTCTGAAAGATGCTCCAGGAAATAAGCTCCTGCGGCTGGTTGTCGCCTTCCTTCAGGAACAGTCTCTGCGTGACGCCGTACTCGATTTCATTGGTGTCGGTCAGGGTGGCGTCGGCATCGAAGCGGATGAAGTCCGCGAAATTGTTGACACCGGTGACGTAATGGTAGGTGAAGGCCGGCTCGATGGTGTGCTTGTACCGCCGCTGAGATTTGTCCTTCTTAAGGGAAGTGCGGTCGAAAAAGCGCTCGAGAGTCGGGGGGCGAATCTCGACAGTGAACTCGCCGGTGTTGCGGTTGATCGCCAGGCCGCTGAGCTGACCGGCGGAATTGAGAGAATCGCCGTAGCGAGTAGTGCGGAAGACAGCAGAACTGGTGACACCGAGCCAGGGGCCGAAGTGCAGGGGAACAGTTACGCGAGGCGCAAGTTCGTAGCGATCGACGAAACTGGGAGTCTGGATATCTGGATCGTCGCGATTCACGACGCCAGCAAAGGCGTCGAAGCTGAAATAGACGGGAGCCTTGCTCCACGGGGCCTGCTCGACGGAACCAATACGAACTTCGGGCAGATTGCGAAGAGTGACGGTCGTGGCAGGCACGGTAGTGACGACTCCGGTGGACGAGGTCGAGGTCGTCGGAAGGGTGAGGAAACTCTTGTCGTTCAGGCCAGCGAAATTGAAGCTGAAGCCGCGGTAATTGTTGGTGAGGAAAATGGCGCTGCGGATATCGGAGGTGATGGCTTCACCGTAGGTGTCGGAAAAAGCCAGGCGGAAGGTAAGCGATGAGAGTTGATTGAAATCGGTGACGAACCGCAAGCCTTTGGGAAGCAAGGACTGGATTTCCAGGCGTTGCTGCTCGCCGCCTTGCGGATTGCGGGTGCCATTCGGATTAAGCAGGCCGCGGTCGTCCACACCGTAATAGTTGTACTGAATCGAAGTATCTTCGAAAGGCTTGGCGCGGATTTCGCCCCGTTCCGCAAGGCCTCGGCGGCTCATGAACGTGAGCCCGAGAGTGGCATCCAGCCACTCCGTGGGAGCCATATACAATGCATCACCCAGAATAAAGCCCTTGGTAGAGCTCTGGCCAATGGCCGGTATGAGAAGCCCGGTCTCGCGGACATTTCGTCCAGCGGGCGCGGTGGCATAAGGAAGCCAGATGAGCGGGACGCGGAAAAGGCGGAAGTTGGCGTTCACAAGCGCGACGGTCTTGTTGAGGCGAATGCGCGCATTGGGAGCGTAGAACTGCCACGTGGGATGTGCGGGATCGCAGATGGTGATCCAGGCACTATGGACCAGGTAGACGTCGCCGGCAAAGCGCTCAACGTCGCTGGCCTGGAAATAAAGAGGATTGTCGGATATCAGGATGGCCGGATTAGGGCGGCGTTCGATCTTGATGGTGCCACGGACATTCTGGAAGAGGCCGTGGCCGGTGCTGACGTTGTAATGCGCTTTATCAGCGTCGAGATGCTCGTTGTTGTAGTCGAGCTGAACATGGCCGTTGGCGATGGCTTCGAAGGTTTTGGAGTTGTATTCGACGTGGTCGGCGCGAAGACGGGTGTCGCCATAGTGGATGTCCACGTCCCCATCGGCGTTGGTAATGTCGCCGCGGCGGCTTTGCGTCCTGGATTCCAGGTCAGCAATGCCAGTCTTGGAGGGAGGAAGACGAACTTGCTGGGTGTTTGCCAGCGGAGCCTGGGGACCGGCAAGAAAGAAGAGAAGCGCAGTCAGGAATAGAGAAGTGCGCGGCGCGGAGAGAGTCCGCGCACGAGGATAAAGATTCAAGAGCAGCATGCAGTCAATGAAAACAGTTGGATAGCCTAGCACGGGGCTGGAGGGAATTGAAGGCGAGGGTGCCGAATGAAGGGTGTGCGGAGAAGGGTAGCGCGCCGATTTTGCAGAAGCGTGAAACGCGGCGACCGGGCGGTGCGTCTGAGTTTGCACAGGGTTCGTTTGCTTTCCAGAAACATATGATGCGTGATGCGGGCCAGGAGGAGTAACATGCCGGGCCTTGTCTACAGGAGAATAAGAATGAAGCAGATTTCAACTGCTCTCGTAATGATTCTAGCAGGCGCGATCGGGGTTGCCCCGCGCTTGGAAGCCGGGCCGGCGAACCCCGCCGACCAGCCGAAACCCACCGATAAACTCAAGAACCTGGAGTTTCGTGAGATCGGGCCCGCTACCATGGGCGGACGCATCGACGATTTCGCGGTGGTAGAGAGCAATCCCAACATTGTCTATGTGGGCGTAGCCTCCGGAGGCGTCTGGAAAACCACCAACAACGGAACGACCTGGGAGCCTGTCTTCGACAAGGAGGCCGTATCCACGATTGGCGATATCGCGATTGCGCCGTCGGATCCGTCCATCGTGTGGGTCGGGACGGGGGAGCCGAACAACCGGCAAAGTTCGTCCTGGGGCGATGGCGTTTACAAGTCGTTTGATGGCGGGAAGACCTGGAAGAACATGGGGCTGGAAGCCACGCGACACATCGGACGGATCGTGGTGCACCCGAAAAATCCGGAGGTCGTGTACGTGGCGGCGCTGGGGCATTTGTGGGGACCGAACCCGGCGCGCGGTGTCTATAAAACGACGGATGGCGGCAAGACGTGGGTGCAGGTGCTGAAGATCAACGACGACACGGGTGTGAGCGACATCGCTATGGATCCGGAGAGCCCGGACACGCTCTATGCCGCGGCGTATGAGCGCAGGCGGACGCCCTACGGCTATAACGGGGGCGGACCCGACAGCGCGATCTATAAAACGATCGATGGTGGCGCGAACTGGAAGAAATTGACGAAAGGACTGCCGTACGAAAATGGCGGAGAGACCGGGCGCATCGGGCTGGATATTTACCGCAAGGATCCGAACATTGTTTACGCGCTGGTGCAGCACGAGAAAGGAGGAATCTACCGCAGCGAGGACAAAGGCGAAACGTGGAAGAAAATGAGCGACACGAATCCGCGGCCATCGTATTACAGCCAGGTTCGAATCGATCCCAACAATGACTTGCGGATCTGGGCGCTAGGCGCAGCGATGTTTTATTCCGAGGATGGTGGAAAAACCTTTTCGACGCAGCGGGTGCAGAAGATTCACGGCGATTTTCACGCCATGTGGATCGACCCGGCGGATTCGAATCACATGCTGACGGGATCGGATGGAGGGATTCACTGGAGCTACGACGCCGGGAAGACCTGGGACTTCATCAATACCATTGCGATCGGGCAGTTTTACGAGGTCAGCCTCGACAACGAAAAGCCGTATCGCATCTGCGGGGGCTTGCAGGACAACGGGAGCTGGTGCGGGCCGAGCCAGACGCTGGAACGTGACGGCATTGCCAATGAGGACTGGCGGGTGATTCACGGCGGCGACGGATTTTATGCCGCGATCGATAACGTGGAGCCGTGGATCGTTTACACGGAGTCGCAGGACGGCTACATCGACCGGCGCGACCTGCGCACGGAGCAGCAGCGCTCGATCAAGCCAGAGGCGAAAGCAGGAGAGCCGCACTACCGCTTCCAATGGAATTCGCCGGTGGCGATTTCCGCGCACGACCATAATACCGTCTATTACGGCGGCAACTACCTCTTCAAGTCCACGGACCGCGGAGACAATTGGACGCGGCTGGGTGGCGACCTGACGACCGGTGCGGACCGCAACAAGCTGCAGGTGTTCGGAAAGACCCCTGACAAGAACACGCTGTCGCGGCACGACGGCGTGCAGGAATATCCGACGATTACGACGCTTAGCGAATCGCCGCTGACTCCCAATGTGCTGTGGGTGGGAACGGATGACGGCAACCTGCAGGTGACCCGTGACGGCGGGAAGACGTGGAAGAACGTGGCGGCGAGAGTTCCCGGCGTGCCGAAGGGAACGTATGCGAGCCGCGTGGTGGCGTCAAAGACGGGTGAAGGTGCTGCGTTTGTGGCGTTCGATGGCCATCGCGGGGACGACTACAATATTTATATTTTTGCGACAAACGACTACGGCGAGAGCTGGAAGGCTATCCGCAGCGGGATTCCAGACGCAGCCGGAAGCGTTCACGTGGTGCGCGAACATCCGCGGAATACAAACCTGTTGTTTGCCGGCACGGAATTTGGGCTGTGGGTGTCCTGGGATCGCGGCGCAAGTTGGACTGCTTTGAGAAATAATTTTCCGACTGTTCCCGTGGATGACATCGAGATTCAGGCGCGCGAAAACGACCTGGTGCTGGCGACGCACGGGAGGTCCATCTGGATTTTTGATGATTTGACGCCCATCGAAAAGATGGATGCGAGTGTGGCGGCCTCGCCGCTCAATTTCTTTCCCCCGCGAGCGGCGACTTCCTGGCGTCTGCATAACCGCCGGTGGAGCGCGGGGCAGAAAATATTCCTGGCCAAGAATCCAGCCTACGGGACGATTCTGAATTACTACCTGAAGGAAGCCGTGCCGCCGGAAGCGCCGAAGAAAGAGAAAGACGATAAGGATAGTAAGGATGCGGCCGCGGAGAAGCCGAAAGATGATGCGGCCGCGAAAAAAGAAGGCAAAGTAAAAATCAGCATGGCCGACAAGGATGGAAAGGTGATACGCGAGTTCGACGGGCCCGGTGCCGCCGGAGTGAACCGCACGAACTGGGATCTGCGCTGGAATTCACCGGCGGAGCCGACCCCCGAACAACAGGAAGCGATTGCTGCAGGGTACGGATTCGGGCCGCTTGGGCCTTTTGTCGAGCCGGGAGAGTACACGATCACCATCAAGGCGGGCGACAAGGAAGCGTCGCAAAAAGTGTCGGTCGAAGAAGATTCCCGCGTGGTGATTTCCGCAACGGACCGGACGGTGCGGCGGGAAGCCATCAATCAGCTTTACGCGTTGGCAAAAACTACAGACAAGGACCGCAGAACCATCGAGGGAATTCAGACGGCGCTGAAAACGGCGCGCGAGCAGTGGAAGAAGGACGCCGGAAAGCCGAATACGACGAAGATTCCAGACGACATCGTCAAGTCCGCCGATGAGCTGCAGAAAAAAGTGGATATGGTGGCGGAGAAGTATGTTCGCGAGCGCCAGGGGTTGGGGAACGCCGGACCTCCATTCGAATGGAAGCCCGACCCGCTGCCGAACCAGGTTCAGGACCTGCTTGCGGATTTGGATGGATTTGTCGCCGCGCCGAGTGGAGAGCAGAAGGAAAAGATGGCGGAATTGACGCCGCTGGTCAGTGAGGCGTCGGCACAGGTCAAAACAGTTGCGGAGGAAGATCTGCCTGCTCTGAACAAAAAGATGAATGCCGCGGGGATCCCGCATATCGTTCCAGCGCCGCCGCAGGGGCGAGGGACCAGAGGCGGGGAAGAAGAGGAGTAAAGGTAGCCGGGGAGTCTGAGCGAAGAGCCTGGTTTGCGTTCGCGCGAGAACGGCAGGGATCCGGAGACAGAGACGGTTTTGGGTGGCGTGCGTCCAAGGGGTGGAAAAGGGTGCGTCATCCGGCACGCCGATTGCCCACGGCGTTGTCGATCCATGGATTCCAGATTCAACGTTTGACAAAGTTACGGAGGAAAATGCATGAGTGCGAAGCAGCCCAGTCTGCGCGTAGCGATGTGGTTTGTTGTGCTAGCGATGATGGCAGGGGTCTTTTTCGGAGGGGCGAGCGCACGGAGCGCGGGGACCAGACGGCAGGACGCTGCTGACCAGGAGAAAGGAAAGCAAGAAGAAAAGAAGGACGAGAAGAAGACCGACAAGAAGGACGAAAAAAAAGGTCTGCCCCTGAAGCCCGACCGCAAGATCGAGTTCAGGACGGACGAAGGCACGTGGCTCTCGCTGGATGTTTCGCCGGATGGCAAGACGATTGTGTTCGAGCTGATCGGCGACATCTATACGCTGCCGATCGAAGGCGGGCAAGCGAAACTGATCTCCGGCGGAATGATGTTTGACAGCCAGCCGAAGTTTTCACCGGATGGGCAATGGATCGCGTTCATTTCCGACCGCGAGGGCAGCGAAAACATCTGGATCATGCATCCGGATGGGACGGGCGCGAAGCAAGTCTCCAAGGACCCGAACAGCGATTTCACGTCGCCGAGCTGGAGTCCGGACGGAAAATATATATTCGTTTCGAAAGCGGCGTTCGGAATCGGCTCAAGTGAAATCTGGATGTACCACGTGGACGGCGGCACGGGCGTGCAGATCACCAAATCCAAGCCCACGCCAACAACGCCGCGGAATCTGCGCCCGAACACCATGGGTGTGGTGGCCTCGCGCGACGGCAAATACCTCTACTACGCTACGAAGCTGGGTTCGCTCGTTTACAACCAGCAGTTTCCGACGTGGCATATTGCGCGGCGCGACCGCAAGACCGGGGACGAAGACGTCATCATCACGCAGATTAAAAGTGCGTTTCGCCCGGAGCTCTCGCCGGACGGAAAGCAGCTTCTCTACGTGACGCGCTATGAAACCGAAACTGGTTTTCGTTTGCGCAATTTGGAGAGCGGCGAAGACCGCTGGGTGAAATATCCCGTGACACGCGACGACCAGGAATCGCTTTTCACGCGCGACGTCTTCCCCGGATACGCTTTCCTGCCTGACGGGAAAGAAATTATTTACAACCAGGATGGGAAAATTAAGCGGCTGGACCTTGCTACCGGAAATGAGAAGACAATTCCGTTCACCGCGCAAGTGTCACAGGAACTTGGCCCCAAGCTGGATTTTCCCCAGAAGGTGGAGCAAGGCCCGATAAGGGTGCGCTTGATTATGGAGCCGGTGGAATCTCCCGACGGGCAGAAGCTCGCATTTTCCGCGATGACGCACGTGTACACCATGGACTTGCCCAACGGAAAGCCGCAGCGGCTGACGAATGGAAACTTGCCCGAATTCCAGCCGGCCTGGTCGGCGGATGGACAGTCCATCGCCTACGTGACGTGGTCGAGCGCGGGAGGGCAGCTCTGGAAAGTGCCGGCGGCGGGCGGAACTCCTGTGCAATTGTCAAAATCGCTGGCGGTTTATAGCAATCCGGCGTGGTCGCCCGACGGTACAAAGATCGTGCTGCTGCGCGGCAACGCCTATGACCGCGAAAACAGCACCTTCGATGGCGGACAAACGGCAAATGCCGACCTCGTGTGGATTCCTTCCAGCGGCGGCGAGGCGAACTTGATTTTACCGGCGCGCGGAGCGGGAGGGCCGCACTTCACGAATGAGAAGGATCGCATCTACGTGTACACGCCGCAGGGCCTCGTGTCCTTGCGCTACGACGGAACGGACCGGCGCACGCACATCGTTGTGAAAGGTCAGGGACTGTACTTTTTCGAGGAGCCCATCCCGGCGGACGACATTCAACCAAGCCCCGATGGCCAGTGGGTGCTTGCGCATGTAATGAATCAGCTCTACCTCATCGCCATGCCGGTAGTCGGCGGTGAACCGCCAACGGTAAACGTGTCGACGCCCGCCGTGCCGGCGAAGCGGCTGACGGATATTGGCGCCGACTACTTTGCCTGGGCCGATCAAGGGAAGACGATCACCTGGGCTGTGGGTGCAAGCCTGTTTCGCGAGCCCCTGAGTGCCATCTCCTTCGAACCGCCGAAAGATGAGAAGAAAGAAGGCGATAAGAAGGATGAGGACGCTAAGGACGTCGACAAAAAAGACGGGGATAAAAAGGACGCCACAACCCAATCGGGGGATGCCAAGAAGGAGGAAAAGAAAGAAGAGAAAAAAGAACCAAAAAAGCTGAAGGAAGAGGAAAAAGACGTCCAGGAGATTGCTGTTCATCTCGAAGTCCCGCGGAAAACGCCGAAGGGCACGATTGTGCTCCGCGGCGCGACGGTGGTGACGATGAAAGGTGATGAAGTCTTGAAAAACGCCGACATCGTCGTCGAGAACAACCGCATCAAGAGCATAGGCGTAAAAGGCAGTGCACCCTCGGGGGCGAGAGTGTTCGACGTGACCGGCAAGACGATTGTGCCGGGCTTCATTGACACTCATGCACACTGGACGGAAATCCGCCGCGGCATTCTGGATACGCAGAACTGGTCGTTCCTCGCAAACCTGGCGTACGGCGTCACCTCCGGACTCGACGTGCAGACCGGGTCTAACGATATGTTTGCGTATCAGGACCTGGTGGACAGCGGCGACATCATAGGACTGCGCGCGTTCTCGACGGGACCCGGCGTTTTCTCCGACAACAACTTCCAGTCCTCCGATGAAGTAAAGGGCGTGCTTACGAAATACAGAAAATATTACGGCACGCACAACATCAAAAGCTACGTTGTTGGGAATCGCAAGCAGCGCCAGTATATGGTGCAAGCCGCCAAAGAACTGGAAATGATGCCGACAACGGAGGGCGCGCTGGACCTGAAGCTAAACCTGACGCACGTCATCGACGGCTTCCATGGAAACGAACACACTTTGCCGATCACGCCTCTTTACAACGACGTGCTGCAGATGTTCGCGAAGTCCGGAATCGCAGAGACGCCGACGCTGATCGTGAACTACGGCGGCCCGTTTGGCGAGGAATACTGGTTCCAGAACAGCGAAGTCCACGACAACGCCAAACTGAATCATTTCATGCCGCACCGGATCATCGACCAGCGAACCAAGCGCCGCCAAGGATGGTTCCGCAAGGACGAGTACGAGTTTCCCAAGCTGGCGGCGCAGATGACCAAGCTGGTGCGCGTGGGCGGCCTGGTCGGAGTGGGGAGCCACGGCGAAATGCAGGGAATTGGCTATCACTGGGAGTTGTGGATGCTGGCCAGCGGCGGGATGACGCCGCTCGAAGTATTGAGGTGCGCCACGGTGAACGGGGCGAAGATTGTCGGGAGACCGGACGACCTGGGCTCGCTCGAGCCGGGGAAGCTTGCGGACCTGGTGATTTTCGACAAGAGTCCACTGGACGACATCCACAATTCGAACACCATTCATTGGGTGATGAAAAACGGTGAATTGTTCGAAGGAGACACGCTGAACCAGGTGTGGCCGGAGCAGAGAAAGCTCGAGCCGCTGTGGTTCTGGAACAATTACGATGTTCCGAAGGCCGGAGATCCACTGAGCTACGGCAAGACGACACAACCGTAATTCACATGGCAATCGAACGAAATTCATGGGGGCGCTCGCCGCGGCGGGCGCCCTCTACGATTTTGGGGCGCCTGGACTGGCTGGTTCTTGTTTTACCGGAGTTTTTGTTTGCGTTGAGCGATACCATTCGAACGTGCGGCTTAATCCCTCTTCGAATGCGACTTGAGGCTCGTAGCCCAGGAATTCCCGCGCTTGTGAGATATCCGCCTGAGAATCTTTAATGTCGCCATCGCGCGCGGGTTCGTACTTCGCTTCCAGAGGCTTGCCGGTAATCTTACCGAGTGCGCTCAAGACTTCGTTCAAGGAAGTGCGTCCCCCCGTACCGACATTGAAGACTTTTCCCGAGACACTCGGCGCTTCGCAAGCAAGAAGATTGGCCTGCACGGCGTTTTCGACATAGGTGAAGTCGCGGGTCTGCTCGCCGTCCCCGAATACCACCGGCTGGGTTTCCTCCAGAAAGGCAGTACAGAATTTGGCGAGCACACCGGAATAGGGCGAACTGGGATCCTGCCGCGGGCCAAAAATATTGAAGTAGCGGAGCGCGACATTCTCCAGGCCGTAACACCGCCCAAATGTTTGCCCGTAGAGTTCGCCCACGTACTTGGTGACGCCGTAAGGTGAAATGGGCTGTGGCTGCATGGTCTCGACCTTGGGGAGCATAGGCGTCTCGCCGTAAGCCGAGGACGATGCAGCGAAGACCACGCGCTTTACCTTCATCTCCTTGGCCGCCACTAGAACATTCAGCGTGCCATCGATGTTGATCTTATTGGTTTCAATGGGGTCCTTCACCGAGCGAGGCACGGAGGTTCGGGCCGCAAGGTGCAGCACGTATTCGGCGTCGTGCATGGCTTTCCGTACGATCTCGATGTCCGTGATGCTGCCTTTGATCAAAGTAATCTTGTTTCGGATTTCATTGAGGTTCTCTTCCTTCCCGGAAGAAAGGTCGTCGAGAACGACCACACTGTGGCCGCGGCGGACAAGTTCATCCACCGTGTTCGAACCGATAAAGCCGGCGCCGCCCGTCACGACGTAGCGCATTCGGGAAATCCTCCTAGGTCTGCGGCCGCGGAGCGGCCAACGATCCACTTCGCGAACGGCTGGTTGCCGCCGCCGCGAGCCCGGAAAGACGAGCGGCTCGCGTTTTGGTACGCTGATAGTTCGCGGCGAGCCGGCCGACGAGGCCGGATGATTTCCTCGAGCGAAAAGATATTGTACGACGGAAGCGGAACGCGCCAAGATTTGATTCGAGGGAGCGTCACACAAAAAGCATGAGCCGCCGGACAACGCTTGGGATCATAACAATGGCCGCGCTGGGCTGTGCAGGGGGAGCTTTTTACTGGCTGCACGCCAGAAACAATCAACCTCTTCCTGACGTGCCAGTAGCGGAACCTCCGGGATTCCACGCCGCCGCTTCTCCGGAAAAACCTGAAAATGCCCCGCCGGAAAAATCGCCTGTGTCCAGCGAGACCAGGAAACCGGCACCCCCCGTAGAATCGGGCCCATTGGTGAGGACGGGCGAAGTGCTGGAATACTCCGCAAACGTATCGAAGCTGGACAACGTGGCGACACTTAAGCTGCAGGTCGCTGGGAGGGGCAATTTTCTGGGGAAGAACACCTGGCATCTCCAGGCGTTCGCACATACCGAAAATCCACTTCGCATGGTTTTTGAGCTGGATGACCAGTTCGACTCTTATAGCGACGCGGGCGCGTTAACGAGCATGCAATATGAGATGCACTTGAGCGAACGCGGCCAGAAAGTCGAGTCCGTGCAGCGCATGACGTCCACAGGAAACGAGCCTGCTCCTCAGGACGCAACGGCTGCGCGGGTCTTGCCGGGAACGCGCGATCCTCTCGGCATGATGCAATTCCTGCGCAATGTGGACTGGGCCAAAACGCCGGAAGTGCGCAGTCCGGTCTATGATGGGCACAAATTGTACGACGTGCGAGCCAAGCTGGCGGGCACCTCTGCCAGCGTATCTGTTCCGGCCGGGAACTACACCTCCTCCAAGATCAATATTCGCGTACTGGAGAACGGCGTGGAGATGAAGGATGCCAGTTTCACGCTCTATCTCGCCAACAATGCGGGGAGGACGCCGGTGCTGCTGGAGGCCGTTCTGCCGTTTGCGACAGCAAGCGTGGAGCTGGTGAAAGTGAAGTAAAGCAGCTTCAGCCCATTCCCCCGAGATGCCTGAGGCATTGAAGCGTTTAATTGCAAGCAAGCTGCTCAATCAGAGAGCAGGCGATGTGACCAATGGTGATGTGCGCTTCCTGGATGCGTTGCGGGTCGCGCGAAGGAACGTTCAGCAGCAAATCCACTTTGTTTGCGAGCGCGCCGCCGGTTTCGCCTGAAAATCCCACGAGGTAGGCGCCGCGAGCGCGTCCTGCTTCGAGGCCGCGGAGAATATTCGGACTGTTTCCACTGGTTGAGAGAGCTACCAGGACATCCCGCGAGCCGGCCAGCGATTCAATCTGGCGCGAATAAATCTGTTCGAATCCGTAGTCATTTCCTGCGGCGGTGAGAACGGAAGGATTCGTAGTGAGTGCGAGCGCGGCCAGGCCCTTGCGTTCCGTGCGCAGCCGGACAACCAGTTCAGCGGCAAGATGCAGCGCATCCGCGGCGCTGCCGCCATTCCCGAAGAATACAATCTTTCCGCCGGCCCGCAAGGCCGCCGCGGATTTCTCCGCAAACTGAGCGATGCGTCCGACGAGTTCGTTCGAAAAGCTCTGCTTGACGCGAGCGCTTTCCTCGAGCTGCCGGCGAATCTCTTCGGCGTGTGACGCCATGGAATCCTAACAAAGAACGATTTTTTCGCGATGGCGCATTACGCGCCGCGTGGCATTACGCGTATCAATGACCAGCTTGGCGGCATCCACGATGGCCGCATAGTCGTAGCTCGTATGATCCGTGGCGATGATTACGGCGTCATAGCTCCCGATCGTCTGCGGATTCAACGGCACGGACTTCATGTTTTCGTAATTGTAATGCCGCATTTTGTGGAGCTGCGGAAAGTAGGGGTCGTTGTAATCGAGCACTGCCCCGCGCTGCTGTAGGAGCTGCATGATCTTCAGCGTGGGAGACTCACGCAGGTCATCCACATCTTTTTTGTACGCGACTCCCAGAATCAGGACCTTTGAGCCCTTCATGCTCTTCTTGTGTTCGTTCAGCGAATTGGCTACGGCGTCGACAATGTGGTACGGCATGGCGGTGTTGACCTCGCCGGCCAGCTCGATGAACCGTGTAGAAAAATCATATTCGCGCGCTTTCCAGGAAAGGTAGTACGGGTCTACCGGTATGCAGTGGCCGCCGAGTCCCGGGCCCGGATAAAACGGCATGTAGCCGAACGGCTTGGTGGCGGCGGCGTCGATCACTTCCCAGATGTCAATGTTCATGCGCAGGCTGAGCTGTTTCAGCTCATTGACGAGCGCGATATTTACGCAGCGGAAGATATTTTCCAGCAGCTTGGCCATTTCCGCGGCGCGCGTGGAACTGACGGGCACAACACGCGCGACCACTTGTGCGTAGAGCGATACGGCGGCGCGCCCACTCGGCGGATTCAGCCCGCCGACAACCTTAGGAATCTGCGCCAGGCCGAACTGTTTGTTCCCGGGATCCTCGCGCTCCGGTGAAAATGCCAGGAAGAAATCGCATGGAAGGTTTTCACTGTCGGGACCCGAGGCGATCGCACAACGGAAACCGCTCTTTTCCAGTATTGGGAGAACGAGTTCTTCGGTCGTCCCTGGATAGGTCGTCGATTCCAGCACGACTAGCTGGCCCTTCTGGAGATGAGGATAAATGGAAAGGGCCGTCTGCTCGACGTAACTCAAATCCGGCTCTCGGCGTTCATCGAGCGGGGTGGGCACGCAAATCAGTATGGCGTCGGCTTCTTTCAGCTTTGCGAAATCCGTGGTGGCATTGAAATGCCTGCTGTTCACGAACTGCTGGATCTTGTTCTGAGGAATGTGCTCGATGTAGGACTTGCCCGCATTGAGCATGCTTACCTTGCCGGGGTCGGTGTCAAAACCGGTGACTTTGTGCCCCGCTTCGGCAAACCGCAGCGCCAGCGGCAAACCCACATAGCCGCAGCCGATGATAGCGACCTTAAGCTGGGCGCCTTTGAAGAATTCGGGTTTCCGATCGGTTGGCATGACTAGCGTCGCACTCCTCGTCGTCTTTAACCTCGACTCTGTCGAGGTCAGTTCTTTCGCGTTTTCGGGGATCCACCGTCGTCCGTGACCCTGTAATCCTTGACCCCGATGCGGTCTGCTAAATGCCCAGCAGCTCACGGAACGGACGTGACAGAGACAAGCAAATATAGCAGGTTCCGCGCAAACAAAAAAATAAGCCCCTTTGCCAGTGTTACAGCTTGTTTACGGGAGGTTCTTGCCCCGGAGTGCAGGACGGGGGAAGATAGGAGAGATTTTATATCGGATCGCGGCCCTTCAGGCGAAGCAGGATAATTAGCATGACAGTTCTCACCCTTCTGCTGGGACTAATTTGTGGAGTACTGGTCGGGCTGCTCGGGATTGGCGGCGGCGTTGCCCTGGTGCCGGCTATGGTCTATCTGCTGCACATGGACCAGCATATGGCGCAGGGCACATCGCTCTTCATCCTGCTGCCCCCGATCGGGTTGGGCGCACTGCGTGAATACTGGAAGCAGGGCCAGGTGGATTTACGAGCCGGCCTATTATGCGCGCTGGGGATGCTGGTGGGTGCTTACGCGGGTAGTTTGATCGCGCTCCCCATGGCTTCCCGGCACCTGAAAGGGTTGTTTGGCTGCTTCCTGATGCTCTCAGCACTGTTGCTTTGGAGAAAAACAATTCTGGAAGGCAAGGGAGACCATCAGCTCGTGGAGGATGCCCGTGCCTGATGGGATGGCACGAAATCTGGGGATCCTTGCGATCGCCTTCGCCTGCGGGATGGCCTCGGGAATGTTTGGCATCGGTGGTGGGGTTCTTCTTGTGCCGCTTCTTGGCTTGCTCTTTGCTTTTGGGCAGCATCGCGCTCAGGGAACGAGTTTAATCGCTCTGATCCCTCCCACCGGCATCCTGGCGCTGCTGGCCTATGCCAGAGACGGATTCGTCTCCTGGAAGACGGGATTGCTGCTGATCCCTGGAGTGTTTCTTGGTGGCATTCTCGGAGGAAAATTGGTCAAGCGAATCGAGCCTCTTCGGATGAGGCAAATCTTTGCTGGAATACTGTTTGCCCTCGGCGCTTCGCAGGCATTTGCGGCCTGGTGGCGGTGAGGAGAAGATACTCGAGATGGTCGATCTGCACTGCCACATCTTGCCGGGAATCGATGACGGCGCGTCCACCATGGAAGATTCGCTGGCCATGGCGGAGTCGGCAATCGAGGATGGGATCACGCACGTCGTGGCGACCCCTCATTCCAGCAGCGAGTATTACTTCGATTTTGCACGCGTGCGCCGGCTTCGGGATGATTTGCAATCCCGGATTGGCGACAGGCTGCAACTCGCGACCGGCTGCGATTTTCACCTCAACCCGGAGAACCTGAAATCCTTGCGCAAAGATCCCTCGCCCTTTTGCCTCAATCAGCGGGACTACCTGCTCGTGGAGTTCAACGAAATTTCCATCCCCCCGGGCATGGACCAAACACTGCACGAAATTCAACTCTCCGGCGTACGGCCTATCATCACTCATCCGGAGCGCAACCGCATCCTGCAGGCCCATCCGGAGCGCCTGAAGAAGTGGGTGCGTCAGGGCTGCTTCGTGCAGGTTACCGGAGGCGCCCTCACGGGAGACTTCGGCGCTGTGCCGCAGAAAGATGCGCTGCAGTGGATCCGCGAGGGGTTCGTCCATTTTGTCGCGAGTGATGCCCACAATACGCGGAAGCGCCCGCTGCGTCTGCAACCTGCCTATGACGTCGTCGTCGACCAGCTTGGGATGGAGAAAGCCAGCGCCTTGTTCCTCGACAATCCACTCGCGGCATTCGAGGGTCGAGAGCTGCCACATGTGTCGGAGATCGAAGAAGAACTGCCGCCGCCTCGGCGAAAACGTTTTTTCTTTTTCTGAAAGTCTGAGCCCCTGTTCTGAAGAAGATCACTCGGCTGAATGAGCCGGCCTCAATGGTTGCCCGGCCCAGGCGTTAGCGAGGCCAAGGACTTCCCGCACTACATCGAGCGCATCACCGGTATTCCGCCACCACCGCCCAGGATTGTAGGGGTCATCGGAGGCGGCACGCACGATAGCCATGCCCCGGCCTGCCGCGACCCTTCGCCACAACAATCGCACTCGACGAGTGTGCACTTTTGTCGTCACGATAATCACCGAGCGCTCCCTTTCGCCTGCCAGGACAGTGGCAATCACATTCATTTCATCGGCGGTATTTACGATCGGAGGTTCCAGTAAGCGAATCGCTCCCGGCGGAACCCCCTCGTGAATCAACACCCGCATGTTGTAATAGTCTTCGCCGGCAAACGGGATCCCCATCTCCGCGAGTGTCTCGCCAGGCTCCACGGAGTGTGTCAGCCAGATTTCCGGTGCATAACCCGCGCGATAGAGTTTCGCCGCTTCCATCGCCCGTACTGGCATGTTGCCGCTGAGCACTGCAATCGCACGAGCCTTCACAAGCGGATCTTCTACCACCAGCCATCTCCCCACCCCGAAAAAACAAACGACCGCAAGCAGGATGGCGCCCAGGCAAACCGCAAGAAGTCCCCGGCGCCCCCGCGAGCGCGGCAATATCGCAAAGGCGGAGCTCGAACCGGCTGGCATGAGGGATGGGCGAATGCTATCCCGTGCCGCCCAAGTGGTCAATCAGCGGCTCTCACGCTACACTGACAAACTGATTTCTCGGAGGAGCGTGCATGAGGGCAGTGGTTACCGGTGGCGCGGGATTTCTCGGTTCTCATCTTGGCGAGAGGCTGCTCGCCGAAGGATGGGACGTCCTGGCTCTCGACAACCTGGTCACCGGCGTGGATTCGAACGTCGAACATTTGATGAAGCATCCGAAATTCCGCATCGCGCGCGCGGACGTTTCGAATTACATTGATGTCGCGGGGCCCGTGGAATACGTGCTCCACTTTGCTTCACCGGCCAGCCCCGTCGATTATCTGAAGCTTCCCATTCCTACACTGAAGGTGGGTGCGCTTGGGACGCACAATGCGCTTGGCCTGGCGCTGGCAAAAAACGCCAAGTTTTTCCTGGCTTCTACGAGTGAGTGTTACGGCGACCCGGAGATTTCCCCGCAGCACGAGGAATACTGGGGCCATGTCAATCCTGTCGGCCCGCGCGGTGTTTATGACGAAGCGAAGCGCTACGCGGAAGCAATGACCATGGCCTATCACCGCTTCCACGGCGTAGACACGCGCATCGTCCGCATCTTCAATACCTACGGCCCGCGCATGCGCCTGAATGACGGCCGGGCGCTCCCCAATTTCGTGTTCCAGGCTCTCAGCGGAAAGCCGCTGACCATTTATGGGGACGGACAGCAGACCCGCAGCTTCTGCTACGTCTCCGACCTGATCGAAGGGATCTACCAATTGATGATGTCCGATGAACACTTGCCGGTGAACATCGGCAACCCCCAGGAGATCACCATTCTTGAGTTCGCCGAACGTATCCGCAAACATTTCGAGAATGCGCCGCCGCTCGTCTTCGAGCCGCTGCCGCAGGACGATCCGAAGCGTCGTTGCCCGGATATCACCAAGGCCAGGCGCATCTTGAAATGGGAGCCCAAGGTCGGCTTGGAAGAGGGTTTGAATCTGACCCTGGCGTATTTCAAACAGATGTTTAGCAAGAGATAGGCATGCAGCGTTCAGATATTAGAGATCAGGAATCAAGGAACAGCCATCCCGGCTCTGCCGTGTCCTGAAAATTCTCTCTTCTCTGATCACTGATTCCCGACCACTGATCTCCGTTCGCTACTCTCTCCCAAACGAGAAATACTCGAAGCCCTTCTCCCGCATTCCCCGCGGCGAATAGAGATTCCTGCCGTCGATCACCAATTTGCGCGCCATTGTTTTTCCCGCGCGGTCCCAATCGAGCTTTCGAAAGACATCCCACTCCGTGCAGACCAGTGCCGCGTCCGCGTCGCGCAGAATCTCGTAAGGATCTTCGTGATAGTGCACCTGTGGAAAGAGCGCCTGGGTGCGCGAAATCGCCTGGGGGTCGGTGGCATGGACCACCGCGCCTTCCTCAAGCAGCCGCTTCAGGACTTCGAGCGCCGGCGCGAACCGGATATCGTCGGTGTTGGCTTTGAACGCGAGTCCGAGAACCGCCACATGCTTGCCTTTTACCACCCATAGCGCTTGCCGGACCTTTTCGAAGAAACGGTCGATGCGCTGCTTATTCACCCGCTCGGTGGCTTTCAGCATGTCAAAGTCCACGCCAACCGACGCCGACAAGTGAACAAAAGCCTGCACGTCCTTCGGAAAGCAGAACCCACCGTACCCCAGCCCAGCCTTCAGAAATTGTCCGCCGATGCGCTCGTCAAGACCCATGGCATGAGTCACTTCATCGACGTTGGCTCCGATCTTCTCGCACAGATCGGCAATCACATTGGCATAACTGATTTTCAGCGCGAGAAAGGAGTTCGAAGCATGCTTGATCAGTTCGGCGCTGTTGATCGTGGTGACCAGAAATTCGGCTTTGTGACCGGGCGGGCAGGTCCCGTTATGCACCGGGCACCGAAACGTCTTTTCGAGAATAGGCCGGTAGATTTCCTTCAATTCCGCGGCGGACGACGAATCTTCCACACCGACGACGATCCGGTCCGGATGAAAAAAATCTCCGACGGCGGTGCCTTCGCGTAGAAATTCCGGGTTGGAAGCCACACGGAATTTCATGTTGCTGTTGCGCGAGTAGGCTGAGAGCGCGCGGCTCAGCTCCAGCCCCGTGCGCGCCGGGACGGTGCTCTTTTCGACCACCAGCTTGGGAGACCGCGCCTCAGCCGCGATTTGCCGCGCCACATTGTCGATGGCGGAAAGGTCCGCCTCCCCGGAATCCTTCGGCGGCGTTCCCACGCAGATAAATATGGCGTCTCCACTGCGGATGGCTTCACCGGCATCCGCGGTGTAAGAGATTCGTCCCGCCTTCCGAGCGGACGCGAGAATCTCGTCCAGATGCTCCTCGTATATCGGAACGCCGCCCGCGTTGAGCTTGGCAATACGGTCCCTATCAATGTCTGTACAAACCACTTCATGCCCCGCTTCGGCGAGGCAGGCTCCCGTGACCAAACCCACGTATCCACATCCGATGACGGAAAGACGCAAGTCAAACTCTCCCTGAGACTGGTTTCGCAAGACAATGGCGCTGTCCGCGGCGGACTACCAACTCTCTATTGTGACCGAATCCCCCAGACGTGCAAAGCGCTTCATAGGTCACTGCTGCGCAACGCCTGCCAGGCCGCCAAGCGGCGGCCAGGAAACGATCTCACAGCGTACCCTTGCGTCTTAAGAACTCTAAACCTCAGGTCTATAGACACCTCCCCGGGGCCTAGCTAGCTTAAATTCAGGGTCATTCTCTCCAAGACCGCTCTGCGGAGGCACTTATGGGACGAATTCGTCTCGTCGTTCTATCTTTCATTTTTTCTTGCCTGCTCCTGGGAATTTGCCAAGATGCAGCTGCCCAGTCTCCGCGTGTCATGGTTACGCCCTCACCGGACAGTAGCGCGCCGGGTTCAAGCGCAAGCCTCCACATCTGGCCCCCCCGGTCGAAACCTCGCGGTCCGGAGATTTTCTTCTGTGAAACGCCGGAGGCCACCTGCCGCACAACCCAGGACGTCTTTCCGCTCACCGAACTGAGGGATTTGTACGTCTTTGTCGCCTGGCCGGGAGTCGCCGGCCAGCATGTTCAAACGGTGGAATTCCGCTTGCCGGATGGCAGTCTGTATTCCTCCAAGAAAACGCAGTTCATCATCGGCGGAGTCATGGCATTTTCCGCGGCGGCGCCTGCCGTTCAAAATCAAGTAGCGCCCGTTCCGCCGGCACGCCACTTGATGGCCGACGCGAACAAGATTCATGCCGAAGGGATTCCCTCGTTGCTGATGAAGACGCGCGGCGATTCCGCCATTCTCACCGTTTTGCCCGTCGGGGGAACCTACATTACCCAGCGAAATCTCGGTGGAACCTGGCATGTGCGCGTTTTTCTGGATGACCGCCTCGCGCTGGAATCCGACTTCACACTAGCGCCTGCGCCCGCCAAAGCACAGGAAGAAGCAGGATCCGGACGATGAACAGGCATTCCAATGCATTGCGAACTTATCTTGGCGCCGGACTCCGCAGCTTTCTAGCGCTACTCCTGATCTGTCCTCCGACGCCGCTCCGCTCGGACGAACAGACCACCGTGTCATCCACTAGTGACGCGACGATCACCCAGGCAGCCCCCACAACAAACAACGGCACCGGCACGACTCTTTCCACACACACTGCAGTCAACGCCAATCAACGCTCGGTCCTGCAATTCAATCTCGCCCCTACGGGCCTGAATTCCAACACGGCATTAAAGACTTCGGCACTGAATCTTGTCCCGATTACTCCACTCTTCACCAGTCGCACACAGGAGGTCCATCGCATCACGGGCACGACCAACTGGACAGAAGCCGGCGTAACCTGGAATACGCGCAACGGCGCGCTCGCATGGGTCACAGCGGGAAGCGACTTCGATCCCACGGCGACGGATACGCAGCCTTCGGGCACATCCTCAGGGACTGCGGCAACCATCGCCTTCAATGTCCTTAGCGATTCGACCTCGGCGAATATTCCCCAAGGATGGGTGAACGGAACGATTCCGAATTACGGGCTGCTGGTGAAAGACTCGCTCGAAGATGGCGCCACCTGGTCATTTACTCGAACCATCACCGTCACCGTCGGCGCGAATGCGCCATTCAACGGCTACAACGGCTATAGCGCGCAAATGACCGGGTTCAACACCGCCGCGCTGATCACCACCGGGAAAATGCGCTCCGATTGCCATGACTTGCGCATCGCGCGCTTTGCCGCCAACACCTGGACGCAGCTCGACCGTCAGGTCATCAACTGCAATACCGCCAGCACCACCATCTGGTTCAAGTTGCAGGCCGACATCGTCGCGAACGGCACCGATGCCACCTACTCCATATTTTATGGCAACGCCAACGCTCCTGCGCCTCCGGCCAATCTCAATAACGTCTATCTCGCCTACGACAACTTTGATGCCGACACGCTGAATCAACCCCCCGCTGGATGGACCGTACAGGCCAACGGCCCGTGGAACGTCGTTGCCGACGTTGGGACGAATCGCATTCTCCGCGAATCCAACACCACCGTCACCGAACGGAACGTCATCAAATTCAATTCCGTCACCAACGAGCGCGACGTTTTCGTTCAGGCTGATGTCCGCATGACTTCCGCCGCAGGCCTGGAAAGCACCGGGTGTCCCATTGGCCGCGTCAGCGGAGTCAACCCCACCGGCTCTGATCTCACCGCATACCGTTCTTGCCTTCAATTCATAACCGTCGGAGCAAATCCCGACCAGCGAGTGTCGCAGCTCGCCTATTGGAACGCCGGCACTTTTAATAGTTTGCAGGAACCCGCTTATGCCTGGAACGACAGCACTTTCTACACCGTTGGTGGAGCGTTTTTCGGGAGCCCCGCAACATTGCGCACCTTCGTCAACGGTGTGCTCCAGGTTCCTTCGATCGCCGGCGATGCCAACGTCGCCACCGCTGGTTCCGTCGGCCTTTTCGTTTACAACGGAAATCTGGTGAACTACGACTTTGACAACTTCCTCGCCCGCCGCTACACCGAGCCGGAGCCCGCGACGGCGGTTGGCGCTGAGGCCAACAACGCGTTATCGCCGCTTTATGGCTCCCGCGAAAACTCCGCCGGAAACCAGCCCACACTCGTTTTGCATTATCTGCGGGATGTCACCATGGCCGCCGCGGTTCCCGGAATCTCCGAGATCACTTTGAACTGGGCCTTCCCCACCGGTTCAACGAACGCCAACTATGATGGCGTGTTGTTTGCCAAGCAGCAGGGAAGCGTCGCCCCGACCTTCGCCCCGGCCGACGGAACCACGTATGTCACAGGGGCCCAGCCCGTCGCAGGGCAATTCATTGCCGCAAACACCGCATCATTTGCTACCGTGAGTGCCTTCGATGAAAACGGCGACACCAGCATCGTCTTGCCGAGCACGCAGTATGCTTTTAAAGGCTACATTCACGATGCCACCACAATTACAGGTGCAGCGTCCGCTGTTCCGCCTCACTATTCCTTTGGCAACACTTCGACGCAGACGATTACCACGGTGACCGGCGGCGGCGCTAACAAGGACTGGAGCTACAAGACTGGCGCAACGACTCTCGCGGCGCCGGCTTTGGATCCGGGGAATATTGTCCTCACCGGTGGAAACGACAACGCCGTGCACGCCATGTCCGCAGCCACCGGTCAACGAAACTATCAGCCGGGCGGAACTTCCGGTGTCACTGGCGGAACGATTCAGACGCGCCCGCCATTGATTGCCGCTTCCGATACATCAAATCCCACCTGCAAAAATGTCTGCGACATCACCTATGTTGCCGCCGGCGACGGCACCGTCTATGCCTTTCGCGCGGACAACGGAGCCTTGCTATGGCAAACCGCCGTACTGACCACTGGAGCCGGAAGCGGTTTCCAAGCCGCCCCGGCCGTGCAGGTAAAATCCTACAGCGGCGTGGGGTACACCAATGCGTTTGATCTCGTCGTCGTTGCCACGCGAAATATTGGTGCGGGCAGCACAACCAACAACAAGGTTTTTGGATTGAATGGAAACACTGGCGCGACCGTCTGGACCTTCAGCCCTGGAAACATGGACATCGTCAGCTCGACTCCCTATATCGATTACGTCAACAACGTCGTCTGGGTCACCAGTCGTTCCAATGGCGGAGTAGCTCGGCCCAGCCTTTGGAAGATCAGCACCAACAATGGAACCCTATCGACGTCCTTCAATTTGGGCGATACAGACCAGGCACCGACTCAGAATTTTGACGGCCACATTCTTTATGTCACGACTAATCCTGGCTTGCTCTACGCGGTGCGCACGGAGATCAACGCTTGCTCTCGAAGCGTAACGGTTCCGGGCGTCACTCCCGTGGGCTTTCCCATTCCTATTGAGACAGCGGCGCTGAACGATGATGTGTTTTTCGCAACCACAACGGGTGTTTCGAAAGTTCACGTGTCCTACACTACAGGAGCTTGCGCTGCTCCCACGTTCTCGGTCTCACCAGGCGGCTGGGCCAATCCCGCGATTGCCAGTCCTTCGTCCTTGATTTTCACCTCTCCGCCGCAAGCTGAGTTTATGTATGTGGGTTCTTCGGACGGCCACCTGTACAAGATCAATCCCACGAGCGGCGCGAATGTCTCGAATCGCCTGATCAATGCTGGCGCAATCATTGGCGACCCCAGCTTCGACACCTACACTCTGAAGTTTTATGTTGGGGATTCCACCGGGCACGTCTTTTCGTTCGATCTCTTTTAGGCCAGCGAGAAGGGAACTGCGTTTAGTTTTTTTCTGTTTTCCCCATCAGCAATCCGCGAAGTCCAAGAAGGACGAGGCGCGGCTGCCGGCGAACCACGTTCCAGAGCAGCCGTGTGGATTCATCGCGATTGATTTCTCCAAGCGATCGGCGCGTCGAAGCATCCAGCAAATCAACCAGCTCCGAATAATCCTTTTGTTGAAATCGGTGCAGCGCGCGACGAATCAGCCAGTGTGTTCCGAGCTCGCGTCGCAACGCCCCCAGCTCCTGGCTTCTTCCATTTTGCAAGAGCGCTTGTGCCACTCCCAGCGCGCCTCGAAATCCGGTAACGATTCCCCCCACCGTGGATACTTTCACTTGCGCCGCGGCGTCACCCACCAGATAGACTTCGCCATTCCCGATTTGCCGCCGCACCGGCACCCAGCCCCGGTAAACCGGTATCCGCGCGCCCTGCCACTCCAGCGGCTCCATTTGCTTCTTTTCCAGAAATCGTTCGAAACATCGTTTTGTGTCGCCGCCATTTTCACCAATCACGCCGACGGCTCCTCGTTCCGCCGATTCAGGAATCAACCAATAGAAGTACGGCGTGTCATCGGGAACGAACCACACGCGCGTTGTATCTGGGGGGCAATCTTTCGGCAGCCTTACGATCGCTTGGACCAGCGGCACAGTCTCGATGGGCGGCCAGCCGGAAGCGCGCGCCACGCGGCTCGCCGCGCCGTCTGCTCCAACAACGCTGTCCGCATGCAATTTCTCGCGCTTGCCTCCGGTTTCCACTTCCAGCCGCAATCCGCTCGCGTTCGGGCCAATGCCCAAAAAACGCGTGTCAAAAGAAAGGTTTGCGCCCGCTTGTTGCGCTTCGCGGGCTAGGGCGGGAATCAGCCGTGATCGCTCAATGATGAGGTCCGGTTTCGTTAGCGCGACCTGCGCCGAGCGTCCATCCGTAAACAATTCGAATCGACGAATTTCGTTGACGATACTTACGCGGGCCGAAGCGCCCATCTGGCTTCGGAATTGATCGGTGACGATTAGCGTGCGCCGCGCGGGTTCGAATTGCGGTTTGGATTCCAGAACGCGGACACGGCGGCCGCCACGGGCGACGCTCGCAGCCGTGAACAATCCCGCTGCTGAGCCTCCGACGACGATAACTTCCCGGTCCGCCCGGCTGCTTGGCCGCGGCTGTATTTCAATGTTCCTCAAGGCTTCTGTGTGTCCCAGCGGCGTCCGTCCCCTGCAAACTCGTTCTACCAGGGACGCCACACGAAAGATTTTGGCTACTTCCCGCCCAACCCGTGAGGACCTACCCAAAAATGGGTGAGAGGGTGCCCGGTAAGTATAGCGAATCCAACAGCTAGGGCAAACTCTTGCGCTGCCAGCTCAGTAGCTCCCGGAATTGATTGGCTTAGGAGGTCGTCGAAGGTTTGCTGGCCTGGCGTTCGTACGGCGCGCGCTCAAGGAACATGACCCCGCTGAAGATGATCGCCAGAGTTATGGCACCAACCAGAAACGCTCCAGCCGTTGAAAGATAACTGACCAGGACGGCCGCGGCGCCGCCAATGGCGCCGAGGAAATAAAGCGTTAGAACCGCACCGCGATGGCCAAGTCCCAGATTGGAAAGGCGATGCGCCGCGTGATCTTTCCCCGGCGTCGCGAAAGGCAGCAGCCCGCGGCGCGAACGTGAGATTGTCACCAGCGTAGTATCGAAAATCGTGACGCCCAGAATCAGAATGGGCGCGAGCCAGGAAGAGAGATGACTGCTGTTATCCAGCCTCAGTTTCAGTCCCAGCGTAGCCATCAGAAAACCGAGAAACATCGCGCCGCCATCGCCCATGAAGATTTTTGCTGGTTTGAAATTCCAGCGCAGGAAACCGGTCGCAGCCCCAAGCACGGCCGCAGCCAGCACAGTCACCAGCATCTGCCCGTACAAGTACGCCAGCAGCGCGAAAAACACCGAAGCCATTGCCGCGATGCCCGCGCACAATCCATCCATGTGATCCAAAATACTGAAAGAAGCCGTGATGCCCACCACCCAAACAATGGTTAGCCCCACATCCAGGTAGTCGCCGCTCCGCCCGCCAACCAGGACGCTAAATACTTGTGCGCGGATTCCGCTCACCATCAGAATCACCGCGGCAAGCGGCATGGCCATGAACAGTTTTACCTGATGGTGAAGCAGTCCGCGGTCGTCAAGAATCCCAACACCCGCCACCAGCGTCGCGCCGATCAGAATGCCCACGATTTGAGCTCGCGTGGGCCCATTAAATGCGAAGAGAACTGCGATCACCACCGCCGCATACATCGCCAGGCCGCCCAGCATCGGAATCGGCTGCAGATGCACCTTTCGCGGTCCGGGTAGGTCGACCATCCCCACGCGCAACGCTAGCGCGCGCACCGGAACTACCAGCATCAGCGAGGCGAATAGAGCGATGAAAAATGCCAGCAGACCTGCGGCCATGCATCCTCGATTGGTGTGCGAGACGTTCTCGGCCCAGGCGGTTTGGCCGCTGCCTCACGCAACTCTTGCCGGGTTTGGGGTCCGGCTCCCAAGTTACTGCTGGATGGTTGACCGCTAAACGTTCCACCGGCTGCCCACGCAGCCTTAACACCATACTGCGGTTTTTGTTGCGAAACAATCAGGATAATCTTGCAGGTGCCCACATTATTTGCATACAGTGGATTGACTTCTCGAGGCTGGGAACTTTCGAGACAGTCTATCCTGGCTCAACGTTCCGTCAGCATTCGCGTAAAGATTCGCTTTACTTCCGCTTTATCCCGCGTGGCGTAGTACCAATCAATCGTACGTTTCAGGCCTTCGCGGAACTTAACTTTCGGCCCCCACCCAAGAAGTTTCTTCGCCAGCGAGTTATCAGCCACGCGATTCAACGGACCCGTCGGCATGTCCTTCAATAGCTTGATCTCCGCCTTGTGCCCCGTGAATTCGCATACCATCTTCGCGCAATCGATTACCTGAATTCGCTCCATCGTTCCCAGGTTGATAGCCGTGCCATCGTTGATTTTCTCTCCCGCCAGGATCGTGCCTTCCACAATGTCGTCAATGTAAGTCCAATTGCGAATCTGCGTGCCGTCGCCCCAGACCTCAAACGGGTTCAGCTGCAGGAATGCCCGCGCAATCATCGCAATCACCGCGTGGTTTTCCACTCCCCGCGGGCCGTAGACGGTGAAATACCGGCACGAGGCCGCACCCATGCCGTGTTCTTTCGCATAAGCCTGCAGTGTAAATTCGCCCATCAATTTCGCCCAACCGTAGGTGTTGTCCGCGTCGTTCGGTCCCTTCGTGAGGTCCTCGGTCAGATAGAGTTCCTTCGTCGTATCGGACTGCATGAAATTCGGATACACGCACCCGGAGGAAGCAAATACTACTTTCTTCACTTTGGCTTTCAGCGCTTCTGCAAAAACCAGTCCGTCCAGAAAAAAATTGGAAGCTGGTCCGGCTTGGTGAAGATCGACGTAGCCGCGTCCCCCGTGATCCGCCGCTAAGTGGAATACAGTATCCACGCCATGCATCGCAGCGCGCGTCACTCCTGGCTCGCGCAGATCCGCCTGCAAAAAATCAACTTTGCCGGTGCCGAGATGCCCGCGAATGTTGCCCAGGTGGCCGCTGCTCAGATCGTCGACGATACGCACCTTCGTAGCGCCGCGCGCCAGCAAATGGTCGGTAAGTGTCGAGCCTATGAACGACGCTCCTCCCGTCACAAATACCGTTTTTCCCGTCCAAAACGTTTCTACTTGCGTCACGCGTGCTCTTCCTCCTCGAACTATTTTGCGACAGTGAGGCCATCAAAAACTTCAACAAATTTTTGTAATTCTTTGACTCTATCATAGTCAAGCGCGGCTGCTCGCGCCGCCTCGCCCATCCTCTTCGCCTTTTCTGCATCGTTGGCCAGAGCACGAACGACGGAAACCAATTCCTCTGGTTTGTCCGGGTCGGCGGCAACAGCAAATCCGCGCCCCACCCCAATCGACACCGCATCCGTCTCTTCCGGTGCAACCGCCACGATCGGTCTCCCCGCGGCCAGGATTCCGTACATTTTGCTGGGCACCACCACGCCTTCGAGGCCTCGCTTCACCGTGATAACGTGTGCGTCGGCTGCCGCCAGCACGGAAGGAATTTTGCTCGCAGGAAAAAAGTCCAGAAACCGGATGTTTTCGGCCCCCGCGGCACTTGCCTCGATCTGCGCGCGCCGCGCTCCGTCGCCGACGAACACCAGCCCGACTCCCTCGCTCGCGAGTGTCCCCGCCGCGCTGATAAGCGTGTCCCACGCGCCGTAAAATCCCAGGTTTCCCGCGTGCAAAAGCACAAACGAAAAACCCCCGCGAATGGCGCGCTCAACTTCCGGATCTGCAGCGGCGAGCGGCGCATCCCTTGGAAGTACCTCCGCGCCGTCGCGGACGACCACCACCCGCGAAGGCTCCACCCCTTTGCCAACAATTCGCGCACGCATATCGTCGCCAAGAACAATCACTCGCGTCGCGTGGCGCAGTGCCCGGCGATGCAGCCTTTCCCAGATGCGAGCGAGCAAGCCGGGCTTGACGATTGAGCCGCCCACAGCCATGTCCGGATACATATCGCGAATGTTGTAAACGTACGGTCTCCGCTTCAACATCGCAACGAGCGCCCCGGTAATCCCCTCGAACGGCGGATCCGTCATCGCCAGCACCGCGTCGCATCTCGCAAACAACGCGCGCGGAATCGCCAGCATCGTATAGCTTAGATAATTCACCGCGCGCCTTTTCATCTCGATCCGCGGAAAATCCATCGAGCCCGTTCGAATGACGCGCGCGCGCCCGTCTCTCTCGCTTCGAAACAACCGCCAGGCGCGCCGCTCCGTGGGGTCGTACGATGGTCGCCCGCAAAGCACTGTCACTTCATGTTTGGTCGAAAGTGCTTCCACCACCATGTGCGCCATCTTCGCCGTCGCCGACGTGTCCGGCGGATAGTAGAGGTTGAGCAACAGGATTTTCATGTCTTAGGAATGCGCGTCATGCGGTTCACGACTTTGTGATCAAGAAATCACCAAGGACCAGCGTGTCCATCTGGGTACGTAGGAAGCAATCGATCGCTTCTTCCGGACGGCAGACGATCGGCTCGTTGTCGTTGAACGATGTATTCAGCACCACAGGAACGCCGGTAAGGTCGCGGAACGCTGAGATCAACGCGTGATATCGCGGATTCGCCTCGCGCGTGACCGTTTGCAACCGCCCCGTCCCGTCCACGTGCGTGGGCGCGGGAATCGCCCTGCGCTTTTCCTTGCGGACGGAATACGCCAGCGTCATAAACGGCGAAGGATGCGACTTCTCGAAATATTCGCCGGTGGCTTCCGAGAGAATCGACGGTGCAAAGGGCCGGAAGATTTCTCTGTGCTTGATCCGGCGGTTCAGGATTTCCTTCATTTCCGGACGCCGCGGATCAGCCACGATGCTACGGTTACCCAGCGCCCGCGGGCCCCATTCGGCCCGGCCCTGAAACCAACCGACTATTTTTCCATCCGCAATGATCGCTGCGGTATCGCGCACCAGTTCCTCTTCTGCCAATTCGCTTACGCGAAAGCCCTTCTGTGCAATCCCGTTCGAATCGATCGCACGCCGAATCTCCTCGCGCGTGTAGCCGGGCCCCCAGTAAGCGTGCTCCATCACAAACGAACGCGGTTTCCCGAGTTTCTGGTGCCACACGTAGTACGCCGCGCCAACCGCGAGCCCTGCGTCGCCCGCGGCCGGATGCACGTAAACCTGTTCAAACGGCGTAGCATCGAATATTTTTCCATTCGCTATGCAATTAAAAGCTACGCCACCTGCAAGACAAATCGCCTTCAGCCCCGTCCGCTCTGCCAGCTTTTTCAACATGCCCAGATAAACTTCCTCAAGCCGCGCCTGCAGCGACGCTGCCAAATTGCGATGCCGCTGCTCCAGCGGCTCTTCCGGCGCGCGAACCGGCCCCAGCCGCTTTGGCATTTCATTCGAAAACATTTTGCCGAGCGTCGGAGTCTTGTCCGCTTCCGCCCAGCTCATCTCCGGCCCGGTCCGGTGGTGTGTGAAGTAGTCGAGCCCCAGACGGAAACCGTTGCCATTCGAACGCGCGTCGAAACGCACGATATCCCGAAAAGCGTCCATCTGTTCCGGCTGGCCGTACGCCGCCAGCCCCATTACTTTGTATTCGTCGCCAAATTTCGGAAAACCCAGATACTGTGTGACACCGCCATAGAAAAGACCGAGTGAATGCGGAAAAGCGATGGCGCCGTGGATGTTCATGCGTTTCCCGCTGCCCGTGCCCCACATCGTGCTGGCAAAATCACCCAGCCCGTCCGCGGAAAGCAGCGCCGCCCGTTCGAACGGTGAAACGAAAAAGCTGCTCGCCAGATGCGCCTGATGGTGTTCAACGCGGTGGAATGTCGCGCCCACTCTTTTGGGATCACTGTCAAAAGCCGCTGCGAGCGCGTCGAGTATCCCGGTGAATTTCACCAGCACCTTCGCGCGTTCACGCGCAAACGACGGCATCCGCACCGCGTAAAAAAGTTTAGTCGCCAGCCGCGCGTAAGGATTTCGCGGCACCGCCACATGATCGAGGTCCGCGAGCGTCAATCCAGCCTCTTTAAGGCAGTAGCGGATCGCCCGCGCCGGAAAACCTGCCGCGTACTTTACCCGATTGAAACGTTCCTCTTCAACCGCCGCAATCAGCCGCCCATCGCAGACAATCGCCGCCGAAGCGTTTCCGTGGTATGCATTAATCCCAAGAATATTCATCGCGTAATTTGTCAGTGTACCCCAGCCGAACGCATTATGCGGCGAGGTGGCGACGGCACCATTCGTTCAACACATAGAGTGACCACGGCCGCGACCAGCTCGTTTTCCCGGTGAGAAAGTCGCTCCACACGGAATCCAATCCGCCGGGCCGCAGCAAAGGAGCAAGCGCCGCCGCGGGGCTGGCGAAGCTTGCCTCGACCCGCGCGCGCAGCGTTCCTCGAAGCCATTCTTCCCATGGCAGAGTGAAAGTCCGCTTCCGCTGCTCCAGTATTTCCTGCGGCAGCAAATCTCCAAGCGCTTCCACCAGCAATGCTTTTTGCGTTCCGAGCCGCCACCGCGCCGTGTCCGGTAGCGATTCGACAAACTCAACCACCGGCGTATCCAGCAACGGCACGCGAACTTCCAGCGACTGTGCCATGCTCACGGAATCGGTGTCGCGCAGCAACGTGCTGGCCATGTACGTCCGCATCTCCAGCCAGGAAACCCCGGCAACCGGCTCTAGCTTGCGCGCTTCATCCGCTGTCCGCTCCAGCCAGCCAAGCCAGGTGGGCTCCAGCGTCACGCCATCCGCGCTGATCGTGCTCGGTCGAAATCGCGGCTCGATAATCCGTTCCAACTGTCCCGGCGGGAAAAGCGCCCGCGCAAATAAATAAGGGTGCGGCAGCGCATCCGGATGCCCCCACGCCGACGCGGCTTTTCTCGACGCATCTGGGGATTTTTGCCGCCCAATCAAACTGGCCACTATCGGCGCCGTCACGCGCCGCAGCACTCCCGGCACAAACCAGGCGAACCGGATCAATCTCGAAAGCCGCGGCGTATCTGCAAAAGTCTGATAACCCGCAAAAAGTTCGTCGCCGCCAAGTCCCGAGAGCGCAACTTTCAGCCCGACTTCTTTTGCCGCCCAGGAAACGAAATAAGTATTTATTCCATCCATCGTCGGCTGGTCGAGAGCGGCCACGGCCTCGTCGATGCGTGCCAGAATCGCATCGCCCGTCAAAGGCACTTCCGTATGTTGCGTCTTGCAGCGATTCGCGACCGTGCGCGCAAGCTCTGCTTCGTCAAACGATGTTCCGGGAAACGTGAGCGTGAAGCTCTGAATGCCCGCCTTGCTCTGCGCGGCAAGCGCCGCGATTGCCCCTGAATCCAGCCCGCTTGAAAGAAACAGCCCCACCGGCACATCCGCGATGAGATGCCTCCGCACCGCGCCTTCGAGCAGCGTTCGGAGCTGTCGCGCCGCGGATGGAAGATTACGGGGTTTGCGAGTGTCGCGAGCCGCGGGACTCTGTGCCGGATCCCACCATGGCCGCGCCCGCGGCGTACGCCTGCGCTCCGGCACATGCAACAGCATTCGATGCCCCGGTGGCAATGAAAACACGCCTTCGAGCAGCGTTACCGGCTCGCTCACGCCTCCAAAGAGCAAATAAGAAGTAAGCGCGTCCTGAGAGAGCTGCTTGGGCGCGGCGCTCGACGCAAGCAGCGCGCGAACCTCGGAAGCGAATGCAAAACCATCCGGTGTTTGCGTGTAGTAGAGCGGCTTGATCCCCAGCGGATCGCGCGCAAGAAAAAGAATTGGCACGGTTGCGTAGCGCCCTCGAAGATCGACCAGCGCGAACGCGAACATGCCCTGCAATTCGTTCAGCGCGTCTTCGCCCCACTCCTCCCACGCATGAACCAGGATTTCCGTGTCGGATTGTGTCGCAAACCGGTGCCCGCAGAGCGCCAGCCGCTCGCGCAATTCTCGATAATTGTAGAGTTCCCCGTTGAAAATGACCGCGACGTCGCGCGTCTCATTCCAAATCGGCTGCTGCCCGCCGGCGATGTCAATGATGCTCAGCCGCCGCATCCCAAGGGCCAGCCCCGGCGCCCGCGGGTCCCCCATTAGGAACCCATCTTCATCGGGCCCGCGGTGCCGCATCGCCGCGGTCATCGCGCGCACGCGCATTTCCGCTTCGGCGGTGCGCGAGGCAAACGCGACGCCGCATATTCCGCACACGCTATTCTTTGATCTCCGGCGTAGAGATAAACGCCGCGCCGGCTCGGGCCACATGCTCGCGCAGATGGAAGCGCGGAATTCTCAGACCCTTGTCCGCATACCAGGCAAGGAGCGCCCTGAGTACGAGAAAAAAGAGAGTCGCTAAGCCAGCCAACACCAGATAGAAAAACGATTCGCGTTCCAGGAGCAGGCTCCAATCGACAGTCTCATCCCAACCGGGAACGATTGAGTCTAGCAGGGGCCGGAGATGTAGTCCCTCGAGCGGGAGCCGTGCCAGGCGCACATGGGCAAATTGATCGTAAGTATATTCCCGCGGATAATCCGGAATTGCACTGATTGCTTCCGCATAAATCGCGGGATTCCGCAGGTCTTGCCGCGTCAAAAAACGCCCCCGCACATCTTTCATGATTACGCGATACGTTGGATCGACAATGATCCACCGTTCCCCAATCAGGACTTCGGCTACCACGTGTTTCGTATTTCGGTCGGGCGTCAGCAGAAGCAGTCGGCGCACTCGCAGATCCGAGCTCCGTGCGAGATTCAAGAACGCATTGGTCGCGGTCCCGCAGACGTTCAAAAGTTGACGGTAAGTAAGTGTCGTCTCCGGATCGCGGTTCGCCAGTTCATCCACATTTGTCGCGATCACCCGCGATGGCTCGGCGCGCATCCAGTCCAAGATGGCTTGCAGTTTTTGTTCTTCGGGAAGAATGTTCGGCACAATTGCGTCCGAGAAGCCGTCGAGATATCGGCGCACGGAATACTCTCGTACGCAGGAGTAAAGCAGCCCAACGAAGGCAAGCGCCAGCAGCAGATTGCTGCTCCACCACGCGGCGCGAAAAATTCGATGTCTAGGTGTCGGCAAGCACTACTCCACGACTTCAGATTCTGCCTGCAATGTTAACCGGGAGCAAGTTTGGCGTACAGGGCTTCCAGTTCCCGGACCGGCTCATCCCATCCCAGCCGCGCGCCGACCTTGGTGCTTCCCGCAGCAAGCCTCGTGCGCAATTCCGCCTCATTCAGGACCCGCTCCAATGCTTCGGAAAGCGCGGTGCAATCGTGACGCACCACCAGGCCAGCCTCGTCCTTCAGGAGCGGTGCGATCCCGCACTGTTCGGTCACGATCACCGGAGTGCCCGCGGCCACCGCTTCCGCGGCCGTGTTCCCAAAATTTTCGTTCTGCGAAGGAAGCACGAACACATCGGCATCCCGGTAGGCGGCCCATTTGCTGGCCCCGAAAATTGGCCCGGTAAATTGCACGTTCGTTCGAACGCCGGCCTGGGTCGCCATCTGCTCCAGTTGTGCCGCCACTCCGCCTTCGTCGGGCCCCGCAAAGACGAGCCTGAATGGTATTCCCTTCGAACGGCTCGTGAGTTCCGCAAAAGCCCGCAACAGCAGGTCAGGACTTTTCTTCACCGATAACCGCCCCAGAAAGAGAACCATTTTCGTATCGCTTGGGATCCCGTGTGCCTTTCGAAACGTTCCCGTCTCCGGCCACATGGCCGGAACTTCCACACCATTCCGCCGCAGCGTAATCTTTGCGCCAGGCACGCCGCCGGAAATCAACTCCTTCGCCTCCTGATTCGATGTGGCAATCACCGCGCTTGCTTCCTCCAGCAGCCGCCGGCCCCAAACGAAATGATAAAGCCCCTTCAGCCGAAGACTCCGCACAATCGGCACGAACATGCCGATCGGCTCGAGGACATACGGCATCTTTCGAACGCGGCATGCCTCCGCAACCGCCGGCCCCAGCAAATCGTAGAGGCCGAAAATGTGCACGATGTCGAAATTCTGCAGCCGCGCACGGCAGTAACGCTTCACCGCCGGATTCCAGCTGACCGTCCGGAAACGCAGCCACGTCGGCAAATAAATCGCTTGCACATCATTTTCCGTGCCGCGCCAGCCGAACGGAGATCGTTCCGCGGTTATTTTTTCTTCCTGCGACTGCATGCGCTTTTCGAAGCCCCAGTCGGCCGTTAACACTCCGACCGTATGGCCCCGTCGCGCCAATCCTTCCGCAAGTGCCCGGACTTTGACTGGAGGGCCGCCGAATTCCAGAAATGGGGCGTATGTTTCTGTGACGTTCAGGATTCGCATTGTTCGCGGAGAATTTTTTTGAAGGATTTCGCGAAAACATTGAAGCGAAACTCGCGTTCGACGCGCTGCCGTCCCCGCGCGCCCATCTCTTTCGCATGCACCGGGTCCGCCAAAAGCGCTTCGATCGACGTCGCCAGTTGGATCGGATCACCATGTTGAACCAGGTAGCCGGTGACGCCGTCTTCAATGACTTCCGGCGCGCCTCCATGCGCCCCCCCGATAACCGGCTTCCCCCGCGCCATCGCCTCCAGATAGACAAGCCCGAACCCCTCGCCCTGGCTGGGCAGCGCGAAGATTTCGCAAGCCGAGTAGCACGCCGCGAGTTCCGCGGAACTTAATCCACTCAAGAAATGTACGTGGCGAAGCACGCCATTTTTTTCCGTGAGTTCCTCGAGCCATGCTCGGTCATCGCCTGATCCCACCAGCGCCAGTTGCAGCTCCGGCCAGCGCGGCAGCAGACGCGGCAACGCGGTAATCAGCGTGTCCATGCCTTTGTATCGCTCGGTAGCCAGCCAGCGCCCGACGGTGAGGATTACGCGCCCGGTCGGAAAATCTGCCGGCAGCGCGGTTTGGGCTCCGGTCGCAAGCAGCGCTTCGAATTGCGGGTCCAGCGCCCAGTGCAAAACGCGGATTTTCTCCCGAGCCACTTGTTGTTGCGACGCTACCTGATCCGCGGTATCGCGGCTGGGCGCCAGCACGAGATTGGCGTGGCGCAGAGCGCGCCGCCGCAGCCCGGACAGCGGTTCCCATACTTCGATGCCATGCGTGCAAATGATGCTTTTCATTCTCGGCGCCACCAGCCGCATCGCTTGCACCACGGGCCCCAGATTGGGGTGCGCCGCTAAAACCAGTTTTGCTCTTCGCCGCGCCGCGCGCATCGCCGTCGTCGTGAACCGCCCCTTCGCGCGCTCGCACCCCGTATAGACAAACTCCCGCCCACCCAGCGTCATGCGGTGTAACTCCGGCGAATCATTCAGGCTGAGCAGGCGGCATTCCATGCTGCGGCTGGACGCAAACTCGGTGAGCACCGCCGCCAGGTGGCGTCCCGCGCGTTGCACCCCGCCGGGCGCGTCCAGCTCTGGAAAGAGACCGATGAGCACGCGCTGAGTCTGCCAACTGCCGCACCTCTTGGCAAGCCCTGATCTAACGACATGTTAGGAAAGACCTAGGAGTGATTTTTCAGAGCGCGGCCATTCGAATCGTTAACGATCTGGAAGTTATACGCGCTTTATCACCGGCGTGGCTGAGGTGGATTCTGAGCCGTAGCTGCGGGAGGGGGGTTGGCATCTTCTTTTGCGGCTTGGAATTTCTCTCGCTTCAGGTGAATGTCTCCGTCGACGTAGGCGGTGAATTCCATACCTTGCGCGAACACGACGTCCTTGCCCGAGGCCAGTGGGTTCACCGTGCTGGTAGAGCTGTCAGGGCCCATGGCTTCCTGGTAAGAGCGTACCGCTGCCTTTTCATTGTCGCTGAGTTTCACAAAATTGATACTGAGGCCCAGCTTGCCGCTGTGGCCCATGCGTTTCTTGGGCTCAGCCTCGGAGACGATCCCCACGGCGATCGCTCCGCTCGGAATCACGGAGAGCCCATCAACGATGACTTCTTCCGTAACCGTCAGTTCCACAATGTCACCGACATGCGCGGTTGCCGAGGAGATGCTTTTTCCTAATTTCAGATGAATGGGCGTGCCATTCAGCAAAAGTAGCTCTGAGGGTGAAGGCACAGGCTTCGGCGCTGGCTCCACTTTTGGCGCTGGCTCATCATAGGCAGTCCGTGGTCTCCCCGGTGGATCAGCCTTTGGCTGAGGTGCTTTGGGGCCAGGCTTGTCTTTCAACAAGACGAGGCTGCCCAGGGGAACGAATCCAGTGTCGCCTTTGGCAGTTTGGACCGCGAAGTAACTGTCATAACGCCCGGTGATCTGCACTTGCTCTCCGCATTGGAGAGTCGTGCGCACTTCCATGGTCGTCATGGAACTGTACAGATAGATGTAATTGTCCTGCCGCGGGCATTCCACGCGGCCGGTATTCTGCGCTCTCGACAGCGCTGGCAGCAAGAGGCAAAAGACCACGGCAATGTACTTGGCATTTGATCGCATACTTCACCTGCTGATCTCTAGGGTGATGGATGTCACGTTACTATCCCACCGTAAATTGTATCCAGCGAACAATAGCTACAATGGTCTCAGTGTGCATAAAGAGATACGGCGGCGCAGCGCCTGCTCTTTCTTTGCTTCCATGCTCCGCCTCGCCGCCGTCGGGCTGCGGTGCATTCATCGTCGGATCGAGGGGGACAGTGAACTGCCTCTGTTTGGCCTCCATCCCTCTTGATGTTAGACTCGGCGCCGCAATTCATCGGAAATATTTCGGGTGGCGTTTGCCTATTTTTCCACTGCGTTTCCTTGTCGTTCGTTTTGTTTCCTGGTCATTTCGCTCGGTCCGTTCTTTGCAAAACTCCCTTTGAACGCTTCGGGCCGATCGCTTCGTCCACCTCAGGATATTCATTCGCTAGTTTCTCAAAAACGGCTTACTCCGCCTCTCCACAGTCCCGAGGCCCTTCGATTCAGCCCCGACGGACACTTTCTCTTGTTCCAGGACGTGTCTGGCATAATCGTTATGTCCAAGGATCCTCTGAGATATCTTCAGCGGAAACACGCAGGACGATGTTCGACTTGCGCACTCTCAAACAGACGAAAGAATTCCTGTTTGCAGACCGCGTCTCCGCGGATCTTTTTTCCGAGGACGGCAAGCGGCTTTTTGTGCTCACGAATGACCAGACCTCTTTCATCCTCGAAGTCGCCGGTGGGTCCAAGGGAACGGTTGCATCCACGAAAAAGTAATTCAATTTATTTTCGCGCAGCTCCAACTCCAAGCAGCGGAACGAGATCGATGAGGCGGTCAAGATAGATGTCGGCGGGGTGGACGGTGCGGTCGTGGGTGCCAAAGCCGTAAGTTACGGCGGCGACTAGGGTGCCGGCGTTCCGTGCGGTTTGCACGTCGACTTCGGAATCGCCGATGAGCAGAGCTTCGTTTGGCGAGGCAGCGAATTCGCGCAGGATGGTTTGCGCGCCAAGGGGATCGGGTTTTTTTGTTTCAAAACTGTTGCCGCCGTAGACGGCGCGAAAATATTTCGCGAGGCCGAGGCCTTCCAAAATACGCATGCTGACGCGCACGGGTTTGTTGGTGAGGATGGCCATCGGATAGTGCGCGAGGAGTTCGAGCGCTTCGGGGACGCCAGCGTAGGCGCAGGTGGAATCCAGTTTGTGCTCGTTGTAATGGGCGAGGAAGAATTGCAGGGCCCGGTTGCATTCATTATTGCTGGCGTTTCCGCCCAAAGCGCGGCTGACCAGCTGTGGCGCACCGTGGCCGATGTAGCCGGAGATGGTGTCTTCGTGAAGCTGCTCGCGGCCCATTTCCTGAAGAGTGGCGTTGACGGAGCGAATTAAGTCGCGTTGGGAATCGATGAGCGTGCCGTCGAGATCGAAGATCAGCGCGCGAACGGAAGAGAGATTTGGAGCAGCCATGAACACACTATTGTAATATGGCGGGGCTTTTTTAGCGGTCATCCGTTTCCCATCAAAATTCCACGAAAAATTAATGATCGGGCTTTTTCGGGATTTCCGCGAGTTCGCGTAAACTAGGTGGATTCGCAGGCGGTAAAAAAGGATTCCGGAGAATTCATGGCCCAGGTTTATCCCTTCCGCGCTTTTCGCTACGACCCGACGCGCGCCCCTTTTGACCGCGTACTGACGCAGCCCTACGACAAGATTTCTCCGGCGCTGCAGGAAAAATATTACGCCGCGGACCCGCATAACCTGATTTCGGTGGAGAAAGGCAGGGTCTATCCGGGCGACACGCCGCAGAATAATGTTTACACGCGCGCGGCGGCGGCGATCGAGGATTGGATTCGCAATCATGTGGTAGTGCAGGATCCCGCGCCTTCTTTCTACGCCTACACGCAGGAATATACGGTGCCGGGAACGGAAGAGCGGCGGACGCGGCGCGGATTTATCGGTGCGGGGAAGCTGGAGGAATATTCCGCGAAAGTGGTTTTCCGGCACGAGCACACGCTTTCCGGGCCGAAGGCGGACCGGCTGGAACTTCTGCGGCACACAAAAATAAGCACTGGGCAACTTTTCATGCTGTATTCGGATCCGCAGCGGCGGATTGACGGAATTCTGTTTCAGGCCGAAGCAGCTGCCGCGCCTGCGACGGAAATGCGTGACGAGTATGGGGTGGTGCACCGGCTGTGGGTGATTGCGGAACCGGAGCGCGTGGCGGCGATTCAAGAGGCGATGAAAGACCAGAAGCTGGTGATCGCCGACGGACATCACCGTTACGAGACGGCGCTGAAATACCGAAACGAGCACCCCACGCACGCGGGAAAGATCGATCCCGACGCGCCGCACGAGCGGGCGATGATGAGTTTTTTCAATGCCCGGAGCGAAGGGCTGACGATTTTGCCGGGGCACCGCGTGGCGGCGCACATTCATGATTATTCGTGGAGCGGCGTGCGACGCTGCCTGGAGCCATGGTTTGCGGCGGAAGCATTTCCGTTTTCCGACCAAGGGAAGAAGGACGAGGCGCGCAGGAATTTCCTCGCGAAACTTGCGAGCGGGCGAGAGAAACGGGCGATTGGCGTTTATTCCGCGGTGGAATCGCAGAAACGCGCTTTCTATGTTTTGACGTTGCGTGAAGGCGTCAATCTGGCGCAACTGCTTCCGAATGTTTCGCCGCTGCAGCGGGAACTCGACGTGGTGCTGTTGCACGAAGGAATCCTGGAGCCGGCGCTCGGGATTACGCCGCAAGCGGTGACCGCGGAAGCCAACTTGACGTACGAGCGGGAAGCTAGCGCGGCCTTGGACGCGGTGGACAGCGGGAGGGCGCAAATTTCGTTTCTGTTGAACGCCTGCGACGTCGAGCAGGTAATGGAAATCGCGAGGTCGGGGGAAGTGATGCCGCAGAAATCGACGGACTTTTATCCGAAGCTGATGAGCGGGATCGCGATGTATCGAGTGGAAAGTTAGCTGAAGGCCAAGAAATCGCGTGAGGATTTGGCGCATACATCCGCTCTAGCCAGAAAACTGAAACCCTTCACCGGTCTTCTCATGGAAGGCACTGACTGCGCGCTGGCCCTAGGAATCGTGATTTGGCTACAATTCAATCCCACATGCCGAACGGAGCGAACACCAGCGCGCTTGCCTTGGCTCAAGCTGCCGCTTCCTTTTCGCGCTCGGAGCTGCGCTGGGAGTTTGCCAATGCCGCAGCCGCCGTGGCTCTTCTGTCCATCGCTCTCTCCGCAATCGCTCTTTTCTGCTTTAGCCGCAGGGCCCGCGATCTAACGCTGATTTACTTCGGCCTGTTTTGCATTCTCTACGCCGTCAGACTGTTGGCTTATCTCTCGTCCTTTCGCTCTTTCTTCGACGAGTCGCCAATGTTTTGGAGCTACGTCGGTTAGGTCATCTCGAATATACTCATTTTTCCCGGCGGCCTCTTCCTTTACCAAGTAGTGGGCGAAAACCTCAGAAAGTTCCTTCGGTGGCTTCTCGCCGCACGAGCTGTGTTCGCGGCTTTCAGTAGAGGAAGCGCGGAGAGGGAGGAATACGGCCTCGGGATTGAGAGAAACACGGATGATTCGTGAACCAGCTTTCTTGCGAGATCTTGCCCAGAGGTATACGGCGGCGTGGTGCAGCCGAGACGCCGCGTGTGTGGCGGCTTTCTTCGCACAGAACGGATCGCTGAGCGTGAATGGCGCTCCCAACGTGGGGCGACGCGCCATCACAGAGGTGGCGCAGGGATTCATGAGCGCGTTTCCAGACATGGTGCTGCGGATGGATGATGTCTGCATCGAGGGTGACCGCGCGGTTTACCACTGGACATTTATCGGGACGAATACCGGGAGGGGCGGAACGGGACACCGAGTGCGGTTCAGCGGGTTCGAAGAGTGGAAGATTGGGGAGGATGGGCTGATTGCGGAGTCGCAAGGGCAGTTCGATTACGCGGAATACCAACGCCAATTGGAGCATGGCGTGGAGGAGTCGCGGTAGAGACGGAGTGGAGCCATTTTGCGCATCCACGATCGAAGCCGATGCATCTGATTGCCTCAGTGAGGCAGACATGACGACACGCCGGTATGGCTTGGCCAATCCTCAAGAAGCAGCAACCATGAGCGGCAAGGAGTTTCTGCAAGGGATTATTGATGGGCGGCTACCGCAGCCACCGATCGCGGAGCCGATGACGTTCCGGATTGTCGAGGTTGGCGAAGGCTTCGCGGTGTTTGAAGGCGACCCGGGACCGCATCTGCTGAATCCGATGGGCACGGTGCACGGCGGCTGGGCGCTGACGCTGATCGACAGCGTTACCGGATGCGCGGCCTTTTCACTGCTGCCGCCGGGCTCAGCCTACACCACCATCGAAACCAAGGCTAACTTTTCGAGGCCGATTAAGGCGGATACCGGGCGAGTGCGCGCGGAAGGTCGGGTGGTGTCGGCGGGACGGCAGATTGTTTCCGCCGAAGCGCGAGTGCTGGCGCAGGATGGGCGAGTATTGGCACACGGGACTTCCACCCTTCTCGTACTGGCTACGAAGCCCGCTGTTGCAACCGGCAAGATCGAAGCTTAAAGGCACTAGTCGCGAATGGTTTTGCTGGTGGCCTTTCGTTCGGCGAAGGCGAGGGCGTCTTCGAGCATTTTGGCGATGCGGCGGTCGCGGGCGTCGGGGGTGCGGTAGTAAAAGATGGCAAGGAGGTGGCCGCGGCGGCGGGTGGGGGACATGAGCTGCCAGCCGGCGAGGGCGCGCGGATCGCGGGCAAAGGCAAACTTCAAGATGGGCGGGAGTTCGCGCTCGGCTTCCATGGTGGACATCAATTGTTCGGCGACTTGTTCGGCGCGGCGGATGCGGGCTTCGGGGCTTTTTACCTGAGTGATCCAATCTCCAATCCATCTGCGAATGGAGTAAGTAAGTTGGCCGTACCAACGGCGAAAGGCGCGTTCCTCGTTGAGGATGCGCTGGAGTTCGGGAGGAACGGTGGCGATGCGTTTTGCTGTGTCGGGCTCGATACGAAATTGCGCGACGCTTCCGGCCGTGGCATTGGCGCCGACCTGCATCTTTTTGTTGACGAGCAGGAAGTGATAACCCCTGCCGGTGGGAAAGAGAGAGGTGCGAAAGGCGAAGCCGTTGATTTCGCCCTTCACCTTGAGCCTGCCGCGGGTTCCCCAGATTTTGGGAACGTCGAGCGGAATGCGAGCGATGACCCAACCGAGGTTAGAGGGCATGCGCTCGAGAGTTGCTTTGAAGGATTTGGCGATGGGCTTGGGTGAGGGGTTCATAGGGGGTTGGTGAAAAGAAGATACCACCTGGAAAGGAGAGATCAGAGATCAGGATACAGAGATCAGGGGACGAGGAGGCACTGAGGGACGTGCCCTCTGCGTTGAAAGACAGGCGTGCTGCATAGTCCCCGATGAGGGAGACGATCTTCCGGCAAAGGATTCTTGTTTGAGAGATAAAAACTATTTGGAGAAGCTGGCGACGGCTTCGGCTTCGGAGTTGTAAACATCGAAGACGGTGAGCAGCTTTGTGATTTGCAGGACTTCCTGAAACTTGCTGCCGAGGTGGCAGAGGCGTAGCGAGGCGCCCTGCGACTTGACGCTGTGATGCGCGGCGACAAGGGTGCCGAGGCCGGCGCTGTCGATGAAGGTGATGTTGTCCATGTTGAGGACGATTTTCTTCTTGCCCTCGGCAATCAGGCTCTTCACTTTTTCCCGCAGCGCGTTGCTTTCCTCGCCGAGCACAATCCGGCCGTCCAGGGCCACCACGGACACGCCATCCACTTCGCGGTTCGTCATCTTCAAAGCCACGTTATTTTCCTCCTCATCGGAAAGGGGTTCCGGCAGCAACCTGTGCCGGAGCCGTCAAGGATATCAATAATAGTCCGCGCAGGACATGTAATAACCGCAGACCGGACAGATCAACTTGCACCGGCGCGACTCTAACCTCTGCGAGCAGACTGGACAATACCTCGAAGCGTCGTCAAGGGGAGCGGGCTGACTCTGGGCACTCTGCGAGAGCACAGCCGGTGGAGATGCTGGCTGTACGGACGGACGGAGGACCTGAGCTGGCTCCTGATTCGGGGCGCGTTCCACGGCCCGACGGTTATAGCACATCCACCGGCAATGGAAAAGGTCGGTGGGGGTGCGGCGGGCCGGAGACAGGGCTTGAAACCTAAAGGCGAGGAGGCGCATCCTTAATTAGTGAAGGGTAAGTGAAAGCCCCGGTGATTGGGGCTTGGGGCGGTAAACATGGGCCGGCACATTCTTCCAGCAAGTCTCCTAGCAGGTTTCATCGCGGTACTTCCGATACATGTGCAGGCGCAAGGCAGGGCGATGATGGCTGGAGGCGCGCATTCCCTGGCCGCCCCGCCGACAATGGTTGCGCATGTTGTGTCACCCGGGGCCAGAGCTGCGATTCCGAGTACGAGAATGATAGTGAGGACGGGCTCGACGCATCCGCGGACGACAGTCCGGAATACGGGCCGGCCGATGGGCTCGAGACGGCAGATATTTGCCGACAATCATAGACTCAAGCCGGGTTGCAACACCGTCCCGGGATTGGGATTTGATGTGCCGCACCTGGCGGCGATCTGCGGGCCAGGGGCAGTTGGGGGCGGGCGTTTCGGAAATCAGATTCCGTTCTTTTTTCCATTTGCGGGGGGCGGATTTTATATTCCGAGTTCGACTGTTGGTGATGAGCAAGACGATGTAGCGGAGCCACCACAAGCGCAGGATACAGAGTCCGAAATTGCGGAAACGGCGCGGCGTCCGAGAGCGTCCCGGCCGGCGCAAACTACGGTGGTGGAAACACCAGACACTGCGCAGCCGCAACCGGGAGAATTTGTTTTTGTGCGCCGGGATGGCACGCTGTTTTTTGCGGTGGCCTACGCGTGGGAAAACGGGACACTGCGGTACATCACCAGCGAAGGATTACGCCGGAGCCTGTCGCGTGACGCGCTAGACCTGGACGCGACGCAGCAATTCAACGAACAACGTGGTTTGAATTTTCACCTGCCGGCGTGAGAACTAGTTCTTGGCCGGCTCGGGCATAACGTAGCCTGATTTTGCCGGAAGCCCCGCCCGCTCCAACTGCACGGTGGTGTGCTCAATTCCAAATTTTTGCGAAGCGGCTTGCTTGATGGAGGCGAGGAGGTGTTCGCATTCGTCGAGATGCATGTCTGGAATGCGGGCATGGAGGCTGAGGGCGTTGTGTTCGCCGCCGAGAGACCAGATGTGAACGTCATGGACTTCCTGGACGCCTTCGATGGTGAGGATGGCGCGGGCGACTTCCTCGACGCGCAGCTCACGAGGGCGGCCTTCGAGAAGGATGTGCGAGGATTCACGCAGGATGCCGATGCTGGACCACAGGACGAGCAAACCGATGGCGAGACCGAGAAGCGGATCGATCCAATGAGCACCGGTGATGTGAATGATGACGGCGCCGACGATGATGGCGATATTAGAAAGGGCGTCACCGAAATTGTGAATGAGGATGCTGCGGAGATTGAGATCGCCGCGGCCACGGACGAGGGCGAGAGTGATGCCGCCGTTCACGGCGAGGGCCGCGATGGAAGTCCAGATCATCCAGCTCTCGACCACTTCGACGGGAGAGCGGAAACGCTGGATGGCTTCATAGCCGAGCCAGAGCGAAAGCAAAACGAGAACGAAGGCGTTGGTATACGCCGCAAGAGTGCCGGCGCGGTGGTAGCCGTAGGTTTTCTCGGAGTCAGCGGGACGCTGGGCCCAGCGCATGGCGAGGTAGGAAATGCCAATGGCGGGGACGTCGGAAAGATTGTGAACGGCGTCGTTCAGGAGAGCGACGCTGCGGCCGAGGATGCCGCCGAAAACTTCTGCGACGACGAGGCCAAGAGTGGCGACCATGGCCCAGCCCAGAATGGCGGGGCGCAGCGTGGGGTGCACGTGGCCGGAGTGGCTATGACCGGCGTGACCGTGGTCCCCGTGATCATGACTATGATCATGCGAACGGCCGGGGTCACTATGATCGTGGCCGTGGGAATGGGCGTCCATCTTCACCATTCTACTCACTCGCGGGGCGCTCTGCAGCCGTCCCACTTGCTTATTGGGCAGTTTGACACGCCCCCTCCGGGAATGAATTGACGGTCTCCCCGGTGGCTGCGACCATGAAACGAGCTTCCCGTCTCGCGCGTGTTGGCGCGAGACAAGCCCGCACACAGGGGTTTTGCGTTCATGGATTGGGTAGTTTCACATCGCCGATAAAATGACGGCTCCTATTTCCAAATTGAGTTTCTGGGGAGTGCGCGGCTCCACGCCGACGGTAGACCCCGCGACGTGGCGCTTTGGCGGGAACACGCCTTGCCTGGAACTGATTGCGCCGGACGGGACGCAATTCATTCTGGATTGCGGGACGGGACTGCGCATGCTGGGGAGCCGGTGGGCGGCGCCGAACGGCGTAAAGAATCCCGAAACGCACATTTTTGTGACGCACTATCATTGGGATCACATCCAGGGGATTCCGTTTTTTGCACCGTTGTACGTGGAAAACAACGAATTTCATTTTTACAGTTTTCGTTCTAAATTTCTGGGGCGCGACAGCCTGAAACAAGTGTTCGAAGCGCAAATGGCGCTGCCATACTTTCCAGTGGATTTGTCGGCGATGAACGCGAAACGGAAATTCAAGGAAGTGGACGGAGGAGATTCTTTCACGATTCGCGAGAACAAGATCACGGCGCGGTGGCTGAATCATCCGCAGGGCTGCCTGGGGTTTCGAATCGAGACCCCGGCGGGGACGGTGGCTTACGCCACGGACAATGAGCCGGGAGACCCAAAGCTGGAAGAAAACCTGCGCGAACTGGCGACCGGGGCGGACATTTTTATCAATGATGCGCAATTCACGCCGGAGCAGCTGGCGACCACGAGAAAAGGATGGGGGCACTCCTCGTGGCGGGAAGGAGTGCGCGTGGCGCGCGAAGTGGGCGCGAAGACGCTGGTGCTTTTCCATCACGATCCGGACTCGACGGATCGCATGGTAGATTCGCTGCTCAGGCAAGCGCGCGAAGAGTTTGATTCCGTCTTTGCGGCCAGCGAAGGAATGGTGATCACGCTGGGCGGAGCGGCAGACGGCGTGCAAGCGCACATGCCGGGGACACGAACGGCGCTGCGGCGCGAAGCGCAGTTTCGAGCGAAAGTCTCAGGCGTCACCGAAGGCGGGAAGCAATTCGAGGAAGAGACCATGGTGAGGGATCTCTCGTTGCAGGGGGCGCTGATTTCGCTGGAGAATTTGCCGCGGTTGCAATCGGAACTGCAGGTGACCATGGAGGCTCCGGGAACGGACGGGGTGCAATCGATGCATTTGCGCGGGTACGTTGTGCGGATTGATGCGGGGGCGGAAAAAGGGCATAGCGCGGTGGGGGTGGTGTTTACGGATTGATTTGAGATTTCAGCAGCAGGTTAGTCTTAAGAAGGGGCGCTCGGATCGAATCCGGGCGCCCCTTCTACTTTCTTGGCTTGAACGCGGCACTCCTGTAGGCTCAAGTTAATCCCTATGCTTGAGAAGAAAGCGAATTTTGTGCCGCTAAGCGCGCTGGACAAGAGGACGCCGACGAAGCGCGAGCTGTTGAGCGGGCTGGTTCGACAGGCGCCGTTTGTGGCGAAGAATTTTCAACTTTATTTTCGGAATGCGTGGCGGCGAAAGATTCTGCGGACGAAGGTGGTTGCGCCGTACGCGGTTACGTTTTATGTGACGCACAAGTGCAACCTGGCGTGCAGTTACTGCACGCAGAAAGAACCGGACGTATTCAGCGAGGAGCTGCCGACGGCGGGAACGATTCGGCTGCTGAAACGCATTCGAAAAGAGACGGATTCGATTGTGATTACGGGCGGGGAGCCGACGCTGCGGCCGGATATCGAGGAATTAGTGGATGCGGCGCGGTTCGAATGCAAGTACCGGTCGCTGTTGCTGATTACCAACGGGACTTTGCTGGACCGGAAACCGCGGATCTTGAAGGGGGTGACGGGGTTGGTGGTAAGCCTGGATGCGCTGGCAGCGGATCCGACGAATCCGCTTTCGAAGCCGGCGGCGCTGCCCAAGGTGTTGGAAAATCTCGAGCTTGCGAAAGAGCAGCTCGGGAGCCCGCGAGGAATTACGATCAGCACGGTGATCGAAGAATGGAATATTGGAGAAGTGGAACGGCTGCTGGACTGGTGCGGCGAGCAAGGGTTTGTGTTTGCGGCGCAATCGGCACAGATGGAGAAGATGCCGAATCTGGCGCTGCTGAAGAACGCCAAGTATCACGCGCTCGTGGACAAGATCATTGAGCGGCGGCGGAGCGGGGCGCAGCCGATCAACGGCACGCCGCGAACGATCGAGACGCTGCTGCGGTTTGGCGATTTCCAGTGTTATCCGACGATGTTTCCGCGGGTTTATCCGAACGGGGATGTTTTTTATCCTTGCGAGCCGCTGCACAAGGTGGCGGGGAATTTGATGCGGGATGGCTCGCTGAAGAAGATTTTTTCGCGCGGGAAGAAAATCTATGGGGATATTCCACCATGCCAAGGCGTTTGCTACCTGTTTGGGAATGTGCTGTCGCACTATTACGTGAATGATTTTTGGGGGCTGGCGGGGGATTTTGTCCGCCGATGAATGAGCGGCGAGGTTTGTTTTCTTGGGTGCGGGTGCCTTTCTCCCGCTTTCTCGACCGCGGACCTAGCGCGAAGGCGAAAGCGGCAGCAAGACTGCCGCAGTCCAAAATACGCACGGCTCAGGCTCTTAGCTGAAACTCGAATCTGTGTCAGAACTCTAGCCGAGGTCGGCGATTTTTTTGTCGAGGTGGGCGAGGGCGGCTTCCAGGGACTTGCGGTGCTGGGGGTGGGTGGCGGTAGCTAGATCATTTACGATGCGGGTGCGCGACAACTGCAGGTCCTTGCGCTCCTGATCATTCTTCAGTTGTTCGGGAGTCTTGGGGTTTGAGCCGGGCTTGTTCACCGGCGCCTGCGTACCTTCGACCTGCGACTCCACGTCCTTGCTTTCCCATCCACGCGCCATGGTTAGATTGTGACATAGTTTGGCGGCATGACGGGCGACTTCGCAGGAATAGGAAGCGAAAGAAGAATCAGGCGCTGGCAGCGCGGGCCTGAGGGATTACCGGGAGAGCAGGACGCATCACGCTCTGGATAGTGCTCTCGGCGACGCGGGCGAGGTGCTCGGCGAAGATGCCGCGATAATAGAATTCTGCGACGCGATCGGCCCAAACCAGTTTGAGGAGCCAGCTTCCACGGGATTCTTCAGCACGCGCCGAGATGAGTTCGTTGATGGGAACGACCAGAAGCGGCCGGAAGCGGTCATCGAGCACAGAGACGCGTTCCGCGGCGACAAAGAGCTGTACGGCTGCAGGATCAGCGTCCACGGGCTGATATCGGCCGCCGTTGACGACGACCAGGGCGCCGAGTTCGCGGGCTTTTTCGTCAACGCTGATTTCCGTTTTCGCCGGCGGGAGGAGAATGGCGGCGACGAACATGGCCATGCCGAGAAGCGAGAGAACATAGCTGTTCCCCAAACCGATGGGCAAGATGATGAGAGAAGCTCCGGAGAGTCCTAGGAGAATGCGGAAGAAGGTCCAGGAGTGCTCGTTGCGCCGCAATTGGAGGAGCTTGGGGACAAGCAATATAAGCACGAAGAAGGCGCCGATAAGCGTGTTTCGGAGCCGAGTGCCGATCCCCGGCGGTGGTGCAAGCGTTTGACTGGGTGTCGCGCTCATTTTCGATTTGTGTCCTCTAGCTTAGCTAAGCTAGGGTTGAAGGCCGTTGATTTCGTGCATGCGTGCGAAGGCGCGTCGCACGTGCGGGATAGTGATGGAACCGCCGACAATCAGCGCGACGTTGAGCGCGTCAATGACTTCGTCGCGCTTCCAGCCCTCTTCGCCGCAGCGGACCAGGTGATACGTAATGCAATCATCGCATCGTAGGACAGCGGAAGCGACGAGGCCAAGTAGTTCCTTGTTTTTGGTGCCGAGAGGGCCGGGTTCGTAGGCCTGGTGATCCAGAGCAAAGAAGCGCTTGATGCCAAGATGGCCGCAGCCGAGGATCTCCTCGTTCAGGTCGGCGCGAAATTTCTGAAAATCGTCCAGGCGATCAGCCATCATTCCTCCGGGGGGACATGCTGCGGGGCACGAAGCGTGCCGGTATTATGAATCAACTTGGGTCAAGCTGTTAGTGCGAATCAGCACACGTCTTAGGGTGCATTCCAGGGCGCTTGTTATGGCACATAACCGGGGCCGCGGAGCACCTTGCCGGGCAGCGCCCCGGTCATTTTACCCCTGTCGATGACCGGCACGCCATTCACGAGCACATATTCCATTCCTTCTGATAGCTGATTAGGTTTCTCAAAGGTAGCGACGTCATGGATGATTGCAGGATCGAAGATGACGACGTCGGCGTGCATGCCGGCCTTCAAAACGCCGCGGTCGGTCAAGCGCATGCGTTGAGCGGGCAGGGCGGAGAATTTTCGAATGGCGTCTTCGAGGGTAAGCAGGTGAGTTTCGCGGACGTAGAGGCGCAGGATGTGAGGGAATGTGCCGTACGCGCGGGGATGAGGATGTTCCTGCCCGAGGATGCCGTCTGGCGAAGTGCCGGAGGAGTCGTTGTCGATAGAGACCCAAGGTTGCTGGAGCGCGAGGGCGACATCCGGCTCGGACATGCCGAAGACGGCGACGTCGGTGAGGGCGTGGTCTTCGATCAGGAGGTCGAAGAGCGCGTCCATGGGGTCCCTCTTCCAGATTTTTGCGATCTCGGCGAGAGTCTTGCCTTGCAGCGGGAGCAGCTGGGGGTTGTGCACGACGCCGACGAGGATGGCATCGGGGCCGGAAATCTCGTTCCATTCATTGTCCCACTGGTCGGAGGGCGTGAGCATGTCCTTGCGGATGCGGGCGCGCGTTGCGGGATCTCTTAGACGCTCGATAAGTTTGGCGTTGCCACCATCGTGGGCCCAGGGAGGGATGAAAGCGGAGAAGTCGTTGAACCAAGCTGTGTAGGCGTAGGTATTCGCGGAGACATCGATGCCCTGTGATCTGGCGGCGTTTATTTTGGCAACGACTTCGGGCATGTGGCCCCAGCGGGGCTTGCCGGCGACCTTGATATGCCAGATTTCGACAGGGATATGGGCTTCGCGGCCAATGCGCAGGGCTTCATCGATCGCGGGAAGGACGCTGGTGCCCTCGTTACGCATATGGGTGGCGTAGATGCCGCCGAACTTGGAGGCTTCGGAGGCCAGGGCGATCAACTCCTCTGTTTTGGCGTAGGGCGCGGGAGCGTATTGGAGGGATGTAGAAACGCCAATCGCGCCATCGTGCATCGCCTGGGCTACGAGCGATTTCATTTGTTTGAGCTGTGCGGGAGTGGGCTGGACGTCGTTGTCTCCAAGCACCATGCGGCGGACGCTGGTGGCGCCTACGTAGCTGGCGATATTGATGCCGATGCGCTGTTTCTCGAGCAAGGAGAAGTAATCACGAAAGGTTCGCCAGTTGGCCTGAAGGCGATAGTGATCGTACTGCTCCTGATCGGCGTGAACCATGGCGTCATTGAGCGGTGCGACGGATTCGCCTTCGCCGGTGATTTCCGTGGTGATCCCCTGGTAGATCTTGGATGGCAGGCGCGGGTCGACGAGGATGGTGAGCTCGGACTGCCCAAGCATGTCGATGAAGCCGGGAGCAACGACCGAGCCCTGAGCATCGATGGTGAGATTACGTGGCGCGGCGGTCAGGTTGCCGATGGCGGCGATCTTGCCGTCGCGAATTCCGAGGTCGCCGGAGTACCAGGGAGAGCCGGTGCCGTCGATGATGTGGCCGTTGGTGATGACGATCTCGAAGGGCTGCGTTGATTGCTGTGCGGGGAGGGGAGCGATGGCAAAGAGCAGGACTGCAGACAAGAGTACAGACTTCCATCGTGGAAAGTTGGCGGTTGCCATAAGCTGAGCCACGCTCCGCGCGAAATTTTGTTTTCTTCCGGTTCCAAATGCAGTGGGCATCTTACTCTGGATTTGCAGCCAACGCTTTCTCCGCCAATTCCCGGGCGCCGGGCTTGCCGGCGAGGATGAGTCCGGCCCACTCGGCGCCGACTTTGGAGAGGCGGACGGATTCGGAAGTGAGCGATTCGGGGCCGCCGGAGTCGGCGTTGCCAAAAAAGATGCGGTCCATGGGATGAGAAGCGGCGATGCGGTCTTTTGTGTAATGGCCGGGAGTGCCCATAAACATGGGATGGCCGCGGCGGTAGATGCGGACTTCGACGGGGTTGACGTTGAACTCGGGCATGAGCTTCTGGAAATCGGCGAGGACGCGAGCGGCCAGCGATTTGCAATCGTCTTCGCTCAACAAAGTGGCGCGCTGATTTTCACGAAGCGGAGCATAGAAGGAGAGAATGTTTAATTTCTGCTTGTAGCCAGGATTATTGCGGACGGTCCAGTCGGCGACGATGAAATCCGTAAAGGAATTGCCGGGGCACCAGTTGTCGTAGCCACGATTGTAGACGGGCTTGTCAAAGATGAGGTTGACGACGGGATAAGGAGCGTAGCGGAAGCGGCGCATGGCGGCTTTTTGTTCGTAGGGCAGGGGCATCACGATGCGAGAAGTGATGTGTTTGGGTGTGCACATCAAGACTACTTTGGCGGTGACGGTGGTGAGCTTGCCTTCGTGAATATAAGTTACGCGGACGCCGTCTTTGTCCTGGATGACGGCGACGACGGTTACATCGCCGAGCATGCGCTCATTATATTTTGGTTGAAGGACTTCGACGAGCTTGTGGGTGATGCAGCCGAGGCCACCAGGGAGGATCACGCGCGTGGCATCCACGCCGCTGATCAAATCCTGCATGGCGGAAACGCCCAGAAAGGCTGAGGTGTCTTCGGTGGTCGCTCCCCAATTCGAAGGGCCGTAGCCATCCCACCATTGGGTGAGTTCGGGCGCGTAAGAGCCGGTAAAATTAGTGAAGGGCTGGGCGTCGAGCTCGTTCATCTTTTCGCGAAGTTTGATCTTCATTATGTCGTCGCGGAATTTCTTGAAACTTTCGCGGACTTCTTTGGGATACGGCAATTGATCGAGACCGGCTTTCCAGGTGTCGGGAACGAAGGTCTTGTTCACGATCGTCGGATCGGGGTTGTTGATGGGAAGAAGGTTGAGGCCGATTTCTTTCGCCAGCTGGTCGCCTTCGTCGTTGTGGTAGGCGTACGCGGAGCCGGTGGCGAAGGGCTGGCCACCGTATTCTTCCTGGTAGGCGTTTCCACCGAAGTGGTCTTCTTTTTCAAGGACCAGCCAGTCTTTGCCGCCGAGGAAGTAGGCTGCGGAGAGGCCAGCGACGCCACCGCCTACGATGACGATATCGGCTTTGCGGGTGGCGTCGGGGTGCTCGAATTGGTGGCCGTCACGGACCTGGTGACAAATCTCATAGTGCTCGCCCTGAACAAGAGGGGAGGCGGCGGGTTTCGAATCGGATGCCGGCAACAGAGTGGCGTCGACGGGACAACCGGCGGCGACGGAACCAGCGACAACGATCTTAATGAAATCACGGCGTGACGACGGCATACATCCTCCTAGGGTCGTTCGAGAAGCTCCTGTGCGTCCCTGCCGAGACCGCGGGTCCGCACGCGGTACCAAATGACGATGAGGCCGACGGAGACGGCGAAGATCAGTGTGGAGGCGGCGTTGATTTCCGGGGTGATGCCGCGGCGGAGGCGGCCCCAGATTTCGAGCGGGAGAGTATTGTCGCGGCCGTTCAAGAAAAAGGTGACGGCGATCTCATCCATGGAGAGCGTGAAGATGAGCAGGCCGGCGGCGATCAAGGACAGTTTGAGATTTGGCAGGGTGACGCGCCAGAAGGTTTGCCAGGGCGTGGCGCCAAGGTCGAGCGAAGCCTCCTCCTGGGCGCGGTCGATTTTTTGCAAACCGGCGAAAAGTTCGGTGGTGGCGACGGAGATCAGAGCGGTGCCGTGGCCGAGGAAGACGGTGAAGAGGCTGAGCTGGACTCTAGCGAATACGGCGAACATCAGAAGAGAAAGGCCGGTGATGATGCCGGGAAGAATCAACGGCAGGAGTACGAGGCGGCGGAAGAGAGCTTTGCCGGGAAAGTTTGCGCGGTCGAGTGCGAGGGCCGCGAGGAGTCCCAAGGTCAGAGCGAGCACGACGCTGCCGACGGCGACGATGAGGCTGTTCCCTACGGAATCCCAGATGGGGCCATCGGCAAAGAGCTGGCGATACCAATCGAGCGTGAAATGCCGGGGCGGGAAACCGCCAACGCCGTCGCGATTGAAGGAGTAAAGGATGAGGATAACGATGGGGAGATAGATGAAAGCGAAGACAAGAGCGGCGTAGATGGTGAGCAGTCGAGACTGGCGAGTTAGAGTGCTGCGGCTCATTTGAAGGACCACCGCTTTTCCAGGCGTTCGGTGAGAAAAAGAAGAGAAATGATGACGATCACGATGCAGACGGAGATCGCGGCCCCAAGAGGCCAATCGAGTGCCGCACCGAAGAGGCTCTGCACCACGTTAGAGATCATGGTGCTGGAAGCGCCGCCGACGAGAAGAGGAGCAAGGAAATCGCCAAACGAGAGAACGAAGGCGAACGTGGCTCCGGCAACAAGTCCGGGGATGGAGAGGGGAAGAATAACGCGAAGAAAAGTCTGAGCGGAGCCGGCACCGAGGTCCTGCGAGGCTTCGACGAGCGGGCGGGGAATGTGTTCGAGCGCGGCGTAGATGGGCAAAAAAACGAATGGCGTGTAGATGTGCGTGAGCATGAGGACGACTGCGAAGGGGCTGTAGAGCAAGAAGGAGACGGGCTCGTGGGTGAGATGCAGATACTGGAGGAAGCCATTTAAGACGCCTTCGCTGCCTAGAATGGTTTTCCAGGCGTAGCCGCGGACCAGATAGCTCACCCAGAGAGGCACGATCACGAGTTGGTAGAGCAATTCCTTGCGGGCACCGGAATGAAATGAGAGGTAATAGGCGAGCGGGTAGCCAAGGAGCAGAGAGCACAAAGTGACGGAGGCGGCGATACGCATGGTGCGCAGAAACACTTCGAGGTAAACGGGTTTCCAAAAGAGAGTGTGGTAATTGTTCAGGTTCCATTGGTGGATCACGGTTCCATCGCGCACGGCCCAAAAGCTATGGGCAAACATCAAAGCGTAAGGAAGCAGCAGAAAAACACCAACCCAGAGAAGGGGTGGGAGAGAGACGAGCGTTTTATAGGCGCGCGAGTACATAGGCAGAGATAAGGAGCATTACTCCTGGACGCGGATGGCGTCCGCGGCTGCGAAGACAAAGTCGTGTTCACCGAAAAGCGGGCCCTGTGCGGGGATGCGCACGCGCAGGAGCTGGCCACCGGCGCAGGTCACTTCGAGCAACTCACTGGCGCCGCTGTAAAACTGCTGCTGAGTGGCGGCGCGGAAATGCACGGTGCCGGGAATCGGAATGTTAGCGGAACCGAGCTGAATGGCTTCCGGGCGCAGGGAGAAAACGGCAGCGCCACTCTTGCCTTCGGCGGGCCATTGCAGCGCGCCGCAGACGGCGACGCCGTCGCGAACTTCAGCTCGCAGCAAATTGGTTTGGCCGATAAACTGAGCGGTGTAGGCGGTGGCCGGATGAAGGTAGATTTCACGGGCTGAGGCAACCTGCTCTAGCGCGCCGCCGCGCAACAGGGCGATGCGGTCGGAGAGCGCCATGGCTTCTTCCTGGTCGTGGGTGACAAAGAGAAAAGTGATGCCAAGCTCGCGCTGGAGGGTTTTCAATTCGCCCTGCATCTGTTTACGGAGATTGGCGTCGAGGGCGGAGAGCGGCTCGTCGAGCAGAAGAAGCTGAGGGCGATTGACGAGCGCGCGAGCGAGCGCAACGCGTTGTTGCTGGCCGCCGCTCAATTTGGAGGGACGGGAGGCGGCAAACTCTTCCATCTTGACCATGCGGAGAGCGTGGCCCACACGGCCGCCGATTTCACTGGCGGGAATGCTCTTGACGCGCAACCCGTATGCGACATTGTCACGCACGCTCAGATGCGGGAAGAGCGCGTAGTTCTGGAAGACGGTGTTCACGCGGCGTTTGTAGGGCGGGAGGGAGTCGAGCCGTTCGCCACTCATCCAGATTTCACCAGCGGTCGGCTGTTCGAATCCGGCGATCAAGCGAAGAAGCGTCGTCTTTCCGGAGCCGCTTTCGCCGAGCAAGGTGAGAAATTCTCCGGAAGCGATATTCAGAGAGATGCTCTTGAGCACTTCGCGAGCGCCAAAACGCTTGGCTACGCCGCGCGCCTCCAGGAGCACAACGGGCGTTGCAGTGTCGAGTGGTTGCGGGTTGGCTATGACGGAACTCACTGAGCAGCTTTGACTTCGTTCCAGATTTCGTTGTACTTCGCGCGACGCGGAACGTCCTGCCAGAAATAGATGCGTTGCATGTAAGCGTCGGGGTTGTCGAGATGCAGGACCTTTACTTCCTCGGGACTGAGAAATTGGGCTGCCAGAGGATTTGCAGGCGTGTAATGCGTGCGGCCCGCCACGAGCTTCTGCGTTTTCGCTTCAATCATATATTCGAGGAATGCCTGGGCGAGATCCTTGTGGCTGCTTGCGGAAGTGATCATCAAATGATCAATCCATCCGGTAGTGTTTTCCTTGGGGATCGTTTCACCGATGGGAAAATTCAATTTCAGGAGGTCGTTGGTATTGAGCGGCCATCCCATGGCGAGGACAATTTCATGGTTCTGAAAGAGATTGGTCAACTCTCCGCCGGTGGACCAGATCTTTCGAACGTTGGGCTTCAGCTCGATCAGCTTTTTCTTGACGGTGGCGAGCTGCTCGTCGGTCAGATTGTAGAGCTGCGACGGATCCGGCTTGTCGAACCCGAGAACCTGGGCAGCCATGTAAAGCGTTGAGAGATCATCCCAAACGGAAATTTTCTGTTTGTATTTCGGGTCCCAGAAAATCGTCCAGGAGTCCGGCGGCTGAGCGAAGGCCGTGGTGTCGTAGAGCAGCGGATTGGGTCCCCACATGAAGGGGACGCCGTAGACCTGGCCGTTGGCTTTGACGAGGGGCATATCGCGGAGCTTCTGCGAGAGCTGGTTGTAGGACGGCAACTTGGCAAGATCGAGGGGAGCGGCGAGGCCCGCGCGGGTGATGGAAGAAGCAACGTCGCTGGAAGGCGAGATAACGTCGTAATTGGAGGCGCTGCCGCCGCGGAGTTTGGCGACGAGTTCGTCGCTGGAGCCCATGTAGGAGGCGACTATTTTGCAGTGATGGGCTTCCTCGAAAGGGCGAACGAAGGAGGCGTCGGCGTAACCTTCCCAGACGAGCAAGCTGAGGGAATCTTGTTTTTTCTTGCAAGCGCTGCACGCCAGCGTGAGCACCAGAAGTCCGAGAAACGATCTGCGAATTTTCATCCACCCTCCCGCATACCCTGCATCCAATTTCTTCCGCAGTTCCAAGAGAAAATCAGAATGTTGGCGGCGTGTTGATCCACAGCAGCCAAGTCTCCACCCGTCCCGGATTCTTCCAGCGATGCGGGGTCGAGCTTTCGAAATAAAGACTGTCCCCGGGTTTCAGGCGATAATGTTCCTTCCCGTCCAGCCAGATCTCGAAGTCTCCTCGGAGAATGTGCAGGAATTCTTCGCCTTCGTGTGAGTAAGGTTCGCCGCTGCCGCCGCCGGGTTTGACCCGGAAGAGATGCGGCTCCATGGCAGTGTGGCCCCAGGCGAGCAGTTCCATGCGCACCCCGGGAGTCGTCTCGAGGATTTTTCGCTGGTTCGGGCGGACGAGCCGCGGATGTTCACCAGCGGTCTCGAAGAGCGAGAGGATATTCGTGCGGTAGAAGCGAGCAATGCGGCGAAGCGTGGCGATCGAAGAGCGCATCTGGCCGCGCTCGAGGCCGCTGAGAAATCCGACAGACACGCCGGTGGCTCGGGCGACCTGGGCGAGCGAAAGTCCGCGGCGCGTGCGGAGGCGGCGGAAACGCTGACCGGGGTGTGCAGCAGACTCTGCGGGGGCGGAGACCAGCCCCTGGCGCTTAAGAACGTGGACGATGGCGGCAGGATTGAGACCGCGAGAACGGCGAAGAAAAATCGCGCGCCGGAGCAAACGCACGTCGGCTTCGGAATAAAGACGATAGCGGCTCTCCGTACGCTGCGGCGCGACGAGGCCCAAAGCCTCCCACGCGCGGAGCGCGGAGGAAGAAATGCCAACGCGGCGGGCCACTTCACTGATGCGCAAAGGGCCGCGCAGTATGCGCTTCGCGGATTCTCCGGATAAATTCTTTCTGCTTGACACCGGTCCCGGCTTTCTCTAAGTTTGCTGGATTATAGTAAGGTTTCCGGGGCACAGCAACCTCGAAGAATGGCGACAAAAAATCTTCGCGGCACAGGGGTGAGTCATGAAGGTTGATGCAGGAATTCGGCGGCGACGTTCGTTATGCTGCGAGGGCACCTGGTTCATTTTGATTTTTGGGCTGGCGATTTTTCTTGCCGCGCCCTTTGCAGGCGCGCAGAGCACCGGCGGTCGCATTCGCGGCACGGTGATGGATCCCAGCGGCGGGGCGATCGCGAGCGCCAAGGTGACGCTCACCAATGAGGCGACCCATGCGACGCGTGATTCGGAAGCAGGCGCCAATGGGGAATATATCTTCCTGGAAGTTCCAGTGGGGACTTACGAACTCGATGCGCAGTCGACGGGATTCAAGAAGTATGTGCGCAAGGGGATTGTTCTCAATCTGAATGAAGTTCTGAGTGTGGACATTACGCTTCAGGTTGGAGCGGCGGTGGACACGGTGGAAGTCACTGGCGCTCCACCGGTCATCGATACGACATCGACGCAGCTTGGCGCGGTGGTCAACGAGCGCTCCTCGACGCAACTGCCGCTGAACGAACGCGATGTATATCAATTGCTGCAATTGCAGCCGGGCGTGCAGTCGCAAATTGGAAATAACCTGTTTTATGGGTCGGACAAGGCGGGAGTCGTAACGGTGAATGGCGGGCGCGGCCGCGCGAACAATTATTCCGTGAACGGCGGCGATGGCAACGACCTATTCGCGAATCTGCCCGCGGTGCAGCCTTCCCCGGACAGCGTCGAGGAATTTCGCGTCATTACGAACTCCTTTGACGCGGAATACGGACGCAATTCGGGCGCGGTCGTCAACGTGGTGACCAAGTCCGGCACAAACGATTGGCATGGCAGCGCGTACGAGTTCTTCCGCAACACGGTTCTGAACGCGCACGGATTCTCATTTCATCCGACGCCAAAACCTCCGTTCAATCAAAACCAGTTTGGCGGCACGATTGGCGGGCCCATCAAGAAGGACAAAACTTTCATTTTCGGTTCGTATGAAGGACGGCGTATCGTGCGAGGAATCGTCTCGCAGCCGGTGCCTGTGCCAACTGGGGCCGACCTGGCCGGAAACTTTGGAGCCCCATTTCCGGGAATGCTGGCGGATCCGACTGTAGCCAACATTTTTCTAAATCGAGCGGGGTGCGGTTCAAGCCTTTTGCCGGCCCAACAGGCCAGCTTGGCTGCGGTAACGCCGAGCAATCCACAACCTTACGATTCAATTTTTACGGGAGGCGTGGTTCCCGTTCAGTGTTTTGATCCGGTTGCTGTGAGCCTCCTGAAGTACCTGCCGGGCTCGGGGGGCGCGAGTTCGCAGGTTCAGGACGTTGCCAAGTCCACAGAACGCGGCGACCAGTTCCAGATTCACTTCGACCAGATCCTGAACAAGGACCAGAAGCTATCCATCTACTACTACTATGACAACGACAACATGCTGGATCCATTTGCAATTTTTCAGCTGGCCGGAGCTTCGCTAGGCAATTTTGGCGGCCGGATCATTTCGCACGTACAGCAAATCAACGCGAGTCATACGTGGACGATCGGATCCACAGCGGTAAATGAGTTCCGGTTCACACTGTTCCGGGAAGCACAGCCCCAATTTTATACGCCGACCACAACGAATCTGGTAACCGCTTCTTGCGGAAGCGGAGCGGCCTCGGCGTTCTGCTTCACCGGGACCACGGATACGGCGCTGGTCGATGCGAACTTGAACCCGCTCGGTTCGACGACGACCCCCAATGTGCCGCAGTGTCCAGGCCAGTTCGGATGCGGCATCCACCCTGGACTCGGCTCGCAGTTTGAGGGCGTGCCGTTTTTCACGCTCGGTGGCACAACCGGCATCTTTGGAAACAACTTCGAAGGACAATTGCCGCAGACGGGCAATACATTCCAGTTCAGCGACAATTACAGCAAGATCATCGGCCACCATAGTCTTAAGTTTGGGGCTGACACCCGCTATCAGAAATTTGACCAGACGGTCTATTTCAACGTGAATGGCGAATACATTCTAGGCACAGGGGGCCCCAACGATACGGGGTCTGGAGACCCATATGCCAACTACCTGCTGGGACTGCCAGTTTCGTATTCGCAGGGATCCGGAAACAAGGAGTTGGTCCGGAGCACTTCGGTCTACCTGTTCGCCCAGGACAGCTGGAAGATCAAATCGAACGTTACCCTCAATTATGGTCTTCGCTGGGAAATGAACACGCCGTTGACGGACATCGGTCAAAAAGTGCAGAGATTTAATCCCGGGCAGAACTCGTTGATTTACCCTTGTCAACTCTCCGCGATAAGCGTTGCGACTTTTGGACAGCTTCCTCAGTTTCAGGTACCGAACCCGCCGGCACCCGACTGCAACAACACAGGCACCACTCCGACAGGACTGGTGGTGCCGGGCGACAAAGGTGTCCCAGGCGGTCTGATCAACACCTACTACAAGTCATTCGCACCCCGAATCGGACTGAGTTGGAGTCCCGACTGGAAAGATGGCACCCTCGCCCAGCTGACCGGTGGCCCGGGAAAGACGAGCATCAGCATGGGGTGGGGCCTTTTCTACAACCCGGTTGAACAACTGGTGCTCGAGCAGTTCGTTGCCGAACCGCCATTCGGCATCAGTAACTCCATCTCGAATCCGCTCCTGGATGCGCCCTTTGTGTCCCAAGAGGGAACGACGAAACCAAACGTTTCCAACGGTTTTCTAACCCCTCCGCGGAATCAGCCGGTGGACTGGTCACTGTATCGATCGATTCTGCTGTTTGGACAATTTCCAACCAAAATGAGGACGCAGTATTCCGCACAGTACAACTTGACGATAAAGCGCGAACTGCCGGCCAATATTCTGCTTCAAGTTGGCTATGTCGGTTCGCAGGGGCATAGGCTCCTGGCCATTTACGATCAGAATGCCGGGAATGCGCAAACTTGTCTCGATATCAATGCGATCGCGGGGCAAAGTTGTGGCGCATTCGGCGAGGACAGCCAATATCAATTCACACTTCCGCCGAACGCGGTCCTCCATTTGCCTTATATTGGCGGACCAACACCGGGCGGCCCGAACATTCCTTGCCCCATCTCGGGCCCGACTCCGACTGGTTGCACCATCACGGGTGCCCCAGGAGGTACGCCGGTTAATTTGGTTGGCTTGCGTCCTTACTCTTCGACAAATTGCAATCCGCTGAGTCAAACTCCGCTGACGAGCGGCTGCCCCGCCGACGGGACACCCATTTTCGGGAGTATCTTCAACGAGGACACAGCAGCGCATTCCAACTACAATTCACTGCAAACGCTTCTCGAGAAGCGCTTCTCCCATGGGCTGCAGTTCCAGGCGTCGTACACCTACAGCAAGTCACTGGATAACGCGTCGAGCTTCGAGGAGATTTTGAACCCGACCAATTTCAATGCGACGTATGGCCCATCGCTTTACGATGCGCGGCATCGCTTCGTTTTCAACTACGTTTGGGACTTGCCGGTGCCGAAGAAAGAGGGATTTGCCGGCAAGGCGCTGAACGGCTGGCAAGTGTCCGGGATTTACACCTATCAGACCGGGTTCCCGATTTTGATCAACAATTGCAACGACAGCGAGCTGGAGGGGAGCATCCAGGGATTCGAATGCCCTGGGAAACCGAACCTACTTGGGCCGGTACAGCAGACAAATCCGCGCACGACCGGTTTTGGGTTCGATCCCAATCAATTCGATAACAACGTGGCGCAGGGAACATTCGGGAATGCGCCACGGACCGTTTGCTGCAATTCGCCGATCAACAATTGGGATATTGGCATTTTCAAGGACACCCCGATTGGAGAAAGGGTGAGGCTGGAATTCCGGACGGAGATTTTCAACTTTTTCAACCATACGCAGTTCTACAGCATCGATGGGAACTCTGGAAACCAGGGGACGACCTTTGGACAGCCGCAGAAGACGCGCGATCCGCGGTTGCTCCAGTTTGGGCTGAAGCTGCTTTTCTGAGGAGCAGTAAAGAAACGTCCGAAACGAATCTAGATGGCGCTGGTCGCAAGAGCGAGCTATGTTGTGGAATTTAGGACTCAGCAACTGCGCCCGGCAAGAAAGGGGCTTGACTTGCCGGGGACTGAGAAGGCGTAAGATGGTACGAGTCTGGCGAAACCTCAACGCCACACTGCTCTATCCGCGCACACACTGACCGCAGGGAACAGACCTGTCCGGGATAACCGAAAACGGCTAACCCACCTTGGAGTACGCAAATGCACGACGGACTACAGAAGGAAATCGCGACGTACGAAAAGCGGACGCCAAAGTCCGCCGCGGCGCACAAGCGAGCGCTGCAAAGAATCCCGCTCGGCGTGGCCAGCAATTACCGGCACTATGAGCCTTATCCGATTTTCGTAAAGGATGGAAAGGCGGGCCGGATTCACGATGTCGACGGAAACGAATACGTGGATCACAACCTGTGCTTTGGCGCGTTGATGGCGGGGCATTGCCATCCCGCCGTTGTGAAGGCCGTTGAGCAGAAGTTGCACGAAGGCACGACCTTCGGGATGCCGCATGAGCAGGAATGGGAGCTTGCGGAGGAGATCTGCGCGCGGTATCCGGTGGATATGGTGCGGTTTGGATCGAGCGGGACGGAAGTCACGATGCATGCTTGCCGCATCGCGCGCGCGGCCACGGGACGCGACAAGATTCTGAAATTCGAAGGGTCCTACCACGGGTTGCATGACACGGCGCTGGTGAGCGTCAAGCCGAAGGCCGAAGAGTACGGGGATCCGGACGCCCCTAATTCTGTTCCCGGTGGCGGTGGCATACCGAAGAGCGCGCTGGAGAATGTTGTCGTCGCGAGTTTCAACAATCTGAAGAGCGTCGAGAATCGTTTCAAGCAGTATCCCGGGCAGATTGCCGCGATCATTCTTGAGCCGATATTGATGAACGTTGGTTTGTGCATGCCGCAGGCCGGTTTCTTGCAAGGGTTGCGGGATATCTGCACCAAGAATGGCGCGCTGCTGATTTTTGATGAAGTGAAGACCGGCGCGAAGCTTGCGTGGGGTGGCGCGAGTGATTTTTTTGGCGTGAAGCCGGACATGATCTGCCTGGCAAAGTCCATCGGCGGCGGCTTGCCGTTGGGTGCGTTTGGATCGAGCCGGGCGGTGATGGACTTGATCTCGCAGCACAAAGTTTTTCATGGCGGCACGTACAATACCAATCGCGCGGCAATGGCCGCGGGGCTGGCGACGTTTCGTGAAGTGCTGACGCGCGAAAACTACGCGCACGTCGGCAAGCTGAGCAAAAAGCTCACCGAAGGCTACCGGGGCATCGTGGCCAAATCGAGGCTCACGGCCTACGTGGCGAGCGCGGGGGTCAACGGCGCGCTGATGCTTTATCCGCAGGAGATTCGCAACTATCGCGATTGGACCAAGATCGACGTGGATCTTTGGCGGCACTACTGGTTCGCCATGGTGAACCGCGGCGTGCTCGCGCAGCCCTACTGGTGGGACGAGCAATGGACGATCTCGGTGCAGCACACCGAGGCGGATATTGATAAGCATCTTGCTGTATTCGAAGAGGTCGCGTCCGCTCTTGCCAAGGCGCAGCAAGAGCGTGGCCTCGCTTTTGTCGGTGCGGCCGGACACTGATCGGCTTCCGTAGAAAACGCAGGAGAAAACACCGTTGCCGAACGAGGTCATCACGACACCCACGGCGCCCGAGGTGGAAGCAGCAACACACTTGAGGCGGGTTTTGGGACGCTGGGACCTCGTGCTCCTTTTTGTTGTGGCCGTTTTCAATCTGAATGTTGTTCCGTCGATCGCAGCTAACGGCGGCATCACGGTCTGGTTGTGGATCATCTCCCTTTTGCTGTTCTTCTGGCCGCAGGGTATTGCCGTCATCGAGCTCGCGCACCGTTTTCCGGGCGAGGGTGGCGTGTATCTCTGGGCTAAGGAAGTATTCGGCGACTTCCACGGCTTTCTCTCCGGCTGGTGCTACTGGACGAACAACATGATGTATGTGCCGACGGTGATGCTTTATTTCGTAGGCGTGTCCGTCTTCGTTCTGGGGCCCGGGCACGAAAAGCTGGCGGACAACAAATCCTTCGCACTGGCGGCTTCGCTGATTTTGCTGCTGGTCCTGGTGGTCTTGAACGTGGTGGGCTTGGGGGTCGGTAAGTGGCTCAACAACCTCGGGGCGATCGGAACGGGAGTCGCCGCGGCGGTTCTGATTGGTCTCGGAATCACGGTTTGGCTGCGGTTTGGCACCACGGTGACGGCGGCTGATTTTCAGATTCCGGCAAACCCTCGTTTCGTGCTGAATTCGTTTGGGGTGATCTGTTTCGGGTTGGTTGGGCTGGAACTCGCTTCCATCATGGGCGATGAAATCGAGAATCCGCAAGAAACGTTGCCGGGAGCTGTCGCGTGGGGTGGTGTTCTCTCGGGGTTGCTTTACATCGGGGCCACGCTGACGCTGTTGATCGCTGTGACCAAGAATGACATCAGCGTGCTGCAAGGGATTGTGCAAGCCGTGGGGCACATGGCGAGCCGGGTTGGGGTGAACTGGATCATCGCGCCATTTGCGTTCCTGTTGAGCATTTCGATCGCGGGAATTGGTTCCGCGTGGCTTGGGGGATCGGCGCGGATTCCGTTTGTTGCGGGCCTCGATTCCTACATGCCGTCGTGGCTTGGCAAGGTCCATCCGAAGTACGCCACGCCATACGCCGCGCTCATCGTTCACGCAGCCGTGTCGTTGATTCTGGTGGTGATCAATTTTTGCTTTACGGGCGCGGGAGTGCAGGAGACATTTCAGAAGCTGCTGTCTCTTGCCGTGGTGCTTCAACTGATCCCGTTTCTTTATATGTTTGGCGCACTATTGAAGATTGCCTCCAGAGAGAGTTTTGCAAGAGGGCGTTACGGCAAAACGACATTGCTCCTCGCCGGTTTCAGCGGATTCACGACCACGCTTTTGGGAATCGCTCTGGTGTTTTTTCCGGCACAGCAGATCAAGTCGATCCTGTCTTATGAGATCTGGATGTTCGGCGGCACGTTGTTTTTCATCGGCCTCGCGGCGTTTTTCTTTTTCGTTTATGGCAGACGCAAGGCCGCGCGGAAACTGGCGGCGGCTCCGGCGCTTTGACTTGGATTTTGGGAGGCAGTGATGTCGAGCAGCGTGAAAACAGTTGTTCGAACTTATCAGAACTATATCAACGGACAGTGGGTCAAGAGTTCTTCGGGCGAGATGTTTCCCGTCTACGATCCGTCGACGGAAGAGGTGATCGCGCAGGTTGCCTCGGGCGCGGCAGCGGATGTCGACCAGGCCGTGAAAGCCGCGCGGGCGGCGTTTGATTCCGGGCCTTGGCCGCAGACGAGCGCCGCTGAAAGAGGCCGTCTTCTTTACAAGCTCGCTGAGAAGATTCGGGCGAACGTCGCGCCGCTTGCGGAACTGGAATGCCGCAATTCGGGTAAGCCCATCGTCGAAGCGGAATACGACATCGCTGACGCTGCAACTTGTTTCGAATACTATGCCGGCCTGGCGAACAAAGTTCTGGGCCATGTAAATCCGGTACCAGCGAATGCGCTGAGCTTCACTCTTCGCGAACCGGTGGGAGTGACAGGGCAGATTATTCCGTGGAACTACCCGCTGGTTATGGCCGCCTGGAAACTTGCGCCGGCGATTGCCGCCGGGTGCGCGTGCGTCCTGAAGCCTGCCGAGCAGACGCCGCTCAGCATGATGGAAGTCGCCAACTGGTTTGAAGAGCTGGGCTTCCTGCCCGGTGTGGTGAATATCGTGAACGGTCTTGGGGAAACCGCGGGAGCTGCGCTGGTCGCGCATCCGGGTGTGGACAAGATTGCGTTTACGGGAAGCGCCGCGGTCGGAAAAATCATCGTGAAGAGCGCCGCTGACACGCTCAAGCGCGTCACGCTCGAACTGGGCGGCAAGTCGCCGAATATTTTCTTCGAGGGTGCGGATTGGGAAGCCGCCGTCGATGGGGCGCTGTTCGGAATATTCATCAATCAAGGCGAAGTCTGCTCCGCGGGCAGCCGCATCCTGGTGGAAAAGAAAATCTATTCGAAATTCGTGGAATCCATGACGGAAAAGGCCAAACGCATCAAGCTGGGGCCACCGTTGGAGCGCGAAACAAAGATGGGACCGCTGGTTAGCAAGGAACAATACGACCGCGTCAGCTCTTATCTTGATCTGGGCAAGAAGGAAGCCAAAGTCGCAATTGGCGGCGGGCGACCAAAGCAGTTCGGGAAAGGCTACTACGTCGAGCCGACCATTTTCTACGACGTGGATAACAATGCGCGTATTTCACGCGAAGAGATTTTCGGTCCAGTTGCATCCGTGATTCCGTTCGAAGGCGAGCCGGAAGCCATTCGAATCGCCAACGACACGCCGTACGGTCTCGCCGCGGCGGTTTGGACCCGCGATATCTACAAGGCGTTTCGTGTGGTGAAATCGCTGCGCGCGGGCATCGTGTGGGTCAACCATATGCAGCCGACTTACGTGGAAGCTCCGTGGGGTGGTTACAAGCAGTCTGGCTTCGGGCGCGAGCTGGGTCCCTGGGGAATGGAAGAATATCTCGAAACCAAGCAGGTTTTCGTCAATCTGGACGAGACGCCGATCGGGTGGTACTAGATTTCAACGCAAGGAAAACAAAAATGGCGACAATACAAATCAACACAGAAATTCCGGGGCCACGTTCGCGCGCGTTGATGGCGCGCCGTGAAGCTGCAATACCTCGAGGCCCTTCGAATGCCACGCCGGTGTTTGCCGCGAGGGCGAATGGCGCGGTCATCGAAGATGTTGACGGCAACCGCTACATCGATTTCGCCGGCGGCATCGGCTGCCTCAATATCGGGCACCGTTCCCCGCGGGTGATATCCGCGATCCGCGAGCAACTCGAGAAGCATTTGCATCTCTGCTTTGCGGTTACGCCTTACGAAAGCTACATCGCGGTGGCCGAGAAGTTGAACTCGCTGGCTCCTGGCAATTTTGCGAAGAAGACAATCCTTCTGAACTCCGGCGCGGAGGCGATCGAAAACTCCATCAAAATCGCCCGCGCGTACACCAAGCGCCCTGCCGTGATTTGCTTCGAGGACGCCTTCCATGGACGCACGCTTCTTGCCATGTCGCTGACCAGCAAGACCCATCCTTACAAAGCGGGCTTCGAGCCGTTTGCCAGCGATATCTACCGGATTCCCTTTGCCTATCCTTATCGCGGGAAAGCCGCAGCCACTGCGGAAACGTTTGCGCATTATCTCGAGGACGCTTTCAATCGTGTGGTGGCGGCCGAATCGGTCGCAGCAATGATCGCAGAGCCGGTGCTTGGAGAAGGCGGCTTCATTATTCCCCCGCTTGACTACTTCCAATTGCTGCAAAATATCTGCCGCAAACACGGAATACTTTTCATCGCGGACGAAGTGCAATCGGGGTTCGCGCGCACCGGCAAATGGTTCGCGTCGGAACATTTCGGGATTGAGCCGGACATGATCACCATGGCGAAATCGCTGGGCGGTGGCATGCCCATCGCCGCGGTGACTGGCCGCGCGGAAATCATGGACGCGCCCGGCGTGGGGGCCCTCGGCGGCACGTACTGTGGGCACCCAGCCTCATGTGCCGCGGCGCTAGCCACGATCGAAACGATCGAGAAAGACGGTTTGCTCGCGCGGTCCACGGCAATCGGAAAGCATTTCGAACAGCGCGCCCGAGGCTGGCAGAAGAAATGGCAATTTGTGGGCGACGTTCGAGGCCTAGGCGGAATGTGCGCCATCGAACTGGTGCGCAACGCGCAGACGCGCGAGCCTGCTGACTCCGAGACCAAGGAAATCGCAAAGTACTGCTACGAACACGGCCTCATCACTATTACCGCCGGGACGTTCAACAATGTGATTCGCATTCTTGTTCCACTGGTTATAACCGACGAGCAGTTCGACGAAGGGCTGAACGTGGTCGAGGCTGCGCTGGCTTCGGTAGCCGAGCGCAAGCAAGCCGTGCTTTCTCACGCATAGTCACAGGCCGGAGCGCAAGCGTAGTGCCGGACCACTGCCGCTGGCATCTAATGAACTGAAATTCCCAGGAGTTTGAAATGCAAGAGATGGCGACAAAATTCGCAAGCGCCGCCGGCGAACTCAAAGATGGGCGGTTGTTCCGCGAAGCGTGTTATCTGGATGGGCAGTGGATCCAGGCAAATTCGGGCCACACGATCGACGTCGATAACCCGGCGACGGGGGGGATTATTGGAAGAGTGCCGAAGCTCGATGCCACCGAAACGAGGCAGGCGATCGAAGCGGCCAGCCGCGCATTTCCCGCGTGGAGCATGAAAACAGCCAAGGAACGTGCGGCAGTTCTGCGACGCTGGTTCGACCTGATGATGGAGAACCAGGAGGATCTTGCGCGGCTGATGACGCTGGAGCAGGGGAAGCCCCTCGCGGAGTCGAATGGGGAAGTTGCTTACGCGGCTGCGTTTCTGGAGTGGTTTGGCGAAGAAGCCAAGCGCGTCTATGGCGATACCATTCCGCAGCATCAAGCGGACAAGAGAATTGTGGTCATCAAGCAGCCGATCGGAGTGGTCGCGTGCATCACGCCTTGGAACTTTCCTCTGGCAATGATCACGCGCAAGGCGGGACCCGCACTTGGCGCCGGTTGCACGGTGGTGTTGAAGCCCGCTTCGCAGACGCCTTTTTCGGCGCTCGCGCTCGCAGAGCTGGCGGAACGTGCTGGAGTGCCGAAGGGTGTGTTCAATGTGCTGACGGGTCCAGCAACGGAAATTGGCGGGGAACTGACTTCGAATCCGATTGTACGCAAGCTTTCGTTCACCGGTTCCACCGAAATTGGAAAGATCCTGATGTCTCAGTGCGCTGGCACAGTAAAAAAGCTTTCTCTCGAGCTGGGAGGGAATGCGCCGTTCATCGTTTTTGAGGACGCGGACCTGGATGCCGCGGTCGAGGGTGCTATCGCATCGAAATACCGCAATACCGGCCAGACTTGTGTATGCACGAACCGCGTCCTCGTGCAGGACGCAGTGTACGACGCGTTTGCGGCGAAACTTGCCGTTGCGGTGAAGGCGCTGAAGCCCGCTCCAGGAGTGGAAGCAGGCGCCACGCAAGGTCCTCTGATTGACGATGCAGCCGTGCAAAAAGTGGAAAGCCATATTCGTGACGCGCAGTCCAAGGGTGCGAAAGTGCTCGTTGGCGGACACCGGCATGCGCTTGGCGGAAGATTTTTCGAGCCGACGGTTCTTACAGACGTAACACCACAAATGGCCGTTGCAAGGGAAGAGACCTTTGGTCCTGTAGCGCCGCTCTTCCGGTTCAAGACGGAAGCGGAAGCGATCGCTCTGGCGAACGATACGGAGTTTGGGCTGGCTGCATACTTCTATGGGCGCGACATCGCTCGCGTTTGGCGCGTGGCTGAAGCACTGGAGTACGGAATCGTCGGCATCAATAGCGGGCTGATTTCGACGGAGGTCGCTCCTTTTGGCGGAGTCAAAGAGTCTGGCCTTGGTCGCGAAGGCTCCAAGTATGGAATGGATGAGTTCCTCGAAATAAAATATATGTGCTTCGGCGGGATTACAGCCTAGAAGACGGGACAGGGATGCCCTGAGAATACTGCGAGGCATCCCCCGCTTTGTTCAGATTCAGTTTTTCCCGTTCCAAAAAACTTCAAATCGAGAAGAGTGCTAGTTTTTGTTGATATCATCCTTGGATTCCAGGCGCTTCAACAGCGGCTGGAGGAAAGGCTTTGTCGCATCAGGCGCCCCATTGATGGCCATGGTCATTTCCTTGGCTGCGCCTGTGAAGTCGCCGGTGCTCGAATCGACTCGCGCGAGCGCCAGATGGCTGATCCAGCTGTTCGGATCTTTCTTTGGGACCTGGGGATAGAGCTCGAAGGCGCGCTTGGCATCTCCTTGTCGCTGCAAGCCGCGCGCATAAACATAGAGTTGAACCGCGGTAGCTTTGTCGAGGGCGGTCGAGAGCGCTTTCGCGGCGTCTTCCTTGCGGCCTATCGCCGCGTAGATGCGGGACTTGGTTTCCCAGTTTTCGAAGCGGTCCTCATTTTGAATGGACGTGTCTTCCCATTTCAAGGCTTGTTCGAGATTGTAATTGTTGTCCAGGCACCATTGCGCCGCTTCATCGTAGCCGGCCCAGGTGAATCCGCCGACGCTGCGCAGCTCCTTCTGGATGCTTCGCAGAACCACGGCCTTCACGTCCACTGTCACGTTGAAGGGCACCGCAATCTTTTCCCAGCGAAGGGTCGCGGTGGAAGAATCAGGCTTGATGTCGTCGAATGTGTAGGTCAGCACATCGAAGGATTCGTCGGCATGCGGTTTCACGGTCACGCGCAGAGCATCCTCTTTTTGGTCATAGCTGAAGCTGCCCCAGGAAGTCGAATTCTTCGAGAAAATGATGATCCACTGATCTTTGTCAGGAATCATATGAAGACCATAGGTACCTGCAGGAAGTGGTTTTCCTTCCACAGTGACGTCGTCGACAAAGGTGATGGTGGTATTTTCATTCGCGCCTGCGCGCCAGACCTTGCCATAGGGGACCGTCTTGCCCCAGATCTCGCGTCCTCCCACCTCCGGGCGGTGATAGGTAATAGTGATGTCCGTCAGTCCGATGCGTTGCGTCACAGACCCGCGCTGACTGACTCGAGGGATGTTTAGTTCGGTAGGCTGGCTTCCATTCTTGAATTGCGCCTGGGCATTTCCCGCCAGGACGCTGAATCCTATTGTTAAGCTCAAGAGAAACTTAGACACTTTGCGCATATGGTGACCATCTCCTCTCAAGGAACTGACTGGTGAATGCGCCGGCCTTGCGCCGACGTTACACCCCCGTTGCGATAGACGCCCCTCTTGTGATCGGGTAAGCAAGGATTCGTAGAGAAAGCTCGGCGGGGAGGAGAAACAGTGTCATGAAATGGCGCTGCAGAGTCCGGGAAATCGCTCCACGGTTGGAAAATGGAATTGTTGAGTTGCTTTGGACGCGTTCAGTCCTAAATAAAACATTGTGTCTATCTAAATTTATCGAAAGCCGTTTGCCAGCCCGGCTCTCAGAGCAGGTCGTTAGGCTAAGTCTACGGGCGAAACGTCTTCTGGTTCTTTAGCCGGGCGGCTGCGAGGTCAGCGGCTTCTTTCTGCTGCCGTTCGATTTCCTTCTGCGGGCCTTCCTGCTCTTCCACCTTGCCAGCCTTGGCGATTGCCTCGTTGGCTTCCGCATTCAGACGCAGGGAAGAAATCACCAGCACAAAGTCACTGGAGAAAACGGAACGGTGAAGGCTCAATGAATATTGGGAATCTTCCCAGCGTGCCGCGAATTCACACTGGCAATCGTGAACGAGGCATTCAACTCGCGTCGCGTGCGTTTTCAAGACGCTCCGGATATCTGCTCCGCCAAACTCCATCGTGAGCTGGCCACCTATTCGAACCATCCGCCGCAATCGCATTAGCGGATCAGCGAAGTAGAGCTGGACGAGTACCGCGACACTCACTCGCGAAAACCCGCTGGTGGTTTTTATCCTCGAAAAGCGGCGAAGGAATTCTAACAGCTTGGCCCTGTTGTTCCGGTGCGCCAAACCAAGCATTCGGGGACTCGCATGACGAGTCGCTCTTAAAGCGTAGTTCGCTTTCTTGGCTCGGTGTCTATATCCTCATCGAAACTTCCACCCAATTCCGCTAACTCGCGATAAAAGCAAACCGCTATTCCCAAAGGAAGCGACAACAATCGTCTCTGGACTTCTTACTGCCAACGGAAAGTAAAGCGTCAGCTCCGAGACCAGCCCTAAGCTCCTGCCCTGTACGGCCCTGCTCCGTCCGCAGCAATTTCTCCACGCAAGAGCGGGTTCTTGCTAATCACATTTTTACTTGACAGGGGCCGACCTGTGCGCGTATTGATTTCGTGTCCAGTCTGTTTCTCAAGACGTTGCTATTGCCCTGTGAGCACACCGTCAGGGAGGTATCCCATGTTTACGTCAAAGTCCGACGCCTCTTGTACCATCGCAAATGTTGGCTGGAAATTTCTTCAACGGATTAACAGTGTACTGCCAAAGGGAGTCTTGCCCGCACCAAAGTGGGCCCCTGCGCGGCTTCTCAAGGGGGCACAACGAAGGGCGATGGACCTGGGTGTGCCCAGGAAGACGTCTTCGCTGTGCCCTGATTGCAACCGCGAAGCAGCAGAAGCGGTTCTGAGTGGTGAAAATGCGATTGTTGATTTTAGAGACCGACCGGGAATCATTGATTCGGAAATATTGGAGGAAGGTGGACGCATCCTTATGCGCAAAGTCTGCGACAGGCATGGCCCCTTTGAAGACCTACTATCCAATCACCCGGATTTTTTCAGAAGGATGGAGCGGCTTGCCTTCGGTCGGGATTTTGAATGCGCCCACGACCATGATGTTCACAATCACGGTCCCAACAGCATTAGCTCAGGCCGGGGATCATATTTTATCGTCGATCTGACAAACCGATGCAACATGATGTGCTCCCCGTGCTTCATGGACGCGAACGCCACCAGCTATGTTCATGAATTGGAAATGGAAGACATAAAGGCCCTGTTCGACAATGCAGTTTCGTTTAAGCCTCGGCGAGAGGTCAACGTTCTCTTCTCAGGAGGGGAGCCCACGCTTTCGCCAATTTTTCTTGAGGCTCTACAGTACGCGAAAAGCATGGGCTTCCACAGGCTTCACGTCGCGACGAACGGTGTATGTTTTGCTGAAAGCAAAGGCTTTGCTTTCCAGGCGAAGGCGGCTGGATTGCACGCCGTATACCTCCAGTGCGACGGCGTTTCAGAGGAAAAGAACAAACATCGCGGGCTTGGAAACTATATGGAAGTGAAGCGGCAGGCGTTGGAAAACATCGCTGCTGCGGGAATGCGAACCACTCTCCAAGTTACGGTAGTCAACGGCCTCAACAACGACGGGCTTGGTGACATCGTCCGTTTCGCAATTGAGAACATCGACAAGATTCACGGCGTGCTTTTTCAACCTGTCATGTTTACGGGTAGAGATGAACGCATCTCCAGCGACGACCGATACGCGAAACGTTTTCCGCTCTCGCAACTCGCCTACGACCTGCAAGAGCAGGGTTCAACTACTTGGCGGCCAATGCGCGATTGGTTCCCAGTCTCAGACTATGGAATATTCGCTCATTTGTGCGACGTCCTAAGCCCGAATGCAGAGGTAGGAAGCCTTTTCCCGGACACACACCCAAATCACGGAATCTTCAGCCTCTTGCTCATAGATTCGGATAAGAAGGTGGCGGTCCCCATTCCGTCCTTCTTTAATCTTGAACAATTCATGCGCGACATCGTGGAAATAACAGATCGTGGGAGAGGGCTGGCCTTCACAAGAGCTCTCGTCTGGTTGTCCGTATTGCGCAATTTCGATCAGCAGAAAGCTCCCTTAGGCTTTGATCTCACGCATGTTAGGGGCTTGCTCGAAGATTGTTTCTATCGTGTTGCTGGTAGTAGCGGCGATTGGTCGCAGAAAGCATATTCTTATACTAGTCGTTGGAGAGTGATGGCCGTCAACGGACTGTGGTTCCAAGACGCTTTCAATTACGATTTTTCCGCCATCGCTAATTCCAGTATCCCCGTAGCAACTCAACAAGGAGAAATTAGTTTTTGTGCTTACAATGGCGGTGGTTGGCGAAAAATTGTCGAGCATATGAATCGCACCGCAACGATTACTGAGTGGCACAGGAGCCATTCTCGCCATGAAATCTATACCAAGGGTAAGAGAGTAGAAATCGGACGACCAGCCCATAACACGTTGACCAGATTGGTTCAGATCGAACCAGAACCTTCTGCGGTTGTAATTAGCCCATCAGAGAATTCTGATTGATATGGTCAATCCAGGACAATTTCAGGTAGTCCCGCGCCCGCCCTGGTCAAGACCGCTACCAGGTGCGTTCGACGATTCTAACCTCGCAACTGCCAATCTCCCACTGGCACGAACAGATAGGCGATCCAACGCTGGCCGACGGCATCCTCGACCGGCTCGTACATAACGCCCATCGCATCGAGATGCGAGGCGATTCGATGCGTAAGAGTCGGGGCAAGCAAAGCGGATAACCTACGCAAACCATTTGGGAGCGGGATCGGTAAACACTAGGTGACTGATCGGGCGGAATCGGCCGATGCGGATATTGAGATGACCAGGCGCAAAGCATTTCCGGCCATTCTACGACTACGGGACCGTAGCTACAGAAAACCGATTGAGTAAGCGCAGTGGAAGGCCCTTAGGGCTTTGCGGACGGCGGCTGCCAGAGCTCAATCTTATTCCCATCCAGGTCATAGATCCAGGCAAAGCGACCGTAGGATTCATTCATTCGTTTGGCGTCAATCTTTACTCCCTCTTGTTTTAAGCGGTCGAGCAAAGCATCCAAATCGTCCACGATGTAGTTGATCATGAACGGTGCGTGGCTGGGATCGAAATAGTCAGTGGAAGTGGGAAAAACAGTCCAAACTGTAACGTGTTCCTTTTGCGGGTCGTCGTGTTCGCGCCACGGAAGCATCACGCCTGCGCCTTTGTCAGCGAGTCCAAGATGCTTCGAATACCATTCGCGCATCTGCTCACGATTAGCGGATTTGAAGAAGACACCGCCGATTCCAAGGATGCGCCCGCGCTGCTCCATTTTGACAGGCGGCTTCGACTTTTCAGGTTGCGGAGACTGCACTTTCAGTCCTCCTTTCAAGCAGGCCGAGATGAGTAAC